>NZ_JAJDOO010000017.1 GCF_020595055.1 Desulfosporosinus shakirovi | reverse complement strand
GCTGTCCTTGTTGTTTAGTTTTCAAAGACCATCATTTTCTTTGGCTGTTTAGGCCAGAACTGTATATTAGCATTTCCAACTCTCGTTGTCAATAACTAATTAAGGTAGTTGCGATTAAAAACTTTATTATTTTTCAATAATCAGCATTTAATCGTTGTGCGTCTTTGTGGCACTCGGCTATAATACCATTTTCATCATTTCTTGTCAACAAGTATTTCTTCCTTTCAACTTTATCTTTCCTGTGGCTTTACCCCCAAGAGCGACATTTAAAATACTAACACATCCCTTGTTAAAGATCAACATATTTCGACACCAGATGTAGTATTAACCAATAATTTTTTTATAATTCAAGCGTATCTCTTGTCTTATTTGGAAAAAACAATACTAATATGAAGCTTAAGACAGATACAATACAAACACCGTAAAAGACATAGTGCAACGAAACTGTCAGGCCTGACGTCATCAGATCTATGACTCCATTGGGAAGCGTCCCCCTCTTATCTGAGTCAAGTAAGACGTTAACAACGTCTACACTAAACGTCTCTCCACTCACACTCTTTAAGTAGCTAGTCAGTTTGGTATTTAAAACTCCGCCCAAAAGAGCTGCACCCATTGTATTCCCTAAAATGTTCATAAACATATTAGAGGCCGTCGCCACTCCACGCATTTGCCACTCCACACTGTCTTGAATCCCCACAATAAAGACTGTCCTGTCAAATCCCATCCCCATCCCAATTAAAAGAGAACCTACTCCGGCCCAGAGCCACCCTCTTTCAGGAGCCATTGTTATTAAAAAGATCGAACCCGCGAGGATCCAAAACCCTCCAATAATCGCAATTCGTCTGAAACCGAATTTAAACATAATCTTACCAGCTATCGATGCACCCACCACCCAGCCCATTGTCATAAAAGCAAGAACAAAACCCGAAATAATTGGAGACTTCCCCATCACACCTTGAATATAAGTAGGCAAAAATGACGAGATACCGATTATCACAATACCTGTCGTTAAAGTTGCTAAGTTGGAAACTACCAGTAAAGAATCAGTCCAGATCTCCAATGGCATAATGGGCTCTGCAGTATGCTTTTCTTGCAATATAAACAGATAAAACCCAACGACAGATGACCCCACTAAAAGCAGTACAGGGGCAGATGACCACGCCCAAACAGTTCCCGCCTGTATAAAAACAATCATCAAGGCACTGACCGAAATAAAAATAAGTCCCGAGCCGATGTAATCAATAGTATGTTGTTGCTTATGTACTGCCTCTCCAAGAAAAAACCATATTCCTGCTACAGCGAGCATACCGATTGGCACGTTTACCCAAAATATCCAAGCCCAATGAACATATTGCACAAAGAAGGCTCCGAGGGCTGGGCCAATAATTGAAGAAACTCCCCAAACACTAGAAATATAACCTTGAATGCGCGCACGTTCTGACAGGCTGAAAATATCACCGATAATCGTCGTGGCAATAGGCTGAACGGCTCCAGCACCAATACCCTGTAGCAATCGGTAAATAATCAACATATTCATTGTTTTTGCAAAGCCACAAAGGACAGAACCAATAAGGAAAATTACAATTCCAAACGTAAATACAGGTTTCCTTCCAAACAAATCCGCAAGTTTTCCATAAATCGGGATTGTAACTGCTTGAGCCAAAAGAAAGGATGAGAAAACCCAACTAAACAGGGAAAAGCCGCCGAGATCTCCAACAATACTAGGGATTGCGGTCGCCACAATCGTCCCTTCTATAGCGGCTATGAAAATTGCTAACAGAACACTGGCTAAAACAATAGCTCGATTTGTCTTTATAGATTTACGAATATAAACTTGCTCACTCTCGTGCATTACAACTAACAAACTCCTTCTACTTATTGGATTTTTAACTTCATTACAAAAATACCGCAATTAAGTCCTTCCCCCGCACACGCTTTAGCGAAGGAAGGACTCGGAAGTATAGTTAAACTCTTACCCAGTCGCCCAGAGACACTTATTGACTGCCCACTTTTTTGTTTTTTATTCTTTATTACCGATGATTTTATGCTTTTCCAAAACTGCCCGGATTGTAAACCACTCCACCTCATCAGTGAGAAGATCTTTAATGGGACGTAATCTTTCTCCACCTACTTGCTTAATTGCCTCCAAGATGTGGGTTTCTTGTTCAAATGGAATAAAATCATCCCACGGAACAGTCTGACCATCTAGGCTGCAGCGCACAAAATGATTTTGAACAGTTATAGGAGTAACCTTCCTTATTTTTGCTATATCTTCTAAAGAGTATCCTTCTTTGTACATTAGAAAAGTCTGCAAATGACTGGAAACTTTCCCGTGAGGAGAATTCTCAAGATTACTTATATCTTGGCAACCATTTTCGCTGTCCGTTTGATCATCGCGCTTCTCTTCTGGGGGATTATTTTTTAAGTCCGGCTTCTCTACACTTTCAGAATCCTTACAAAAAATCCTGATTGCCTCCAGAAATTCATCTCCGTATTTTTCTAACTTTCTCTCCCCAACCCCGCTGACACGAATCATTGATCTGTGATCGATTGGACACGCTTGGGCCATTTCTCTTAAGGTACTGTCTGCAAAAATCATGTAGGGAGGGAGGTTTTCTCGAATAGCTATTTCTCTGCGTAATGTACGCAACCGATCAAACAAGCTAACCTCTTCCGACTCCTTACGATAATGTTTTGGTGACACTTTGCGATTAACTTTTGCTTCCCCTTTTAAGACGAAAACTGCATTAGGCTGGAGTTTAACCACTGGATATTCTCCGGTTGATAATTGCAAATAGCCCTCTGCCACTAAGTAATTTATTAGATCTTTGATTTCTTGCAACGCAACTTCATGCATAATCCCATGCGTTGAAAGTTCGTCAAACCGAAGTTCCCTAATCTTCGCTTTGCGTGAACCTTTTAAAACTTCAGCCACCATGCCAATCCCAAAACGTTCCCGCATACGATAAATACAGGAAAATACTTTTTGTGCCTCCAAGGTAATATCTACAATTTCTCTCTGATCGTTACAACTGCTACAGTTACCGCATTCTTCTTGTACGTCCTCTTCTCCAAAATACTCTAGAATCGACTTCCGCAAGCACCGAGGTGTGTGACAGTAATCAACCATCCCTTGAAGCTTTTTGAGCTCATTCATTTTTCGTTCAGGCTGAAAAATGGTTTGTTCAATCAAATATCTTTGTAGCACCACATCTTGAGGAGAAAACAACAAAAGGCACTCTCCCGGTTCTCCATCGCGCCCTGCACGCCCTGCCTCTTGATAGTAGGCTTCCATATTTCTTGGCATATTATAATGAATAACATATCGAACATTGGATTTATCAATCCCCATTCCAAACGCGTTGGTAGCGACCATGACGGTTGCTTCATCGAAGAGGAAATCTTCTTGGCTTTTTAGGCGGTCTTCGTCGGTCATACCCGCATGATATTTTCCAACCCTTAAGCCGCTTTTGGTTAAAAAGCTCTGGAGATTGTCCACTTCTTTACGCGTCCCGGCATAGATAATTCCAGGTTGATCGGCATGAGCTTTAGTATATTCAAGTAAAAAGTCCTTCTTGTTCTCCCCTCGAAACGTAGAAAACATAAGATTCGGACGATCAAATCCTGTGACAAATATACTGGGTTCTCTCAATCCCAACAGTTGGACTATATCAGCTTGAACATCCTCAGTTGCCGTTGCGGTAAAAGCTCCAATTAGCGGTTTCTGGGGGAAGGATTTAAGAAAAGGCCCCAAATGCAGGTAACTGGGCCGAAAATCATGCCCCCACTGGGAAACACAATGAGCCTCGTCAATCGCTAGAAAGGAAATTCGCAAAGAGTCTAAAAGGCTTCGGAAACTATCTGACTCAAGTCGTTCAGGTGCAATATATAAGAGCTTATATTTACCACTTGCCACCCTGTCAATCCGGCTCCTAACTTCCTTGAGAGACAGAGAACTATTGATAAAGGTTGCTGGAACTCCGTACTGTTGCAATGCATCCACCTGATCTTTCATCAAGGAAATTAGTGGAGAAATCACGAGAGTTGTTCCCTTAAACAACAGGGCAGGAATTTGGTAAGCAAGTGATTTTCCTGCTCCAGTCGGCATAATAGCTAAAGTATCCGAGCCCTGAAGTAAACTATCAATCACTTTTTGCTGGCCATCTCGAAATTGAGTATACCCGAAATACCTTTGCAATACCTCCAAGGCTTTGTTTATCATAATAAGAACATCTCCTTAAGGTTGTGTGCTTTCGAAGCTGTCCTTATTATAACAAAAAAAGAGTGAAAACGGGGTCCTTCGAAGTAAGTTTCCTATATCTGAAGGCTAGCGGATCTGACTTCCTGCTTCCGCCTCCTTCCAGCCCTTTGTACCAATCAGAGGAACAAAACGAACTGCTCCCAAATCTTCTTCTATTAATTCACTTGACAGTGTCTTCTTAACACGCACCAGATGTTGATCTTCCTTTTTCCCTACCGGTATTACCAAGCGGCCACCCGGAGCTAACTGCTCGATTAAAGAATCTGGAATTTTAGGACCTCCCGCCGTTACTAAAATTGCGTCAAACGGTGCTTTTTCTGTCCATCCAAGCGTGCCGTCTCCCACGCGCACTTCAATATTTTTATAACCTTGACTGTTAAATCGTTCTTCCGCAAGATGGGCGAGCAAGTTATGACGCTCAATTGTATAAATTATCTTGGCCATTCGGGATAATAATGCTGCCGAATAACCAGAACCCGTTCCTATCTCTAAAACTTTATCTTTCGTTTTGAGTTCCAACGCTTGAGCCATGAGAGCTACAATATAGGGCTGACTAATAGTTTGCTCTGCTTCTATTTCCAAGGCGGTGTCATAATACGCAAGCTCTTGTTTATCTTCTTTTACATACTTATGTCGAGGAATAGTTAGCATACTCTGAATTACTGCCTCATCTGTGATATCGCGACCTCTGAGCTGGGTTCGAACCATCCACTCACGTTCTGCCTCACGACCGTTTAAATCATCTTTCCAATAATCTTTGCCCAAATTCTCCTCACCTTTCAATTATTTTCTTTTATTTTATCCACATTTAATTTTTTTAAATTTTTAAGTTCAAGGAAGTTAAAAAACCCACATTATTGGATAGCCCCCCATTCAATTGATTGGACGGGGGCTAATTGTTGCGACTAAGTTTTGTGATGGCCGAATAGCACTTAAAAGGAGCTCGTTGCAGGCGTCTCCTTTTAAACTCTTGGCATTCCATTCTATAAATAACAAAAAAGGAAAAAAGGCCTATCCACGTATTTTATAGGCCTTCTTTTCTCCAGTTCACGTTATAATACACGATTTATCATTCAGCTTTTTCAAGCTTCGCAACACCTTTAATAATCTCAACCAATAAATCAGCTGTCCTGTACAAATCCTCTTCCTCAATCGCTTCCTCGGTTGTATGGGGCCTTTGCATCCCAGTACCTAAAACAGCGCACGGTATCCCGTAAACATTATAATAATTGGCATCACTGCCTCCTCCGGTTGGCCCTGTAATGACTTTTAAACCGGCGGCTCGGGCTGCCTGACTAGCAATGACTACGACTTGAGACTCCTCCGAAAGCGTAAAGGGCTCATATAACCGGATCACTTCAATTTCTGCAACTGCGCCCACTTCCTCAGCACAGTGTTTAAACGCTTCATACATCTGGGACGTTTGGCATTCGAGCTTAACCAAGTCTCTGCTTCTTGATTCGCAAGCAATATTGACTTCGTCGGCCACAATATTCGTAGCTCTGCCGCCTTGAATTGTACCGATATTGGCTGTTGTTTCTTCATCTATTCTGCCTGTTGGCATACTTGAAATCGCCTTGGCAGCTACAACAATTGAACTTATTCCATCTTCCGGAGCAAAACCAGCATGAGATGCTCTGCCTTTAATCATCACGTTAAGTCGATCTTGCCCTGGGGCAGCAAGAATTATTTCTCCCGGTCCACCCACGCAATCCATAACAAATCCCAGATCAGCTTTCAAGAACGTTTTATCTAAGTTCTTAACGCCGTTGAGACCCCCTTCTTCGGCAACACTGAAAACAACCTGAATATCACCGTGTGGGATATTTTGCTCTTCTATTATTCTTAGTGCTTCCAGGATTGGCGCTATCCCTGATTTATCATCCGCTCCTAAGATCGTTGGCCCGGCTGAAGTAATTATTCCTCCCTGAAGTTGCGGCTCGATGTTTTGGCAAGGGTCCACCGTATCCATGTGGGCCGAAAACAAGACGACTGGAACCTTTGGCAGGTTACCTTTCAAATAGGCAAAAACATTGCCGCAGTTACCTTCGAATCTTTGCCCGGCATCGTCTTCTGATACTGTCATACCAATACTCTGCAGACGTTTTTTTAGTATATCAGCTATTTGGCGCTCATCCTTGGTCGGAGAATCAATTCTAATAAGTTCCAAAAACTCGGCCAACAATCTTTCTCGATTGACCATTTTTATGTATGCCACCTCACAGTACCTGCGTCTCCATTATATCGAGGGATAACATGTATATGCCAATGAAAAACTGTTTGCCCTGCAGCAGTTCCTACATTTGCTCCCACATTATAACCATCAGGATGGAACCGCTCGTCTAACAACTCTTTAACTTTTGTGAGAAGTTCTCCGACACAAGCCATCTCCTCCGCAGTCGCATCAAAGAAACTTGAAGCATGTTTTTTAGGAACAATAAGAACATGTCCTTCACTGACTGGATACTTGTCATAAAATGCCCGGGCTAGTTCATTCTCTACAAGGTTAACTCCCTCTGGCAGTGTACAAAATACGCACTCGTTCATCCGCATCCTCCTTACAGTTTTACCCCGCCAACAAATGGACTTTTATGTTGATATTGCCTGTTTTTGACTCAAAGTCAAGTAATCTTTATAAAACAATTCCTGCATTATCAATTCCAAGACACCCACTTCTTCAAGAGGGTGTTCCTTATTCTACTTTTTAGTTCTGCCATATACTGCCCAACCAAACAGCATGGATGCTACGATAATAAAGGCCGGGTGGATGTTAAGAAAATAAAGGAGCGCAACCGTTATAACTGCTATTCCCCACGTGCTGCTGGACGGGAAGGCCTTCTTCCCCATGTCATAAGCAGTCTCAGCAACAAGTACAACTACCACTGGCCGGACTGCCTTCAACATTGCTTGAAGCTCTGGAGAATCCGAATATTTCACGATCAAACTTCCTAATAAAACTACCACAATTATAGTAGGAGCTATTGTTCCAATTATAGCGGCTAGAGCTCCCAACCAACCTGCAACCTTATATCCGATATAAGCTGCCATCTTTGTGGCAATTGGCCCTGGCAAGGCATTACCGATAGCTAAAGAATCCGCAAACTCTTCGTTATCCACCCAGTGATATCGATCCACTGCTTCTGCTTTAACGAGAGGAATTAGCGAAGGGCCTCCCCCAAATCCCAGGTTTGAAGCCCGGGTAAAGCCAATAAATAGGTCCCATATTTTTCTAAGCACGAAGAGCACCCCTTTTTAACACTGTATTAATAGGAGCATATTGTTAACTTACTCTGAAATATCTCCACCTGAAATTCAGTCAAATCTAAGGGTTTAGCGAAATACCAACAATCCAAAGCCCATAGATACTAAAATAATTAACGCAGGATGCAATTTCAACCAAAATACAGAAACCACCGTAGCCAAAGCAATCCCCCATGTTATTAGGTTTGGAAATGAGCCACTACCCATGTCAAGGGCAGTTTGCGCTATTAAGACTACGACAACAGGCCGTACTCCTTTCAGCATTCCCTTCAAGACTGGAGAATTGGAGTACTTCATTAACACCCTTGCCAATAAGATGACCGCGAGTGCGGTAGGTAAGATAACCCCAATGTTCGCCACCAAGGCTCCTAACCATCCGGCTTCTTGATAACCAACATAACCTGCTAATTTTGTAGCGATTGGGCCTGGCAAAGCATTTCCAACGGCAAGCGCATCAGTGAATTCAGAGTTGGTCATCCAGTGATACCGCTCCACAACTTCAATCTTAATGAGAGGAATGACTGCCGGTCCGCCTCCAAAGCCTAGGTTACTAGCCCTGCCAAAAGCAATTAACAGATCCCATAGTTGTGATAACATAGTGCTCTCCTTTCACTTAGATTTCCCAAATCCCTTTGAGAATGCCTACCAGCCTGGTAAGCTTGAATTTCTTAAGTAAGTATATAACCTTAAGTTCAGTAATTCAATACGTTTGGTATACCAAATTACTAGTTTCTGTATACCAAATAGGAATTCGTCTTCTTGTAAAGGGAAAAAAGGCTATCACCTTAACCTTCTTAATCACAATAAGCCATTTCTAAAAAAGCTTTGCTCGAATTTTCGGCGTGTTTTTTCGCTACGGTTTCAGCTTCAGATCTGTCATGTTTGCTTAGAGCCTCAATAATCGCCTTGTGTTCTACCCATACTTCTGCAGGGCGACCAGGTTTAGAATAGGCAACTCGAGTGAATTTTGTTATGTACTCGTGCAAAGTATTAAGAAAACTGTGGATTCGTGGACTTTCAGCTGCACTATAAATTATACCGTGAAATTTATCGTTCAACTGATTAGACTTTTTTAAATTGCCCTTTTCGTGTTCATCTGAAATCTGTTTGGCCAGCGATTCCAAACGTTTCAATTCGCGAGGTTTAATCTTAGCAGCTGCAATACTGCAAATAAGTGCTTCCAATGATGTTCTAATGACAAGAATCTCTACAATATCGGCCTTAGTAAATCCGGAAACCACTACCCCTTTACGCGGAACATGGGTTACCAGTCTTTCCAAGACAAGTTTGTGAATTGCTTCTCGAACCGGAGTTCTGCTAATCCCCAATTCTTCTGCAATACTGCGTTCAACAAGTCTCTGTCCCGGTTCTAACTTTTTATCTAAAATAGCATTTCTTAAAATAGCAAACACCGAATCTCGGATATGGCCCTTGTCATCAAGCTTAATTGGTGAAAAATGATACGCCACTTTCCTTCTCCCCTTTAGAATCTTCATTATGTCCACTTTCAAAGCAATTATAATTCCTTATACTGCATAAAGGCAAGGGATGTTGGTATACCATATTCCAAAAACCAAACCAATTTCCTCAGAAACAAAAAGACGTATAATCTTCTCGAAGCGACACCTAACCGAATGATTTCCTAATCATATAATAGATGAAGGAATCTATTATATGAAGGAGGGTTAGCATGTTTAGTTATAGCAAATCTCTGTTCTATCCGGTTCAAGTGGAGACTCGAGACCCAGTGTTTGCCCAAATACTGCTTGAGCACTATGGGGGAAAGGATAGCGAATATTCCGCGGCAACCCAGTACCTAAATCATCGCTCAAATATGAATAATCGTTATCTTCGTGATCTATTGGGAATGATTGCGTCCGAAGAAATGGGGCACATGGAAATGATTGCAGTCGCAATTAACAAGTTAGGAGGGCCACCCTTAAGTTTTGTTGATTCACAAGGAATCCCTTGGAATATATGTTATGTGGATCAAACCTTAGACCCCATTGGAATGCTTCAGGCTGATGTTGAAGCTGAAGTTCGTGCACGCATCCTATATAATCATCATTTCACAATGACAAACGACCCCTGGCTTAAAAAGATGATTCATTTCTTAGGTTGCAGAGAAGATGTGCATAAACTCCTTTTCAAAAAAGCTCAGATATTGATCCGAAAAGGAGCTCAACCGGAACAATTCAATGAACTAATTATTGATTATAAAATGAGTTTGAAGGGAATGTAAATTATTTTTTTACGAAAATAACTCTAATCGATCTTAGAAAAAATATGTTGGTTAACATATACTTTAACATATACCTAAAAATCTCGATTTAAGTAGGCAATAGGATGCCCGGGATAGGGTAAAGGTTATGAAGATCAGGAAACTAAAACAACCTGGTATCCGCGTGCTTTTAGGGAATTAATCAATCTTTGTTCTTTCTGCTTTTCTTTTGCTGGGCGTTTGCCAAAATGAGCCTAAAATCGGCAACTTCAAGAATGTTCCAAACAGGTTTCCAATAAACGCCTGTACTTTCCATAGGAACATGAGAACATTTATGTCCTTCTATCCAATCCATAAGTTTGAGTAGCTCTGTTGTCACTGTTAGGAAGGTATTTACTTCTTTCTTTGGCTTTTGATCCAATGGCCTAAATAAAATACATGCAACGATTGTTTCCTGATGTACATCTAAACCTGCACAACACTCTAAAACAGCATCCTAGAAAATGTTCACCTCCTAAATAAGACGGGGGGACCCAACAACTAAATGATAATGATTTTTTTTGCACGTGCTCATGGGCACATTACTCTGTCCTCGTAGTTGTTGGAACCAGTTTGTGTAACGGGGTATGGTGTCCACCACAGAATAAACGGTTAACAGAAACCCGTCTTATATAGAAGCATCTCATACTGGGAGCCATTGGGAAATGGTAAAATATTTTCATTCTACTCTGTGAACCGAAGGCTCATGAGTGTTTGTGTAAATGGAAATTCTACGTAAAAGAAAAATTGGTCATAAATTAAAGCAAACTGTATCTGCCATGATACAGTTTGCTGATTTCTCGACCATATTTTTTACCCAACTTTCGTTGTAACCTTTACTAGCCGTTGATTATTATCGGATAATTTCCAGATCATAGGGATCATATGCAAATTCCCCAGGCAGAATATCTAAGTGTACTATAATAAAGACTCCCATCTCATCGCATTCAATTCCTACAACTGTTCCAATACAGTGACTGCATGTCTCAACACGGTCTCCAACTTGAAACCTGTATTGGTGAAGAAGGGAAGAATCCGATTGGAATTCATGATATTTCTCAATCATAATATCATACCTCCCATTTTGTATCACGATGCCTTTACTATTGTGTTTAGCCTGCACAGAAAAATTCGTTCTCGAATAATGGATAAATATCCTCTTACCGTTAGGCAGTGGTTTTATTCAAGTGATATAACTGATTCACCGTCTGATTAAATTAATAGTTCCCCTTTTTCTGCATTTTGGCCTCATAGCGTTGCAATTGCAGACGCAACTCGTATAAAGCTCCTTGTCCAAAGCGTTTTAACTGCAATAACTGACTGTCACTTTTTTCAAGCAGTTCTTCGATAGTATCTATCCCAGCAATTTTTAGAAGGTTATAGGTCCTTGAGCTTAACCCTAAAACAGATATATCGGGAGACTCAAGTAATTTAGCACAGAGAATTTCGCATTTTTTAGCATCTTCCTTCAGTCTATACGTCCTCTGACAAAGAGAACAAACGTATATAGTAATTTGTGTTTCTAGAATCATTTTGCATCCTTCCCTCTTTAAACTTTCTATGACCTTTCCTACTTTAATTAAATGAAGGAAAAGGAGTCTATTAAACATTAATCAACTTAACATAATTTAAAGTTCAATCCCCTACAATGACTGTTTAAACAGGTTGCTTTGAATCCATTCACTCCCCTCATTTATACTTCGCCTAACTCAAGTAAAGTCTAACATTGTACTATAACAATGTCTATAGATCATACGTATTGCCATAATCAATAATATTTATTTCAACCCTTGAATTGCAAATTTCTAGGTGAACTTGAAAAGTAAGTAAGAAGGCCTTTAGAAAAGTCTAATTTTCTAAAGGCCTTCTTACTTACTTTATGATTACACAAAAACTTTCTCTATTTATCAGCTTTGAAGCAAGTTTTGCCGCCTCAATAATTTCTGATAATAACAATATTTTATCCTTTTCTGAACACAAAAATATCATTTATCTAGAAACAAGTGAACAGTCTATTTCTTTTTCTCTTACTAATTTCCGTTTGATTTGGGATTGAACCGCCACTTCAAAGATTATTGGGTAGATTTTCTTTACTAATTCTGGGGGGAGCTTTAATTCATCACCCAGGCTAGTGAGCCTTTGAATAACTTCCTTTTCTCGAGTATTATCCTTCACCCTATCCAAACGTTTCTTATCCGCAACTTTGCTTACTATCTGCATTCGAGCTGCTAACCCTTCGATGATCGTTTGATCAATGTCGTCAATTTCATTACGCAGAGATTCAAGGGTCTCCTCCTTATTTTTCTGCCTGCAAGCGAAGACTCTATTCACGGCTTCAGCCACAACACCCAATTCCCCTGCCAGCTGAACAAATTGTTCAGGATGCAATGATTGAGGTCCATCACTGACCGCCTCTGCCGGATTCGGGTGCATTTCGATCAACAAACCATCCGCACCAGATGCAATTGCTGCCTTAGACAGGGACGAAATTAAATCTCTTCTGCCTGCAGCATGGCTTGGATCGACTATAACCGGCAGATGAGAAAGCTCTTTAGCGACCCCGACGGCACTGAGATCTAATGTGTTGCGTGTACTGGGTTCATACGTGCGAATTCCCCTTTCGCAAAGGATAACATGAGGATTGCCTGAGGATAAAATATATTCTGCAGCTAAAAGCCATTCTTCTATCGTAGCTGACAAACCCCTTTTAAGGATAATCGGTTTATTGATTTTACCAGCCATTTTCAGAAGCTCAAAGTTTTGCATATTCCGAGCGCCGATTTGGATAATGTCAATCTGCTCTGCTACTAACTTAAGACTTGCAACATCAATTGCTTCAGTAACGCAAAGCAAATCTTGTTCTCGAGCGGCTTGCACTAAATAATTAAGTCCCTCTCGACCCAAGCCTTGAAAACTATAGGGAGAAGTACGCGGTTTAAAAACCCCGCCTCGCAGGATTTTTCCTCCCGCCTTTTTTACTGTTTCAGCTGATTGTCTCATCTGAATACTAGACTCAACTGCACAGGGTCCGCCTATAAGGATGATTTCTTTGCCTCCTATCGTTACCCCATTAACCTCAATAGCACTGCGTTCAGCCTTTAGCCCTGCTAATTTCAAATCTTTCATAATAAATAGCCTCCTTCAAATTTTAATTAAAAAAGTCCACGGCACATCCCATCTACAGGGACGAAAGCCGTGGACTTCCGCGTTACCACCCATTTTGACCAAAATCGGTCCTCTCAACTAAAGGTACAGGTATATCAAAAACTCGTATTTGTCGAATTCCGTAAGGTCCACTTAAAATAAAAAACTTCTCATCCCTTGCAGGGACGAGAAGTTATATCTCGCGTTACCACCCAACTTAAGCCAGAAAGGCCACTCGACAAAGGTACGGGAATTAATAATCCGATACCCCCTTCCTGTTAACGGTGAAGAACCGTCCTAGCCTACTTGATTTCGTTCAGCCGGCAGCTCGGGAGGGAACTTCATCTATCACTACTCATAGAAGAGCTTACAGTCGAGACTCTTCCTCCCTGAAAGGTAATAAACAGACTACTTTTCTCCGTCTTAGCCTTTAAAGATTTAATTAAACATTATTATAACACTGCTGTCAAATTTGTCAACTATATTATAGAGTATGTGTTTTATCATATCTCCCATATCTCACCTATCTCACAAAAGAATAAAAAAGCAAACAATTACCTGGATTATGAGACAGCCTCTTTCAAGAAGAGTTTTAAACATAAAAACAGAGTCCGATAACCCGAACTCTGTTGGATGACTTATTCACGTTCTACTTAGGATTTGGACCAAGCCAATAAGGCTGTAGCGATTGTAATCAATGCCAAGTCGGTAATATAACTTGTCAATCAGTTTGAATTTGCCATGAAGTTCATCTCAAAACATAGCATAACCTGTTTTATTTAGTTTTATACATGAGTTCCTAAAGTTTTTTCTATAGTCTTTGAATGCCCAAGCCTAACTCATGAATAAACAGTCCGCTTCTTAGTTTCGGTTCAAACCAAGTCGACTTTGGCGGCATCAATTGACCGGCATCAGATACAGCAAATAATTCATTGATTGAAGTCGGAAACATCGAGAATGCAAGCTTCATATCACTGTCAACTCGTTTTTCAAGTTCTTTAAGTCCCCTTATTCCACCAACAAAATCTATTCTTTTATCAGTTCTTATGTCTTTGATATCGAGCACAGAAGTCAGTAAATGATTTTGAAGCAATGCCACATCCAGTCCATTTACGAGGTCCGTTGAACGGATCTCGTTTTTTGCCGTTAACTTATACCAAACTCCCTCTAAATACATTCCAAATGTAGCTTTTTCTATCGGTTTATAGGGTTCACGTCCTATCTCTTCAATCAGAAAAGCTTTAGATATTTTAGTCAAAAACTCTTCTTTGCCATAACCATTTAAATCTTTCACTACACGATTGTAGTCTAAAATCATTAATTGGTCGTGTGGAAAAAGTACAGAGAGGAAGAAATTAAACTCCTCTTCTCCTGTATATCCCGGATGTTCCGCTCTCCTCTTTAGTCCGACCTTTACAGCAGAAGCTGTTCTGTGATGTCCATCTGCAATATAAATGCTATTGATCTTCTTGAATTCATTATATATTGCTTCAACATCACTTGGATTATCTATCTTCCACACATGATGCCTGACTCCATCTGGAGCAACAAAACCGTACAATGGTGTATTATTTTTCACCTTATTTACCAGTTCATTGATAATCTTCTGAGACCGATAGGCTAAAAATATGGGTCCTGTTTGAGCATCACAAACATCAACATGGTTTATTCTGTCAACCTCTTTGTCCTCTCTCGTTTTCTCATGCTTTTTTATTACATTATCCAAGTAGTCATCAATGGCTGCACATCCCACAATACCGGTCTGGGAACGGCCATCTATCGTTAGTTCATAGGCATAATAGCAGTTTTGACCTTCCTTAATGAATATACCTTCCTCCATCATGTCCCGAAGAGTATCTCTCGCTTTCTCGTAGACCATAACATCATAAGGATTAAAGTCCATATCAAACTGAGTTTCTGCTCTATCAATTTTTAAAAAAGATAAAGGCTCTTTTAATACTTCTTCTAAAGCTTCTCGCCGATTATAAACATCATAAGGAAGTGCTGCTACTTTGCTTGCAACATCTGCCCTGGGTCTTAGCGAATCAAAGGGTCTTATAGTAGCCATTGCTCTTCCTCCACTGCTATAAAGTTCTTTCCAACAGCAAGTTTCCTGTCCATCGTTCCTGTATATTCAAGGGGACAAATATATCTTGGTCCCCTTGACCCATTCTAGCCTACTTAATGATTCTAACTTTTAATACCCCGTCAATTTCTCTGATTTTTTTTGCTAATTCAGGGGTCGAAGGGGATTCAATATCGAGCACAGTATAAGCATACTTTCCTTTGCTTTTATTAATCATGTCGGGAATATTAATATTTTCTTTAGCAAACGTTGATGTGAATTGGCTGAGCATGTTCGGAATATTTCTATGATTAATGGCAATACGTCCGGCTTGATTACATACGCCCATGTCGCAAGTGGGATAATTAACAGAGTTTTTGATATTCCCATTTTCAAGATAGTCCATTAATTGCTTTACTGCCATAATTGCACAATTATCTTCTGATTCACTGGTTGAAGCGCCTAAATGAGGAACGGTAATGACCCCTTCAACTCCGCATACCTTGGGATTAGGAAAATCCGTCACATATCTGCCGACTTTTCCAGACTTTAAAGCTTCAACAATATCCTCATCAATGACTAAAGAATCCCTTGAAAAATTTAATATTTTAACCCCGTCCCTCATCATCTCAAAAGTTTCTTTGTTAAACATTCCTTTGGTTGAATCCGTTAAAGGTACATGAACCGTAATAAAATCACATTCTCTATAGATTTCTTCTAAAGACTTGGCCTGCTTGATAAATTTCGAAAGCTTCCAGGCCGCATCGACAGAAATAAACGGGTCAAATCCATAGACCTCCATATCCAGCTTATTCAAGGCATTAGCAACTAAAACCCCAATCGCTCCAAGTCCTATAACCCCTAGTTTTTTACCTTTTATTTCGGTCCCTGCAAACTTTGATTTATTTTTCTCAACGAGTTTAGCAACCTCTGGATCTTCTTTACAGGAATTGACCCAGTTAACTCCTCCAAAAATGTCACGTGAAGCGATAATCAGTGTGGCAATGACAATTTCTTTAACTCCATTGGCATTAGCACCCGGAGTATTGAAGACTACAACTCCATTTTCTGCACATTTTTCCAGGGGAATATTGTTGACACCGGCACCAGCTCTTGCAATAGCGTCTAACGAATGGGGTAACTCTAACTCATGGACACTTGTACTCCTTACCAGTACTGCATTGGCATCATTAAATTGATCAACCATTTCATAATGCTTAGTAAATAGGTTTAAGCCCACATTAGCAACAGGATTCAAACAATTAATTTTAAACATAATTAGACCACCTCTAATATTTATTTACCCGATGTCCCGAAATCTTTTGGCATTTTAAAACGTGATATTGTCCAGTGGAGTTCCCCCATGCGTCAGGCGTCAGGCGTCATCAGATGTAATCATATTTTGTTCTCAGCTTCAAATTTCTTCATGAATTCGACCAACAACTCAACGCCTATAGTTGGCATCGCATTGTATATACTTGCTCTCATACCGCCAACAGTTCTATGTCCCTTTAAACTTTCAAATCCAGATGCTTTAGCTTCCTTAATAAAGTTAGCATCCATTTCATCAGAGCCTGTGACAAAAGGTACATTCATTAAAGAGCGATCCTTCTTAACAACCGTACCTCGAAAAAGCTTACTGGAATCAAGGTAATCATATAGAATTGAAGCCTTTTCCAAATTAATTTTCTTCATCGCCTCAAGTCCGCCAAGATTCTGAACCCACTTAAATACCTTACCGCAAATATAGATTCCATAGGCCGGAGGGGTATTATAAAGGGATTTGTTATCTGCATGCACCTTATACCGCAGCATTGTGGGGGTTCCTGGCAAAACATCCTCCGTGATTAAATCTTCGCGAATGATGAGGACCACTACTCCTGCAGGTCCAATATTTTTCTGAACACCAGCAAAAATAAGACCATAGTTTGTTACATCAACCGGTTCAGATAATATATCAGAGGACATGTCAGCGACTATGATTTTATCTCCTGTTTCAGGTAATTGACTATATTTCGTTCCATAGATCGTATTGTTATGACAGATATACACATAATCCGCATCGTCAGATATCTTTAAGTCTTTTAAATCCGGTATATATGAAAACATCTTATCTTCAGATGAGGCAATAACATTGATCTTCCCAAATAGTTTTCCTTCAGCGATCGCTTTTTTTGCCCATTGTCCCGTATTAATGTGATCAGCCACTCTATTTTTCATTAAATTCATGGGAATCATGGCAAACTGTTGGGATGCTCCTCCTTGAAGAAATAAAACCTTGTAATTATCCGGAATGTTCATTAAATCCCTTAATGTTTTTTCCGCATCAGTAATAATTTCTTCGAAAGCTTTTGAACGATGACTCATCTCCATTACCGACATTCCTGTGCCATTATAATCTAACATCTCCCCTGCTGCCTCTTTAAGCACTTCTTCCGGTAATACAGCCGGACCTGCAGCAAAGTTATAAACTCTTGACATTCAAATTCCTCCCTTTTTTCTATGTATTTAAATCCATCACAAAGAATCTGGTAACTCCTAATTCCCTGGAATCAGGACTAGGTCCATTAATAGTAATTACTTATAGAATATTCCTCCTTTTAAAAATTATAAATAAAATGGTTTATATTGGTTATTGAGGAAAAAACAAAACCCACCCCAACATTGGGGCGGGAATTCCGCGGTGCCACCCAAGTTTTAACCGATTATAGATACATGAAAACAAACGCTTAAAAATATAAAAACCCCTTGTCCCAAATAGGGACGAGAGGTTATTCCCGCGTTGCCACCCATGTTGCCGAATCGGCCAACTTATGTCCGCTTTATCGGGCGGAACCCGTCACAATTCTTCATTGGCCACTCCGGGATGGAATCCTTCAACTCAGCAGACTGACTTACACCAACCGTCAGTTCTCTAAACTCTATGAGTCGGGGAGTTCCCTTCATCGTGTTAAGTGTGTTTTTGATTATTTAGATTCTAATCGATTCCTCCTATCTTGTCAAGTCCTTCTTTTTTATTTTTCTTTTTTATTTGCTATTTTTGCTCTTCCTCTTTTCGTGTCCTGTCATATTTCATAAGAGCTTTTTAAAAAATTATCCATGGCTTTCTTAATCTCTTCTAGTTACCCCTGCCATCGCTTAGCTCTATCAAAGTCAATTCCAAGTTGGTCCAGTATCTTCATGACATGATGATTGATCATGTCTTCGATACTCTGCGGATGATTATAAAAAGCTGGCATAGGCGGAACCATTCTAACTCCAATCCTTGATAACTTCAGCATATTTTCAATATGGATAGCGCTTAGAGGAGTCTCTCTAGGACTCAGTATTAGCTTTCTTCCTTCCTTGATCATGACACCTGCTGTTCGAGAAATCAGATTATCATCATATCCATTGGCAATCGAACTTAATGTTTTCATACTGCAAGGCACAATAACCATTCCATCTGTAATGAAGGAACCACTCGAGATTTTTGCCCCTAAGTTCTTATTATCGTAGACAACTGTGGCTAAACTTTCTACCTCTTCCAAGGAATACTTGGTTTCTATTTTTAAATTTTCTTTGGCCCAGTCACTCATAATAAGATGAGTATTCACCTTATCTCTGTCTTTCAAGGCCCTTAATAAATTAATTGCGTAAATTATTCCCGTTGCCCCTGAAACCCCAACTATTATTTCCATCCCGTCACCTCCAAGAATGATTCTTTAATTTCATCTTACCAATTTTCATGAGAATGACTTATTCCTGATCCGATTGTAATAACAAAATTGCTGTAGTTCCATAAAGGCTACGTATAGTTTGTCAATCTTAATAAGTGCTATACTTCTCTATACCTGTAATAATCCCCTGCATTAAGCTGAGATGAAGTTCTCGAAGTGTTTCTGATTGTCTTAAATTTCCCATTATTGTGATGCATATTTATTTTTTGTTTTACTAGCATTTAACTCTTGCATTAAAGTTCATTCTTGAGATACTATTATAAATACAGCAACAATATAGCAACGACTATGGTTCTCGCCTTAGGGCGATCATAAGTAAAGCAATGGCGCTTTGAAATCACTCGAACAAACGAGTATTTCTAATGCGCCATTTTTTATTTGCACCTGTTAAAATGTCCCAGCTCATTAATTACAAGGGAGGTATTTGACATGGAAAGACCTCAAACTGTAACTACTGGCTTTACTTCTTTGGATAACGTCATTCAACATCTGAGAATGGGGGATAATGTTGTTTTTCAAGTTAGAAACCTTGAAATATATAAGAGGTTCGTCACTGCATTTATCCAAGCGAATATTTCATCAAAAAAGATAATCTATGTTCGCTTTACACAACATGATCCGCTCATAACCAATGACAGTATTGAGGTTTTCCCAGTCAATGCCGATAACGGATTTGAAGAGTTTTGTTCCCAAATCCATGAGAAGATTACTCTTGAAGGACGAGATGTATTTTATATTTTCGACTGCTTATCTGAGCTTCTAGATCGTTGGGCTACTGATTCAATGATTGGGAATTTCTTTAAGGTTACTTGTCCCTATCTTTATGAGCTAAATACTATTGCATATTTTGCAACTTTTAAAAATCATAACTCTTTCCATACCACAGCCGTCATTCGTGATACCACTCAGGTCTTATTTGATATTTTTCAAGTTGACGCTAAAACCTATGTGTATCCTCTGAAAGTCTGGAATCGTTACACGCCGACATTATTCCTGCCACATCTTGTTCATGGAGACCGATTTATACCTGTAACCAGCAGTGGGGATGTTGCTGCGCTCTATTCACAACTCGGCGAAAATGATGAAAACCCTGAAAGAGATCTTGATTATTGGGACCGTCTATTTATAAGGGCCGGAGAACTCTGCTCCTCCCCATTAACTAAAAATCAAACAACAGAGCACATTAATCAATTATCTAAAATATTCTTGACCCGCGATAAGAGGTTTCTCGAATTGATTTCGGTGCATTTTTCCCTTCAAGATATATTGTCCATAAAATCACGTTTAATTGGTTCTGGATCTATCGGTGGTAAAGCCGTCGGGATGCTTCTGGCAAGAAAAATTCTAATTCAAGCATCTGAAACATGGAGCAGCAAACTAGAACCCCATGATTCATTTTATATTGGCTCAGATGTTTACTACTCTTATCTGGTTGATAACGATTTATGGAAACTTAAAATGGAACAACGACGAGCCCCCCAAGAAGGTCTGGGAACAGCCTTAAACCTCAGAGAGAAAATCCTCCAAGGACAGTTTAATGAGGCAATAAAGCACAAATTTCTAAGGATGCTGGAATATTTCGGTCAATCCCCAATTATTGTGCGCTCCAGCAGTCTTTTGGAAGATAGTTTTGGAAATGCCTTTCCGGGGAAATACGAAAGTATCTTTTGTATCAATCAAGGCACTCTGGATGAACGCTATCAACGCTTCACTGAGGCTGTTCGGGAAGTCTTTGCCAGTACACTAAGTGAAGAGGCCTTAGCTTATAGGGATAAGCACAATCTTAGCAATTCAGATGAGCAAATGGCCCTCCTCGTCCAAAGGGTGTCCGGATCAAATAAGCAGGACTACTTTTTCCCGGATATCGCAGGGGTAGGATTTTCTTACAACACGTACGTTTGGGACTCTCAGATAAATCCAAACGCTGGTATGATACGACTTGTGGCCGGGCTGGGAACTAGGGCTGTGAATCGCCTTGAAGGAGATTATGCCAGAATTGCCGCTTTAGATCGGCCCCAATGTTTCCCTTATGACGGACTGCGGAGTTTTAAGGCCTATTCACAGCAGAAAATTGATGTACTAAACATCCGTCGTAATCGGCAAGAATGTCTTTCAATTCAAGAACTGATGGATCAACCGATCGACTTGCATCAAACAATGATCGCCGAACGAGATCATGAAACTGAACAAAAAATCCAACAACTCGGGCTGAAACGCAAAGAATCCTGGGTTTTTAGTTTTAATCCCTTTTTTTTAAACACCGATTTCCCATTATCCTTTTCTAAACTTCTCAAAACCCTCGAATCCGCCTATCGTCATCCGGTGGATATTGAGTTCACAGTGAACTTCAATAGCAATGGCAACTATCAGATTAATCTCTTACAATGCAGACCCTTACAGGTTCAGGAGGGGTTTAAAAAACGTATAGAATTCCCTAAAGCACTTCCTTTAAACCAAGTTCTTTTCAAAAGCAAAGGTTGCTTTATGGGTGGCAACATATATACAAATATCCATAAAGTAATCATTGTCGATCCACATGCTTATAACCTGCTAAGCCAATCTGACAAATACGAGGTTGCCAGAATCGTTGGCAGGCTTAATCAGCAAATCAATAAAGAGATAACGACTGTTCTGCTCCTAGGTCCCGGAAGGTGGGGATCGCGTATCCCTTCATTGGGAGTTCCCGTTGCTTTTGCAGAATTCAATCATGTTTCTATTTTAGGCGAGATCGGCTACCATAACACTGGATTCCTCCCAGACGTATCGTTTGGAACTCATTTTTTTCAAGATATGATTGAAAGTGAGATTTTTTATCTAGCCCTCTTTCCGGAAAAAAACGAAACAATTTATCAGTTAAATCTGCTAAAAACCTTCGCTGAAACTACAGTGGATATGATTCCAGAAAAATCAAATTTGAGAAATGTGATAAAGGTCTATAATATTGCCCCCGGGAAACCCGGATTACAATTAATTTCTGATATTTCAACACAAGAGATTCAATGTTTTTTCACTGACACTTAATAATCAGCAGAGTACGGGGTCCCACTTACAAGAAGTGGGAGTCTTACACTTGGATAAAGAGGGATACCTGGCTCAAAAAAACCAGGTATCCCTCTTTTATTCGTACTTCTTTATAATCTCTTCCGCTACCAGAACCTGAGGAAGACGCAAGTCCATGGCTTTTTTCTGGATAAGGCGAAAGGCTTGCGGCTCGCTCAAATTTAGTTTTTCCACAAGCATCCACTTCGCCTGTTCAACAATTTTTCGCTCATCCATCCGCTTCTTTAAACTATCCCGCTCAGTTATTAACTCGGCCATCGAATTTCGTACTGACAGGGCGAATCGAACAGTTTGCAACAATGTTAAGCGATTAATGGGCTTAGGCAGAATCAGTGCATTAATTTTCTCAAGACTGCATTGCATATCCAGCAGATGCTCCGGCCTTGCAATTACTACTATTCCTGCAGATGTTTTCTCGTGAACATCAAAGACCAAATCTGTACCATGTTCATCGGGCAGCGGAGTACTTATAATTACTATATCTAATACGGTGTTAAAGAAATTCCTACGCGCTTCATTGGCTGAATGAGCGCAGCTAACCGGATAAAAACCTTCTTTTATGAGCATCGTTTGCATGCTGCTCGCCATTTCAGCTTTTCCACAAACGATTAAAACACTCCCTGCGCTCACTACAATCACCCCTTTGAGCAGGGATACGATAGTTAATAAGATTTTAGATACTTATCAATCTCCCATGCATGAATGGAGTCATCATAGGATTTCCATTCCAAAGCCTTTGCAACTAAGTATTTATTAAACGTATGCACACCAAGTGTAGATTGAATTAAAGGGTCTTTCTTCATCTCTTCAAGAGCGAACAAGAGATTTGAGGGTAACCGCTCAAGCTTAAGTTCTTTCTCCTGTTCAGGCGTCAAATTGTAAATATTAACGTTAACTGGATCAACCAGCGGCATACGATTGTTTAAACCGTCAAGCCCTGCCTCCAGTACTAACGCTAAGGTTAAATAAGGATTGCAGGTAGGATCAGGACTTCTGAGTTCGAGTCTTGTCCCCTCCCCCCTTGGCGCAGGAACCCTTAGTAAAGGACTTCTGTTCATATGAGACCAGGCGATATGCACCGGAGCTTCAAAGCCCGCTTTTAACCGTTTATAGGAGTTCACAAGAGGATTGGCGATAGCTGTAATTCCTTTGATATGACTCAACAGCCCTGCAGCAAAATACTTTGCCGTTTCAGATATATCGGTGGTGCCTGGGCCCCCGCTAAAGAGGTTGGAACCATTTTGGGTCAATGACATATTGATGTGCATACCCGAACCATTGACGCCGGGAAGCGGTTTAGGCATAAAAGTAGCATGCAGACCATTTCGTTGAGCAATGATCTTGACTACCATTTTAAAAGTCATAATATTATCTGCCGCAGTTAGAGCATCCGTGTATCTGAAATCAATTTCATGTTGCCCCGCCGCTGTCTCATGATGCGATGCTTCGATTTCAAACCCCATTTCCTCTAAGACCATGCAAATCTCCCGACGAGTGTTTTCCCCCTGGTCAATGGGTGCCAGATCACAATAACTAGCCGAGTCATGGGTAATCGTGGTTGGCTGACCTTCATCATTGTTGTAAAACATAAAGAACTCACATTCCGGACCAATTTGGAAGGTATAACCTAAGTCTTGCACTTTCTTTAAGGTTCGTTTGAGAATATAGCGGGGATCTCCTTCAAACTGAGAACCGTCATGATTTTTAATATCACATATGATTCTTGCAACCTTGCCCTGTTGCGGCCTCCAAGGAATGACTGAGAAGGTACCCGGATCTGGGAAAAGAAACATATCAGACGATTCAATACCGGAGAATCCCGCCACGGCTGAGCCGTCAAACATGACTCCGTTTTCGAAAGCTGAGGCAAGCTGTTTATCTGTGATCGCAATGTTCTTCATGTTACCGGCAATATCCGTAAACTGCAGACGAATAAATCGAACATCATTTTCCTTTACAAATTTTAGACAGTCTTCTTTTGAAAAATGCAATTGAGGTGCTCTCCTTTCTCAAAGTGAAAAATATGAACTAAATCGCCATTATTGACTTATTATATCCCATATAAATCTTGTTTGCAGTCATCGTTCATAATCCCTTACCAACCACAATAAAGATTGCCGGCAGGTCTTTTATTATATGGAAATTAACTTAGAAAATGGTCCATCTAAAATTTGCTCATAATCCCGCCAAAATATCCTGCATAATCTTTACATAGCGATTAAGCTATTACTGTGAGAAGGGACCTTAACCAGAAAGTATATAACGTAAAGTCATACTTTCAGACTAGTATAAAAAAGACGCTCCTAAGAACTGCACTCAAATTAAGTACAAAATTTCTTGTGAGCGCCTTTGCTCTATTCATTAACTAGGTTATACACTTAAAGTAACATAGAGACTACCTCACATTCAACTGTTTTAGTCCATGTATACAATATATATTTTTTACTTGGTAATTTGACAAATTAATCTTATAAAAACGAAATTAGTGTTTATTCCATCATCTTTTTATATTAGATTTCTTGCAATCTCATATTGATTTACACCAAGGATCGAGACATTAGTCGGCAATCTGGAGGATCATCATCGTCCAAAGTTTCAGGTGTACCGTTTAAAGATAATCCTAACTTCAATCGTCAAACAACTTTTCAACGATGGCAGTAAAAGCCACCGGAAGAGGGAGTAATCCCAGCTCATTGGTGGAAACCCACCGTTGCTTATCAAGCTCGTTTACTTCCTTAGGTTCTGCCCAATACTTCTCATCTATTTCTCTCAGGGAGGAGGCGTTCGTCGGTTCTGCCCGTAAGGTTGGAGACAGATCAATAATTGACCAGATTATTTTCCAACGCCGATGGCTAAAGGTATACCAAACTGGACCATTAAACTTTATCCCTTTATCGAATTGGTCTTTCACTTGAGCATCAAATGCTCTATCAGGCACCGCTTGTTTGAAAAATTCAAAGCAATCATCCATATTAATCACAGGCAAACTGTCTTTCAAGCTATGAATATCCCCTAGACTCAATTCCACACCAGGAAACTCCCATAGATCAGCCAATAACCCCTTGGAAGGGCGTTTTTGAATATATAAACAGTTGCCTTTACGCAGAACAAAAGTCAAGCGAGTAACCTCTTGGCGCTGAGCCTTAAGCTTTTTTACAGGGTAGCGCAGGAAGTCGCCTTGCAAATACCCCTTGCAAACTTCGGCTAAAGGGCATCCTTTACAGTCCGGCTTCGTGGGGGAACAAACCATCGCGCCTAGTTCCATCAAAGCCTGATTGAAATCCCCAGGCTTTTGAGCTGATTGCCATGCCATAAGATGATCTTTAAAGTGGCGATAACTTCGAACTGTCTCTACCGGCTCCGACCAAGCTAAGAGACGTGATACTACCCGCTTTACATTTCCATCTATAGCCGCTACTCTTTGCCCAAAGGCAATACTGGCTATAGCTCCTGCAGTATAGTCGCCGATCCCCGGAATTTTCAGAAGTTCATCATAATCTCTCGGCATTTTCCCACCCAGTTTTTGAATCAGATAGTTAGCCCCTTCCCACATACGACGGGCTCTTGAATAGTAGCCAAGTCCGCTCCACATCGTTAATACATCCTCAAGGCTTGCCGTTCCAAGTCTTTCAACGCTGGGAAAGCGTTTTAAAAATCGTTCATAATATGGAATAACCGTCTTCACCTGAGTTTGTTGGAGCATGACTTCAGACACCCAAATTGCATATGGGTCTCCGGTCTTCCGCCATGGCAAGTCCCTTTGCTCCTCTATGTACCAAGTTAATAATCGTGCAGATAAACTCAAACCCTGATCCTCCGCTATACCATTTGAGATATCATCTAATAAATCCATCTTATGTCGTCTCCTATAGTTGCTTAAAATTGTTCAATTTAATAACTATTACTTGTTGATTAATACCAACCCTACCATGCAAAATACCACCCCAATAATTTGGTTAACTGCAAAACCCTCTTTGTAAAACAGTATTCCTATGGGAATAAGCATAATAGCAAGAATAATATTTGCTACCAAAGACCCGACGCTTAAATTCCACCCAGCCCTGTACGCAAGCAAATAACCTAGTTCAAGTCCTATTATCGCTACACCCAAGGCAAAGCTAGTCCAATTTAGCTCATGAAAGGATTGAAAAAAACCCTTATCCGTTTTATAAAAAGGAAAGGCTATTAGAGTTAAAACAGCTGCAGTCAAATAGGTAACCAACAAAGCCGAAAAGGGGTTGGCACTGTGAGGGGTAGACTTTTGACACACATTATAAATAATATTTGATGTGACTATAAGCACAATAGGAAAAAAATACATTATCATTATCAAAAACCTCATTTATTGTATATTTGTACTCGTCTATTAAACCACAAAAACAAGCGTTAAACCTAGTAACATTTCGCTTGTTTTAGCGACATTCAAATTCCTCCAAGAAACCTATTGAACAAATTCAATCTGAGATCCAGAAGTTTTTAATAACAGGCAGCATACTGTCTAGTGACCCAGGATTGCACACCTTTTTCCATTCATCAGGAAACAATTTTCTATAGGATGCTTTTGAGAAGCGTTCATCTATTAGTAAGACAATCCCTCTGTCTTTTTCTGTGCGAATTACCCTGCCCACTGCCTGTAAGACTTTGTTCATCCCAGGGTAAAGATACGCAAATTCGAAGCCTTGATGGCTTGCTGTTTCATAGTATGTGCGAAGAATTTCTCGCTCCATGCAAACCTGTGGCAAGCCAACTCCTACTACTATCGCTCCTGAGAGCCTGTCCCCAATCAGGTCGATACCTTCACCGAAGATCCCGCCCATTAAAACAAAACCCACTAGGGTTTGCTCGGGGTTATGTGAAAATCTTATTAAAAAAGCCTCTCGTTCCTCTTCAGTCAAACCGGAACTTTGGCAGATTACGTCCACTTGAGGGTTTTGTGCCTTATATCTTAGATAAACTTCATTCATATAATGATACGAAGGAAAATAGGCTAAATAGTTCCCTTTTTTGTATAGAACCGCCGCCGAGATCGCTTCTGCAACTTGCTCGTAAGTCGAGGCCCGTTGCTTATACTTAGTAGATATACGATCATTTATCAGCAGACAAAGATTCTCTGGGGGAAAAGGAGACGTTAGTTTAAGTTTGTAAGACGTTTGGTCTCCGCCTAAAACGTTCATAAAGTATTCCATCGGACTCAGTGTCGCCGAAAAAAGCACAGCGGAGCGACCTCTTTCCAGTGCTTCCTTTAGGCGCATAGAAGGATCAAGGCAGAACAACTTAATTTTAAAATCATCCCTTGTTAAATACTTATAAGTAACATATCGCTCATTATAACTCTCTGCTGTTCTGGTAAAACTTAACGCCTGAAAATAGTGTTCAACCAGTTGTTCCCGCCAAGAAAACAGTTGCTCGTTCGTTTTCAGGAAATATTCAGCCGCTTTAACAAAGTTCCTTAATGCTTGAATCAGTTTGGTTGGGGATTCCTTTTCAACATTCTCCCCATTTTCACCAGCTTCTGTGCAACCTTTTTTTTCTTTAACTAAAGCAGAATTAACTTTTGTCAAACTTTTAGTCAGCCTCAAGTCGTCTTCTTTTGTTAATCTCTTTAAACAAAGCCAAGATTCCTTCCCCAGCTCCGCTGAAAACATATCCCTTGCTCTGTCTACTAAATTATGTGCTTCATCCACCAAAAAGGTGTACTCTCCTCCTTCTAGAAAAAAGCGCCTTAAATAGACGCGTGGATCAAACACATAATTATAATCGCAAATCACCACATCTGCCCAATTTGCCATTTCTAAGGAGAACTCAAAAGGACAAATAACGTGCTTGCGAGCATATAGCTCGATTATTTGTCGTGTCCAAGCTTGCTCCTTAAATAAGTCCTCCACAGCTACTCTCACCCGATCATAATATCCTCGTGCAAACGGACAGTCCTCGGGCAAGCATGACGCTTCGGGAAGAAAACACAGTTTGCTTTTAGCCGTTAACGTTAGACGTTTAATATTTAATCCTTGTGACTGTAAATCTGTCAGGGCTTTTTCGGCAACCGTGCGAGTAATAGTTTTCGCTGTAAGATAGAAAATCTGCACATTAAACCCTTCAGCCATAGCCTTTAGGGCAGGAAACAGTGTGCCAATAGTCTTTCCAATACCTGTAGGGGCTTGGGCAAACAACTTCTGACTTTGTTTAATCGTCTGATAAACGGCTACTGCTAATTCTCGCTGACCTGGTCTATAGGTTCCAAAGGGAAATTGCATTGTCCGAATGCTGTCGTCTCTCTTCATCGCCCATTCTTGCAATTGACATGCCCAAGTCAAATACTGATCGACCAGACTAAAGAAGAACTCTGTTAGTTCTGTCCGAGAAAAACTTCTCAAGAATTTCTTGGTTTGGACTGTATCAAGCTGTACATAAGTAAGTTGTGTCTCCATTGTTTCTAAGCCTTCTTGCATGACATACATAAATGCATAACATTGAGCTTGAGCCCAATGCAAATCACTGAATGATTCATCGATCAAATCTAAGTCCAAGGAAGTAGTTTTGATCTCATCAATACAAGCACCGGATTCCTTCATTATAATACCGTCGGCACGACCTTTAATTTCTAAGCAGAGGTTTTCGCTTATGCTCTTGGGCACCCGACCGTCTTGGGTTTCCTGATTAGGATAAAGGTAACTGAGCGTAACTTCAGGTACATAGTCTGTTCCACTAATTTTTTGGATATATTGATGGGCCTTGATTCCTTCCAATGCCCTTGAAGCACCTATGGATCCCGGTTGCAAGTTTCCGCGTCTGAGTACAAATTCAACCAAATTACGCACTGAAATTTTAATTATCACAATTGATTAGATCCTTCCTCAGAACATTTTTCTTTTCGCTAAAAAAATAATACCGCCAAAGCAGAGGACGACAGACATGCCAACGATAATCACAAAGCCATAGTCAGATGTCTGAAACGGAATTCTTACATTCATTCCGAAAAAGCTGGCCAGCATAGTAGGCAGGGCTAAAACAATCGTAATGGAGGCCAAAAACTTCATCACCATGTTTAAGTTATTCGAAATAATCGAAGCAAAAGCATCCATCATGCTGCTCGAAATGTTGCTATAGGTTTCCGCCATCTCTACTGCTTGTTTATTTTCTATAATGACATCTTCCAGCAAATCCTGATCCTCTTCATAGATTTTCAAACCTCTTGTCCTTAGCATTTTTTCCATAACTTTTTCATTGGACTTCAAGGAAGTCGTAAAATATAAAAGACTTTTTTGAAGATTGAGCAAACGAATTAATTCCTTATTCTTCATCGATTTGTGAAGAGTTAACTCAATTTCGTTAGTCTTCTTTTCAATCTCTCTTAGTAAGGTTAGATATAAGGTCGCACTTTTATAGAGGATTTGAAACAAAAACCGGGTCTTTTTATGAGTATTCATTCCGCGGATTTTCCCGGTCGTAAAGTCCTTAAGAACTTCAACATCCTGCAGACACACTGTCACAAAATGATCGTCTGTCAATATGATTCCAAGAGGAATTGTATCGTAAATGACCGTCGCATTTTGAATAATTGGCACATTAATAATAACTAAGATTTGGTTATTCTCCGACTCAATCCGGGGCCGCTCTTCATCGTCTAATGCATCCCTGATAAAATGATCATTCTCGATTTTTATCGCCTTAGTGACAAGAGCTATTTCGTCTTCCGTCGGATTTATCATATTTATCCAAGAGCCTTTTTCTTCTGGTTTGTCAGTTTTTACGATATTATTTCCGATAGTATTATAGACTGCTAACATTTTTTCCGCCTCCCACTTTGGATCTTCCAAACCAGTCTTTTCCCTTTTAAAAAGGACGAGAATCGCTCTTTTATTAATACCCTAATTTCTTTGATCAATCACACTTTATAGGTTACCATTAACTAAGTTTGTTTACAATTTTCTCAATAATTCTATTGCAAAGCAAGGAGGCAGATTTTTATCACTTTTGGGCCTTGGGTCCTGATCAAAGTATTTGATCAAGGAGTAGCTACTTTTGCCGTTCTTAGCTTTCTTATCGCCGGATCGGGAATTGTCTTTAAGCCTTTTATTGGTTATTTAATTGACAGTGTGGGGGAAAGATTTGTTCTGGCTGGAGAAGCTGTGTCTTTAATTTTTATCTGTCTGGGTTATGCCTTTACTCAAGGAATATTTGAAAATTTGGGTATGCACAAAATTGCTCTATACACTATTTTTGTGAATTATTTGTAATCCCCTTATATATTGGAGGACTGTCCACCACTTCAAAGGTGTACAGTCCTCTATTTTGGGATAACGCACCACCAGTTTAAAAAAATCTCAAGTTTCGTTACGGCCCCTCTAGGAATTGATAAAAGGACCCGCATCACCAACCAAACGGTGTTGCGGGCCTTAATATTAACTTACTTAATGACACTTTTACCCATCAGATATTTATCGACTTCCCTTGCGGCAAGCTTTCCCTCTTGGAGAGCCCAGACTATGAGACTCTGACCTCTTCTCATATCGCCTGCGGTGAATACCTTATCCACATTGGTTTGAAAAACCTCATATTCTGCTTTCACATTGCTGCGAGGGTCTCTATCAAGCTTAAGCTCATTCGCTATCATATCTTCCGGACCTAGAAATCCCATGGCCAGAAGCACAAGGTCAGCTTTCCAGACTTTGTCGCTCCCTTGAACTTCTTGAGGCACCATTCTTCCAGAAGCATCCCTGACCCAGGAGATTTCTACGGTGTGAACTTCCGTGACCTCACCGTTTTCATTTCCCACAATCTTTTTAGTGGATATAAGGTAGTTTCTAGGATCCTTTCCATACAGGCTTATAGCTTCTTCCTGACCGTAGTCCACATTTAGCATCTTCGGCCATTCAGGCCAAGGATTATGCTCTTCTATTCTCTTAGCGGGCGGTTCAGGCAAGATTTCAAACTGAAAGACGCTCTCACAGCCATGCCGTATAGAGGTGGCTACACAGTCCGTTCCAGTATCCCCTCCCCCGATGATGATGACATTTTTGCCTTTGGCGCTAATGAAATTGCCATCCTGAAGATTTGAATCCAGAAGGCTTTTGGTATTTGCCGTTAGAAAATCTACGGCAAAGTGAATACCCTTAAGTTCTTTTCCTTCTACATCAAGCCCTCGTGGCTTGGTTGCACCGCCGCACAGCACAACCGCATCATACTGGTCAACCAATTCCTGCGCAGGGATGTCTTTACCTACTTCTGCGTTAAGCACGAATTGGATTCTGGATTCCTTGAGCAGCGCAAATCGTCTTTCCACGATGCGTTTTTCAAGCTTCATGTTGGGAATCCCGTACATCATTAAACCGCCGACTCTGTCTCTTCTCTCAAAGACTGTTATCTCATGTCCCACAGCATTTAAATAGTAGGCAGCAGATAACCCTGAAGGACCTGAGCCCACAATAGCAATTTTCTTTCCTGTAGCCTTACTTTTCCTGGGCTTTACCCACCCTTCAGCAAATGCTTTCTCGATGATTTCATATTCAAGACTGTTTATAGTAACCGACTCCATGATATAGCCTTCAGTACAGGCACCTTCACACGGTGCAGGGCACACTCTGGACGTAAATTCCGGGAAAGGGCTGGTTCTGGACAGCCTTTTGTATGCTTCTTCCCACTGACCCCTATAAATAAGCTCATTCCACTCCGGAATAAGATTGTGCAGAGGGCAACCCGCTGCCATACCCTTTAACAACACACCCCCGTGACAGAAAGGGACTCCACAGTTCATACAACGCGCACCCTGAGTCTTAATTACTTCAGGATCCCGCGGCAGCCTTATCTCATTCCAGTCTTTAATTCTTTCTTCTGGAGATCGTTTCTTCGGTTTGATTCTTTTATACTCTAAAAACCCAGTCGCTTTTCCCATTTCAGTCCCACCTCATCCTTAAGTCCTTGAAACATCTTTAAAGTTCTCTTCGAATGCAACCATTAAAGCCTCTTCACCGCTTAAGCCCGTCTTATGAGCCTTATCAATGTTCTCCAGCATACGTTTGTAATCTTTAGGGATGACCTTAGTGAATCTCGGTGAATAGCTTTTCCAGCTCTCAAGAACTTTTCTGCCCTGAGGACTGCCGGTATTCTCGACATGTTTTTGAATCATTTCCTGGATTTCGTTCATTTCTTCTTCTGATTCAATTTTCTCCAGTGTTACCATCGACTTGTTGCAGTATTTTTCATCAAAGTCCAGAATGTAGGCTACTCCGCCTGACATTCCAGCGGCAAAGTTTCTTCCGGTTTTACCCAGGATAACCACTTTACCTCCTGTCATATATTCGCAGCCATGGTCACCCACACCTTCGACGACTGCCTTTACCCCACTGTTCCTTACACAGAATCTTTCTCCTGCTATCCCATTAATATAGGCTTCCCCTGAAGTTGCTCCATAGAAAGCAACGTTTCCGATCAGGATATTTTTCTCAGGCTCAAAGTCAGAATTTTTAGGAGGATAAACCACAATTTTAGCACCTGAAAGACCTTTTCCTAAATAATCGTTTGAATCTCCTTCTAGTTCCAGAGACAGTCCTTTAGGCGTAAATGCCCCAAAACTTTGTCCGGCCGATCCTACAAAGGTAAGCTTGATTGTATCTTCAGGAAGTCCTGCTTCGCCGTATCTCTTAGAAATTTCGCTTCCGATGATTGTACCAACAACTCGGTCAACATTATTGATCTTGAGTTTAGCTCGGATTGATTTTTGATTCTCGAGTGCAGGCTTACAGATCCTAAGCAGTTTTTTAATATCCATTGATTGTTCCAGCATATGGTTCTGAGGCTGGGTGTTGAAGCGGCTGACATCAGCACCAGCATACGGTTGATAAAGAATCTGGGATAGATCTAAGTGTGCCGCCTTCCAGTGCTTCACATTCTCTTTAGGTTTTAGTCTATCCGAACGACCAACCATTTCATTAATTGTCCGAAAACCAAGTTTAGCCATAATTTCACGCATTTCTTGAGCGACAAATCTCATGAAGTTCTCAACATGCTCTGGCTTACCTGTAAAGTTTTTCCTTAAATTTTTATCTTGAGTGGCTATCCCTACAGGGCAAGTGTTAAGATTGCAAACCCTCATCATGACACAGCCCAAGGCAATTAGCGGTGTAGTCGCAAATCCAAATTCCTCAGCTCCCAGCATCGCAGCAATGACAACATCCCTACCGGAGAGCAACTTGCCATCTGTTTCAACGACCACCCTGTCTCTCAGCTTGTTTAATACCAAAGTTTGATGAGTCTCGGCAAGCCCAAGCTCCCAAGGAAGTCCTGTATTTCTGATACTCGTTCTAGGGGAAGCGCCAGTTCCTCCGTCATATCCGCTGATGAGGATGACGTCTGCTTTTCCTTTAGCCACCCCTGCAGCGATTGTCCCTACCCCAACTTCGGAAACTAGTTTAACGTTAATTCGAGCATCCTTGTTGGCATTTTTGAGGTCATAAATCAGTTCAGCCAAATCCTCAATCGAATAGATATCATGATGCGGCGGGGGGGAAATAAGATCTACGCCTGGGGTAGAATGCCTTACCTTGGCAATACTCGGATAAACTTTTCGTCCCGGAAGCTGACCACCTTCGCCAGGCTTTGCTCCCTGAGCCATTTTTATTTGGATCTCCTGGGCATTCACCAAATAGTTGCTGGTAACGCCGAAACGTCCTGAGGCAACCTGTTTAATGGCACTGTTTTTCGTGTCTCCATTGGCCATTACATTAAATCGTTCGCTGTCCTCTCCGCCTTCACCCGAGTTGCTTTTACCACCCAGCCTGTTCATGGCGATGGCCAGGCACTCGTGAGCCTCCTTGCTAATAGATCCGTAGGACATAGCTCCGGTCTTAAACCTTCTGACGATTGACTCAACCGATTCCACTTCTTCAATAGGAATAGTGTCGCCTGCATTAACCTTAAAATCAAGAATATTTCTTAAGGTGTAGATTTCGTTTTCATTAATCTTTTTGGAGTATTCCTTATAGAGAGGATAGTCTTCCTCCCTGCATGCTCTCTGAAGCATGTAGATAGTTTCAGAATTGTAGAGATGGCTTTCCCCATCATCCTTACATTGGAAGTACCCACCTATTTCAAGAGAGTCAGTGTAGAGTGAATTCTCATCATAGGCGCTTTCATGCCGCATTTGATTTTCTTGTTCGATTTCTTCAAGTCCTATTCCTTCTAGCCTGGATGGTGTCATCGTGAAATACTTATCAATAAGCTCCTTCTTCAGGCCTACTGCCTCAAAAATTTGGGCTCCATGGTAACTCCTCATAGTAGAAATGCCCATTTTAGTGAGAACTTTAAGAACCCCTTTTACCGAAGCTTTAATAAAGTTCTTTTTAGCCTCTGCGTAACTCATTCCGTCTAATATACCTTTTTCAGCAAGGTCTTGAATTGTTTCATAGGCCAAATATGGATTGATTGCAGTAACTCCATAACCAATCAGAGTACAAAAATGGTGTACTTCTCTCGGCTCACCAGATTCCAGCACAATTCCCAGATTCGTCCGAATTTCTCTTCTAATCAAATGGTGATGAAGTCCTGAGGATGCTAAAAGCGCGGGGATTGCTGCCAACTTCTCATCGACGCCCCGATCTGAGAGGATAATGATATTTGCACCTTCACTTATCGCCTTGTCGGCTTCTCTGAAAACCCTATCTAAAGCACGCTCCATAGATTTTACCCCTTCTGAGACTTTATAAAGTATTGAAAGGGTCGCGGCTTTGAGCCTGCCATTATTTAGTTGCTTAATGGTTTCAAGCTGTTCATTAGTTAGTATCGGGTGCTCAAGAGAAAGGCTAGCGGAGTTTCTTTGATCAGGCTCGAGAAGATTTCCGGTATCCCCAAGCAACATACTGCTTGAAGTGACTATTTCTTCTCTTATTCCATCAATAGGAGGATTGGTAACCTGAGCAAAGAGTTGTTTAAAGTAAAGGTACAGCATCTGAGGTTTCTCAGATAAGACAGCCAGCGGCGAATCCATACCCATGGCTCCTATAGGATCGACTCCCTGTGTTGCCATAGGCTGAATAGTCATAGTAATGTCCTCAAATGTATAGCCAAAGGCTTTCTGCTGCTTAATAAGATCTTCCCGTATTTTCTCTTCCTTCGCTTTCTCAACAGAAAGATTGCTAAGTTTAACGATATGGCGATTGTTCCATTCTTCATAAGGATGCTCCATCGATACACTTTGCTTTACTTCATCATCTGAGATGATTCTCTGCGCTTGGGTATCGATAAGCAGCATTTTGCCCGGTTCCAGCCTGCCTTTATATTTTACATTTTCAGGTTTGATCTCAATTACCCCGACCTCTGAAGCCAAGACAACTTTATCATCTTTTGTGACATAATACCTGGAAGGTCTGAGTCCATTTCTGTCCAGTACTCCACCGATGATCACGCCGTCAGTAAAACCCATGGCAGCGGGACCATCCCAAGGCTCCATCAAAAAGTCATGAAATTGGTAGAAGTCCTTTTTTTCCTTAGACATCTGCTCATTCTTTTCCCAAGGTTCAGGGATCATCATCATTACGGAGTGAGGAAGCGACCTTCCGGTAAGGTGAAGAAATTCCAGGCTGTTGTCGAACATCGCTGAATCACTGCCTGACTCATCTACTATAGGGTAGACTTTGGAGAGTTCATCAAACAGAGGGGAGGTGATACATTTTTGTCTGGCCTTCATCCAGTTTACATTACCTCTAATTGTATTTATCTCCCCATTGTGTACGATATATCTGTTAGGATGTGCTCTCTCCCAACTTGGAAAGGTGTTGGTGCTGAACCTTGAATGGACCATCGCGAGTGCTGATATAAAATCAAGGTCGGAAAGATCGAGATAGAAATTTCTTAGTTGCTCTGCCGTAAGCATGCCTTTATAAACAATAGTTTTAGAGGAAAGGCTAGCAATATAGAATGTCCCACCCTTATTTTCACACATTGGGGCAATGACTTTTTCGGCTTTCTTTCTGATGATATAAAGCTTTCTTTCAAAGTCCATTTCATTGGATATACTAGCATCCTTTTCAATAAAAACCTGAATGAATCTGGGCATTACAGCCTTAGCGCCTTCGCCGACTGTCGTCATATCGATAGGAACTTCCCTCCACCCAAAGATCTTCTGGCCTTCCTCCTGAACGATTTTTTCAAAGGTTTCCATCTGAGTTTTTCTAAAATCCTCATACTTATGTGCAAAAATCATCCCTACGCCATAGCTGCCTTTTTCCGGCAAATCAAAACCTAAGACATCACATTCCCTTTTGAAGAAATCGTGAGGTATCTGAATTAGTATTCCTGCACCGTCGCCTGTATTTTCATCCGCTCCGCTTGCCCCTCTGTGACTTAAGTTTTCTAAGACAGTTAACGCTTCATCTATAATGTCATGAGACTTCTCACCCTTGATATTCACAACGAATCCCATACCACATGCATCATGTTCTAATGTTGGATCGTAAAGTCCCTGTTTCTTTGGTAAACCATAACTTTGCATATTACTCACCCTTCGTTGCGAATTTAAATGTTCTGAAAAAAAAAGCGCTCTTAAAAGAATGTACTCTAAATCTAGATACAAACTTTCTCAAGCGTCTTTGCTCTCATTATATATAAATTTTCCTTTAATTTAACTTAACATAAGAACACCAATGATTCAACTGTTTTAGCTAGATTAAACGATAATTCAATCAAATAATATAGTATACATTCCAAATTATTCAGATCTTTCCGATGTTTGGCTGGCAGCAGCTTGCATTTTCGCCTTCTCCTCTTCAACTAGCTGACGACGCAAAACTTTACCTACGATCGTCCTAGGTAATTCATTTCTAAACTCAACAAGACGTGGGACTTTAAAAGCGGCTAACTTTTTCCGGCAATAATCAATAAATTCTTGCTCAGTTGCTTCGATATTAGCTTGCAAGACAATAAATGCTTTAACCGTCTCGCCTCGATAGGCGTCAGGCACTCCTGCCACAACTACTTCTTTAACTTTAGGATGTTTATATAAAACTTCTTCAATATCACGGGGATATACGTTGAACCCCCCTGCAATAATCATATCTTTCTTACGGTCGATAATATAACAGAAACCCTCTTCATCCATTCTTGCCATATCACCAGTATGCAACCAGCCATTACGCAAGGTTTCAGCCGTCTCCTGCGGTTTTTCCCAGTATCCTTTCATTACTTGCGGACCACGAATACATAATTCTCCTATTTCCCCTATGGGGAGTTCCTTGTCACCCGTTTCCAGATCAGTGATTATATAATCCGTGTCGGGAAGAGGTAATCCAATGGAGCCAGCTCGCGTAGGGCGATCAAGGGGATTGCAATGGGTTATTGGGGATGCTTCGGAAAGCCCGTATCCTTCCACCAGATTTCCCTTACCATGCGTCACCACACCAAACTTCTGAGCAACCTCTAAGGGCAAAGGAGCGGAACCACTCGTGCAAACTTTTATTTCAGCTAGGCTCTCATGGTATTCCGCAATGCGGGGGTGAATATTCAAGGCCATAAACATAGTTGGTGCCCCGGGAAACAAAGTAGGCTTGTAGGCACGAATCGTTTCCAATACCTGATCGGGGTCAAACCGAGGCAATATTATCTGAGTAGCGGCTACTGCCACTGCATAATTAACGCAGTCCGTCATACCATATACATGAAATACTGGCAAGATCGTGAGAATTCGTTCATCTCCATACTTCATGTCAATTGACCATTCAATAACTTGTTGGGTATTAGCGCTAAGATTATTGTGAGTGAGCATAACCCCTTTAGAGATACCCGTTGTACCACCCGTATATTGCAAAACCGCCAAATCTTCTGCAGGGTCAATGGCTACTCCAGGAAGAGCCGGCTCACATTTGATTAGATCATCGTATGAATACATGTCCGGGGCTGCTTTGACCGGTGCCATAAAATTAAAAACTATGACTCTTTGCAGGGGGGTCTCCTGGAGTACGTTCTTTACACGAGGATACATCATTTCAAACACAATGATCGTGGTTGCCCCTGAATCATTCATCTGATGGGCAATTTCTGGTTCAACGTACATAGGGTTTGTCTGGACGACGATCACACCCAATTTGAGCAAAGCAAAGAAAGCGACTTCCCATTGAGGACAATTAGGACCCATCAGCCCCACACGTTCCCCTTTTGTAACACCCAGATCAGCTAAAGCAGTGGCAAAGCGGTCGACCTGATCACCGAATTGTCTATAAGTAACGGCATGACCTGCAAAAATCATGGCAGGAGTATCCGGCATTTTGGAGACTGTCTCGTCAAACATCTGACCTAGTGACTTATTGGGATAATCAATATGGTACCTTACATTGGCAGGATAGCTTTTTAACCATACTCTCTCGTTTTCCGTCATCCCTTTTCCTCCTCTTACTTTTAGTTATTTAATCATAGGCATAAAACAGCGAAAACAGATCTTTTCTTATATCTTCGCCTTATGACCTATAAAACTAATTCTTAAATCTTCTCACCTTCTCTTCTTTGCATCACTCTTCTTTGCATTATTCTTAACCACCTAACACAGGTAAGACTTGTCGATCAACTTTTACATTTCTAATCTCTAGTTCTGTTTTTCTTTTAACAGCCTTCGTAACACTTTTCCTGCTCCGGTGGCTGGTAAGGACTCCCGAAATTCCACATAGCGCGGGGCCTTGTACGGAGCCATTCTTTGTTTAGCCCAGTCCATAATGTTCTGCTCCGTAATATGAGTGCTTTGACCCAATTTGAGAACGACATGGGCTTTTACTACTTCCCCTTTTTGGGCATCGGGTACACCTGTAACTGCTGCCTGGGCTATCCCTTCATGCCGCATCAGCATGGCTTCCACTTCCTCTGGGAACACACTGTACCCGCTTACCTTAATCATCTCTTTGAATCGTCCGCAGAAGATTAAATAATTTTCTGCATCCAGCTGCCCCATATCTCCAGTGTATATCCATCCCTCACGCAGAGTCTGAGCACTTTCTTCAGGTTTATTCCAATAGCCTTTGAAAGCACCTGGAGTGGAGATAACTATTTCTCCCATTTCTCCAACTGGCTTTTCCTTGCCGGTTTCCTGATCAACAATGCGTATCTTTGTTTCATAGGTAGGAATACCTTGAGTTCCCCACTTAACAGCATTCGAAGGCATAAAGGTGTCCGCGGTGTGAGTCTCACTTAGACCGTAGGCCCCCTCACAAATCTGGCAGCCTCCCGTGAACTTAGCCCAAGCCTCAGCAATCTCCTGGGTCAGGTTAATCCCAAAACTGGTACCTCTAGTTGTTCTTAAGGAGGAAATATCATATTGTCCAGCATTTGGCTCCTGCATAACTGCGACATTCATAGGAACAACGCTATACCACCACGTACATTTATACCGATCAATTGCTTGCAAAATGGTGAGCGGATCAAACCGATACAAAAGCACCATGCTCGCGTTAGCATAAATTGGGCAATTAAGCCCCAATAACATCCCAGCGATGTGGTAAAGCGGTACCACAGTAAGAAAAATATCCTCCTCCAATATTCGGTTGCTTTGGGTTGCAGCCGCGGTTTTAAAGAGAGCATTCCCGTAAGAAAGCATAGCCCCCTTTGGTTTACCCGTCGTGCCGGAAGTGTAAACCATTAGACTAATATCATCCATGTTAACGTCCACAGCAGGTACTGAGCCTTTCACATCGTTTATAACCGAAAGCATGTCTTGAGCATCCGATATGATCGGCTTAGGTTTGCAAACCTCGGCTGGGACATTCAACCAAGGTTTATCCGGAAGAAAATCCCCATAATTGGTTAGAATAATCTGCTCGATCTTAGTTTTAGATTGTACCTTAGCAACAACACCGTACAAACTGTCCGCCGCTACAATGACCTTAGCTTCCATGTCAATTAACTGGTACTCCAGTTCCCACTCCTTAAACAATGGACTGCAAGGACTGACAACCGCCCCGATTTTCTGGATGCCATAATGAGCAATAAAATACTGTGGACAATTGGAGAGAAAAAGTGCTACACGCTCACCCCTCTTGACTCCAGAACTCGATAAAAAGGACGCAAACCGCTCGCTAAGATCATCTAACTCCCCATAGGAAATCTCACGCCCATACCATATAATCGCAATCCTCTCCGGATTTAGACGAGCATTATCCCTCAAATACTCGTGTAAAGGCCTCTGCCCCTTAAAATAAGTCAAGTTCGGATCTAAATTACCAGGCCAATCTTCGCGTACATGTTCATCCATAGCCTGCCTCCTCAAATTTCTTTTGTTAAACTTGACAATCCATAAATTGTGTCACTCGCTGAGACTCCCTTTCTATATGAAAATAAAACAACAGTTTACTCATTAATATGAATTTTCTGATAATTTATTTTAAAATTTTTTACACCTTCCTAAATCTATTTTAAATTTTCCTCCTTCCTACCCCAGTCGACCAGAAAGAAAGGGGACAATTGCATAGTGAACCCATACGTGGGAGTTCACGTTAAAGCGAGCTCCGATGCTGAAGGGCCAATTTCGCCCAGGTTCACATCTCGCGCCTCCCAGAGGTTGGCGAAATTCCTTCAGCATCCAGCGAGCCAGGGAACGGGAACGTGGGTGAACGGGCAATTTCCTCTGACTTTCACAACGACCCCAAATCCCTATACTATCTCGTAAACGCCAGCAGCCCCCATCCCCCCCCCAATGCACATAGTCACCATACCATACTTCAACTTCCGCTTGGTCATCTCACTTAAAAGTGTAGCTGTAAGCTTAGCGCCCGTACACCCAAGTGGATGTCCAAAGGCAATAGCCCCACCATTAACGTTCACCTTTGCAGGATCAATCTCCAGCGTCTTTAAAATCGCCAAGGACTGAGAGGCAAAAGCTTCATTTAACTCAAATAAATCGATTTGGTCAAGAGTCAAACCTACCTGCTTAAGAACTTTAGGAATAGCCTTGATCGGCCCAATCCCCATAAGTTCCGGTTCCACCCCGGCCACAGCAAATCCGCGCCAAACTGCTAAAGGTTTCAACCCTAAAGCCTTGACCTTTTGCTCCGACATCATAAGAGTCATTGCTGCACCATCACTGGTCTGAGAGGAGTTTCCCGCCGTAACAGAGCCGCCATTTTTAAAAACAGGTCTCAATTTACTTAACGATTCGAGCGTAGTCTCCGGACGAATCCCTTCATCTTTGCTAAACCATTTTTCACCCGGTTTTCCCCAAGTCGGCAAAGGAATTGGCACTATCTCATCATCAAAGCGTCCATTGTTCTGAGCTTCCCAGGCCTTCTTATGGCTTGCTGCTGCAAATTCATCTTGTTGTTCTCGAGTTATTTCATATTTAGCAGCTACATTTTCAGCAGTTATCCCCATTGAAATATAAACCTCAGGTTTATTCACGATCATGTAAGGATTGGGGGCAGGTTTGTTGCCAACCATTGGGACCATTGACATGTTTTCAATTCCACCGCCAATCATAACGTCGGCTTCACCCAAGCGAATTCGATCCGCTGCCATGGAAATCGCTTGCAGTCCGGATGAACAAAAGCGATTAACTGTTACTCCGCAAACATCAATCGGGAGACCCGCACGCATAGCAATAATTCTAGCCCCATTCATTCCTTGCTCTGCTTCAGGGAAGGAACAACCGATAACACAATCCTCGATATCTTTTGTATCAAGAACAGGTACATTTTTAAGAATGTCCTGGATAACATAAGCGCCCAAATCATCCGGTCTCACTTGGACCAAAGACCCTTTTCCTGACTTTCCAACAGCCGTCCGCTTGGCTTGGATTATATAAGCTTCTTGCATTCTTTTTCCCCCCTAATTCCGTAATGGCTTCCCTTTAGCAAGCATGTGGCGAATGCGATCCTGGGTCTTTGCTTCGCCAAGCAAGCTCATAAAGGCTTCTCGTTCAAGATCTAAGAGATATTGCTCATCAGCCAGCATCCCTGCAGGCCGATCTCCACCGGTCATAGCGTAGGCCAGCTTATTGCCCAAATACCGATCATAATCAGATATATAATTCCCTTGGCGCATTCCATATAAAGCCAACTCCAAAGTTGCACGAACACCTGGACCTGCAAGTTTAACTTTAGTTGGCAGATTAGGCCTAAAATTACGTGCCAAATCAATGACTCGGGCCTTAGCGTCCAAAATGACGTGTTCAGAATTCATGCTGTAACGATCATGATCCCGCAAAAAGCCAAGCTGACGGGCTTTTTCAGCACTCGTCGAAACTTGGGCCATGGCAATCGCTTCAAACCGCTTCCCAAAGAAATAATCCGGTGAAACTTGTATACCCGGAAGAACTCCTTCCATCGCCCTTACTGCCATTTCTTTAGTTCCGCCGCCGCCAGGAATCAAGCCTACCCCCACTTCAACAAGTCCCATGTAAGTTTCTGAAGAGGCCTGAATAGCGTGGGTATGCAAGCAAATTTCTGCACCCCCGCCGAGGGTCATCCCGAAAGGAGCTGCAACCACAGGTTTTTTGGCATATTTGAGAGCCATTGTTTCATTTTGTAAAGCACGTATCATCAGGTCGATCTGATCCCAATTCTGTTCTTCAGCTTCCAAGAGAATGAGCATAAGATTTGCACCCACGCAGAAATTCTTACCTTGATTTCCGATAACCATTCCCAGATGGTTATCTTCTACTTCTTGCAACGATTTTTGGATCATAGTGACGATATCTTCACCAATAGAGTTGTTAGGTGAGTGAAATTCTAAGCAAGCCACACCGTCTCCGAGATCTATCAAGCTTGCTCCATTATTTCCCAATATAACCTTACCTGCTTTATGCGCTTGCTTAAATGAAAAGGAGTAAGGACTCAAGGTTTTTTCATGGTATGTTCCGGTATCGTAATAAGCCGTCTGTCCATCTTCTGTCTTCTGATAGAAAGTCGTATATCCTTTAGAAAGCAGTTCCTCCACAAGTGGGGGAATCCTACCACCTTCGGCAAGGATACGGTCCGCAGTTGCCTTGACTCCCAAGGCATCCCACAACTCAAAGGGACCCAGTTCCCAGTTGTATCCCCAACGCATTGCTTGATCGATTGCTGTGATGTCGTCTGCAATATCTTTAACGATCGTAGCAGCATATAGTAAGGATGCCTTCAAAACATTCCAAGAAAACTCTGAGCCAATATCATCACCGTTTACTAAGGTGCGAAGTTTTTCCGGCAAACCTTTTGCCTGTTTTGCCTTTTCTAAAGAAGCAAATTTCACAGGCTTCTGTGGGCCATATGTCATGGTTGGAATGTCTAGGACTTCAATGACTTTGCCTTTAGGGCCTTTAGACTTTTTGTAAAAGCCTTGTTTGGTTTTATCACCCAACCAACCATTTTTCAGCATGGTTTGGATAAACTCTGGCAATATAAAATCATCTTTTTCTGCCGGTACACCTTCGGCAACGTTATTGTTGGAATGGATAAAAGTATCCAATCCGACGAGGTCTATCGTTCGAAACGATGCACTCTTCGGACGACCCATAACAGGTCCGGTCAAAGCATCAACTTCCTCTACAGTCAGACCTGTTCGAAGCATTTCCTTAAGTATTACTGGAGAGCCGACGGCACCAATCCGATTGGCAATAAAATTAGGAGTATCTTTGGCCATGACAACTCCTTTACCCAAGACCCGCTCTCCGAATTCGCTTAGGAATGTGATGACCTCTGGATCGGTATTAGGCCCAGAAATTATTTCCAAGAGTTTCATATAGCGAGGGGGGTTAAAAAAGTGCGTTCCCAGGAAATATCTAGTAAATTCTTCTGGAAGCCCCTCCACCATAGCTTTCAAAGAAATACCCGACGTATTTGAGCTGACAATTGTCCCCGGACGGACATTGGCAGCGATCTTTTTAAAAAGGTCTACTTTGATATCGAGGCGCTCTACTACAACCTCAATTACCCAGTCTACTTCACTTAAACGCCCCAAATCATCACTTAAATTTCCTGCCTCAATTCGTTCCGCAAACTCCGGGACTAAATAGGGAGTGGGATTCATTTTTACCAATTTACTCTTATTAGCTTCAGCAATGCTATTTCGAACCTTACGGTCCTCTAGGGTCAATCCGGCTGCTTCCTCTTTTGCTGAGAGCTTGGAAGGGACAATATCCAACAACAGGCTCGGGATTCCGGCATTGGCCAAATGGGCTGCGATGGTACTTCCCATCACGCCTGACCCCAATACCGCTACTTTATGAATCTGCATTTATATCCTCCTCTCATTTCTTCGCTGATGGCATCTGGGCGCAACAATTAAAATCTATTCTATCGACCAATCCTTTAACCTGAAACCCTCTTCTTCCTTGTAGCGACCAACTAAGTAATCAAGGAATCGTAAATACTCCTTATAGTTACACTTAATTCCCTCTTCGGCTAACGCCGCTACGAACTTTTCCAGATCGGGCGGACATCCCCATATTGGGATTGCCTTTTTGATATTGGGATTATTCTTATTCAAGTGACAAGCACATTTTCCAAAGAGGACGGTCTTGTCAAAACCCTCGGCAGCTAGTCTCTGCTTGCCACTGACGACCTCTACATTTGGAAAGGGCTCTCCCTTAAAGGCTGAAGAGAAAAGAATTAACATGGGATTGTACACAACAGAACAGCCCGTACATAGACTACTGTCATACTTTCGGATTGCAAGTCCCGTAATTCCCCGCTTTTCGAACCCTGCCGGACCAGTATCTGCTTCCGACCATTCCCAATCATAGTCAACAAATTCCTGAAGATCTGTAACCTTTTCCCCTTTGACCTCGTAATCTGCCAAATCCATGCTGTATCCGTGACGCTTAGCATAATTAGTTAGATGTTCCACCTCCTTCGCTTGATAGCCTAAGATGGCTGACCCCACAAGGTCGCAGGCAAAAGAATCACGCGACGCTATCAGTACATCCTTGCGAAATGCTCTTCCAGTAGGTCCCGGACCTTTCTCCAAGGTATAAAGGCCATCGATAATGGTCAACGCCACTGGTAACTTTTCAATAATACGGGGGAACATTTGGCTCAGCTCCTTATCCCCCACACCATGACAAGCCTGTTTGGATTTTTTATTCAAGCACCCTTTGAGGTTCTTAATGCCTAAGGACACTTTAGCCTGATTATGAGTTTTTAAGACCGGAACATTGATAATTTTGTCTGCTTCCAGGGCTTGTTTGGCAAGATCAATTTGAAAGCCATCTCCATAATCTATTGAGCTAAACTCTCCTTGGTTAAAATCCACAAGCTTAACTCCGTAACGCTCCTGTAATTTCTTATATCCTAAAGTTTCATAAACGACATTTATATCAGGTATCAGGGATTGTAGAGCGCCTTCGCCAATTGTCAAATCACTAAAGCCGTGTTCAGCTAAGATGCGTACCAAGGCATCCATCACTAAACTGGTAGTAATGACACCATAAGGCGGAAATGGTAATTTATATTCCCAACATACGACGTTTGGTTTAATTAGGATTTTGTCATTTGTCCCAAGTCCTGCAAATCCATCACATAGGCTTAAGCACTTCTGAAGAGATTCATAAACATCCGTTACTCTAACTAGAGATACCGCTTCCTTAAGCATTGAAACTACCCTCCCTTTTTAAGCAATTGGATTATTAGTCATTATTCATAGGAATAAAAACCTTTCTTGGTTTTCCTACCCCATTCTCCCTTGGCAAATTTCTCCACAATTAATGGGGAAGGCTTATCTTTGGGGTCGCCAGTTTCTTGATAATGTTCCATCGTGACATAATAAGCCAGATCTATACCTGTAAGATCTATTAAACGGAAGGGCCCGATAGGATGCCCTAAAGCATTAGTTACTGCCAAGTCAATTTCTTCAGGAGTGGCTATCCCCATCTCTGCAAGAAACTGGGCTTCATGATGAAGAGCGACGAGGATGCGATTAACTAAGAAGCCGTAAATCTCCTTCTTCAGCCAAACACCGTTTTTGCCCATTTTTTCGCATAGTTCCATGGTTATTTGGGCAGTTTCTGTGGACGTATGCGGTCCTTGAACAACCTCAACTAGTTTCATGATCAGGGCAGGATTAAAAAAATGCATATTGCAGACTTTATCAGGACGATTCGTAGCATCGGCAATTTTTGAACTGACAATAAAGGAACTATTGGTGGCTAAAATCGCGTGAGGAGGAGCTATTTTATCCAGGTTGGCAAAGAGATCGCGTTTTACGTTAATCTTTTCGACAGCAGCCTCGATGACAAAATCTGCATCTCCAATGGCCTCTTCAAGGGATTGAGTAAATGAAATATTCGCCAAAGCGAGGTCGACCTGTTGTTGAGTTAATTTTCCTTTGGCAACTCTTTCCGGGAAATATGTGCGGGCAAATTCCTCAGCCTTGCCCAGCATTTCTGGATTAATATCTGTACAACTAACCTTATAGCCGGCCAAAGCAGCGCTCAAGGCAATTTGATGCCCCATGATACCTGCTCCAACGACTCCAATCTTCTTTACGTCCTCAATTTTCATTTTTATATCCATTCCTTTCACTCGCTCAAGGCACAAAACGTAATGAAATAACTTCATGCCAAGCATAAGAGAACCGACTTAACGAAACCTTAGAAAGCTCCTTCTGGAATATCAATGGCGGAAGTATCCCCTTCCTTAATAACCTTCACTGTTGCCATTACATCAGGCACAATATTTAGTAGATAAAACTTGGCAGTCTGGATTTTCCCGTTATAGAAATCTTTGTCATCATCTCCTTGTTTCAGTTTTTCCAGGGCAACTATAGCTTGTTGAATTAGTAAATAGCCCCCATATAGTTCAGCTGTAATGCGCAAAATTCTTGTACTGTATAAAGGAACGAGTCGGATATTTTCTTTAAAGTAACCTAAAACCGTGCCCAGAAGTTCCTGATAGGCTAATAATGCTTTACCGAGAACCTTAAACTCATGGGCAAAAGTGTCGTGATTCTGGTTCGCCTGGACAAATGTTGCAATCTCCATTAGCCATTCTTTAAAAATATTCCCTTTATCCAGATTCCATTTACGACCGACTAAGTCCATTGACTGTATGAAATTGGTCCCCTCCCAGATAGAGTAAATCTTGACGTCCCTGGCTTGACGCGCCACTGGGTATTCCTCGGTAAACCCATATCCGCCAAAAACTTGAATGGCTTCCGTAATCATTAACCACCCTTGGTCAGAGCAATACGCTTTTACTAGAGGAGTGATAACTTCTATGGAACGTTTGGCTTTATTCACATCGGCAGGATCATCCCCAAATACGATTAAATCCTGATAATAGTAGCCCTTAAAGATCATAGCTCTCATTGCCTCTAGGGTCGCTTTTTGGGTAAGAAGCATACGCCTTATATCCTCATGCTGAATAATGGGAACCCTGTCCCCTTTGGGATTGTGAATAGGTCGACCCTGAATACGTTCTCTAGCATAGTGAACTGCATTATTATAGGCTACTGTTGCTACTGCAAGGGCACTGTGCCCTGTATCCAAGCGTGAACCGTTGATCATCATAAACATTTGGGCCATACCCTGTCCAAACCCTTTTTCATCCGGTGCGCTTCCTAACAGGATACCGCGGCATTGCCCTTCATCTCCGAAACTAAGCACTGCTGTAGACGAACCCTTGAGACCCATTTTATGTTCAATCCCAACCGTAGCAACATCATTGGCTTCTCCCAAACTGCCGTCTTCATTAACCCAGATCTTTGGCACAATGAATAAAGACAAACCTTTGGTTCCGGGAGCGGCGCCAGCCACTCGAGCCAGTACCAGATGAATGATGTTATCTGTAAGATCGTGATCCCCTCCGGTGATGAAACACTTAGTGCCTTTCACCTTATAAATTAAGGGGTTTTCTGTAGCATAAGCCTTGGTTGTCATATCCCCAACATCAGAACCGCCGCCTGGTTCAGTTAGGCACATAGTTCCTTCCCAAACTCCCTCGAACATTTTCGGAGTAAAAAGAGCGACCTGTTCCGGAGACCCGAAGGCTTTGATTACAGATGCTATCCCCCCGCACAACCCAACATAGGGAGACAAAGATGGGTTTGCACCAATAATAAACTCGCGTACAGCTTGGTTAAGGATCTCCGGAAGGGCACCTTCTCCATCTACATCACTGTTGCTGGCCCCCCACCCATTTTCTTGAATGAATTTGAAAGCTTTATGAAAAGAGGGCGGAACTGTAACCTTTCCATCTTTAAAGATCGCTCCGATTGTGTCACCGTCATCATTCGTGGGAGCGACAACGTCTCTGCATACTTTTAAGGACTGATCAAGAATTCCATCAACATCCTCTATGCTTAAATAGTCCTGAAAGCGTTTTAAGCTAAGAATTTTTCTTCCGTCCAGCCACTCTTTTAGAATAAACTTGTGGTCACGATTGCTAAAAATATAGTTACTTGCCATGGATAATCATCCTCTCTCCTAAGACTATAAAAGTCATAGCGACTTAAATACTACAGATCTGGTCATGTCAAGGTAATAATCGAGCCAATTTCTTATCTTCATTTAAGTCATCCGAACTATCCTGTGATTTATTCTTCTCTATTTTTTCTTAGACCTAGGTGACATCCCGGCAATAGCGCGGACAATGTCTTTTTTAGACTCTAAGTCGTACTGGGAAGTTATGGCAATCTGCTCCATAATCGGTGATCCCCCGCCATGGTAGGCACCGTATTGTGTTGGTCCCGAGAAACTGGAAAGACCAAAATCAGCAAAGTTCAACCAGAACTTGATTTGATCCTCAATGGGAATCTTCGGGTTTCGGTTAAGATACTTTTCCAGCAAATGTTTAGTTTCTGGATTTACAAGGTCCTTTTCATAAGGAAACGTTGCAGGCATACCCCCTGCTATGTTGCAGAGAATCTCTTGCTCATGGAAGACGGCTTCCCCGGTTAGACACCTTCCAACGTTGGCATAGATTGAGTTTGGGATATAGCTGCCCGGGCCATACTTCATGACTCCTACTCCTGGGATGTAAACTTCTGGCTTGCCAAAATCAGATGCCGTATAACCTGCTGCATATCCCAATTCACCGGTCATGATCAGCTTGGACAGCATCTCACGCACATGCGGGGTGCTCTCAATTCCATTTATTTCAGCCGCCAAACCGCTCAGACCAATGACATAATCAAGCATGGCTGGCTTGCATCCAGAATATGAATGGCGGTGGAAAAGAGCAAACAATAGGGCGGCGATCCCTCCATGCTGAGTTTCTCCGCATAGGAATACGCGTTCCCAGGGAATGAAACAGTCTTCGAATATGATATATGAATCCGTATAACCATATTCAATTCCTCTTTGATAATGATCACGCTTGCGAGTATTGTGAATATGGACAACCTGCTTTATGCCTTCATAATCCGAAGGGACAGCAAAGGCCAAGGCATAAGCCTCTTCCCCTTTTTTAAGGGCCCGGTTAGGCACTATCAATATTTCATCGGATATCGAAGCTTCAGAAATATGGACTTTGGAACCACGGACGATAATGCCGTCACTTCGCTCTTCTACAACGTGGACATACATGTCAGGATCATCTTGTTCGGCTGGCCGCTTCAGACGTTCACCCTTGACATCGGTTTGAGCGCAGCTTGCTACAAGATCTTCTCTTTGAAACCGCTCCAGCCACTTAAGCCAGTTGTCATGATAGGTAGTTTTAGCCTTAGGGGACTTCTGAGCTTCAAAAGAAACGGCATTGATAGCGTTGGCAGCATCTATCCCCATACACCGTTGAATGCACTGACCAACCTTATTACACATAAATCGAGTCATGTCTTGCTTTTTATGTAGATCTTCTACACTCTGATGAATGTGGTTAAAGCGATTAATGATTTCTCCTGTAATGTGGGACGTCGCTGTACAAAGATCCTTGCTGGCGGGATCCCAGGCCGCGTCAAAGGTCAAGCCCATGACATTGATAGTCCCTTCTTGACGCTCATCCAGCCTATCCATTTTCTGTCCATTGCAATAGAGGTTGTTGTTCATTTTGCCTAATCTCTCAATATACTGAGCTCTTGTTCTCATAGTCAAACCCCTTTCAATTCATAGTTTAATCATCCAATCCGTCGATGCTTACCCTCGTTTGTCTGATATTCTTACATGATCTTAACCCTAACGCCCCTGAAATCTTGCAGGTCTTTTTTCCAAAAAGGCTTTCATGCCTTCTTTTTGATCCTCAGTCGCAAAAAGAAGACTGAAACATTTATGTTCGTGCTGCAAAGCTGACTCCAAGTCCATTTTAAGCCCTTCATTCACGCATGATTTAGCCAGACGTAAAGCAACAGCACCTCGTTCAGCAAAGCGTTTTGCCATTTTCTTAGCCTCAGTGAATAACTGATCTGCAGGCACTACTTTATTGACAATACCCATGCTCAAGGCCTCATCTGCCTTAATAAAATCCCCGCCAAATATTAGTTCTTTCGCCTTGCCAGCACCGATTAGACGAGGTAAACGCTGTGTTCCGCCGCCCCCTGGCAAAATACCCAGCTTTATTTCGGGTAAGCCAAACAGAGCATTGTCGGCAGCGATTCGTACATCCGCAACTAATGTAAGTTCACACCCGCCACCTAAAGCATAACCAGCAACCGCCGCGATGACTGGCTTAGGCATATTTTCAATTAAGTGAAATGCTCGATGCGAGGGGTTATCGCTTGTTGTCACATCCACAGCGGATGCAGAAGCCATCTGACCGATATCCGCTCCTGCGGCAAATACCTTATCCCCACCTGTGATGATCATGACACGCACAGACGGATCAGCAGCTATCGTTGAAGCAGCTTCAGCCAACTCGTAAAAGACCTGATTGTTTAGAGCATTGAGTACCATGGGGCGATTAAGAGTAAGTACTGCGATTCCCTCTTCTATTTCCACAATTATCGTTTCATAAGCCATTTGAACACCCCCTAATTTTGTTCGTTAATCATATCAGTTTTAAATTTTCCGAATATTTACTTACCACTCATCTTTGCAAAAAGCATGCCTAATTAGAAATTGCGGTGATGACAAAGTAGGCGTAACAGCTGGAAGGTAGAGATAATTTCTAAAAAAACTTCCAACAGGCAGATCCGCCCGTTGGAAGTTACTTAATCCGTATGGAATTAGATACAAAGCTCGATTCCTCAACTATAATTTAGTGCGTAAAACGCACATGCGCCTAAACCCCTTTTACCTTAGCTGGACGAATTACTTTATACCATACCGACGTAACTTATCATAAAATACTCGCCGGGAAAAGCCTAATGCCTCCATTGCCTTCGTACGATTATTCTTATGAGTGACTAAAGCCGATAAAATAAGTTCCCTTTCCACAGATGCAATAATCTCTTTTACCGAAGAAGAGTCCCTCATATTGTCATATTGATCGAAAGTAGACGGTATTAATTGAGCTGGCAAATGATACATTTCGATAATCATACCGTTACACACAATACTTGCGTGTTCTAATACATTTTGCAATTCCCTAATGTTACCGGGCCAATCGTAATCTTGAAAAAAGCCTACGACTTGGGGAGACAATATCAGCTCATGACCAACTTCTCGAGCGAACTGAGCAAGGAAGGTTTTAGCCAGAGCTAAAATGTCATCTTTACGCTCACGCAGTGGAGTTAAATTAAGAGGAACGATATTTAAGCGGTAATATAAGTCACGTCGGAAAGTGCCTTGTTTGATCATACTTTCTAAATCACGGTTTGTGGCCGCGATCACCCGAATATTGACTTTTATGGGTTTAGTTCCTCCTACTCGTTCAAACTCTTTTTCTTGTAACACTCGCAGTAGTTTTGCTTGCATGGTATAGCTCATATCCCCAATTTCGTCCAAGAAAATTGTGCCGCTGTGAGCCAACTCAAATTTCCCCAGCTTCCCTCCCTTTTTTGCACCCGTAAAAGCACCGTCTTCATAGCCAAAGAGTTCGCTCTCTATTAAGTCCTCAGGTATAGCTGCACAATTCACCTTAATCAGTGGCATATCTTTACGACGGCTGCTGTTATGTACTGCTCTTGCCAATACTTCTTTGCCTACACCGCTTTCACCGCGGATTAATACTGTACTATCCGTGCGCGCTACCTTGGCCGCCAACACCAATGTCTCTTTCACGTTCCTGTTTTGTCCTACATATTCCTTGAAGGAAAGAGGTAGTTGTTCCCACTGTTCTAACTGCTCTTTTAAATAGTCCGCGAGTCCCTTGGTTTGTTGCAGCTCACGGTTTAATTCAACGACTTCAGTTATGTTTTTAAATGTAGAAACACAGCCAATAACACTGTCGCCATTATATAAAGGAAAGGAGCTCCCTACCACATCGATCCCTAAGGAATCCAGATAGTCTGCACCACTGGTTGGCTTACCCGTTCGCAATATTTCAATCGCCGCCGCTTTTGGCTCAATCTTGTCTAATCTTCGCCCTAATACTTTAGCGACAGGCACTCCAAGAATTTTAGCATAAGCCTCGTTTGCATAAACAATCGTCGTATCGGAATCAATAACAAGCACTACGTCATGAATATTATCCAATATATGAAACAATAGTTCTCTGTCCCATTGTGGAAAATCGCTGGTTGTGACAGCATGGACTCCGACACTCATGTTTTTCCCCCATTCTCTTTGCTTTTTATCACCATTATATAGAAGCTGGTTAATTGAAGTAAAGGATAAATCTTTAAATAGTTCAAATATTCTTGATATAATTTAATGCCCCTAGAAACACAAAAAGACCTTGGTCAGGCCTTTTTGTGTTTCTAGGGGCATTCGTGCAAACCGTTGTATACTAAAACGCACAATATTTTTTATTCATTTAAACAGGTCCGTCTCGCATATATGAAGATCAAAAAGGACTCATTAACAGTGATTTAGCTTTTAAGCATGACGTATGCCAAGCCGGATAAAACTCTCTCCTTCTTGTTGTTAGAGGCTTCTAAAATACAAACCAAGGTGTTTTTCGATCGCGCTTTAATAGAACCAGAGCAGGTTATCTTATCATTTGGTCGGACTATTTGCTCAAATCGCACATTGAATTTACCGAGCATCCCTTCTTCACCGATCCAATCTGTTAGCATGGCACCCATTTGAGCCATTGTTAACATGCCGTGCACTATCGCCCCCTCCAGACCGGCTTGGCGGGCATAATCATCATCTAAATGAATCGGATTAAAATCCCCTGTAGCCTCCGCGTATTGACGTACTTGCAAGTCACTAGGAACCCATTCTCGGATAGGAAGGGGTTCTGCAACCTGATAATCTAATAGGCTTTTCATTCGCCTTCCTCCTTAGAAGGTGCAATCAAGACAGAACTACTGGCAAATACCAATTCTCCGGCCAAATCATAACCAGTAGTTTCGAGCACTACAAACATCCTCTTCCCTAGCTTGCCACTGCGTTCATAAACATCTTTAACGCACTTCTTATAATTAAGACTATCCCCCACACAGAGCGGACGATAGTATGTTATATTCTGTTCTCCGTGAATCATGCCAGGTGCCGGCAATTCTACTCCGGGAATAATTGCCTGAACTAATGTTCCCACAAAAGTTGCAGGCACTCGGTCATTGAACCGAATCCCAATGGCTTCTGCGAACCTGCGCACATCTTCATGTCTAATTTTCAATGGGAGCAACTTGCTCTCAAGGCCAATTAATTCTTTGCCAATTATTATATTCTCCGCCCTCCTTCCTTTTGCCATAAGTAATAGCCACTTTAAAGACTCATTTTCTTCTTGAGTTCGCCCAGTTTGGTCTGTATTATTTCTAAATCTGGATCAAGAGCATTTGCTACCATATATTCATTTAAAGCTTCATAAAGATGGCCAGCACGTTCTTTAAAAATACCCTCACCTAAATGACGCATAGCTAAGCTCTCATGATCAAGGTCATCCTCGTTATGTCCAATGTGCACGATTAACCTCCTTACACCTTTTGAAAGGTGAGTTCACATAGCCCGCTGCCGTCTGCCTCATTTTTACAAGTCATTTGCACGGGAGTTCCAGCTTGTTCTGCTGCCACTTGACAAGCTGCCAAGCAGAAAGTCTGGCAGTTGTTTATCTCTTTTTCACCGAACTTCTTGCCTAGGCTGCAGTTAAAACTGCGCACTTTTAAGACCTTTGTGGTTGCTTCTGTAACCGTCCAGGCATCTCGTGGACGTAAAGCTAAAATGGCAAGTTCAACATATCGTTCAAAGACATGGGGAAAACGAATCCCAGTTTGCTGAGCTACACGTTCAATCATATCCGCCGTCCTATCTCGGTAGGCGTCGGAATCAGCGTTGCTTATTACAAGGTTCATAAAATCCTTCCCCTGTTTTACCAGAAATTCCTCGCTTCTTACTTCGTCTGAGCTAAACAGACTTTCAATTGGGAATTCCTTGTTCACAGCATAAATTAGCTCCTTAGAAAGATCATAGACATAATCCTGACCGGGGTTTATCTTTAACCTGCGCCCAGGTGCTGCCTCTGCACTGGGGTTGCCTTTGACTTTTTGTAAAACCTTAAAATCCAAAGCCATACTTAACTCCCCTTTGTTTTTAAAATTATTATTTTTTCCCAAATAAGTTAAAAATTACGTTTTTTTAATTGAGTTGCCCTTTCCTCCTTATATTTCTGGGCTAACTGATCACGGGGGACAAAATTAAGTTGTATAGCATCAATAGGACAAACCTTGACACAATCACCACATCCGGAACACTTGTCGAAATAGCGTCCAATGATTCGATATTCATTGGGATCGCTCTCTCGTCCTTTCCAGACTTTCGTCGGACCGCACACGAAAACTACCGATGGACATACACTCAAACACCTGCGACAGTTTAAGGGATCTTTGCATAAGTTATAGTCAATGCCAATTTGAGCGATCATAAGATTCTCCTCCTTTTACCAGTTTTCGGCTAATCCCGGCAAACTCTGCCTGTCAATTAATTCGATAGCGCCACTTGGGCAGGCCGTTACACAGAGTCCGCACCCAAAACATTGATCTAAGTCTATATAAGCTTTGCTCGTGTAAACCTCAAGATTTAGAGCTTTAAACTGACACCGGCCCAAGCAACTTTTACACCCTGTGCATTTCTCTCGATCTACTTTAGCCACTGTATGGCCCTTTAGCAAAAATTTAAAGTCATAATCGATCCTGTTACGCACCGCTACACACCCAGGATACTCGCATTGGCAGAGTCCCCCAATGTAGGGTGTGCCAAATACATCAACCGTCTGAACTCTTCCTTCCTTGTGGTTCATCATTGCCCATTCTTTTGCTTCCTCCGGGGTAACGAATTCTACCCCGCCATGATAAGTCTCAGGCCAACGTTCCCACTTATACATTCCAGGTCCGATGCCCATACACGTGAAGTTTTCCTCATCAGGCATACCCCTTTGCACTCGACGACATCCGCAGGTCATTTTAGCCAAAGGATATGCAATATCCAGAATCTGAAGATATTCATCAAGGGTGACTACCTGTCCAAAATGTGTTTGATAGGCATGTTCCAAGGCTTCGCGTTTAATTTCGTCCTCCCATTCTTGATCCCCGCTGATTCTAGCCTTAACTAACTCTGCCACCACGCCGGCACCCATCCCGGCTGCCTGTGGGTCTGCATCAGCACCAGCCGCTTCTTTGCCCTCTTTGCGAACTTTATATAAACGTCTTGCATAGTTTTCCGGGTTGAGATACCATTTTTCTCCGTTACTATATTTATCACATACCCAACACATTCCGTGATACCTCCTTCTTCTTTGCCTGAATACATCCATTTTGTAAGATCTACCAGGTGCGCTTCCATTCTCAACTGGGGCATCAACTACGGTTACACAAGAGCCAACACTGAGTACACTTTGGGCGTCGCTCCCCCCGGTTCTCTTTTTACCTAAAATTTTTGTGGCCTTACGCACCGCATTTATTTCCTCCTGACTGCTTCGGCCATTAATTCAATTCCACCATAGACTTGAAGACCGCGTTCCTTGTGCAGTTTAGCCAACTCCCTTGGATCCCAAGCAATAATCATGATCCGTGATGCAGACACCATCCAAACCTTTCTGACACGCTTCGTGAATTAAGTCCCAAATGTTCATACGGCTGCAGGCCGAGCCCTGACTGGAATGCGTATGCAAATCAAACTCCATGCTAAATTTCTTCATATTCCTCCCCGCTTAATTTCGATCCTTTGCTATTACATAAGCAATTTCCATGCCAATGAATTACCATAAGACTATCTTCAGCGGATACACACAATGTTCACTTCAAATATTCTAAGTTAAAAGACACTATAAACTCTACTCGGGCGAGTCCACAACAGCTCTCGGCAATAGCTAAATATAAGTATGATTAATGAGATCTCTCGATGTTATAAGAAATAGCCACGATTGAAATCGCGGCCATTTCGCCATCCTAACATTATTCCCTGAGAAAGAATATCTGTTGCTCGCATAGAGATGGACATTGAGTGCAATTGCATAAGCAGAATAATCGGAACAAATAAGGTCTATCTTACACTTAAATTAAAATATAGACACCCTTGAAGGGTGTCTATATTTTAATTTAAGAATGTTTTACGCAAAAATTTCTCACTTACTTAGACTTAGCTAATCGGGGCAAATCCCAGAATTCCTTTTTTAACGGGACCTCATAGGTAATCTTAGTATATTGTTCTTTGTCATAAGTTTGCCCCCTTAAGAGGTCAACCAGAAAACGTTCACCACTGCGTTTGTCTTCAATAACGACCATACGACTCGGGTTGCTTGGCTGTCTTTCCAAAATAAAATCCCCTTATCAAATTAAAATTTACTCCACAAACAATAAATCCCATCTGTTACAATTCGATAAATATTTAGAGATTCCTTCTTTGAATACATTAAGAAATCGATGATTGCCACCTTAATATATGATTGCCAATTTGGGGATAATATATTAGTGAGCAAAATTCGAACAACAATTTGTTATACAATTAGTTCTTGAGAGATACATTTATAAATACTCAGAAACGGAAAGTAGGTCATAATGGAAAATTCATGGGTTTCACTATTGCCTTTTATCGTTGTCATTCCTATAGCGGTCTTAACTAAACAGGTTCTGCCAGGATTGTTTGCGGGTTTGATCCTAGGAAGTTATCTCATACAACCGGATCTCTTTGGAGGAATTACTACACTTATCTCCTATCTGATCAACAATTTGGTAAAACCCAATAATATACGTATAATTATTTTCCTCTATATGTTTGCTGGCCTCATTAATTTAACCAGGATGACTGGAGGAATTAAAGGTTTTGTTGACTTAGTAAGTCGAAAAGTAAAAACAAAACGCTCGGCAATGCTTCTTATATGGCTTTCAACAATTGGGACCTTTAATAATCCCAATTTTCGGATTGTAACTGTTGCACCTATCATGAAACTGCTGAAAAGAAGATTGCCGATTTCTACTCAGAAGATCGGTTTCATGATTGAAGTCACCTCAAATCCGGTTGTTGCGCTTGTACCTGCAGCGACTGCCTTTGTCGGATATATGGTGTCTTTGATAGGGACAGCGCTGCAGCAGGTCGGCATCAATGAATCCCCTTACAGTATCTTCATAAAAAGTATACCTTTTAATTTTTTCTCTCTTGTTATAATTGGAATAGGGATTTATTATAGCTTTTTTGGAGAAATGAGCAACCACATGCAAGGGGATATGGTTGAAGATTCTGATGCCCAGCGGGAGGAAGAAGATTTGCAAAAATGTTTGCAAGCTTATGAAAAGGAAACCCCCAGTAAGCCTCTAAATCTATTATTGCCCCTTAGTATTGTCTTAGTTATGACTCTGTATTTAAGTTGGCGAAACGGTCAGGCCCATGCAATAAATATTTTTGATGCCTTTGTTAAGGCAGACGCACTTGGGGTTATGCTTGAGGCGCTGTTCGTTACCTTACTTCTATCCTTGCTTCTTTTCCTTTTGCAACGTTTCAGCATTGCCAAAATTGTTACTCATTTCATCGATGGGGGCAATGAATTAGTCTCTGTTATCCTTATGCTTGCCTTAGTTTGGGCCTTATCCGCTGTCTCTGAAGATTTAGGGTTTTCCACCTATATTGCTTCAAATTTGATTGGTTGGATCCCCGAAACCTTTATAGCACCTGTAGTTTTTATCTTAGGGAGCTTCATAGCCTATTTTATTGGTTCATCATGGGGAACCTGGGGTCTGTTAATGCCCCTCGCAGTAACTCTCGCCCACCAAACCGGATCAAATATTATCCTCGTCATTGGTGCCGTTTTTGCAAGTGGAACCTTTGGAGCTTTCGCCTCCCCTTTGAGTGATAATTCCATAACGCTCTGCGCAATACTTGATTTGCCAGTAATGGAATATGCGCGCTTAAAGTTAAAACCATCGTTAATTGCGGCTGGCATAACAACGATTTTATTTGGAATTGCATCACTGTTTATTTGACTTAAGGCATGCCTGTATTATTCAGGTAATTTCGAAAGTGCATTCTTACTTCCAAGGATCACCAATACATCTTTTTCATCTATGACATCCTCTGCTCCTGGCGCAACAACTATATGCTCTCCCTTCTTCTTGATGGCCATGACATTAATTCCATACACAGCTCTTAGATCTAATTCTCCAATCGTTTTCTTAAGGAAACGAGAGGGAGCGGCAATTTCAAAAATGCTATAATCTGGTGATAGTTCTATAAAGTCCATGACATTTGAACGAATTAAGTTATGAGCTAAGCGTATCCCCATATCTTGTTCCGGATAAATAATTTGATCTGCTCCGATTTTTTCCAAAACCTTTCCGTGCTGAGACGATTGAGCTTTGGCAACTACAGTCGGAATTCCCATTTCTTTTAACATCAGTGTAATCAAAATATTTGCTTCTAAGTCATCCCCCATCGCTACAACTGCAACATCAAAGTTTCGCACTCCTAAAGCTCGAAGTGTCTCTTCCTCTCGTCCATCAGCCTGTACTGCTTGGGTCACATCATTCATGATGGCATGGACGGCATGTTCGTTCTTATCCATTGCTAGAACATCATGTCCTAAGTCGCTTAAGGTTTTTGCGACACTTGTTCCAAATCTGCCTAATCCAATAACTACGAATTGTCTGCGCATTAATAACTACCTCCTTCAGGCAATCAGAATTTGTTCATCCGGATATTCAAAATTTGCTTGATTTTTCTTTTTCTGAGCAAGCGCAAACGCCAAAATCAACCCTTCAAGTGAACAACCAATGACTGTTAGAAGTAGCTTTAATAAAACGAAGGACATAGTGCTCTTATAGCACAATGTATCGTCACTAATTCTTTATACTAATTATGCCTTAATCTGTCCAAAAACAATACATCTAAACTTACCCCTGCGGGACTTCTATCACTAATATGTCTAAACCAAGCTTGCTAAACCAGTATCAAAATTAAAATCGAACTTTACCAAAACCATTAAAAAGGGGTTATAGTGAAATCTGTAGAAGTAAATCTACTTATAATAAAGCAAAGTGGGGTGGTCAACATAACAATGAGCATTCTGATCGGTATCGTACCCTTAGTACTAATCATTTTAATCATCGCAAGTGTGATACGAATTAAAAAAGGTAACGAAGAATCTGCGGAAAGAGGTAATGAAATGATTAAAACCGTCTATGTTTATTTGATACTATTCGCAACGTTGATGATGACGATTGGGGGGACAGTAGCTGCTTTTATGGCTGTGGCTGATATTGTTGCTCCACCTGGTTATTATCAGAGCTTTGAGCAATATAAGATGCAACCCCAATATAAAGGAGAGGTTCCAACGCCTGCTAATCCATCTCAAACTCTAAGTGATGCAGAGTTAAAAGAGCAATACGATCGAATTGTTAATGATGAACGATCCTTAACCAAACAAAGAGCCCTAAATAGCCTAATTAAGAGCTTCGGTTGGATTATCGTTCCTCTACCGATATTTCTATATTTTCAGCGCAAGGTGAAACAACCTATTTAGCCTCTATTCTACATATAATTAGCAAGTCACCTAAAGGAAAACCTCCCCAGTCAAAAGACCGGCGAGGTTCTTCTTTTTAAATATTCAGCTAAGAATTTCATTTTAATTGAAGTATAATCCAGCATCGATACGTCTAAAGGGTAGTAAGGGCGGTGAACGGTATTTGCATGATGATGAAGCTCAAAACATCCTCAAAGGGGATGAAGAATTAATTAAATCTATCCTATCAGGAAATGGGGAGCGATATGGAGATATCGTGGAGCGCTATCAGACAGGATTATACAGGGCAGTTTATTATTATACTCAGAATGTTGAAGACGCCCGCGACCTCACCCAGGATATTTTTATCAAGGCCTATAACAATCTGGCTGGATTCAAACAGGGCTCTGCGTTTTCCACTTGGCTCTACCGAATTGCAGTAAACCATTGCCTCGATTGGTGTCGGAAGAAAAAACCCACATATGTAGAATCTTTCAGTCTGGATAATCTCTCTTCTGACGAAGACAGCCCAGAAGACTTGTTTCTACAGCAGGAGATTACCTCTGAAGTACAAGCAGCAGTCGGGAGCCTGCCGGCAATCTACAGTACAGTCCTTATCCTTTACTACTTTGAAGACTTCAGTCCCCAACAAATTGCAGACATAACGGATATACCCAAAAGAACGGTGGAAACTCGCTTGTTTCGGGGGCGAAAAATGTTAAGAGACAAACTCCAACCTAAATCTTCTGGAGGTGAAGACCATGACCTGTTATCGAAGCCGGGACAACTGGCACAGCTACGTTAAATACAGTTTGAGCGAGGCAGAACGAGACGAAATGGCTTCTCATCTAGCGCATTGCCCTGAATGCCGCAGTATCGTTGCAATTATTCAGGAGACATTAGAGAGCTTGGCAAAAAAGCAAGTAATCCTCTGTCCTCCTCTAGATATCAAAATCAACGTTATGAAGGCTATTGATAAGAATCGATATAGGGAAACCATCGTTAGCACTAACCCCTTCCACCTTTTCGAGTTAAAAAACTGGGGCGTTAGCATGATCGCAGCGGGAATCCTCCTTTTCGCACTGAACCTAACCACCTTGAGCCCTGGATCTGAAAACGGTCAGATGACCGAATTGCATACCGAGCTAGGTAAGCAAATTACTATTCCCTTCGATAAAATGAGCCAAGTTGCTAACGACGCTCTTGAAAAGATTGAATCTCTGAGATTGTCAAAATAGAAAAAGGGGGATTTACCCATGAATTGCAAATATCATCCCAATCAAGAAGCCCAAGCCATATGCGTGAAATGTAAAAATCCAATCTGCTCGGAATGCACAATTAAAGTAGACGATAAAACCGCCTGCCGCCAGTGCCTTGAACAAAATCTCAGTTTCAACCCAGCGTCAACAAATTCACCTGCGGGCATTCCTAGAAAAACCTTTCTAGAGAAATTCCTGTTTCTCTGCTACAGCCTGATTCCTGGTGCTGCGCACATGCATTTGGGCCTTTTTCGGCGTGGTCTTCAGCTGATGATCATCACTTTTGGCGGAATCACACTTATTAACTTTATCGGTTTGGATTTCCTCATTCCTTTCATAGTAATACCCACTTGGTTTTTCAGTTTCTTTGAGAGCCATCATTTAAGGAAGCGGTTTGAAAACGGGCAGGCTATCATCGATCAGGATCTCTTTGACCGTCAATTGTTTGATTATACTCCTCTTTTGAAAAATCGTCGCATGATAGGATCTACAATAATAATAGTCGGCCTTCTCAGCCTTATAAGGCAAATAGACCGATATTCATTCTTGCCTCGTCTGATTGGAAACTGGGATTATTACAACTTACTTAGAGGGAGTTTAATTCCACTCTTGCTTATCTTAGGCGGTATTTACCTAGTTATCAAAGCGACCCGTCCACAACCGCCCAAGGTGATATCAGACCCCGAAATATCAGAAAATCCATAATCCCTAATTAAGGTATCCATCGATCAAAGTCTTAATCACAAGCATGTCTAATAAGAAAACAAAACTTTGGTTATACTCTATATTATCGGTGTGTGACATCAGGCAATAATATTGCAGATCCCCTGAACACGACGATATCCACTAAGAACTAAAGAGGTGTTTATTTATGTTTAATGACAAGATTTTGACTTGTCGGGATTGTGGCCAAGAATTTGTTTTCTCCGCGTCAGAACAAGAATTCTTTGCAGAGAAAGGGTTTACGAATGAACCCGGAAGATGTCCCCAATGCCGTGCAGAAAAAAAGGCTCAGAATCGTTCTTCGGGCGGATATAACAATAACCGTCAAGAACGGGAAATGTTCCCTGCCACCTGTGCTACATGTGGAAAGGAAACCACAGTTCCGTTTCGACCGTCTGGTGAGAAGCCGGTGTATTGTCGGGATTGCTTCCACCCCGCCCCGCGTAACAATTGGTAGACATCCATATATTAAAACCTCCCAGGTCAAACCGAGGAGGTTTTTCTCTTTTTCTGATCTTTGCATGCATATTAGCACAATTCTTCGGAACACTGGTCGAAAGGCCCAAGAGGAATAATGAATCGATTGAGTTATTTACGTTCTTTATTTAAACATTTCACAGTAGCTTCCATAACCCTCTTCGACTAGTACTTCTTTAGGAATAAACCGCAGGGCTGCAGAATTGATACAGTAACGAAGCCCAGTTGGCTCAGGACCATCCTCAAAGACATGCCCAAGATGTGCATCCGATTTTGCACTAACAACTTCAGTTCGCTTAATTGAATGACTAAAATCAGGCTTTTCCTTTATCTCTTCGGGCCTGAGAGGTTTCGAAAAGCTAGGCCACCCACACCCAGAATCGAATTTGTCTTGAGAGCTGAAAAGAGGCTCCCCAGAAATCACATCAACATAAATTCCTTCTCTGCCATTATTCCAATATTCATTTTGAAAAGGAGGTTCTGTACCTCGTTTTCGAGTAACTTCATACTGTAACGTTGTCAGTTTAGATTTCAGCTCCTTTTCTTGTTCCTTTTCTTTATCCTGACTCCAATGTTCATCGAGAAACGTATCCCGTCCTGATCCTTGTCTGTAGGCACCGTATCTTAACGGAAACTTCTTATAATAACCCTGGTGATACTCTTCAGCGGGATAAAATGTCGCAGCTGGTATAATTTCCGTTACGATAGGATTCTGGAATCTCTTGCTTTTTTCCAGATTTTCTTTAGACCCCTCGGCAAGATTCTTCTGTTCCTGATTATGATAAAAAATGGCTGTTTTATAGGCTTGCCCTAGATCAGCAAACTGTCCTCCTGGGTTAGTAGGGTCAATTTGTCTCCAAAAAACCTCTAATAATTGAGTGTAAGACAACAAAAGTGGATCAAAGGTAACTTGTACCGCCTCATAGTGCCCTGTCTTTTTAGAGCAAACGTCCTCATATGTAGGATTTTCTAAATTCCCGCCAGTATATCCTGACTCCACTTTAACAATGCCAGACAATTCTTCAAACGGTTTGACCATACACCAAAAACAGCCTCCTGCAAAGGTAGCAAGTTGGAATTCGTTATTGTTCATAATTTCTTCCTCACATTCTCTCCAAAATCATCTTCGCCACTTTAGTTATTAATAGGCATATAATCAGTTCAAATTAATACAAATTAGAGTTATTATCAGAACCCATTGTTAATTTATCAAACGATTCTCATATGCTATTATTTGATAAATCACGATAATCATACCCCTTATTAAGTTGATAGGTCTGATTGGAAAGGTTTAAGCTAAGGCGCCGACTGCTGCAAGATACGAAAATGTTACTTTACATTCTCGGTATTTATGAGATAATTATGATAATTGATGAATGGTCATTCATTATATCAATAAGAAGAAAGGTGTGAGGTTGGTGTCCCTCTTACTTAATCCACAAAACTATGAAAGTCCGCAAAAAGATTCTCATTCAAAGGAAATAATGGAGAAAACTATTGCTTTTTTTGAGGAAAAAGGGCTCAGAAGCATCAAAGAAGATGACCAGGCAAGTCGATGGTATACAGATTTCTTAAAACTTATTAAAAAAGAACAAATTTTTTCTACTTTATTAACGCCGGCAGGATATGGTGCACCTGACTCACGATTTGATCTAAGTCGAGTCTGTGAATTTAACGAGGTAAGTGCATTTTATTCATTGTCCTATCAGTACGCCTACCAGGTTTCCATTCTTGGACTTGGACCGATTTGGATGGGAGATAATGAAAAAGCCAAACACTTAACGGCCGAAAAACTAAGAGAGGGTGCTATCTTTGCGTTCGGATTATCCGAAAAGGCCCATGGTGCAGATCTTTACAGTAATGAGATGTCATTGTCTTCGACTAGCGAAGGGAACTACCTTGCTAACGGTGGAAAATACTATATAGGTAATGCCAATGAAGCAGCACTAGTATCGACTTTCGCTAAATATAGGGACTCTAAAGATTACGTATTTTTTATCGTCGATAGTCAACACCGCAACTACAAATTAATTAAAAAAATCTCAACTTCTGGGGTTCGTACCGCCTATGTAGGAGATTACGAACTGATCGATTATCCAATCACTCAGAATGAGATTCTATCAAGTGGGCCTTTAGCTTGGGATTCTGCCCTTTCTAGTATTAACATTGGCAAATTTCAATTAGGATTTGCTTCTATAGGTATTTGTACTCATGCTTATTATGAAGCTTTGAATCACGCCTCAAACCGTGAATTATACGGTAATAAGGTCACTGATTTTCAACATATCCAGAAAATTTTCACTGAATCCTATGCCCGACTGATTGCCATGAAGTTGTATGCCTTAAGAAGTTTAGATTATTTCCGTTCTGCCACTGACAACGACAGACGTTATTTACTCTTTAATCCCATACAAAAAATGAAAGTTACTACTCAGGGGATGAAAATTATTGAAATGCTTCTCGATGCTATTGCTGCCAAAGGATTTGAACAAGACACATATTTTGAAACGGCCATCCGCGACATCGGTATGATCCCTCGCTTGGAAGGGACGACTCATGTAAATATTGCCCTCGTAATTAAGTTTATTAACAACTATTTCTTTAATCCTCAAGAATACTCCATTATTCCCAAACGGGACGATCTTGCAGACGATTCCTATCTATTCCGTCAAAAGGCAGGGAAACTTGCGTCTGTCCGTTTTCCAGACTACCGTTTGGCCTACGAAGGAATTCAAGTCCCCAATGTAACTATTTTTCAAGAACAAATTGAACTCTTCCGTTCCTTCTTAGAACAAGCCAGCCCTAATCAGGAACAGCTAAGAAATATTGACTATATGCTCGCCTTGGGTGAAATGTTTACTTTAATTGTTTATGCCCAGCTGATCTTGGAAAACTCCAAAATCCATACTATTTCTTCCGCCTTACTCGATGAAATTTTTAGCTTTATGGTTCGTGACTTTGCTCAATTCGCCTTAACTCAGATTTCAAATTATAACAATTCTAATCAACAAGAAGATTTCTTAAAAGCCATGATGAAAAAGCCTAACTTAAATCCTGCTGCCACTCAAGCGCTTTGGGAGGCAGAGGTTAAGCCTTTAGCAGGTACCTATCAACACGCTTAAGCTTAACCCTATTTGATTCTACGCAGTTTAGTCTGGCTCTTTGTTCTTGATAAAGGATAGACTTTGGGTACACTTTGTTTTTGTCTCTTCTCTGATTTGAGACGACGGTTTCTTGACCAAAAACCCACCGATACTATAATTACCATCGCTAATGTCAGTGTCAAATAGCCCATTATGTAGCACTCACCCTTCCAACGAACAATATATTAGTTAATTATATGCCAAGGCCAATCTACTCAATTCCAAGCTTATTATCATTGTTTAAAGTATTCTCTTCCTAAATTATATTGCCAAGGATTTTTAAATAGTATCATAAATAAAACTTATCTAGCGCCAACTGATTAGTATGAAAAGAACCCTTGAGATTTTATCCCATGGGTTCTTAGTTTTTCACTCAAACTGAATAGCGGCTCCCACCGTTCCCGGCCCAGTGTGCACCCCTATAACTGGCCCCACCTGAGTAAAAACCGTTGTCTGAAGTTGAAAGGCATATTCTAACGCTTCCTTCAGATATGTTCCAGCCTTATGTGCAGCACCGTGAGCTACTACCAATCGGATTGGTTTCCTGCCTTTAGTTACGTCTTGATAAGCCTGAATAACACTATCTAACGCCTTCTTCTGACTATGCGCTTTTCCATAAGTTTGATATACCCCGTCATCTCCTACCCGGATGATTGGCTTAATATTCAAGAGCGAGCCCATGAAACCTTGAACCCTCCCGATACGCCCCCCCTTTTGCAGGTACTCCAACGTATTTAAAGTGAAAAGCGTTTCGATATTTTTTCTGGCCTTCTTAAGGTTCTCAAGAATCCATTCGGTATCTTGACCCTCTTTAATATTCCTTGCAACTTCCATTACCATTAGTCCTGCACCCAGGCTAATGGTTTTTGAGTCTACAAGGTGGATCCTTTCTTTGAACTTCTCCTTGGCCAGATATGCAGCATTAAATGTACCGCTCAAAGCAGAAGATATATGCACGGAGATAACTTCTTGATATTCCTCTAGCAACTTACTGTATAAACAGCTGAACTCTTCCGGAGTTGGTTGTGATGTTTTTGGAAGTATCTTATCTTCCATTAAACGTCGATAGAAGTCTTCACTTGTAAGCTCCCCATCAGAATACTCCTGCTCCCCAAACCTTACTTTAAGTGGGATTACATGAATCTCAAAATCCTTTTTAACTTCTTCCGTTAGATCAGCTGTACTATCTGTCACCAGGGCAATCCTTTTCATTAGAAACCCTCCGTTTTATAACATTCCATCTATCTTCAACATTCGGTAAATTCCGATGAATTCCTCCACTCCTATGAAAGAAATTTTATTTGAAACAAAAAAAGGCTGAAAGAATGGTATCTCAGCCACTATTTCTGCATTGCAGTTATGCACATTTCAATTTAAAAGGTGAATAATGAACCTTCTTCAATCAATTATATTGCCAAGTTATCTTGAAAAAACACGAAACATTTCGCGACAAAATCAATGTAAATCATTGGTTTCGTTCTTCCTATATAGCAAAAAAACTATTCCGGAACAATACTCAAATTACCTTCCGAAAAAAGATTGAAAACTTAGACCCTTAATCACAATATCCCTTATACCGGAGTTTTTCTATATGCTCTTTCAAAATCGCTTCCAAATTAATGCCATATTGCTCTTCTAAAACAAACATCATTGTTACTGCTGTCTGAGCAACATCTACCAATTCTCGAGCCACCATCTGCATAGCTTCCTCTTCTTTCATCCGCTGGCTCTCTCCACTGAGCCCTCTAAGTTTACCAATTGCTTGAGCCAGCTCACCGGATTCTTCCATGATTTTAAGAGCTGTACTTTCCAGGGAGGGGCTCAAACGATTCAAACGTGGAAGAGTTACGGTTTTTGAAGCGAGCCGTTCTTTGCTAAATGTATTATTTTCAGTCATTTCACCACGACCTCTCGGCTTATCTTATCTATCACAGTATACATTATTATGGATATGCAAATCGACAGAAACAACAAAAAAGGACATTTTTAGATACTTCAGCAGGCCTAAGACTCCACTGTGTATCAAAAATGCTCTTTTTCCATTATATCTGGCGGTTGTAACTTCCCCCAGTCTCTTATGGTCTATAGTTTCTGCATTCCTAAGAAAACTTTTTCCGGAGTAATCGGCAAATGATTCTCTCTAACACCGACAGCATTATAAATCGCATGAGAAATGGCAGGCGGCGGAGTATTAGCCACCACTTCTCCAATTGATTTTGCCCCAAAAGGTCCCGTGGGTTCGTAGCTTTCTTCAAAGGCTATTCGAACCTTCCCGACATCCTTGCGACTGGGAATTTTATATTGCATAAAACTGTTCGTAGCCATCTTTCCTATCTCATCATATCTTACCTGTTCATAGAGGGCCATTCCGATTCCTTGAGCAATCCCTCCTTCGGCTTGAATACGCGCAAGATTTGGGTTAATCACTGTACCGCAATCTATGACTGCCACATAGTCAATTAAGTCTACTTTTCCAGTCTCTTGATCAACTTCTACTTCAGCAAACCCTGCAATATATGGCGGTGGGGATACTTCACACCCCTGCGTAGCATAACCCACTAACTGAAGTTTTCCCGTACCCAGGATGGTAAGTTCAGCTAGCTTAGCAAAGCTTATTTCTTGATCCCCACTTAAAGTGCGGACTGCTAAGCCATCGAATTCGACGTCTTGAGGGCCAACCCCTAAAATTGCTGCACTCTGTGCTAGTATTTTCATTTTCAACTCTTCTGCAGCCTTTACTACTGCCCCTCCCGCAACATAGGTAGTACTGGAAGCATAAGACCCTGGGTCATAGGGAGAAGTATCCGTATCTCCGGCATGGACAATGATCTTCTCCATGGGAACTTCTAAGATCTCTGCCGCCATCTGGCTGAGAATCGTGTCACAGCCCGTTCCCATATCCGTAGCCCCAGTGAGCAGAGTGAAATTCCCATCATCATTTAAGCGAATTTCAGCCGAGGCCGTCCCGATATTAGCAATCCCTGAGCCTTGCATCGTGATCGCCATCCCTACCGCTCTCACTTTATTGTAACTGACTACCCGACGCGGGAATTTTTCCTCCCAACCAATCAGCTCTTTACCCTTGGCAATACAGCGATCTAAGGTTGAACTGCCTAACATGACTCCCTGCCCGGTAAGAAAAGTTTCCCCAACCTTACTGATATTTTTAAGGCGAATTTCCGTGGGATCCATCTTTAATTGTTCAGCTAACCTATTTACAGTCGATTCCAGGGCAAATGTACCCTGAGTAGCTCCATATCCTCTAAAAGCCCCGGCTGGCATTTTGTTAGTGTATACGGCCTTCCCGTCAAACCGTACTGCTCTTGTTTTATTATAAAGCGGGAGAGTGTAATGCCCTACACAACTTAAAACAGTCGGGGCATGCTCTCCATATGCACCAGTGTCCGATAAAACCTGCATATCGATAGCTCTAATAAAGCCCTCTTGGTCTGCACCTAACTTAACCTTTAATCTCATGGCATGACGGCTTGTTGTAGCGCTAAAGGTTTCTTTTCGATCATAAATGATCATCGCTGGTTTTCCTGTTTTCAAAGTTACAAGGCCGGCAAATACATCCCCTGCCCCGGTTTGTTTTCCGCCAAATCCACCACCGATTCTAGGCTTGATTACCCTGATCTTACTTGCAGGGATCTGTAAAGCTCTTGCCAACTGCCTTTTAATATGAAAGGGGACCTGTGTAGAACTGACTACGATTAACCTCCCTGCATGATCCAGATAGGTAAAGGCCCGATAGGTTTCCATCATAGTATGGGCTTGAGCTTGTGGATAATAGACATCCTCTACCACCACAGCACAACGTTTAAATTCTTCGTCAACATCTCCAACTTCTTCATGAGAGGAAGATGTGATATTGTTTTCCTTTTGCAGTCCAATCTCAAAGTTACAGCTTAAGTCCTCTTCAGGATGAACGACTGAAGGATGCCCTATGGCCTGCTCAAAATCTAAAACAGGCTCCATCACCTCATATTCAACCTTAATTCTTTTCATAGCCAAAAGCGCAGTTTTTTCGTCTACCGCCGCTATAATAGCCACTTCATCCCCTATATAGCGCACAATCTGATCAAGGATTAGACGATCGTAGGGTGACGGTTCAGGATAAGATTGACCAGCTAAAGTAAATCGAGCGTTCGGGACATCCTTAAAGGTCAGGACACATTGTACACCCTCTAAAGACTCCGCTTTGGAAATGTCTATTGACGTAATCTTGGCAAAAGCGTGTGGGCTTCTGAGGATTTTTACCACTAAAGCATTAGGCATAGCTAAATCCTCAGTATACACAGGTTTGCCCATGGCAATTGCCATTCCATCTATTTTTCGAATGCTTTGTCCGACATTTTCCATTCTAAGCCACCCCCAGATAGATCTTTATCGCTCTAAGCTGTCCCATATAACCCGTACAACGGCATAGATTGCCCGTTAAATAGTGAATAATTTCTTCCTCTGTAGGGTTAACCAGCTCATTCTTCATAGCTAAGACGCTCATGATAAAACCTGGACTGCAAAAACCGCATTGTTCAGCCCCTTCTGCGCTGAGTATTTGGGCAAATTCCTCTGCTTCCTTGGGAAATCCTTCTATAGTTGTGATTTTCTTGCCATGTGCCCGCAGAGAAAGGACAGAACAGGAAAGCATCGATTTACCATCCATCCAGACAGTACAAAGTCCGCAACAACTTGTATCACAAGCCTTCTTAACACTCAGAAAGCCATGGGATCTGAGTGTATCCGCTAAAAACTCATCGTTAGCGACTTCCCATTTAACAACTTTATCATTAATCGTTAGTTCGATTTGCATGCCAATACCTCCATTATTCCCCGTTTGACAAGCGCTCTGCAAAGGGCTTTCCGATAGGTTGCTGTTCCCCTCGTATTCGTTCCAAATGATAACTCTTCGGATGTCCTCTTCGCTGCTTCTTCAATTGTTTCTGATGTTGCACCTTCCAGTGATAACAGCGCAGAAGCACTTATCGCAATCGCGGCTTTACTCGGCCTGGCACCCACAGCAATCGTCCAGCAGTTATTCAACATAGAGACCGCCACATTTAAGACCGCATAATCGCTGGAAGAGTTTCTGAAACTTAGATAGGATGCTTGACGCATGTTTTTCTTGATCCATAATCTAACCATGAGGTCCTTTTCCTTAGGTTTAGCCAGAAAGTCCGTCAAAGGCATTCTACCGGCCTTAAATAACTCAACCTCAGTGTCCAAAGACAACAAGGCAGTGATTAGATCAGAAAAACCGTATTTAGAATAAACCGAAGCACCCACAGTCACGCCGTTTCTAAACTGCACTCCAATAATGTCACGAACGGATTGTGGAAGCACCCCATTATAATGCTCCTTTAACAGTGGATGAGTTTCAATGTCTCTCAGGCTTGTCATAGCCCCAATCTCAATAAAACCATCCTTTTCCTGTATATAATTAAGCTTAAGCTTAGTCAGGTCTATCCCTGTATTAATTCGCTTTTTACCCATTTTCAGAAAAGCACAGCCTCCAAGAATGGTATTATTTCGTTTATCAGACAAGATCTTATAAGCTTCTGCTAGGTTATCTGGTTGAACTAAATCAAGAATAGTAAACACACTTGCCCCTCCTCAGTGACTCTAATTCTTTTGCAGAAAAAACAAACCCAAGCAGACAGGTTTCAACTCAAATTGGTGAGAGAAATCTGCCCGCCTGGGATCTGACCCTGCGGTATAATCCAAAAACAAATTTAGACTTCCTAAAGAAAGTCTTTGGATCTGTACATTTTTGACATATTGCCCTTAGTACATCTTTCGCTCATAGTCGGACCATTTACGGCAGTCCGGTAGAAACTTGCAGACCATATCTCTGCTACTATATGAACACTATTCATTTACTGACCTAGAGTTTATTCTACAAGAAACTTAATCATAGGTCAATACATTTCCGAACATTAACAGTGTTATTTTGTATATCGTTCGATCAGAATCAAGGTTGAAGCAGTCTTTTTACAACAATTCCGTATGTTAAAAAACAAGGCTGCAAGTTAATCTTACAGCCTTGTTTCCAGAACAGAAGTCCATGTTTAGCTATTAGTGTTATCAATTATTAAGTTTCCTTTAGGCCGAATGATAAATTCCTTTAAACTCATCGACTGCTGTGTCTATATCAGCAGTATATCCCATCTCTTGAAGAGTCTCTCCAACAATCTGGAGTGCTTTAACAAACATTTCTTCAGTGGCATTCCCCATGTGCCCAATCCTGAAAGCCTTCCCAGTTAAAGCCGCTAACGCCCCAGCCACGATAACCCCTTTCGAAGCTAACTTTGATCGGAACTCCGCGTCGTTTAGACCCTCAGGATAAATAATGCAACTCAAGGTTGGAGCAGCGACCGCTTCTTCTGCCAAGGGCTTCATGCCATAGACCTTCAAAGCAGCTCTCATAGCGCGTCCCAGTACTGAATGGCGACGATAACGGGTCTCCAGACCTTCTGCCATGACTAGCTCCATGCCCTTATTGAAGGCATAAATCATGTTAACCGGAGGCGTAGCAAAGTATTTTACAGGCTCATTCATGACTGGGAGCCAATTCTTAATATCTGTGTAATACCCCATAACAGAAGGCATTGCTTCACGGGCAGCTAGCGCTTTCGGTCCAAAGGCTACAATTCCTAGTCCGGGGGGAACCCCAATCGCCTTCTGAGATCCTGTCAACACTACATCTATCTTGTAATCTGGCTGACCGTATGTTTTTTGCATATCCTCTTCCATGGCAGCAGAAGCACATACTCCATCAAGAATAAAAAGCGCTCCTGCTTTTTTTACAACCGGAACTAATTCTTCAACATTAGCCATTACTCCAGTTGAGGTGTCAACATGAGTCACGGTTACAGCCTTGTAACCACCCTCGGCCAACTTTTCTTCTACTAATTCCTTGCTGATCTGCTGGCCCCACTCTGCTTGAAGGGTCTCTACTTGTATCCCGAAAACTTTTGCTAGTGGAATAAAGCGATCACCAAAATAACCATGGCTTACGACTAGCAACTTTTCTCCTGGGGCAACGGTATTGATGATAGCCATTTCCATCGCCAAGGTCCCTGAACCTGCAATGACAAAAACCTCTCCATCCGTGTTGTACAATTTCTTACTTAAATCCAAGCTATTCTTAAAGATCTTTGCAAAGCGAGGATCTGTGTGCCCCATTGTCTCACTGGACAGAGCGTCATATATTTCATCCACAACTGGTGTTGGTCCTGGGACAAGTAACATTTCTTTATTACGCAAAATATCCAACTCCTTTATTAACATCATACTCGATAGCTAATCCAACTAAACTTTTGATAGAGTAAACTCCATCCGTCGCAAGTTCCTTATATCCCTAACTTAATTATTCTAAATATAAGTACGTAAATGGATTCACAAACCCTCGTGACTATAATTGTAGATTTATAGACTCTCTGATGTCCTCCTTTCGTTGCTACGTCCATAGAATTATTACCAACAAGTCTTGGTTAAAGTGATACACTGGATCTTGTGTAGATAAAAGAAAACCCCAGCAAACAGATCCTACTCAGATAGAGTGAGAGAACCTGTCAGCTTGGGGTTGCAGATCGCAATTTACCCAATGAAATCATCCAAATACAGATTACCTTCTTGACAAGTCATATAATCTGTGATCTTGGACTAAATGCCTAGGACACTTTCGCTCATAGTCGGACGATTTACGGTAGCCCGGTAGAAACTTGCAGACCTTATCTCTGCTATTATATGAACTAATATTCACTTGTCATGATTATATTTTACAAGAAATATAGAGATTGGTCAAACATTTTTTCGAACGTTTTTTGAATTAATTTATGGAACGTTCGGTAATTTAGGTTTCACCCTTGCTGATTAATGAATGTAAGATCTCTAGTCCAGAAATAATTTTTTCTATTTCCTCTTCACTGGCGTTCTTTAAAGTGTCGTAGATGTACTTATTCATCAGCTCATGCAGGGCATTATTTTTTTGCCATTCAGGTGATAAGGAAAGACGCACAATCCTCCGATTATTTTCAGGAATTTCTCGAATAACTACGCCCTGACAGACCAAGCGATCCACAATTCCAGATACAGTACTCTTAGAAAGACCTAAACAGTCACTCAACTCATTCAAGGTAGAAAAAGGGTTCTTATGCAAACCCATAATTAAGCCAATTTGAGGTCCAGTAAAACCATATTGCCTGGATTTTTTGTAGAGATGATCCCGATATACCTTGTGAATGGCTTTAAATAGAGATACTACTCGTTCAGAATCTTTACTCCAGGATTGTTGCAATTCGAGCTTCTGATTCTGTTCCATCTAATACCTCCCCCTTGACGAGACTTTTTTCAGGTTCTTTATTCTTAGATTTTTTACTATTTCTCATCATTAGAACCATGAAAATAGCAATAACCACTGCTAAAACTGTTATGGCAATCACATAGTTCATGGCATCCAGATAAGACTGGGCATAAATCATTGTTCCAAGGGTTGTCAACGCTGTCCCATGTGCATCTCCTTGTGTTAATCCGCTATTCATATAAATCCCTTGCAAACCCTTCAACAGAGAGTTAGAAGCTGGATTAAAGGAGGTAATCTGCTCAGTAAGTCGAGCGTAATTATCGCTTGATCTTGTAGAAATCATAGTCGTCATAAATGTTATTGCTAAGGCACTTAATATACTTCGAACGGTCGTCGACAAGGCCGTTGCCTTTCCATAGAGGTTCCTAGGCACATCATTCAAACCCGCCGTATTGACAGGCATCATTGAAAAGCCAAGTCCAATTCCTCTTAAAGCTGCTACTAAGGTTATTGTTGACATTGCAGTGTTCATGTTAAACTTGGACATTTCATAGGTAGCAAAGGCGACAATGATAAGTCCCGGAATTGTAACGACTTTTGCTCCGTATTTGTCAAACAGAGCACCGCTTATGGGCATCATTAATCCTGAAGCGATAGCGGAAGGGAACAGGATTAAACCGGTTTCCATTGCCGTATACCCTCTTATATTTTGCAAGAACAAAGGTAAGACATACATGCCACCCATCATTGCCAAAGTTGTTACACCTGAAATTACTTGACTTAGTGTAAAATTATATACTTTAAAGACCCTTAATTCAAGTAATGGCTCGGGGTGGGTTAGTTCATTTACCACGAATATCAGAAGACTAAATAAACCAAAAACAAGAATAAGTGGAAATTTTACATTTCCCCAGTCAATCGAATTACCTTCACCGAAAACGTACAGAAGGCTGACAATAGCAGAAATTGAGGAGATAAAGCCCACGTAATCAAAATTTCCTTTATACGGTTTGAGAGTGGTCTCCCTCAGTAACAAAGCAGCCACTATAACGCCAATTACACCAACTGGAACGTTTACATAGAAAATAAAGCGCCAATCCATATATTGAATGATATATCCGCCCAGAGTAGGTCCTATAGCAGGAGCGGACATTGAAGCAATTCCCCAAAAGCCCAGGGCCTTTCCCCGTTCATGAATGGGGAAAATCTGCATAATATAGGACATACCCACTGGCATAATAGCACCGCCGCCTATTGCCTGTATCACACGAAAAGAGATCATGGTATTAGTACTCCAAGCAAAGCCGCATAAAAATGATCCTATAGTAAAGAGCCCTAACGCCCCAATAAACAGCTTTTTTATCCCAAAAGTATCACTGATGAAGCCGGTTATAGGCACTACAGCACCCATTGCAAGTGTGTATCCAGTTAGTATCCACTTTACTGTCTCCAAATCAGAGCCAAAAACATTCATCATTTTGGGAATTGCAATATTAACAATACTGCTGTCCAGCATCACCATAAACGTACCAATTACAACAACAAGTAAAGCCGACCACTTATATAACCCGTCATCATCCTTTTCTGGTGTGTCATGTCCTGTCATATTATGCACCCCATCACTTAATATGAATCTTCACGACAGCATTAGTACCAGGCAGCAATGTGACATCACTATTATCAAATTCAATTTTCACAGGAACTTTTTGGATGACTTTCGTGAAAGTACCGCTTGTTGATGAAGGTAATAAGGCAAACGCAGAATTTGAAGCTTGACCAACATACTTAACTGTCCCAGAAAATGACTTATTCGAAAATTGGTCAATCGTAACATCTACCTTCTGACCTTGTTTTATCTTTGTAAGCTTTGTTTCATCAATATTAGCACTGATATAAAGCTTTTCAGGATCAACGATTATGGCAACGGTTTGACCTGTGGAAATAAACTCCCCGACAGTTCCTTGCTTCTTAATAACCATTCCGCTGATAGGTGCTCTAAAAACAGTTTGATCTATGTTAGACTCCTGAGGGTTGCTCATCCCCTGACGCCCTAGGATTTGATCCTTAATGACCTTATCACCTTCTTCAACATTCAGTTCCAAAAGCTTCCCCGAAATCTGCGGACTCACGCTTACTAGATCACCTGCTACTCGGGCATCCTCTGTTGAAACGAAATATGAATTTTCATACCAGTAATAGCTGCCAACACTGGCTAAGGCAATCACCATCGCGACAATTATTAGAGAGATTAGTTTTTTTCGTTTGTCAGCCATATTCTTCACCTACCCCTATTTAATAAGGCCGATTTCAGCCAGCATTCCAGGTTTTAAGATTGAGTCGGGGTTATCTACTTGAATTCTCACTAAAACACTTTTACTGCGAGAGTCGATCACCGGATCTATCAGTGAAATTTTTCCCTTGAATTCTTGATCTTTAATTTCCGCAACTTTAACAACAACTTCTTCCCCAACACTTACATCCCCCATAAGTCCTTCAGGCAGAGAAGCTTTTATATACAACGAGTCAACATTTACTACGGAAATCAAGATAGCCCCTGGGGAGGCCAATTCTCCAAGATTAATATTTTTTGCACTAACTATGCCAGAAATCGGAGATACTATCGTACCATTAGTCAACTGAGTTTTAGCAAATTCTAAGGCTGCTTGGGACTGTGCGACTTGCGCTCGCAAGACATTTAAAGACTCTTCTGTTTCTCCCATGATTAACAGATTTAGCTGATCTTGTGCAGATTTATATTGTGCTTGCACCGAAGCTAACTGAGTCTGAGCGGTTTCAAACTGAGATTGAGATATTGCTCCGGCTGATAAAAGTTGTTGGTTTCGATCAAAGTTATTTTTGGAATTAGTATAGCTTATTTCAGCACTGTCCAGAGCTGACTGTGCTTGAGCTATCTGCTCCGGTCGCGCTCCAGCCTGCATCTTAATTAAGTTTGCCTGAGCTGTATTAACTCCGGCCTCAGCCTGTGCCACTTGAGCCTCAATATCTTTTGTATCCAGTGTAATCAAGGAATCACCTTTTTTTACTACTGAGCCTGCTTCAACGGAAATATCAGATACTTTAGCCGATAGTTTGCTTGTGATCTGGGCCTTTTCGTTAGCATCAACGATTCCTGCCATTACAAACACAGGTTTTATTACTTCAACAGCAGTATCGGTTTCAACTTTTTGACTTGTACTATTACATCCTGTAAGCAAAACACTAATAATTAATAGGATACCGACCACTCTTTTCATTCCAATCCCCCTTTTTCGTTTCTGTAAGAATTGTTCGCACACGTACATTTGGAACAAACTTTAATTTACTGCGATTTTAAAGTTATGTCAATAGCTATTTTTCACTTTTAGTTTTTCCATCCAAATCGTGTGATCCACACATGCTGACAATAAAAAAGCGCCCTTTATTTTTAGAAACGCAATGGAATATAACGGAACGAGACAAATCGCCAATCCCCTATAATGGATTATGAGTTAGCGAATAACATTATGCGCTAACTGGCGTTGAACTAGCTAAAAACCGTTAAGTCTTATGAGGAGGATTGATTTTTAATGGACAGATGGAGTCGCAGACATCGCAGGCGTTTTTGGCGTCGGTTTCCTTTGATAATGTTGTTCCACGCGGTGGGGGCGTCGTCGTTGGTAAAATAATTAGAAATTATTGGCATCTTCCCTTCTGCTTCAGATGCTTATCTATTTGATATTGCTTAGAATTTCTTGTATTTGACATATTGAGCCTCTGCCTCATGCTCATCAATAAACCACAATACCCCTTGATCTTTTGATTCAATATTAAAAGTATGGATCAAACCATTAGATAAAGACCCTCTGCCCCACGCTACAAAAAGCTGAGCAGGAGAATTGACGGGATTAACCCCAGAACCATAATAAACAGGTATCCCATATACCTCAGTTTCCTCATAAATCTTAGCCTTTGTCATTCCACAAGGATTGCCCATTGATTTCCCTTCTTTCCGAATTGATTATCCCTTCACTCTAACAAACAAATAGTCTATAATTGCAATATACATAAGAGGACAGGACGCGTCCAATGAATTGGGGGAATTCTATGTTTACTCAGGCTTATTCACCTGAACAATCTGCTTTTGGCAAGCTAGAAAACGGTCGGGATGTACTTATTCTCTATGTTAAAGAATTTAGCGAACAAGTCCGGTCCATTAACCAGTCCGGCCTTTCTAAATATACCTATCATTGGTTTGCAACAGAACTTAAGGATGCCTATGTCCTGCAAGTAACCTGGGAAAATGAAATCCACATTGCTATCCGCTTTAACCCTCAACATTTTGGCCTAATTGACCAATTACTTCAGCCCAAAGATGTTATCCTCACAACAACTCCCATATCACTCCTTATGGAAAAAGCCCAGATTAGTGACTATAACTTTATCGAATTCAACGATGTACTTACCTTTAGTAAATTATTGTTTGAAGTACCCCATTCCGACTGTGAGAGTTAACATATAACAGCTCTTATCAAGATTATTTCCTGAAAAGAAATCGTTGCAAATTCCTAGGACTGTCGTATAATGAAAAAAGATTGGCAAAGGTGCCGACCTGTTTTTTTCAGGTCGGCTATTTTTATTTAGGGGTGATCAGATCTACATGGCAAACGAAAATCTCGTTATCGATACATCAATTCTACTAAGCGAACTCAAGGACGCGAACCAGGAAATGGGTCAAGTCATTGAATCCATCCGGCAAATAGCCCAGCACACAAACCTCTTATCTCTAAATTCTGCCATTGAAGCAGCCAGAGCAGGTGAAGCTGGTCGTGGCTTTAGCGTAGTAGCGGACGAAATTAAAAAACTCGCTACACGAAGTTTAGCTTCAACTAAAGAGAGTACAACGATCATTGAAAATATTCAAAGTAAAGCAAACGAGGTAATGGCTGTACGAATGGCCGATGTGGCCTATGACACAATTGATAAGATTGATCGGAACCTTTTCGAACGCAATTGCGATGCCCAAGCCTGGGCTGGTTTCGATAAAGTTAAAAACTGCTTCTGCACAACGATTAGTGACCGTTCTTCAATTGCCAATAGCTTACTAAAAAAACTAGTTGATATTTATGAGGTCTATAATGACCTATACGTATTAGACCCTGAAGGAATAATCGTTGCCGCTGGTGTTCATCACGAACTTATCGGCCAGAGCATGGCGGATAGAGACTGGTTTAAAGCTGCCAAGGTTGAAAATACCATATCGGTAAGTGACCTTTACTATTCCACGGTTGCTAAATCTCATACCGTGGCGTATACATGCCCAATTCGTAATGATGGAGGTCAAATAATCGGATATTTTTCTACTCGATTCAATTGGAACTACATCTACGACATTATCGATTCTGCCCGAATAGGAAAGAATGGAGATATATTTATTATAAACAGCGCTGGATACGTCATTGCCTGCCGAAATCGCAAGGGTATACTTACAGACAATTTGAAGCACCTTAAGGCTGCCCAATTAGCTATTAATGGGGAAACTTACGGTTATATTTTCGAAAAAAGTACTATGGGTACTAAAATTTATGGGTATGCACATACACGTGGTTATAACGCCTATAAAGGAAAAAACTGGTCAGCTCTTGTCAGTGAAAACCTCTAAGAGCCTTCCCCTGACACTAGGATAGCGATCTAGATCAGTATGAGGCAGAAATTTGCTGCTGACGAACTTGTCCATAAAAGCAGAATCAGCATTTAGCTCAAAATATGTTGCTTTTCCTGCGATCCCTTCTGCTTCCAAACGCTTGCAACGGGACAAGAGCACTTGGCGGGCCGCTTCACCTGAACTGTTACCTAGGCGCACGATCGCTGTTCTTGGAAGATCAGGGTAGAGACCTATCGTAACGGCAGACTCAATTGGCAGATATTGGCCAAAAGCCCCAGCAGCGTAGAAATGACTAATTTCTCGCCAATCACATCCAACATTTTCTATCAATAGATCCGTAGCTGCGTTGACTGCCCCTTTAGTCGCCATAAAATTATTAATATCGACCTGAGAAACAACAATGTCTTCTCCAGAGGCTGATTCATGGGCAGGGACTATAACAAACTCCTTCTGTCCGTTCTGAAAACGAGCAGTTCGATTAATAATGCCGCTAAGGAAAAGTCCGGCAAGTGTGTCCACCAGGCCTGAACCGCAAATACCGCGAGCAGGGAGATTTCCTACTGTTGAATAATGTACCCAGCCTGTCTTTGGATCAATGGAAACATGATCTACTGCTCCTGGTTCTGCCCGCATTCCATAGGTTGTAACCCCGCCTTCCAGAGCCGGTCCGGCTGCACCAGCACATGCGACAAGCCACTCTTCATTACCTAACACGATTTCCCCATTTGTCCCTATGTCGACAAAAAGGGAAATGTCAGACTGTTGGTGCATGCCACTAACCAATATTCCTCCTATGACGTCTCCACCAAGAAAACTGCCTATACTGGGCAAGCAATAGACTGGGGCCAAGGGGGCAATATCAAGGCCAATTTCTCCCGCCGGAATCAATCCCGGATTATTAACAACCGGAGTATATGGAGCGCGGCAGATTGAAGCAGGGTCCAGACCTAACAAAAGATGAATCATGGTCGTATTTGCCCCTATTGCTGCCGCGGTAATCTTACTTGTCTCAGTGGGCAACGGATAAAGACACTTTATCAGACGATTGAGGGTATTCAAAACCGCCGATTTCAGGCTTGCTAAACCGCCCGGTTCTGATGCATGGCGAATTCGGGTCAGTAAATCCTCACCCATGGCAATCTGATCATTATAGTCAGCAGCATGTTTAAGTACCGTGCCATCGCAGAGATTGATCAGGTATACAACCACGGTTGTTGTTCCAATGTCTATGGCCAACCCGTAATGTTCTTGGGCAGTATCGCCGGGTTCTATGTCAATTAATTCCCAGGCGTGTCCAGTGTCTGCTACTGTGGCTGTAAGTTGCCAATTGGCACCCCTGCATATGCTAGGTATCTTAGGCATTATTGCCAACGGCATATATACAAAGCCATCGCAACTGCGCTCTAACGCTTGACGTATTTGGTCCACATCTGCTCGGTTATCTTGTGGGCCAGGCGGGTTAAGAGATAAGAATACCTTCCTGGTAAGGGGCTCGAGCTTATTTAGAGGGGATTGAACCTGATCTAAAAGAATCACTGGCTTCTGATTATTGTTTGACATAATCGTACCTCATTTAAAATTTTAAATTATTTTCTATACTATCATTCTCTGTAAGAGATTCAAGGTATCTAAATTTAGTTGCCGTTATATTATTTTGAATTCATGGCTAACTTCAATAGAGTTTTTCTGGCCAGGGGAAAAACTTTTCTCTGTAAATATCACATGATTGCTGCGATCAATCAATAGCACCGTAGAAGACCTTGTTCCATAATCCATACCTTTAATAAAGATTGAGGATAGCTGTTTCTCAAAAGCATAATTAATCCCGGTATTCGGCAATTCGTGATCCATTGCCTTTTCTTCATCGGCCAAAATCTCAAAAAGAGCTTGAGCTTTGATCAAGATTTTATTTTCTATGTAATTGGCTAGTGCTTGTTTCCCTTTTAGGACTTTAGGCCAAGGTGTATCTATGAGATGATTACTAAGACCATAGATCCCAGGTTTAAGTTCCTTAAGCTCCGATGTTTGTTTAGAATAATATACAAGACATGATGAATCTCCTGCTATGACATTAAACGGATTATAAAGTTCGCAATATTTTACGACATCTTGTAAGTAATTGGTTGGGCATTCATTCATGCATAAAAAGTCACTGACCAGCTTCCCCCTAGATTCAGCATTCGTAAGCTGTTGAGAAGGATCTCGATAGTTTGTCAGTGCAGCAAAACGCCCTGAACTGGTTATTCCCATCCAAGTTCCCCGCATTTCCAAATCCCTGCCAGCTAAAACCCAAGGGTAAGACTCCCAGAAATGAGCCTTTTCTGTTGGCCTCTGGAAATACTCATCCCTATTAGCCGCGAGAATTAGACGATAATTTGGATGGCAGTTATATGCAAATAAGATCAAGCACATAATTTTGTTCCTCTCATAAGAAATAATTCGCCAAAGCCAAAGACACTCCAACATGAGTGTCTTGTTTATTATAAGTTATTCTATAATAGATCGTAAAGAAAAAGTGGCTAAATTGTTAAAAACTGTATCTGTAACGTTTTGTCATGTGGATTTTACTTCGCGCTTTCGATACAGCAAGGAGCGGTGGACTCCTAATCTCCGAGCTGCTTCGTCTACTCGTCCATTGCATTCTTCCAGAACTTGATTTATATACTTCTCTTCCACGGCTTTCATAACACTTTTTAGAGTTCCTTGATAAGCTATATTAATCTCAGGAAAACATTCTAAATCATAATCAAAATTCAAAGTGTCATTAGCTGACGTAATCACTAATCTTTCAATAACATTCCGCAATTCTCGGACATTTCCAGGCCAACTATATTTTAAAAATGCTTGTGTCGCTTGTATAGAAAATCTCTTCTTGAGAGTGTATTTTCTATTCAATTCCTCCAAAAATTTATGAGCAAAGGCAATGATATCCTCAGGTCTTTCTTTTAAAGGCGGTAAATCAATGGGTATTACATTAAGGCGATAGTATAAGTCACTTCTAAACAATTTTTGCCTCATCATTACTTTTAAATCTCTATTCGTAGCAGCGATAAATCGAACATTGGCCTTGTAAATGGTCGTATCACCTAACCTTTGGACTTCACTGGATTCTAAAACTCTTAGCAGCTTAGCCTGCATCGCTAGTGTCAATTCAGCAATTTCATCCAAAAACAAAGTCCCTTTATCGGCAATTTCAAACAACCCCGGTTTTCCTTGCGGATTTGCACCCGTGAAGGCCCCTCGCACATAGCCAAAGAATTCCGACTCCAGTAATTCATGAGGAATCGCTGCACAATTTACGGGGATAAACGGTTCTTTCGATCGAAGACTATTGCGATGAATATGTCTAGCCATTATTTCTTTACCAGTACCTGTTTCTCCGATCAACATTACAGTACTGTCTGTTTTCGCTATAACATTACTGATTTTCATAATTTGGCGCATTTGCTGACTCTCGGCCACGAGCTCTTTATTCTCCAAATCCACATCACTCAAATACTCTACCGCAGTTTTATAACGATTCACAGATAATCTTTCTTTATCTAAAGCCGCTATATACTCATCAACCAAATTTTTATCACGTGCATTAGTGATGACCATAACAATCTCACCATTTTCATCCAGTAACGGATTACTGGTAACCATAAACTGAATTCCGAGCCTATTTCTAACATTCCCTGATACAATAGAACGTGTTTTAATAGCTTTCATGGATGGAGAACAGTCATAGATACCTCTTTTCAGTAAATCCTTTACATTCTCCCCAATCAGCTCTTCCGCCTTACATCCCATAAATTTCTCCGTTCCTGAGTTAGCCAAGAGAACGTTGCCACGTTTATCGATAACAAATATCGCATCCGATGAATTGTCAATAATCTGTTGTAAAAACTGCTGTTCGAGGGTTTTTTTAAACTCAAACGTATAAGAGTCTTGTTGGTTAAAATTTTGTTGTTTATGTTCAGACGCCACTTTTGTCACCATCCTTAGAGGTTGAAATAGAAATGACAACGTCTCCACCAAAATCTATCCGATTATAAGTTGTTCTTTTAATTAATATTAGAATATTAAATATTATTTGATTTATTCGACATTTCTGAATAAACCCCTTTTTGAAAAACAATCCTTAGCCATTAAATGTTTTAGCCTTTCTTGCATGAAATTCTAGTTCTGTAATTAGACCGAAATAAAATGATCTAGCCCTCCGAGTGCTAGATCTTGTCTACACTCAAGAAGGCTACTACTCAAAATAATAATATACCCATGAGATTATGGTAATCATTTGACCGTCTATATTAAATTTCTAGCAAGTCTAACTGAACTTTTCTAGTTAAACCACATATTTGCCACTTTCAGAAATAGCTGCTGCAATCGCTTGCCTCAAGGCCACCGTATTTCGGGCAGTATACTTAGTCAGCCTCTGCAGGTCCTCCAGTAGGCTTGCCAACTCTTCACCTTCTGCAAGGGCTGCCAAAGTTTCCTTAGCAGAGTACTCCAATAGCCCTGCAGCAGCATTAATGTAAGTCATCGCCATACAGAGCTTAAGTTCTGCCTCGGCCTTACCCTCATTAGCTGCAGCTTTCTGAGCCCGCAACCAGGCACTCTCCATGGCAAAGGCTCTAATAGCCATATCTGCTAGTCTTCCAACTATTTCTTGATGTTTTTGCAAATCCCTCCCATATTTCTGAAGCCCGGCACCCATAGTCAGCAGGAAGATATCCTTCGCTGCCTGTACTAAACCCGCTTCCCCTTCTCTGTTCAGACCTCCGGATACGATTTTCTCCTTGAGACTTTCGATTGCTTCCTGAAGGGGCAAATCCCCTTTTGACGCTCGACGCAGCAGGGTGGTTGGAATCAAGACACGGTTTATTTCGTTGGTCCCTTCAAAGATACGGTAAATCCTAGCATCCCTGTAAAGTCTTTCGATTGTGTATTCGGAACTAAACCCATAGCCGCCATGAATTTGTACCCCTTCATCTACTGAATACGCTTGTACTTCTGTAGCAAAAATCTTGTTCATCGAGCACTCTATAGCATATTCCTCAATACCCTTGGCCGCTATTTGTCCTCCGTCATCACCTGAGGTGTCCAAACTGTGCAGTATGTTTTCCAACAACCCCCCAGTACGATAGACCATACTTTCAGTCACATAAGTTCTAACAGCCATTTCAGCAAGTTTTTCCTTAATTAGGCCAAAATTTGCGATTGGCGTGCCAAACTGCTTGCGGTCGTTAGCATAGGCGGCTGCTAGCTCCAAGGCATATTTAGCATTACCTAAGGCATTTGCAGAAAGCTTATAGCGACCCAGATTCAGTATATTGAAAGCCACAACATGCCCTTTGCCGATTTCATATAGAAGATTTTCCACGGGCACTTTCACATCTTCAAAAATTACTGCCCGGGTAGAGGAGCCCTTAATGCCCATTTTGTGTTCTTCTGCCCCGGTAGAAAGCCCCTTTGAATCTCCGTCAACAATAAAAGCAGTAAACTTATCACCATCAATTTTGGCATAAACTATAAATAAGTCTGCCATTCCAGCATTGGTAATAAACTGTTTAGTTCCGTTTAGTATGTAATACTTGCCATCAGAACTTAAATCCGCCCTCGTCTTGGCAGACAAAGCGTCCGATCCCGCCCCCGGTTCAGTCAATGCATAGGCCCCAACTTTTTTACCACTGACAATACCGGGGAGGTATTTTTTCTTTTGCTCATCGCTGCCGAACATAACAATGGGCATACTGCCGATACCAGTCTGACCACCGTGAGTCATGGCAAAAGAACCCGACCTCCCGATACACTCGGCAATGATGGTAATGCTGATTTTATCCATATTCATACCATCATAATCTTCCGGGATATCTGCGCCGTTTAAACCTAACTCTCCAGCTGCCTCTAGAAGTTCCCTGATTAGGCCTTCCTTTTTGGATTCCAGCTCATCCATTCTGGTCAATATACTATCATTTACGAAACCCATAGTTGTACGGTAGATCATATTATGCTCAAGTGTAAAATCCTCGGGGGTAAATATATCTTGAGGGTTGGTTTGACCGAATAGGAAACTCCCCCCTTTAGGTAAGTTACTCATAGGCTCACTCTCACTTCCATCGAGTTATCTAAGGGTCTACTTTCCTGTGAAGTTAGGTTTCCGTTTTTCCATAAAAGCTCCTATGCCTTCTTTACGGTCGTCGCTGGCAAAAGCAGTGACAAAACATTGGATTTCCAGCGTTAAGGCAGAGGAGATATCTAAATTCAGCCCCGTGTTAATAGCTGATTTAGCCATAGCCATAGCCACAGCAGGTTTGGAGGACAGTCTCTTAGCAAGTTTTTGAGCCTCTTCAAGAAGAGATTCTGTGGGTACCACTTTATTTACAAGACCAAAGCTTAAAGCTGCTGAAGCATCAATAATATCGCCCAGGAAAATAAGTTCCTTGGCTTTCGCTGCACCAATAAGCCTTGGCAGGCGCTGAGTACCTCCTGCACCCGGGATAATGCCCAGACCAATTTCGGGTTGCCCAAATTTAGCGGTATCGGCAGCCACACGGAAGTCACAGCACAGAGCTAACTCGCACCCTCCTCCTAATGCCAGGCCGTTAATGGCAGCAATAACGGGTTTTCCTAAGTTTTCAATTCTTTTGAAGGCAATCTGAGAATCCTGACAAAAGTTGTAAACTTCAACTGGGGTCAGATTAGCCATTTCCGTAACATCCGCGCCGGCTGCAAAGGCCTTATCTCCTGAACCGGTCATAATAACAGCTCTAACAGATATGTCGGACTGCAATCCATTAATAGCCTGAGTTAACTCCTTAAATATTTGAGTGTTCAGGGGATTCATCGGAGGACGATTTAAGGTGATAGTAGCCACTCCGTTTTCTTTACTCACCTGAATTGCTTCATACGTCATGAAATCACACTCCTTTACTTTTTGTAATCAAACCAACCAGCACCAGTCTTCTTGCCAAGGCGTCCAGCCCGTACTATTGCTTTTATAGTCTGTGGAGGATTCCATTTAATGTCTTTTGATTCATTAAATAAATAATCTGCTACATGAACTGAGATTTCTACGCCGGTAAAGTCCATGAGTTCGAAGGGACCCATAGGATAGTTTAGACCTAGTTTAACAGCTGTGTCTATATCTTCAGGGGTGGCTATACCTTCTTCTACAATGCGAATGGCTTCTAAGAATTGAGGCATCATGACGCGATTTACGATAAACCCTGGCGTGTCCTTCTTAACCACTACTGGGGTCTTGCCTAAACCTAGTGAAGCCTCTGAGGCCAACTTTACGGCCTCATCACTAGTGTAATAACCTCTGATCACTTCTACCAAGCGCATAATCAGAGGTGGATTAAAGAAGTGCAGTCCAACCACCTTATCCGGGCGGGAGGTTGCTGAGGCTAATGCAGTAATTGACATGGAGGACGTATTCGAGCCAAAGATTGTTTCAGGACCACAAATCTTATCCAGTTTTTCAAAAGCACTCTTCTTAACTTCCATATCTTCAAAAATGGCTTCAATTACCATATCAACAGACGCAAAGTCCTCTATTTTAGTCGTGATCGTGATCCTCTTTAATACTGCATCTTTTTCTTCGAATGACATTTTCTGCTTTTCAATGCTTTTATCCATAAAGCCAGCAATACGCTTAACTGCGCCTTCGACAAACTTCTGTTCCACATCACAAAGTATTACTTCAAACCCTTTTACTGCTGCCAGATGAGCAATTCCGCCACCCATTGAACCAGCACCTAATACTCCAATTTTCTTAATTGTCATTATCAGTACCTCCTATTTTTTTAGTTCTTACATACTTTTTCCTATTCTTCCGCTTTCTCAATTTCTTCAAGTTCGTCATCGATATCCATTAGTTCTGTCAGCAATCTCGCGCGGTTTTCCCTTTTTTCTGCCAGATATAATAAAACTACTTCTCGTTGAAGGCTTAGAGTCTCTATTCGCGTCATCATCGTTAATCAGACTCCTCTTTTGAAAACTCCTAAATACTACCTTTAGATTGGAGAATTTCAGCCAACCTTCCCCATTTTTCTTGGAATATCTCCGCTGGCATTGGTTTTACATCTTTGATTATCGGTTTGAAATCCATAAACTCCAAAATGTCCTTTTCCAGCTTAACTCCCGGCGCGATTTCAATCAATTCCAAGCCTTCCGCCGTAAGTTGGAAAACGGCCCGTTCTGTGACATATAAAACCGATTGTCCATCCTTCACGGCATACTTCCCGCTGAAGGTGATTTGTTCTACATCGGTTACGAACTTTTTTCTCTTTCCCTCTTTCACGATCATCAATTCACCCTCGACAATTTCCAATTCGGCTCCGTCCGTAAAAGTTCCGCAAAACACAATCTTTTTAGTATTTTGCGTTATGTTAATAAATCCTCCGGCTCCAATTGGTCGTCCACCAAACTGGCTGACGTTGACATTACCAAACACATCAACCTGCCCCATCCCAAGAAATCCGATATCAAGTCCACCCCCATCGTAAAAATCAAATTGAAATGCCGTTCCGATAATACTTTCCGCATTTACAGAATGACCGAAATCTAATCCTGGTGCTGGCATGCCGCCAATTGCACCTGATTCCGTAGTGAGACACACCTGATCCGCAACCTTTTCTTCTGCACAAATTTTTGACACACCATCTGGCATCCCAATTCCTAAATTAACGACGACATCCGGCGTCAATTCCATAGCCGCTCTCCTGCATACGACTTTCCGATCATCCAATCTCATCAAATTAACCGACACAGGATCAGCCGCCAGTTTTATTTCCCCTGTAAAGGCTGGGTTAAAATACGTACACATGGTTTGATAATGCCACTCCGGCTTAGCAACAACTACATAATCAACCAAGATACCGGGAATACACACCTGCTTGGCGTGCAGCGTTCCTGCTTTTACTAAATGTTCCACCTGAGCGATGACGATCCCGCCGCAAGCTTTCGCTGCCATCGCCGCGGATAAACCTTCTACAGAAACCCCTTCACGATAATCCGAGATATTACCACGTTCATCTGCCACCGAACCCCTGACAAGCACAACATCCAGCTTCGGAAGTTTATAATAAAGCCACTCCTCGTTTTTAAACTCTATGAGTTCCACGAGATCCTCACTATCTATGGCTTTCTGGTTAAGCTTCCCTCCAACAATCCTCGGATCAATAAAGGTACCTAAGCCAACTTTAGACAAGATACCAGGACGCCTGCTGGCTATGTTGCGTGACATCGTCACAAACACGCCCTGAGGCAACGTATAGGCTTCCAGCTTATTGTCCCTGACAAGTCTCGTTATATCGGGTCCGGCAACTGCAAAATGTCCCGCTACCAATCTCTTCAAGAGTCCTTCAAGAGCGAAATGAGCAACCCCGCGGTCTTTAAAGTTACCGACGCCTGTAGCATAATAAAGTGTTAAATCGCGAGGATGACCGGTTTCAAGAAAACTTTCTCTAATACCGACAGCTGCTTCCTCTGCAAAACCTCCTAACCCGAAGCCTGTCGTATAAACGGTGTGCCCATCTTTCACATAATTTCGTATCTCTTCAGATTTGATGATTTTCGGCATATTTTCACTTCCTTTCATGATACTGATAAACAAGACGACTTCTTGAAACAGCCTCTTCCTTAGCCTTATGCCGGGCTTTCTTCCTAAGTTAGGAGACCCTGATAACGAGAGCAGCACCGGTGTCGCCAGCTGCACATCCTGTGAATAGACCATAACCACCGCCTAGAATAGCCAGTTCTTCAATCATTTCTATAATTCCCCGACCGGCAGTAGGTCCTTGAGGATGTCCATAAACAAGCGAACAACCGTAATTATTCATGTTCATGACATCAAGACCCATTACGTTAGCCATGTATAAATCATTGGCCGTAAATGGATTGTGCGATTTGATTGATTTTAAGTCCTTGACACAGATACCTGCTTTATCTAACGCCATTTGGGATGCCGGAACTACTGCTGCTGCCATATGAGCCTTCTCTGCACGGGCATAACCATAGGAAAGGATCTGAACTTCGATGTTTTTATCTGAGCTCAGTTCACGAGCTTTATCTTTTGTTGTTACAATAAGACCGCAGTTACCATCAGCCGGGTGGGTTTGAGCACCAAATGAGTGTACTCCACCTGGAATAACTGGTTTTAGTGGAGTCAAACTTTCAAAAGTTGTGGGTGTAATGCCTTCATCGGTTTCAACTAGGCCCGTTTTCTTTTTGCTTATTTTATATTCAGCGGAGACCATATAACGTTTTTGGAACGCCCGATCATTAGCCAAAGCATCCTGATATTGCTCGTACCGTCTAGCCGTAACCCTGTCTACGTCTTCCTTGGTAATCCCGCCAACTTTTTGGACCACGTTTTCCGCAGTCTGAATCATGGCTGCTCCGGCCCAAGGGTCATTGGCGAAGTTATCCATCAGCCAACTTTCCGCTATCAATTCGCCGCCTGGACCCTTTGGATTAGGCCAAACTGTGAAAGGACCATTAGAAGTACGGTCTGTGAGCATGCAAAATGAGGTTTCGTAGAGACCGGCTTCGATAGATATTGCCGCTTGATTTAAAACAGTCGTGGAAGTCGAGCAGGCCTGAGTAATATGCATTCCAGTAATATTTGGGGCTCCCATTAGAGCTGCCGCCCATGGACTATCGTAAAAAGTATGCAGTTGACCAATGGTTTTACCAAAAACAAGATATTCGAATATCTTTGGATCAACTTCTTTTGTCGCCAGCCACTTTTTAGTGGTCGACGCAGCCAGTTCAACGGCATGTTCATTTTGCAAACTCCCCTGCCACCGAACAAAAGGTGTACTGTAATAACCACCATAGGGAATATAAGCTTTTGAATACATTTGAATAACCTCCTTATTGTTTCTAAGTCTGAAACTCGAGGATAAATCCTAGCACCGTTTACTTCCAACACCCCATATTATTGTGTAGGTAAATTCCCTCTGGTTCGAAATATAAGCAAGATCCATACCAAATCATCAATAGCTCGCGGTTAATTATCATATAAATCTGAGAAGACCCAACTTGCTCAATAATCAGTTATTTTTTCTATGTTAAGTTACTAATTCATTGGTGTTTCTTAATCCTTAATAGTTTAATCCTTAAGAATTGTCGCATTATTACTACAACTTGATTGTATAAATACGACATTTTACATAACAACATCCCAACTAAGATTTGCATCTCACTTTGGTCACCTGATAGCATCCCTTTTTCATTGTTTATATGTACCCCGTAATTGCTAGCTAAAAACAAGATCTGCCAAATAGCCGTATTAATAATTATTACAAATGAAAAAGATAAGCATGAATTAAAAATAATCCCTGCTTATCTGTATAGATGTTAAATAAACTTTAAACGTCTTCATAAAAAATAGTTGCAGAATCACCATACCTAATGCGTTGACAAATAGCTGAATACTTCATCTCTTGAAATTTATCCGCTTTTTTTGCGATAATACTCATAAGTTGCTTCTATATGAAAACCAGTCTTTTGATAAAGCTCTAAGGCATTGGCGTTTTTGTTATTGACGTCAATTGTGATATCCGATCTGCCTCTTAGCAATAAATCATCTACAATAAGGTGAAGCAGTTCTTTCCCATACCCCTTGCTGCGATATTCAGGTATAATACCAAACCCAAATATCGACACGTCTTCTTCTAAATTAACTGAAACTGCACCAATAATCTCATCATCTAAAACCGCCAGGTATTGTTCTCTTGTATCCGATGAGAAGCAGTTTTTAATTAGACTCTTAGATTCTTCACGGGTGTCGCCGAAGACCTTCATATTAGCGGCAATTGCTTTTTCAAGATCCTTTTGCTCTGCCTTTAACAGAATTAAACGATACCTATTAAGACGAGTATAACTCGCCCTATCAAATCTCATAAAATACTCAGTATGATCATAATCTGCATTAAGAGCATCAATTACCCGTTTACCCGGAATTGATGAGCTTTCGCATACAAATAGAAGTTCGGGAATATCAAATGCCCTCAATTCTTCAACTGCTTTTCCTAATAATGACTTGAAGTATCCTTTTCCTCTAAACTTTGGCAGAGTGTAGGCAGTAATCTCTGCCTCATGTTTTGTTGGAATAAACATGGATAATATACTTATCATCTTGCCATTTTTATAGAGCAGAAAAAAACTTTTAATCTGTTGATTGATGTTCAATGACGAATCTAAAAATACGCTCCCTTTTAGACTATCATGGTCAATACAAATTCCTTCTAAGTCAAGTACCTCCTCGATAGCCCTTTGGCTTAAACTTACATAAGCTCGTATAGTCATTTTTGCCCGGATTGCCTCCTCGCTGTATAACCCGCATCCTTTTACATCTGCAAAGTCCTTAAGAGATAATACCATACCAATCAGTTACTAAATACATATATTGTAAAGTTATTCTACTTTCAAATAGGTCCTCAAGAAGGTGCTCCGTTAGTTATTATAACACTTTCATCATGGATAATTGTGAGAATATACTAATTATCTTATCTAGAGAAGAGTCCACTCCTTATTTTTAAAGGAATGGACTCTTCAAACTCTATTCACTCAGCTCTAAGGTAGGACAAATATAACCCATATATTATTTAGCAGTCTGATTGCGGTAATCGAAAACTCGCTTGGCTTTACCGGCACTCCGTTCCAAGGTTCCCGGCTGAACAATTTTCAAGCGAACGTTAATTGAAAGAACACTATGGAGCTTCTGGCGGATGTAGCCCGAAAAGTCCTCCAACTTTGAATAAGGCTCGAGTAAATCTTCACGGGTAAGCTCTACCACGACTTCCAGCTCATCGAGAAAGTTACGTCTGTGGACATTGATGACATAATGGGGACCGATACCTTCGATCGTCATAAGAACGCTTTCGATTTGAGAAGGGAAGACATTGACCCCGCGAATAATTAGCATATCATCTGACCGACCGATAATTTTACGCATTCGAGCCGTGGTTCGCCCACACTGGCAGGGATCCTGGGTAACGCGGGAAATGTCCTTGGTTCGAAAGCGGATCACTGGGAAAGCTTCCTTAGTCAAGGAAGTAAAGACTAACTCGCCTTCCTGGCCCGGCTCAAGAACTTCACCCGTCTCTGGGTCAATCGTCTCAACGATAAAATGGTCCTCAGCAATATGATGACCGCATTTGCAAGCGCATTCCCCAGCAACCCCTGGCCCCATGACCTCACTTAAGCCATAGTTATCGGTAGCAAGAATGTGAAGTCTGGATTCGATTTCGCTGCGCATTTCCTCCGTCCAAGGTTCACCGCCGAACAGCCCAATCTTTAGCTTCAATGAAGAAATATCAATACCCATCTTCTCGGCAACCTCTGCAATATAGAGGGAATAGCTAGGGGTCGATATTAGTACAGTAGTACCGAAATCTTGCATTAGCATGAGCTGTCTTTCCGTATTCCCTCCCGAAACGGGTACTACCAAGGCCCCGGCCCTCTCCAGTCCGTAATGGAGGCCAAACCCTCCTGTGAAGAGACCATAGTTAAACGCAATTTGAGCAACATCTTCCGAAGTAACCCCTGCCAGACTGACCATCCTCGCTGTCAGATCCGTCCAGGTATTGAGATCATTAGCCGTATAGCCGACAACCACAGGACGGCCAGTCGTTCCGGATGAGGCATGAACCCGTACCACTTCTCTCTGGGGAACAGCGAAAAGACCAAAAGGATAGTTACCCCTTAAATCGTCCTTTGTCGTAAATGGTAAGCATTTTAGATCGCCTAAGGATTTGATCTTCTCAGGAGTTATACTTAACTTTTCGAATTTCGCACGATAATGAGGCACCTTATTGTAAACCCTGTTGACTGTCCACTTCAGCCGTTCCAGTTGCAGGTCTTCCAGTCGGCTGCGACTCATACATTCTTGTTCAGTATTCCAGATCACCATAAAACCAACCTCGCTTCTTTGGAAATTTAAAAACTCTTTTCACAAAATAAAAAATAGCTACCATAAGAAAGGATAGCTATTACACAAACAATTGCAAAATACTTCATATTCTGCCATCCTCCCATTCTATTAATATGACTCAACCCAATCCACTTGCCTATTCTACCTTGCTACAAACCTGTGAAACAGCTCACAAGTTTTCTACATCATTTATTCTAACTAACTATTGTGTAATTGTCTAGAGTTTTTTCCCTTTATGTATTCCATACTATTTACCTAAAGGGAGGTCACTCGCATACTTATATACGTCTAATACCTGTTTAGCCGATAAAGTACTTCCCAGAATCCCCGCACTGCTGCCAAAAATATATCCCCCTTCCATACCCTCAATAGAAGTTGCGGTTAATAATTCTAAGACTTTTTCAGTCCTGTTTTCCTCTGCAAACCATCCCAGATCGTATCCACCCATTAGACAGAGCCGATTTTCCGTCGCCATTCTGACCTTTGCTATATCAGCAAGGGAAGAAAAATCGAGGGAATGCAAGCCATTAAAACCCAAATTACTAATATCATCTAATACCCGCAATAAATCTCCATCAGCATGGAAGAAAACTGGAGCCTTTTGGCCCCTGAAAAATTCTGTTTGCTCCTCAAGGCCAGGGAAAAAGTCCTTACGCAGAGCCACCGGAGATATAAACGTTCCACTCTGATATGCTATATCGTCCGCAACGATTATTCCGTTTGCCCCCAAAGCCAAAGCATTTAGCCCAAGTTCGATATTAGCAGCTACAGACTCAGCAACAAGTTTAGGTATTACAGGGTCACATTTCGCAATTGCCAGCAAATAATCTGTAAACGAAGTGAATAGTTTAGCAGTTCCTTGAAAAGGGCCGTCGATTATAGCAAAAACAAAAAAATCCGTCTCTTTTCTCCATTGTTTGAGTTCCTCCCAAACCTTTCCTTTGTCTTGTTGTGATAAAGCAGGGGAAAAGGCTAACGCATCGAGTCCGCACAGTTCACAAGCCTCTACTCTGTCTTTAAACGTTACGCTCTCTTTCAAACTTAATAATTCAGCAATAAAACCATCCTCAAGATGAAACTCTCCTTTAGCTAGGCGATCCACCTTCTCAAATCGTACAGCTGCCATTATTCTTTCAATTTTAGTCATCACTTTACACTACTTCCTCTCTATAGGATTGCTTCTGAAAGTTCCTCTTTAATTCTTGATTTTCCTGTAATTTTATGTAATCTACCATTAAAAGAGGGCATACATAAGTCCGATTATTCTTTAGATTCATAGTTATTATAATCTTTCGGTTACATTAATACTAGACGACAAAAATAACAAGCCACGCTTAGCTTAGCATGGCTTGTGTTTACAATTTATAATCACTAGAAAAGACGATTAGTGTATCCTTGATACCCTTGAACACCCTGGCCTAAGAAGCCTTGACCTTGAGCACCCTGACCTAAGAAACCTTGACCTTGAATACCTTGGCCTGCAAAGCCTTGGTCGACAACAACTGTTCTAGTCGTCTGTTGATAAACATGCTGAGGAACATCGATAATATTCTGACGGTTAATATTCACAATAGGATGAATAACTGGGACCATTCGCTGAGTGTAAAAATCTCGAACACAATATTGTGGGGGGCAACAAATTGGTTTACATCCATACATTAGAAACTCACCTCCTTAACTTTACTATATGCAAGAAACAACTCAATGGTATAATATTCCAAGACAATTATCTCGTTTTCTGATTTTTTATAAATAAAGCCTCTCCAAATCTACCTTTGGTACCAGGCCTTCTTGTGACGCTCTGCTCAGCAAGGATGCAACCGCTTTATATCCGATCTTGCCGATGTGTTCGGTGAATTCGTTAACGTAAAGCTTAATGTGTGCCTGAGTTACCTCAGCAGACAGCTCTTGGCTGTGGTGCAACACATATTCACTCGACGCCTTCGGGTGGGCCCAGGCATATCTGACTGATTCCTGAATCCAGCTGGTGATTGCAGACAGATCAAGCGAACGTCGAGCAATAATAGCTCCCAGCGGAATCGGCAGATTAGTGTCTTGCTCCCACCAATTTCCTAAGTCTACCATGAGGGTAAGCCCATATGCAGGATAGGTGAAACGCGCCTCATGGATCACAAGCCCTGCGTCGACTAAACCATCACGCACCGCAGGCATAATCTCGTGAAAAGGGAGCACTGTAATCTCACCTACTCCCCCTGGCACATTTTGCGCTGCCCATAACCGAAAAAGCAAATATGCAGTTGACCGTTCACTCGGAACCGCCACCCGACTGCTATGCAGTTTCGCAGGATCAAAAATGCCGCCTGCTTTATTTGAGGTCAGTAGCAATGGCCCGCAGCCCTTACCCAAAGCACCTCCACATGGCAACAGGGCATATTCAGACAATACCCACGGCAGGGCCGCATATGAGATCTTAGCCACATCAGGGCCGTCGGAACCAGCGGCCATACCATTCGTAATGTCAATATCTGCGTAGGTTACATCCAGCTTAGGTGCCCCGGGTATCAGCCCGTGTACCCATGCATGGAAAACAAACGTGTCATTAGGACAAGGAGAGAATGCAATTTTCAAACTAATACCTCCGTTAATACTTCGCAAGCAGCTTCCAAAACCTCCAGTGCCTCTTTGATCCGCCATGCAGACCGATCGCGCGGACCCACTATGTTTGAGATCGCGCGAATCTCCAGAACCGGCAAACCGCGATCAAGCGCTGCAAATCCAACACCAAATCCCTCCATCGCTTCTGCTGAAGCGTCATTTATCCGGGCAGCCAGTTCTATAGCTGTCTCAGACCTCCCTGTAACGGTTGAGACTGTGAGCACCGGGCCGGTATTAACCGGCAATTTCGCATCTTGCAAGGCCTTCGTAATGCACTTTGCTAAGTTAGCATCAGTCAGAATTCGGGTCATTCCGAAACCCAACTTCTCCAAACTATTGAACCCATCTGAAGTCTCTGCCCCCAAATCGGCGGCCACGATCTCTGTCCCTACCACGAGTGAACCTACTTCAGCTCTGCCAGGGAAGCCTCCACCGATACCTGCACTAATAACCAAGCTGTATTGGGCCCCAACAAGCGCCTTAGTCGTATTGACTGCAGCAACAACCGCACCGACGCCCCCCACCAAAACATCAAACCTTGGATCTCTGTGTAAAGCTCGCCATACCGCATCTCTCTCGGCCGAAACCGCCGTCACTACTAGGACGCGCAATTGAGATTGCCGTTCAAAAGGAATTATGCCAGTTGGTTTTTTTAATCTTTGTTCTGCATCCAAAAGAAAATACTCCCTTATATGAGATTCTAATTAAAATATTTCCATTCAGAAAATAGTTTTAACAGACAAAACTAGGGCAGAAATCCTTGCCCCACAAGAAACTCAACCCCTATCTATAAATTAACAGTTTCCGAATTGCAGATGCTAGAGTTAATGGAGTTACACTGTTAGGAAGCTTGCAACAGTTTCAAACCCAATTCTTTCCACAGTTTTAGCAAATCGTTCTCCTTTTAGACCATTTTCACGATAAAATTCCATAGCCTTATCCACAATATTGAGTGCCTCACTAATAGAGTATAAACCAGGCAACTCTCTTCCCACATGTTGTTTTTGACTGAACATTCCTCCGACAGTAATCGCTACTTGGCCCTGTTTTCGCCCTTGCAATCCGATGCATCCAAGTTGCGGTTTCGAACAACCATTCCTGCATCCACTAATCGTTACTCGGAATTTATTAGGAAGTGCAATATCGTATTTCCCTGTATAAAACTTTTCATTGATTTGCCTAGTCACTTCTGCCGTATCGAAAAAGCTAACTTGACAAACATCCCCTTTACACGTGAGTGCCGGTCTTACCCTCATCCCCGTACTTCCTGCCGACAGCCCCGCTTCCTTAAGCTCACGTGCGACAGACTCTAAATCCTGATACTTGATCCAAGGTATTTCTACGTTTAAGCGTTGGGTTAAGGTAAAATAACCCCTGCCATAGTTCTCACTGACCTCTGTGATCTTTCGAGCTTCCTGGGCATTCATACTGCCTCCCTGTATTAAAACCCTGCAGGAAAAATGAATACCATCTTTATAGACGATATAGCCTCGTCCTTTTAACGCCTTTTTCTGTTCATCAGTTAACTCCATTTTAAGTACTTCTCCTCCCCTGCTCCATGCTCTCTATTATAATTCTTGAATTTCATTTTAATTTAATATCTAACGGAAACCCGCCCCCTGTTCCCTGAAGGAACTTCTCCAGAGCTTCATAACTCTGGGCTCCATGGACTGCACGATTATCAACAATGAAACAAGGAACACTTTGAATTCCCAGATGCTGAGCTTCAGCTATATCCTGGGATACTGCTTGTTTATATTTCCCGCTAAGGAGAGTCTGCTTAAATTCTTGACTGTCCAGTCCAATCTGCCCTGCCAGCTCGATTAAAACGCCTACATCATTAATGTTCTTTTGTTCTTGAAACTGAGCCGCAAAAACTGCATCATGATATGCATTGCCAAGCCCCTGTTCTTCCGCGAATTTAGACCCTTCCAGGGCTAATCTTGAGTGCTTGCTCTTTTCATTAAAGTTCATATGGAGCCCGTACTTTTTTCCTAAAGCTTCAACACCAGCCTTCGCTCTGGCCAAATATTCCGGCGATTTCTCAGGGAGTTCAATCCCCTCTGGCCTAAGTTCAAAAGCTTTCCATTCTACCGTTAAATTTTTATCCTTGGCCAACTGGTCAAGGGGGACTTTCCCTATCATACAAAAAGGTCATAAGAAATCCGAGAAGACTGTTATTTTAGTTGACATCACGATTACAACTCCTCATAGAAGGGCAATTGCTCGCCCCTGATAGTTGCTATTCTCCACAAGTAATCGTTACCCATGCCTTCTCTCTTATCTTCAATAAATCCTTTACTTTTCAGTAGATTCAAAGTGCTTCGGTTAGTAGCATATCCAGATAGATACCTCGCCCCTTGCTCTTTAGCAAATAGTCGCAAATTATTAAGTATCTTTTCCATAGTACCATCACTTAATAGATCGAACTCTTCATTCTTAACTAAGACGATGTCATTGATGAAGATTTCTTGTTTGTTAAGCTTTGAAATGTGAAGACTAATTAGAGCTTCCTCAAAGCCTAATGTATCTACCCACATAATCTGAGGTATCTGAATCCCGAGTAAACCTGCAAGTTCGGGACTATTACAGTAGGTAGTATAATATTCCTGCAAGAGTTGAACTAGTTGCTGATTGTATGCTCTAGCCTGAACAGAGATGTTATATTGTCCTGGATACTGAAGTCTTATTTCATCATCACGCAGCACCTTTATTCCAGGGTCTCTTCCGATTTCAGATTTCAAGTCATCAACAGGAAAAAGACTCTTTATTTCATCCTCCGAAGGATTCCATTGTTCCGAATAGATACGCTGTGCCTTAACTGCCATCTAATCTCACACGCCTTTCAAATATCGAAGATCTTTTTAAATGTATACAAAACAACTTAATTCCAAGCTTCTCTACTTACAATAATACAGTATTTAGGATTAAACGCCAACTCGCACCTTCAATAGTCCCGTTGGGATTTCGCAATTATAGTTTCCCTGCCGATTTAGAAATTGGGCTACCCATAAAAAGCGTACCACTGAAAGCACCTGTTATGGTTTTTATAAAGACATAGCTCCAAAGAAGAGCAAGGAAAAAGGTTAGGAAAGCACTAAACCCATAAGTAAGGGGCGTTAAATAGATTGAGGCTATTTTCTGACTTGCTATTGTATAGGCTGCCAAGGGGAAGATAAACGCCCACCATCCCAACCCAAAAGGGATTCCACCTCTTCGCATATGATGAATGGAAATCAGTCCAGTAATCCCAATTACCCAAATACCAAATCCCCAGATTATAGTTGCCCCTAAGTAAGCAAGATCGACGGATGTTAATATTCCAAGGCTTTCGGCATTTTTTGCAATATCAATGATGGCAATAGAAGCAAGACCAACAGCACTTAACAGGATCCCGAACGACGGCGTCAACTCTGCTGGAGGAAGCGCATGTTGGGCAAGACGAACAAAGATCACGGCACTAATAAATATAAACAAAAACAACCCTACCCCCAGCATAATTGCGTTGATAATGAAAATAGACATGCTCCAAGTGGGCTTATGGCTTAAACTTTGAATTAAAACAGCATTCCCCAACAACAATGTTGCCATATTAGCAATCGGTGCCATAATCCATGAGAAATTAGTCGTTTCTGGTTTCGGTGCGACTTCAACCTGAATAATCCTAAAAGTCGTATAGAAAGAGAAAAAGGCAACTCCCGCTAACCCTGTAATCCAGGCAATAGTCGTAAGTATGAAAGTCAGGGATCCGCCTAGATATTGACTCCAAATCGTATAGATATTTGTTCCTACAATTATTGCGGCTACGGGCATTGTTACGAAGAAATTGCTTGCGACTGGGTGATGAAGATCCCTTCGAACATACTCAAAAAAAGAGATCCAGCGAATAACCCATGGAACGAGAACCAAGAAAAAAAGAATATCAGCCAGAGCTGCAGCTGCTAAGCTCAACATGTTTCCTGCTGGCAAGGCATCTTTCCATTGATACAAGATATTTGCAAGTCCCCCTGTACCCATGACTACGGCGAACCATCCCGGTGCTAAGTACTTTATGACGTGACGCTCAAGCATATCCTAAAAATCCCCTCTATAATTGTGTCATTTGAAATTGGCCTTATAATCCTAAATCCTTTTTATATGGTATGTTTAGCGACCTCCCCTTCTTGCAATCATTTCAATCTCCACCTGAGCCCCCAGCGGCAATGAGGAGACACCAATTGTAGTTCGGGCAGGATAAGGCGAAGCAAACTTAGCTTTATAGACTGAATTCATCGCATCAAAGTTTACCATGTCTGTTAGAAAGACGTTCACCTTAATAACATCATCTGACGTCAAACCCGATGCAACTAAAACATTGAATAGATTTTGAAAGCATTGTTCAGTTTGAGTAGTGATATCACCTGAAACAAGCTTTCCTGTTGCGCAATCTATAGGGGTTTGCCCCGAAAGATAAATGAGATCACCCGATTCTACGGCATGGGAATACGGGCCGATTGCAACTGCCCCGTCAGCAGTGTAAGCTTTTCTTGGCATTTGAAAATCCTCCTTAAAGTCTAATAACTAAATAGCTTTTTAAACTAAGATATCATACCACAAATTAACATAGTTCAAATAAATTCTTATTTTAGTTTACATATAAACAAGCAGGGAAACAATCCCTTTCATCTAACTAAACATTAAAATAGTTCAATAACACCTTTTAAATTCAAGTATAGGCAGTCACTGAAATCGTACTAATGCGGTGTCTAACTCAGAAATTACAAGTTTAGAACGCCTTCATGACTTAAACAGTATAGTCGCGTTGGAGTATTTGCAATGAGGAATGGAGGCCGTAAGGCAAAGTGTCATGATGGAGAGATGAGCCTTCCCGAAAGAATAACAATAGTTATTCTTTCTCCTGGAAAATAGTTTTTCAAGCAAAGTGTATTGCCTCATAAGGTAATGAAAGTACAACGTGGCACACCAAAAAAGAGAGGAAGTATTATACTTCCCCCCTTAGACCCAGACCCTAGCGATATTTTGTGATTCATAGTTTAACTCAATAGACCGTTCCAAACTGGCAGAGCTGCGAAAACGATCAAACATCGTAAAGTCAGTCCACCCACCATTACCGCTCCGTCACAAAGTAATAAAGCATTCTGGCTTTTCGCACTGGCTCCCTGGTTTACTCCCGCTGGCATATCTGCATTCTCAGATAAGTTTTGTTCTTTCATTGCTAAAGGCGCTTTCTTCTGGCACCGAGACTGTTGAACATAAAATACCAACGGTCCAACAAGCCCTGCAAGGATGAGGAGAAGCCAGAAAGGTAAAGCGAGGGATTCTGTCAACAATAGGTTAGCTGATAACTTGGCGACAGCTCCTTGGCTTCCGGAATAGATGAGTGCAAAGAAAGCAGTGATACTTAAGATCTCCATACTAACAAGCCATAAATGGACTTGTGAAACCCGTTCCTCATGCACTTGGTGTTGTTTTTCAAAGAAGTGCGCCAATAATGAGGTCAACGATAAACCCGTCGAAAGGGCAGATACCACAAAAACTACTGGCATTAAATATGAGTTCCAAAAAGGCACTCCTTCAATGACTGCCAAGAGCATTCCTGTATAGGCAGCTGTTGCTAACGCTAATATTGCGCCAATATATGATAATACATCGGGAGCCTGCCTCTTCTTCCATACAAAGAACGCCTTAATAAAAGCAACGAAAATAAACGCTGTCAGAATATAGATTCCCCAAGTCATAACCGAACTAAAATTAAGAAACATGTTTATAATCAACCACGGCTTCTTTAGGCCTTGCCCTAAATCCGTGATCAATAACAAAGCTCCAAAAGCAACAATTGGTGCTGAAACGTAATATCCGACTTGGTTCAAATTGGTTTTTTTACCCAAAAAACCTTTTTCCGCTGCAAAAGAAGTTAGATATGCCCCTGCACCAAGTCCACCTAGAAATAGGTATATGGCAATAAGCCAACCCCAATGTCCCATCTTAAAATCCTCCTCTCGTTTATTATTTAGGAATTGCAATCATGGACGGATTCGTAATCTTAGGGTTTGGAAGCCCTTTATAGTTTAGATTTCCCTTTTGCGACAATTCCTTCATATCCCCCATAGTCAACGCTTGTGTAGGACAAACCCCTACACACATGGGACCTGACCCCGAATCTTGAAGCTTGTAACAAAAATGGCATTTTGAAACAGCCCCTGATTTTTTCTGAATATGAGGCGCATGATAAGGGCAGGCATACAAACAGTAGCCGCAACCAACACACTTACTAGAATCCTGAATGACAACGCCGTCACTTTCCCTTTTTGTATAAGCGTTAACCGGACACACTTTAGCACAAGCTGGGTCAGCACAGTGATTACAGCTCATAGATAAGGCATCGCCCTTCTCGTTGCGAAGAAGCTTTCTCCAAGGAGCATCCGTCTCCCATTTGTAAGTCTCTTGACAAATTCTTACACAGTTCTCACATTTAATGCATTTTGCTTCATCGTAACTGAACCCAATTTGTTTCTTCGTTTTCGGCTCTGCGTTTTCTTTAACAGTTTCTTCAGCCCGCAGGAGCTTAATTGGCATTAGTCCAATGGCAGCAACAGTTCCGAGCAATAATCCACCTTTAATTACACTGCGTCGGGACAATTCTACTCGTTTATTATGCGACATCTTTTACCGCTCCTTTCAGCAATCCATCACACATAAGCAATAATATGGGTCCTTGTACAGATTTACAATAAATTGCTCTTTCTACGATAATCTAACATAATGCAACAAAGTTCACAATGGTATATTTTTCATTAGTAAACCTTCCCAAGAAACCGTCTTTGAAATTATGGTAAAGATTTAATCTACCTCAATTTTCGTTTAACAATACTTACTAAAAGTTGGAATGGTCTTTGCAAACCTTTGTTTAATGTTCAAACTTAAAAATATAAAAAGAGTTAGTAAAAAACTTTAATACAAGTTTGTTACTAACCCTTTTGTCCACTTCTAGTTCGAAATAGTTAATCTTCTCCCACCATCTTAGACTCCCACTTCTAAAATCACCTCACTCTGAATTCTTACTGAGCCATTGATACATAACAAAAGCGTCTACAAATCCTTTTTTCTTATGCTTAAATGCTTTCTGAAGGGTTCCAACTATGGTAAAACCACATTTCTCCCATAATTCTACAGCTATATGGTTAGTACTAACCACACAATTATATTGCATGCCTTAAATCCATGATTCTGAGTTTCTTTAGGGAGTGCATACACATCAGTCTTTCGATACCTTCACCACTAGCTTTATCTCTGACAGTATGGCCGGCATTGCAAACATAGGTGCCTTTTCCTTAGAAGCTTACCACCCTTTACGACTGCGCCAAAATTCGGGTTGAATAATAATCAATAAGGTAAAGAGCTCTAATCGACCCAGTAGCATGCAGAAAATAAGAACACTTTGACCAAAGGGGTTAATTGAAGAAAAGGTAGTGGTCGGGCCAACTACCCCAAAACCCGGACCGACATTTCCTAAAGTTGCAACTACTGCGCTCATCGCGTCAAAGGGTTCCAACCCTGTTGCCGCTAAAAGTAGCGTGGCAACCCCAAAAATAGCAATAAAGAGAAAGAAAAAAACTAAGATTGTATTTAAAACTACAGGATCAACCGTTTTTTTAGTAAAGCGAACATTAATTACCGCTTTGGGATGAATCGCCCTTTTCAGCTCCGTCCAAGCAAGTTTAAAGAGAACGATTACCCGAAACACTTTAATTCCTCCTGATGTAGACCCTGCACTTCCGCCTATAAACATCAGACTAAAGAGGATGATCTTGGTCACAGAAGGCCACTGATCAAAGTCAGCCGAAGCATACCCTGTAGTGGTTATAATTGAGACAACTTGAAAAAGCGCTTGCCGCAATGAGGTTCCCCCCCCTTCACCCATAGTCCACCACAAACTTAGGGCAATCAGAAGCGTTGAAACTGCAATAATCAATAAATAGAACTGAAACTCTAAATCTTTAAAAACTTTACTTATTCCAGAGCGCCAGGCTTGGAAATAAAGTCCAAAGTTGCCTCCGGCTATAATCATAAAAACTATAATAACAAGTTCGATCCCTAAATTATCGTAGTAAGCTATGCTGGTATTTTTCGTTGAAAATCCACCAGTAGCCATCGTTGCAAAGGAATGATTGACAGCGTCGAACAAGTTCATACCAAAGAGTATCAATAGAATAATCTGAACAACTGTGAGGCCTAAATATATTTGCCAAAGTTTTAGGGCATTATCTCTAATTCTGGGCAGGACTCGCTCGGAAATCGGTCCGGGAACCTCAGCATTGAACAAATGAACTGCGCCTGTCATGTTCGGAAGAAAGACAATAAATAACACAATAATCCCCATACCTCCGAGCCAATGAGTTAAGCTACGCCAAAGAAGAATGCTCTTAGGGAGGGTTTCTACATTGTCAATGACGCTTGCACCCGTAGTGGTTAAGCCTGAAACTGTCTCAAATAATCCGTCGAGATAAGTAGGCACAGCTCCACTAAACACATAGGGTAATGCGCCGGCCAAACCCGTCAATAGCCACGCACCAGCAACAATAACAAATCCTTCCCGCACACCCATGCGGCCTTCTTTCCGTCCGTGAGTTACCAGTATGACCCCTGCAACTAAGGTTACAATTATAGAGAACGAAAACGAAAGGATGCTCCCCTCCTGCCAAATCAAAGCCACCAGAAAAGGGATTCCCATAAATCCAGCATAGGCAATCATCAGACGGCCAAGAATGTTTTCTACAAATGAATAGTTCACTTTCTTACCCTGCCTTAAAATGTTTTACATATTTTTTTAACTAAATTCGGAAGCGTAAAGATTACGGCGCGATCTCCGGCTTGAAGTGTCGTGTTTCCGTCAGGAATAATAAGTTCATTTCCTCGTACGAGCGCACCGATCAAAATATTTTCTGGGATTTTTGCATCTTTAAGTTTACGACCGATAAGCGAAGACTTTGCAGAAACCACAATTTCCATTGCCTCTGCTTTAGCACCTTCCAACAAAGACACAGAAACGACTTCCCCTTGGCGTACCTGGCGCAAAATAACTCCAGCCGTTAGGAGTCTGGGAGAAAGAATCACATCAACTCCCACTTTACCCATGAGAGACATATATTCAGAACGACCTACACGGACTATCGTCTTTTGGGTTCCCAAGTCTTTAGCTAAAAGGGCAAGTAATAAATTCAGTTTATCATCGCTCGTTAGGCAAACCACAGCATCTGTTTCCCCAACCCCTTCTTCGATTAACAGGTCAATATCTGTGCCATCACCACAGAGCACAAGTCCCTTATCAATGATCTTGGCCAATTCATTGCAGCGTTCTCGACTTTTCTCTATGACTTTTACTGAAATTCCTACCTGATCTAAGATTTTTGCCAGATGTCTCCCGATGCGACCAGCACCAATGATCATCACACGTTGTATCTTTGTTTTTGTCTCCGAGAAATGTTCGCTGAATTCCTCAATAGCTGCCTGTGCTCCAACAAAGAAAACACTGTCTTGCGGTAATAAGCAATCCGTTCCATGGGGTATAATCATTCGATTCTGACGGAGGATTCCAACAACGAGTACTTGATCCGGTAAAGTCAATCTTTTAAGCTGTATATTGACATACGGCGACTCTGCTCTAACCCGAACTTCCAACAAACGTACTTTACCATCTCCGAAATCTTCAACATCCAAAGCCGCAGGTGTAAGAAGAATGCGACTAATTTCGACTGCTGTTACCATTTCTGGATTGATCGTCAAGTCTATCCCTAAGGCTTTATTGAAATCAAGCTGATTTCTCCCTGCGTATTCCTGATTTCTTACGCGAGCAATGGTTCGGGATATCCCTGCTTGTTTGGCTGCCATACAGGCGATCATATTAACTTCATCCCGATCCGTTACTGCAACCATTAAGTCCGCTTTCAACAAACCGAAATCCGAAAGAATTTGGGGACTAGCTCCGTTACCGCTGATCGTCATTACATCCAAGCTGTTCTGAACAATGAGACGTCGCTCTTCATCCTGCTCAATCACTGTGATTTCATGTCCCTCTTCAGATAATCGCTGAGCCAAACTAAATCCAACTTTTCCGGCTCCAACTATGACAATGCGCATAGCTTTTGTGTTCTCCTTCCCCTTAGCCCAAAATAAGTAAAACTTATCTTACTTCTAGTTTAATGGTTTAATCTTCTTATTTTAGTACATTATGAATAACGTACTGCTATTCGGCAAGGTATACTAAAATTCCTTTATTTATATTAATAATATAGAGATAGTAGTTTTCCGTATAAGCAACATTGTCCCCGTTCTTTTACAAAATGATTCCTTGATAAATTTGTCCAAGAAGATTCACCCTCATCGAGAATTGACTCATTTATTTCCTGACCAATATGTGATAGACTATTTCAATCACTAGCTCAAAGGCGGGAAATAATAATGCTTATTGGAGCACGAACTGTCAAAACCGGACTTGCTGTCGCCACAACACTCTTTATCTGTAATGTATTTAGTATTGAACCTGCGTCTTTTGCAGCCATTACCGCAGTGGTAAATATGCAGCCTTCTGTTAGCAAATCTATAAATAATGCCTGGGAACAGATTGGCGTCCATTTGCTGGCCATCGTTTTTTCCCTAATTATAGGTTTACTCTTTGGTACAAATCCTATTTTCATAGGTACTACGGTAGTGTTTCTGATTATCTTTTGCAACTGGATAGGTTGGCCTAACGGAATCGTTATGGGAATTGTCTCAATTATATTCATCCTCGATTCTCCTCGAGAAACCTTTCTTATCCACGCTCTTTCCCGATCCCTCAGTATCTTTGTCGGTCTTGGGGTAGCTTTACTTATTAACCGAATTCTGGCCCCGCCAAGATATAAATCTAAATTTTTGAGTACTCTAAACGATCTTGTCCAACTCACATCAAAGTATTTCCTAGAAAGCCTTAACACCTTCATTCATGCAGGAAATTTCACCTACTATCAGAGGCCTGATCCTCAAGAGCAACAAAACCTGCTTGATGAGGTGACTAACCTCTACGAGCATGCCAGAGAAGAAATGACAATGGACGATCATCCTCCCTTTATTGAACGACTATTGGAGATCTGTCGAGGCTTTATCGAACGCGGAGAAAGCATTAATCAAATGACTGCACAACGAGTGACAAGAAGAAGAGAGTCCTATTCCCCCGAAGAACTGCAAGAGATCACGGCGGAATTCAAAGAAATTCTGGATATCTTGTCTCTTGGATATGAGAAGCTTGCCGGGCTCATTGATTCTCTCTCCTCAGGAGTCAACGAGAAGAAAGGTTCAGGTTCTTATACGGAGGATATAGTGTATTGGGAATTATTTGACCGTGCCGTTGATGATTGGAATCGTAAAGTTTGCGGCGTCTTCTATTTACGGGCTTTAATGGAAGTATCTGTTGTTGCTACTGAACTGCGTTGGGCAAATCGACGCACCATAAACTTGCTGAATATGATTAACAAACAATCTGAAAAGAAACTAAAGAAAAGTGTCTGATTTTCTTTTATGTATATGCTTCTAAACATCGAATGCCAGCACAATGTGCTGGCATTTGAATCTCTAGGGGTTTATAAATAAGAGCACGTACTGATCTCACCTAACACCAATTAAAATCGTTTATTACCTAACTATTATCTTACGACAATAATTGAGCAAATCACCACTCAAATTGATGGTTTGTTCAACCTTATAAGATATCTACCCAGCTACACACACCCTCCCGGCTGAATATAACCGGATTTCTTACACATGCATATATCCTCAGACATATGGTTGAGTAAGAAAAACTCAACACCCAATAAAGTCTTAGCTCGACTTTTCAGGATAAGTTGGAACCTTCTTAAAACAATCCTTGCGGACTGCAAAAAAGCTTTTCCCCACCCTTGAAAATCTTCCCTCCAATTTTATATAAGCGTTTATCACCTCATATAAAGTCTTTGGCCGATTAATTATACACCCCTTGAGGAGCATATATAAATCTTGGCTTAACCAATACGTACCCTTATAATCAATAGTATAAACCAAGTCATTTATAATACTCTGTTAATTATTACATCTATATATAGTTTGCTTTAATTCACTTTTCAGAGTTAATTTAATTTGCCCAATGATAATTGGTTAAGAGGTCTTCTTCCATTGGATCACCAAGGGAGTTATAGAGGTTCTTATTAGAGGGATAAAGAATCCCTTCCTTTTCCTTCGGATTCTTAAGAGATAAATTCTTCGATATTTCAACAGCTGTATTGAGCGGTATCATCGCATATAATTCTTCCATGTCCGAATTATTCATTCGAATGCAGCCCTGAGAAACATTTTCACCAATAGTCCCAGGAGTATTCGTGCCATGTATTGCATAATTCATATTTGACAATTCCATTGCTCTTGTCCCATACACATTATCTGCTTTAGGAACATTCTTATCCGGATTCACAACCTTTTTGGATATGCGCAGAATCCCTTCTGGAGTTGTGTCATCTTCACCTAGGGCAACCTTATAGTTACGAATGATTTTGTCTTCTGATATAACGGATAAACTATTACTTTCCTTATCAATAGCAATGGACATGGGCATAAAAGGAATATCCTTATCATAGAGAAGATTAGGCTTTAGGGCATCTTTGACTACAGCAACTAAGTCCTTTTCATTCGGTAACTCTACAAGTGAAAAAAGCCACCCCCCGTCTCTTGTCGGAAAAGTAGTGACAGCATTCTTTAACTCATAGGGTTCCTTGGGTAATTCAGTTAAATAATTAGGGCTTGCTAGCCAAACCCCGATTTTCATGTCAATTTACCGAAATAACATTT
>NZ_JAJDOO010000016.1 GCF_020595055.1 Desulfosporosinus shakirovi | reverse complement strand
GGTTTAGCAACATTACCTCGGTCACTAGGAAACATAAACGAATATTCTTTTTCGAGTTCATCCCAGGGAATAATTTTGGCTAATTGAACCCACCGATTATCAGCACTGAGTTTTCCCGAAAACGGGAGGATGAAATCATCTATTGTTATCTGTGGATCAGGTTTTCGGTACATTTTTTATCCTCCATGTGCACGCTTTTTGATATAATATGAATCTTTTCCATGCACATAATTTCGACGAACATGACCTCAAACCCTTCTGGTATCTAGCTTTTATGAGAATTTAGCAAACCCTAAATAGGATGAATGGCTTCTAAAGTATTTAAAAAACAGAAAGCACTGAGTGAATTCACATTCACTTCAGTGCTTTCTTTAGTCGTCCGCTAACCTCTATTTTTTAATCTTGTATCCTTTTTTTTTCAGGGACGCTTCAACTTCAGCTACTTGATCACCTTGGAGGCGTGCAAGAATTTGAATTTGATTATCTCTGAGATGATATACGGCTAAACTTCCAATATTAACATCAAACTCCTTGGTTGATAGAGCAAGATCTAGCATAACACCAACTTGATCCTTAGTTTCAATCATTACGCGCTGTCCTGGGCTACGAAATCCCATAATATCTAAAAAGGCATCCATTATATCTGAGCCCGTGATAATCCCGACTACCTTGCCTCCATCAACGACAGGCAATCCTCCAATTTTGTGATCTCGCATTAGCAAAGCTGCGTCCTCAATTTGAGTGTCGGGGTGACAGGTCACAACCTTTTTAATCGCTACTTCACGGATAGGAGTTTTAGCTATAAGATAGTTGAGTTCAAAAATACTCAAAGTTGTTGCCGGGGAAGGAGAGACCTCGCGAAGATCCCCATCTGTTACTAATCCAACAAGTTTCCCCTTTTCTACGACCGGCATTCGGCTAATCTTCTTTTCTCGCATAAGAGCCATTGTATCAGCAATAGTTTTTTCGGGAGTGACTGTGAAAACTTGAGCTGTCATAAATTGACGAACATACATTACAATTACCCCTTTCCACTTTAGATCTCGGCCTTGTTAATGTCACTCTTTGGCACCAAGCTAGTGTAGCCGGCAGATGCTTAGAAGCCGCTTTTGTTATTTCCATAAGGTCAAGTGCCCCTGTTACCAAAACTCAACCAAGAATGGTTGAGATTAGAGCACCGCCATGACTCGAACAAAGATGTTCGAGGTTAGTACACCGCCATCGATGGCATAGTGCCGTGATGGCTAGACGGGGCAGATTTGAAGATCTGCTCTGCCTTGTCTTTATATATGCATTTAGCCTCCTAAGTAGGCCTTACGGACTTCTTCACTAGCCGCTAATTGTTTAGCATCTCCTGAAAGCACAATTTTACCTGTCTCTAATACGTAAGCCCGGTTGGCTATAGAAAGCGCCATATGAGCATTCTGTTCTACAAGTAAAATCGTTGTTCCGCTAGCATTAATTTCCTTTATGATTGAGAATATTTGTTTTACCAAGATAGGAGCTAAACCCATTGAAGGTTCATCGAGAAGAAGCAACTGGGGTTTGGACATTAGGGCTCGACCCATCGCTAGCATTTGTTGTTCTCCTCCAGATAAGGTACCCGAAAGTTGGTTCTTCCTTTCAAGCAAACGTGGAAATAACTCATATACTCGTTTCATATCTTCTTTAATACCTGACTTGTCTTTACGCAAGTATGCCCCAAGTTCCAAGTTCTCGATAACAGTCATATTGGCAAATACTCGCCGTCCTTCTGGAACCTGAGATATTCCCTGGGCAACAATAGTTTGTGGAGCTATACTGGCCAGGTCTGCACCTTTAAACATTACCTTGCCATCTTTCGGTCGCAACAATCCCGAAATAGTCTTAAGACTTGTACTTTTCCCTGCACCATTTGAGCCGATTAGGGTTACAATTTCGCCCTGATTAACCTCGAGGGAAATCCCTTTAAGGGCATGAATGGCACCATAGTAAACATTGACATCTTCAAGGACAAGCATCAGACAACCTCCTCCCCTAGATAAGCCTCAATGACTTTGGGATTGCTCTTGATTTCATCTGGTGCCCCTTGAGCTATAATCATTCCGTAATCTAAAACATAGATGCGTTCACACACACCCATAACTAAAGACATATCATGCTCGATTAACAGAATCGTAAGCTTAAACTTTTCCCGTATCCAACGAATAAGATTCATCAGGTCATGTGTTTCTTGAGGATTCATACCTGCAGCAGGCTCATCCAGCAATAGGAGTTTGGGCTCAGTTCCCAGGGCACGAGCAATCTCTAAGCGTCGTTGTTCACCATAAGGCAAATTCTTCGCAATTTCTTCTGCCTTATGGTCAAGATTAAAGATCTTTAACAACTCCATAGCCTTTCGTTGCATCTCTTCTTCCCCGACGTAATAGCTTGGAAGGCGAAGGAACGCACTAAAGATTCCGTATGAGCTTCGTTGATGGTAGGCAATCTTGACATTATCTATGACGCTCAAATCGCTAAATAATCGGATATTTTGAAATGTCCGTGCCATTCCTCGCTGGGTGACATGATAGGGTTTAAGCCCTCTCATATCCTTATCCTGAAACAATATTTTTCCTTCTGTTTGTTCGTATACTCCTGTGAGTAAATTAAAAGCCGTAGTTTTTCCGGCCCCGTTCGGACCTATTAATCCGATCAGTTCCCCTTCGTTAATCTCAATATTTAGATTTGAAACTGCTTTTAATCCACCAAACGACTTAGAGAGTTTTTCAATCTTTAGAAGAGGCATTTTTCTCACCCTTCTTTCCGAGGAAACTTAAGCTAAATTCTTTAGTTCCTAATAGTCCCTTCGGCCTAAAAATCATCATTACTATCAAAAGTATAGCAGTAATCACAAGTCGCCATTCCGGCCAACCAGATAATGCGGCGGAAACAACCGTCATCACCACTGCTCCAAGAATGCTGCCCGTCAAGCTTCCTAACCCTCCAAGTACAACCATAACTAAAATATCAAAGGATTTAAGAAAACTGAACGTTAATGGCTGAATAATGTATAGATAATTGGCATAAATTCCACCCGCTAATCCAGCAAAGAAGGCCCCAATTGTGAACGCCATGATCTTATACTTAGTAGTATTAATACCCATGACATCTGCAGCGATTTCGTTCTCACGAATAGAGATGCATGCTCGACCGTGCGTAGAATAAATAAAGTTCCGAATAATGACAACACTTATAACCATGAGCCAAAAAGCCCATGTCCAAGTAATAGTTTTCGGCACTGAAAATCCTGAAGCCCCTCCGACATACTCCATATTCAAAAAGATAATTCGTACAATTTCCCCAAATCCAAGGGTAGCAATCGCTAGATAGTCTCCCTTAAGCCGTAACGTAGGCAGCCCAATCAAAAAACCCGCCAATGCGGACACAAGTGCCCCAGCAAGAAGCGCCAGCATAAGCGGCCCTTGAAATTTAACAACAACAATCGCAGCCATGTATGCCCCAATAGCCATAAAACCTGCATGTCCAATTGAAAACTGACCGGTTATCCCATTAATCAAGTTTAAACTAGTCGATAGAATGATAAAGATACAAACCTGGATCAAAGTAAGAGCTACAAAAGGAGGTAAAATATCCATTAGAATACTGCCCTGAACGATGGCATAAACAAGCAGTACCCCCAGTAAGGTTACAACACTTTGACGATTAATTCGCTTACCCATGTTTGTCACCTACACTTTCTCACGGATGTTCTTACCAAAGAGCCCGCTTGGCTTAATGATGAGAACAAGAATTAGAATTAGAAATGCTACCGCATCTCGCCAAGTCGAGGCTCCCAGACCGCTGACAAAGGATTCTGTAAGCCCTAAGAAGAATCCTCCGACCATTGCACCAGGAATAATCCCGATACCCCCTAGGACTGCAGCCACAAACGCCTTAAGTCCAGGGATGATTCCCATTAAAGGATTAATGGTATTAAAGTATACCCCCATTAGTACCCCAGCTGCAGCGGCAAGTGCAGATCCGATTGCAAAAGTCGCTGAAATCGTGTTATTTACATTAATTCCCATCAGCAGAGCTGCTTCATTATCAAAAGATACCGCACGCATTGCTTTTCCTATCTTTGAATACTTTACAATGACATGTAAAAGTATCATAAGAATGATCGAGGTAAGAATCATGACGATATCGCCATATTTAATGATAATCCCACCGACATTCCAAATCGTATCGGGAAAAACAGGAGGATAAGTACGCATCTGAGGAGATACAACTAACATTCCCCCATACTCCAAGAAAAACGAAACTCCAATAGCCGTAATCAATGATGCAATCCGTGTAGCGTTGCGCAAAGGTTTATAAGCAATCCGTTCAATCAAAACGCCAAGGATTGCGCTTACAACCATTGCTATAAGTAACGCTGGAATAAACGACAAATGCAGTGTCGTTGTCGCAAACCATCCGGCATACGCTCCGACCATCATTACATCGCCGTGAGCGAAGTTTATAAGCTTAATAATACCGTAGACCATGGTATAGCCTAGAGCAACTAAAGCGTAGATACTTCCTAGCGACAGACCATTCACTATCTGTTGCAATACTTGCTCAGTTACATTTCCCATCTTTTCAACTCCCAACTCCGAATAACTATTTAAGAAAATGACTCGCGCAATTAACAGATTCCTGCCATGACTTGAACAAGATGTTTAAGTTTTGTAACGCCGTCATGGAAAGAGGGAAGGGACCGCTGGCCAAGGACAGCCGAGTGTCCCTGCAGCCCTAAGACTACTGTCTTCGCACGGATTAGCCTTCTTGCAGGATAGGATGGCGAGAAGGGACCTTTCAGAAAGTATAAACTGACTGGTACAGTCAGTTTATACTTTTCATTCATGGAAACTCTATAATACTATAGATCTTAGTGAGAAGTTCTCCATCCGTTTCGTATACCACAGGCAGGCATGGGAGTCTGACTTTCTACAAAAAGGAGGGAGGGTTTGTCCTCCCTCCTTTTTTTGTAACAATTGTAACTTTATCCGATGGTTAGATAAGATTTACTAGAGTTCGGTTATTATTTTGGATTTACCTTTGTCATAAATACACTCTTGCCGTCTTTAAATTGCAAGATGGCGGCACTTTTGACTGGGTTGTGAGTCGCTGGATCTACATTCAATTCTCCACTGATGCCTTGGAAGCCCTTCATGTTTTCCAGAGCACTCCTCAAATTTTCGGATTCTGTACCTCCAGCATTCTCGATCGCTTTAATTAAGAGGTTTGCCGTATCATAGCCCAACGCCGCAAAGGTATCGGGTTCAGAACTATATTTTTCTTTGAAGTCTTTAATAAATTGGGTCATTCCTGGATCATCCATTGCTCCATGGTTGACATAATAAGTATTCTCAAGAGCTGCTGCTCCAGCAACGTCCACTAATTGCGGGGAGCCCCAACCATCTCCGCCCATGAATGTTTGCTTCATCTCCATTTCACGAGCTTGCTTAACGATTAGTCCGACTTCTTGATAATATCCAGGGACAAAAACCACATCTGGATTAGAAGCTTTGATACGTACCAACGTAGCACGGAAATCTAAATCACTGCCAGCAACATACTGTTCTTCTTCAACAATTTTACCGCCCGATCTTTCGAAATTCTCCTTGAAAGAAGTAGCTAAACCTTTGGAGTAATCTCCCTTTTGGTCAATAAAAAGGGCCGCGGTCTTTGCTTTAAGTGTATCCGTTGCAAAATTAGCGGCTACTTGACCTTGGAAAGGGTCAATAAAACAGGCCCGGAAGATCCATGGTTTTACTTTTCCGTTTTCAAATGTAACATTGTCCGATGTTCCTGTTGGAGTTATCAAAGGAACTTTGCTATCTGTAACCACTTGAACAGCAGCTAAAGTATTTCCACTAGTCATAGGTCCAAGTATGGCAACTACTTTATTTTGTGTTGCAAGCTTAGTTGAAGCTACGGTCGATTCTCCAGGGTCAGACTTATTATCCGCAGATACGTATTCTAATTGCTTTCCAAGTACTCCACCTTTAGCATTTTGCTGATCAAACGCTAACTTAATAGCTTTCTCTGCATATTGTCCAAAAGCAGCTGCCCCTCCACTAAGCTCTAAGTTTCCACCAACCTTAATAACTTCAGCCGACTTTTGTCCGCCAGTTGCTCCGCAACCGGTTACGAGAGCAAGACTTAATAAGGCTGCAGTCGCTATTGAAAACATTCTTCTCATCTTTATACCCCTCTCTATATAGGCCCTTATCGACCTTTCTTTTTCAATCTTTCTTTTCCGCCTTTAAATAATTCATCTGTATTCTTACGTTCTGATTTGATTACTTTTCCTCAATTCACCTCCAAATTAATATGCACCCGAAGTAGTTTTAAACTTGTACAACTATTAATAAAAATCCCAATCAAATGACAACTCTATTGATCAGGTTCCCCTTTAGTCAGAGGCTGTTAGATAACAAACCTCTAATTATATATTCTATATATTATAATACCATTTGACAAGCCATACTGTACAAAGTGTCGCTAATTTTAATAGGTATCCAATCGGTAATTACTGGGATTTTTAGCGTGTTAACTAGATGAATATAAAAGAGTAAGTAACTTTAAGTGAATCAAAAAGGTTGCTTACTCTCTATATAATTTGTTTTTTATGTTCAAAACTAACTGGTGAACTCGTTCAACTAAAGATCAATAGAGAGTCCTTTTATCTCCCTTACGTTGTGTTAGGCGTTGTTGATCAAAATACTCTAGTAAAGGGACTGAATATTTTCGAGATGTTTCCCATAACTCTCGAACCTCGGCGACTCCAACTTCCCCTTTTATTTTTAAAACCTCTAACAAACTTAACTTAGCCTGTTGTATATCATCACTCCTAAAATAGAATCCAGTGATAGAGACCCATTCTCCTTGCTCACATAAGTACCCTGCGTATTCTTGTATCTCCGCCTTGGGTATTCCACATGTTTCAGCTACTGTTCCTAATTCAGGCGGCATTAGTTTGACGTTTTGCCAAATAGCTCGTAATCCATCAAGTCGTTTAATAACTTCATGAGGAAGTTGCACTCCTTCGTTTGTTCTAACTTTGCTCCCATAAATACGATAAAAGTTACGTGCATCTCCTTGCTCTAGAATCGTTTGCCAACGTCGGTGTGTCCAAGTTATTCCGAGGCGTGTTTTTAATTCCTCTCTGCTGATCCCTCCCCGCAAGGGGTATTCCTCTTCGTGAGCCCTTACAACCCCAATTAGTTTTGACCTCCAAGCTTCTGCTGACGCCTTTCCCCAGTAGAGACAGACGTCATCTTCCATCCAAATTTCCGTTCGTTCTGATTCTTCCAGAGATTTTAGATTATCTTCTAAATCAGCTGAATTTACATGCAAGCGAACTGCAATATCTACAACGCTTCTAGGTTCGTTCATCTCTCTTTCTAAAAGGTCAAGCGGATCCCCTTGGTCCTTAACCTTCATTTGGTCCAATACACTTTCTTTAAACCGTTTTAGCTTAAACTCTGCTACGCTCAGTATTTTACCGCCAGCAATCGTATGAGTAGGCGAATAAAACCTTAACACAAAACGGTCGCCTGGCGCAGCAAGAACGGGTTCTTCAAGCAGTATTTGGGCGAAACCCTCCTCCCCGGGGGGTATGGTTTCCTGTTCCAAAAGATGTATCCGTCCTAAAACCTCTGTTGTCCCAAGATGAAAACGAACTCGCTGTCTTTGGACTAAGGGCTTTTCTGCGGAAGGAAGATTTGTTATTTTCAAATCTAAAATCTTTCCTACTTTAAATGTCTTTGGTTTTACAAGAACTGAACCTCGTTCAACTTCTGCAACATCTACTCCGGCGAGATTTACTGCTACCCTTTGTCCAGCTCCTGCAGAGCTTACTTTATTTTTATAAACTTGAAGTGAACGCACCTTAGCAATTATGTGGCTAGGCTCAATTGCCAGCTCTTGGCCTAATCCCATAGTGCCACTATGCAAGGTTCCTGTCACAACTGTACCAAAACCTTGAATGCTAAAAACCCTGTCAATTGGCATTCTCACTGGACCAGTCGATTTTTTACTTTCAACTTCAGATAATAAATCATCAATTATTTTTCGGAGTTCATCTATACCTTCACCTGTTTGGGCAGAAACACAACATATTTGTGCCTGGTTAAATACAGTTTTTTTAAGTTTTTCGTGGACCTCTTCTGCCATCAGTTCAAGCCAATCTTCATCCACAAGGTCTGTTTTATTTAGAACTACAATCCCTCGGGGGATCCCTAACAATGTTAAAATATCCAAATGTTCTTGGGTTTGGGGCATAATCCCTTCGTCAGCAGCAATGACAAGTAACACAATATCCATGCCGCTTGCCCCTGCCAACATCTGACGAACAAAGCGTTCATGCCCAGGGACATCAATCATTCCTACTTGCCTTCCGCTTGGCAACAACATATGTGCAAAACCCAGTTCGATAGAGATACCACGTTGTTTTTCTTCTTTTAGACGGTCTGTATCCATACCGGAAAGGGCCCGAATCAACTGTGTTTTACCGTGATCCACATGCCCAGCTGTCCCTACTAAATAATGCCGTTCATCCATCTTCTTTCCCCTTATCCAGTTCATGAATCCCACTTCTATAATGAGGGTATTCCATGTTTTGCTTGGGTGATATAGTCTCAATGTTTAGCTTTAGTTGAGCGAGTTCACTTACGTCTCTTAGACCACAATTCTTTGAGCCAACTCATGAAGGTTTGTTCTTTAGGATTAAGAGCCTTCTTATTTTCTAATCGTTTTGCTGTTTTTATCTCACGAATGAAATCTCCATAACGGTGAAGCTGCTTGTATACCACGCTCAAATTATTATGGGGTATCGAATAGTCAGGATCAATGCGAATTGCTTTCTGATAATACGCCACTGCTTGTTCTAAATCCCCCTCTTCCCGAGCAATATTACCCAGGTTATTTAAGGCATGTACATGCCTAGCATCGTGATTCAATGCTTCTTTGAAGCATTGCTTTGCCTCATTACGGTTTAGCCTTTTGGCTAAAGCAACACCTAGTTTATTATAAGCCATTGCATTGGTTGGATTTTTAGTAAGGTATTCTTTCAGGGTTGCTTCAGCCTCATCATAGTCTCGCGCTTCCAAATGATCTAATCCTCTATCATATAAAGATTTCAACAGGCTCACCCTTTGTTATCGTGCTGTTTGGCAACAATTATATTCTATAACACAATATGTGAACAACTAATTATCATCATGCTAAACCTAATCTACTATAGCAAAAATTATACTTGTAAAGCAAATCGCTATTTTCGTCAATCAATAACCCTTTCTCCAGAAATAGAGAATTGTCGGCATAAAAACGAGACCCAAATAGCCAAACAGAGGGTATACCAGTTGTACAATCTGGGAGAATTTAACCCCTGCTATCGGTAAGAGGAGAATAAATAATATAAGCGTTGCCTTACCATAGCTTAACCTTCCAGAATCAACCACCCTGCTGACAAGGCTGAAACCATTGCCTACTGCTGCCGTAATCATTGCTAACCATAAGACAACGACGTAGAAAAAGGCTGGCCAATCTCCTAACTTACCTGCAATTCCAACCATAGGTATTTCTAGACCCAATATATCTGGGAAACGAAGTAAAGACGCTCCTATAGAGAATGCAAAAAGCCCCAGAGCTATCCCTCCTACAATTGCTCCCAAGCGTGCACCAGCTTTTTGAATTTCTCGCCCCAGCGATGCAAATACCACCATGGCTAGAGTTACATTAAATGACACGTATAAGATGGCGGAGACCACCCAATTACTCACAATGGGATTTGCGAGCATTACGATAGGTTCGCAGTCTCGCGAAGTTGTAATAAAAATCGCAGCTGTTGCAATTCCTAAGCAAAAAATGAACTTCAAGGGTATAAGGACTGAGTTTATCCATAATACTCCTTCTCCCCGATACCATAATGCCAGTCCTATGATACAGCCTGTCAAGAGAATACCTAACCATCTAGAGAAGCCAAAATACTCGTAAAAAAGCGCTCCACTTCCAGATATCATTGCCAGCATTCCTACAAATAAGAGGACACTTACGAGCATATCTGCCCATCTCCCCAAACGGGGGCCCAATAAATAGTCAAAGAAGTCATTATAGGATCTAATTTTCCAACGAATTTGTAAGTCTAACATGCCACATCCTAGTAGCGAAAAAAGCACAGAACTAAGTACAACTCCTGCTAAGCCCCAATAACCAAAGCGGGCAAAAAATTGCTGAATTTCTTGTCCTGATGCAAATCCAGCTCCCATGACTGCTCCCACATAGGTTGCAGCTACCTGAAATGTCGTTTTCCACTGCATGATTACTCCCTCCTCGCCATCATGCTTATGGCCGGAATAAGTAACTCATGCATAAAATTTATATCTTTTGGGAAATAATTTAGAGAATGCTATATTTTTAGTGATTTAAGGAAAGGAGGTTGCTTGTGAGTTTAATTTCATTATTTACTGAGACCCAGAAAATTAAGGCCCACGTAGATGATTATACTGCTAAAGCAAAACTTGAAATGCGGCTATCTGACCTATTTGTTTCCACTCAGAAACGCCCAGCTGTTATTTTGTGCATCGGAACTGATCGCTCGACGGGTGACGCTTTAGGACCATTAATTGGCACACACCTTTCTCGCCTTAAATTACCTCATCTTAATGTCTATGGCACATTAGATGACCCTGTACATGCGACTAATCTTGAACAGAACATATGTAGTATTCAACACAGTTTTACAAATCCATTCATTATTGCAGTTGATGCCTGTTTAGGACGTTTAGATTCTATCGGCTGCATTACACTTGCGGATGGACCTTTAAAACCGGGGTCAGGTGTTAATAAATCTCTTCCAGAAATAGGCGAAGCCCACATGACGGGCATTGTTAATGTGGGCGGATTCATGGAATATATGGTTTTGCAAAATACCCGTCTCAACTTAGTCTGGCGATTGTCAGAAAATATCAGTTCTCTAATAATTCGTTCTTACTTAAAAGTACGTGTTTAAGTATAAGAGATGACTTAGATTTTTTGTTGCCCAATCATCGCTTTTGATATAACCTCTTTTTCTTCATCTGAAAGGGAGTAGACCGACTGTCCTCCATTAATCGGTTTGGCATATATTCTTGCTTCCTCTCGGCTGTAAATGGAGCTAATAACTAGTCCGTTACAGTCTTGATTCAAGAACGCAACTGCAAAGCTTAAGTCGCTGCCTACATCTTCAAAGGCCCTGAAACGCAGTAATTCGGCACGATCTATGCTGGCCCTTAATTTTAGTTCAATTGGAGTAAGCCTTTGATTACATTTATCAACATTCTTCTCTATTTCATCAACTTTATGAACATACTCATTCAGTAATTCATCTATTTGTTTTCCATTCATAAACTTCTGCAAGCTTATATATGAACCTTCAAAACGTTTCATTCGACGATATAGTGCAATCGATAGTATAAACACAATAAGTACTAAAAAAGCTAAGACACTTACAATCCACCAATATAAAGGCATTATACCCTCTAGCATTGCCAATTCTTTGCCTGGTTTTTAAATCCGAACTAGTTATGTTCCAATTTTCTCCTTGTCGACTAAACAAAGTGGTAGATTGAAAGCCTCTCGCTTCCTAATTAACTACCATAAACCAGGTTTATTCACTTCCTTTCAATTTCGACTTAACCAACATTTCAAATAATAGTATATTTCTTACCTAAAATGCCTTTCTGTACTTATTATCCTTACATACCTAAATGTAGTCTTGTAAACAGAACAGTTAATGGAATTGCAATAAATAATCCTGGTAATAGATTGCCCACTTTAATCTCTTTTATTTCTAAAATATTAAAGCCAATTCCTACAATGAGTAACCCTCCGGTAGCACCCATTTCAGTAATGACCTGTGGCGATAGAACTCCTTGCAATAGTTCCGCCGAAAGAGTTAACAACCCTTGATATATGAAGACTGGAATTGCTGAAGCTAATACTCCAATTCCCATTGACGAAGCAAATACTAATGCAGTTACTCCATCTAACATTGCCTTCGCGTAAAGTATTGTGTTGTTGCCTGTAAGTCCGCTCTTGAATGCACCCATAATAGCCATCGCGCCAACACAGTATATCAAGCTTGCTGTTACAAATGCCTTTGTGAATCCCGCTGTTTGCCCATTTTTTGATAGTTTGCGCTCAAGCATTTGTCCAAATTTTTGCATCTGGTATTCTATGTCAATTAATCCCCCTACGATTCCACCTAATACCAACTTGCAATAACTACTAAAGTGTTTTTAGTTTGCAAGGCCATACTTACCCCAATCAGCAAGACTGCAAGACCAATTCCTTGAATCACGGTTTTTTTGATTTTATCAGGCAGGGTCTGTCCAAACAACAATCCTAACAGACCTCCAATTAATATAGCTACTGTATTAACGACGGTACCCAACAACTATATTCCCTCCTTTCTAATTAAATGCGCCCATATGTTCCACGTGGAACATTTCTTAACTAGCTATTCAATTATGTTAATATGGTAATTATAATTTGCTATCAAACCCCTTTACTCGGCTTGTCCCACAATCCTACGCGCGTACGATTGTGGGACAAGCCCGACCGGGTCTAACGTGAATTAATTGGTTAACGATGAATCATTATTACCTCTATGTACATGGTTTTTGACACCAAAGGTTGTTTTTTTATGCACATATATTCCGTAAAACTAATCGTAAACCTTTACAAAACCTAGACTTTTGATAAATTAGCAAACTCAAATTAGTAGGTAAATGTTCCACGTGGAACATTCATTACTAGCTAGAGTAAAGTGATAAGATTTTTAAAAATACCCTTCCCACCATCCATGCGGTTAAACTCAACGTCCTTAACCAATGGAGCATTTAAGCCATACCAAAACCTTGCTTAAATATGGGAGTGCTCTACTCTTAACCATCTTAGATTGACAAATGGTCATTGGCATTATTCAGTTCATAGCCAGCAGTCGCTTTCCCCCATCACGAGACCTATAACATCCACGGCGGTGTAATAATTCAATACTATATATTATGTTTATGGTTGCAGGCACTTATCTAAAATATCAGTGTAGAAGACTACGACGATCTTATATACCTTGTGTCGACGCAAGTCAATAAAAATTATTCAATGTTGATATTCCATAATTCTAAAAGCCGATTTAACTCATCTTCGGAAAAATATTGCACCTCTATACGACCGCGTTTATAATCTCCTTTAACAATAACTTTGGTCTGAAAACTGGTCCTTAATTTATCTTGAACACTATGGAGTAGGGGATACCGTTCGGGAGTAAGTTTATCCTTTTCAACTTTTTCCGTAAGCCTATTAATAAGATTTTCGGTATCTCGAACAGACAATTGTTCTTTTGCAGTCTTTTGTGCGGTTAGTACCTGTAATGAAGTATCTTTAACTCCAAGTAATACCTTAGCATGACCTAGAGAAATCAAATTATTTCTAAGTAAGTCGAGAACTGTCTCAGGTAACTGTATCACACGCAAAAGATTAGTCACAGTTGTTCGTGCTTTTCCAACACGCTGTGAAACTTGTTCTTGACTTAACCCATATTCATTAATCAATCTTTCATAGGCTAAGCCTTCTTCGACTGGAGACAAATCTGAACGTTGAATATTTTCAATCAAAGCTCGTTCAGCCATTTCTTGATCACTGCAAACTTGGACTATACATTTGATTGCAGTTAGACCGGCAATTTTGGCGGCTCTTAAACGTCGTTCACCAGCAATAACGAAATATCGCTCTCCAGCTGGCCTTACTAAAATTGGCTGTAAAAGGCCATGGAGACGTAACGAATCTGCAAGATCATTTAACGCTTGTGGTTCAAATTCTGTTCGAGGTTGTTTTGGATTAGGATCAATAAGAGAAATAAGAATTTCCTTGATGCTTGGATCGTCACCTATTTCATCAGGAAGTAATGCTTGAAGTCCTCGGCCTAGTCCCTTTTTAGACACGTTCTAAGACCTCCTTCGCTAAATCACGATATACTTCTGCACCTCTAGAACGAGAATCGTAAGTATTAATTGCCTTTCCGTGACTGGGAGCTTCACTAAGACGAATATTTCGTGGCACAATATTCCGGAAGACTTTCTGTGGAAAATATTTTTTAACTTCATCAACGACCTGAATAGAAAGATTAGTACGAGCATCAAACATCGTTAGAAGGGCACCTAAAATATTTAATTTAGGGTTGAGATGTTTGCGAACTCTATCCAATGTGTTCATCAAGAGAGTTAACCCCTCAAGTGCGTAGTATTCACATTGGATCGGAATAATAACATCCGTAGCTGCTGTTAAAGCATTCAAGGTAAGAAGCCCTAATGATGGTGGGCAATCAATAAGAATAAAATCATATTCGCTCTTGACACTTTCGATAGCATTTCTCAACTTACTCTCACGGGAATTCTGTGTGACTAGTTCTATTTCTGCACCTGCCAATTCAATTCGAGCAGGAACAACCTCTAAACGTTTTTGTTCAGTTTTCATTATGACTTGATCCAGAGGGACGTCATTTATAAGAACGTCATATATACAATGAGTAAGCTTATTTTTGGCAACTCCCATACCACTGGTAGCATTTCCTTGTGGATCCAAATCTAAAAGCAGAACGCGTTTTCCAAGTTCAGACAAACAAGCACTCAAATTGATCGCCGTTGTAGTCTTAGCGACACCACCTTTTTGATTAGCGATAGCGACAACCCTAGTTATCAATAGCCCACACTTCCTTCATCACTCATTACTAAAACATTAATAAATACTATACTCTATGATAGTATCAAACCCCCCCCAATAAAAAAAGCGTATTTAACGCTTTTTTTAAAAATATAAAAAATAATCATTTAATTATGCTCCAACAGCAATAATTTTTGGTAACGGTGAGTATCGGCTCTCTTTAAGAGTCTCAGTTTTAATTACTTCTCCATTCACTTTAATAGTACGAAAAGATTTAACAAAATATCCAGGCTGACCTTCCTGTTTAATAATCGACTCGCCATGAGCAAGAGTCTCATCAACAAGTCGCTGTTCTTCAAAAGGAATAACAGATTCAATTGTATCCGAAATGAGTATTTCCTGTCCAGGAACTACCTTTCCGTACAACTCGATAGTAACTGCATTATTACTCATTTTAGTGCGTACGAGTAAATATCCGCCTGTGTTATTATTAAATTTTAAATCCAGGTCCGGATAAGCTACCGTAGCATCTTGTCCGAGTGGAACATAAGAAATAGCCAAATCGTGATTGCTTCTCTGAGTGACGGATAAATTTGCAAGTAATCCAGTGTTATACAAAGTGCTGGAAACTTGACATATTCCTCCCGCTAATCCAGGAACAAATTTACCGTTAACGATGATATAGGCATCTTTATAACCTGCATCTACAGTTCTTTCGCCCACGATCTTATTAAAAGATAAGGTATCCCCGGGCTTGATTATTTTTTTATCCATCGCTATTGCCGCCAAACGTACATTTCCTGATCTTGCGGTCTGCGTTGGGTCAAAACGAGTTGAATAACTCGCTAATAAACCAGTAATTTTTTGATCCTCTAATTGAGCTGCTGTTAAGAGAGGTAGTTGCTCTTTATATTTTACAGTGACTTCTGGATCCTTAGTAAAAACGTCTATTTGTTTAATTTTAGAAACTAAATCGTCTGTATCAATAACACGTCCAATTTGCTCCTTTTTGATAACCATTGAATTTTGAGAAGAAATCTCAAAAAAAGCATCTACAGCTGGCTTATTAAAAGATTCCAAGTTTTGGTTAAGCTTCTGCAGTAATTTATCGTCATCCCACTCTTGACTTAAAGTAAAATTTATTCCTTTTTTAGAAGTAGACAATTTATTGATCAAATTGTTCGCAATTGAACCATTCCTGCTAATCTCATAGGCCTCCTTCAATGCTGAATCAGCAGAAACTACAAGACCTAAATCTTGAAAGCTAACATTTTGTGAATATTGATCAACTTTGAGTGTTACATTTTGTCCAATCAAACGTTTAATTTCATTATCCATTGTCTCTTTTGCTTGTTCTAGAGTCATATTACCAACATTCATGTTTGAAACAGAGACACCTTCTGCTATAAGATGGCGGTCCCAAGTATAAAGCAGAGATGAGAGAGTAGCAAGTACTAATACAGTAAGAATTAGTCCTAAAGAAATATAAAACTTTTTACTCTTTTTGAAACTTAGCCCTTTCCTAGCTCTCTTTGCAGTGCCCCTAGTTCTCCTGCCAGTGTCTGTTATAGAAACTGGATTATCATTCATTTTACCTAGCCCATGATTTTGTGATTCTTCCAAATTGCCCACCCCTATAACTCCACTAATAATTACTATGATTCATAAATTCGACGTTCTATCGTCATTTTCCTTCACTGTCCATCATAAAAAGAGTATTACATATAAAGAAGTAGATGACGATAACTAAAAAAACATCAAACAATAGGACTTTTCGAGGGGGTTCCTGCCTTACGCGGGTATTGTGAAGGGGTTTGTCCAACCTTTCGGATTAAAATAACAGCTCTATGTTCCGCACTGCTTCCCAAATTAAAATGTGCAATTCCCTCTGACATGCCACCTAGAATTTTCAAAGCCCTACCTGATTCTGCCAATTCTTGATCGGCCTGAAGTCCTTTAGCAGCAAGAAAACGCCCTTCAATTTTAAGGACAGGAAGAGCATACTCTAATAGAGTTGGTAAACGGGCCACTGCACGCGAACTAACTGTGTCAAAATGCCTCCTGTATTTTCTATCTCTTCCAAAATCTTCAGCTCTGGCATGAATTGTATTAATGTCTTGTAAGTCTAACTTCTCAATAACAACGTCAAGGAAATCTAATCTCTTCTTTAAAGAATCTATTAGTACAACTTTCAGTTCTGGACGCATAATTTTTAAAGGAATACCAGGAAACCCTGCTCCCGTACCCAAGTCGGCTAAATGAATGCCTTGGATGAATTTCGCAAGAACCATCGAATCGATAAAGTGCTTTAAAATCACTTCTTGAGGATCAGTAATCCTCGTTAAATTTAATCTCTGGTTCCACTCAAGTAAGAGATCACCAAATTGGCAAAGTTGATTAACTTGTAACTCCGTTAATTCACACCCTATGTGCCTATAGGTTAACCCTTTAATCAGGGTCGCATACTCATTGAACACCCATTACTTCTCCCTTCTACGCCGCTGTTCTAGGGAAACAAGTAAAACTGAAATATCTGCAGGGCTTACTCCAGTAATACGAGATGCTTGTCCCAAATTTAAAGGATTTACTTCCATAAGTCTTTGTCTTCCTTCCGTAGATAAGCCTCTAATTTCTTCATAATTGAGGGTTATGGGCAGTATTCTTTCTTCTAACTTGGAAAACTTTTCGATATCAGCCCATTGTTTTTCAATATAACCAGAATACTTTGCTTCGATCTCGGCCTCTTCCAACACTTCCATATCATAGCTGTCTAACTCTGGAAGGAGCTTAATTAAATGTTTAAGAGAAATCTCCGGCCTGCGAATTAAATCTTGAGCACTAATTCCTCCTCGTGTCGGAGTAGATTTTGCCTCAATCATAACTTTTTGAAGTTCTTCACTTAAAGGAGAGAAAAAGGTAGCTTTTAAAAGCACTTTGATACTCTCAAAGTTAATCTTTTTTTTATCGAACCGTTGCCAGCGTTCCTCATCGACCAGTCCAATTGACCTGCCTTTTTCAGTCAACCTTAAATCAGCATTATCTTGTCTGAGAACAAGTCTGTATTCAGCTCGAGATGTTAAAAGCCGATAAGGCTCTTTGACCCCTTTTGTAACTAGATCATCCACTAGAACCCCTACATAACCATCAGAACGACGTAGGACAAAAGGATCACTATTTAATGCACGCAGTGCGGCATTAATTCCAGCCATTAAACCTTGAGCAGCCGCCTCCTCATACCCAGAAGTTCCATTTAACTGACCAGCAGTAAATAATCCTTTTAATTGGCGAACTTCTAAGCTAAGAGAAAGTTGGTGAGGCAGAACATAATCATACTCAATTGCATACCCAGGCCGTAACATTTGGACATGCTCTAAACCAGAAATACTTTGTAATATTTTAACTTGTACCTCTTCAGGCATGCTAGTTGATAGGCCCGCAACATAAAGCTCCTCGCTTTGCCATCCTTCAGGCTCTAAGAATATTTGATGCGCTTCTCGTTCTGCAAAACGTACAACTTTATCCTCAATTGAAGGGCAATAACGAGGACCTATACCCTCAATTTTACCTGAATATAAAGGGGCGCGATAGAGGTTATCACGTATAATATCGTGGGTTTTGTTAGCTGTATATCCCAGCCAACATGCTACTTGTTTTGAAGTGTCCCCTTGCCAAAAAGTGCTAACTGTAGGCATAAAGGAAAAACGCCAAGGAGTCTCGTCACCCGGTTGTATACGAAATTTAGAATAATCAACGGACTGACGATGTATTCGGGGCGGTGTTCCTGTTTTAAATCTTCCTAATTCAACTCCAAACTCTTTGAGCGAATCAGACAGTGACATTGCAGGCATCTGTCCGTTAGGTCCTCCTTGATACATAGAATCACCAATGATAATCCTTCCACGCAAATAGGTACCACTTGTTAAGACAACATTGGCTGATTTAAATCGTGCTCCTGTATGAGTCACTACACCATTCACCGCACCATTCTCTACGACAAGTCGTTCAACTAACCCTTGAATAACAGTCAATTTTACTTGAGAGAGTAAAGAATTGCGCATATGAGTTTGATAGGCCTGCTTATCAGATTGGATTCTCAACGCATGAACAGCCGGTCCCTTTCCAGTATTCAGCATTTTGACCTGTAAGGATGTCTCATCTGCGATAATTCCCATTTGGCCGCCTAAAGCGTCTATTTCTCGAACCAAATGACCTTTGGCTGGTCCCCCAAGAGAAGGATTACAAGGCATATGTGCAACAGTGTCTAAATTTAAAGTCAACAAGAGCGTCTCACACCCAATTCGTGCGGCAGCAAGCGCAGCCTCACACCCAGCATGTCCGGCTCCAACAACTATTACATCGTATTTTCCAGCAAAGTATTCCAATGTAAATCCTACTTTCCTATACAAAATCGAGAGAAAATATCCTCGAGAAGAGATTCTTGAACATTATGACCCGTAATTTCTGAGACATATTGTAAGGCTTGACGGATATCAATAGAAAGTATATCCCAAGGCATTCCCTGCTGCAAACTCTCCATAGATTGTTTTAAGGCATTGTCACAATTCAGTAACGAGGAAATTTGTCGCACATTAGAGAGTAACGGATCTGTTGAGAGAACAGTCTCTCCTTGATAAACCCTATCTCGAATTGCTTCTTCTAACTCAGAAAATCCTTTATTCTCCTTTACTGAAAAAGGGATGCACAGCCCATTTTCATAAATTGAAACAGTTTGCCGATCTTCTTGGAGTAAATCTATCTTATTTAAAAGAACGATTACTTTGTCCGAGTATGTATTTAGTATTTGATATTCCACTTCTGAAAGAGGATGATTAGCCTGTACCACTAATAATATCAAGTCAGCAGTTGTTAATGCTTTCTTGGCTCTTTCAATTCCCAGACGTTCTACGAGATCATCACTTTCACAAATGCCAGCGGTATCCACCAATTGCAGAAGAATTCCACCCACACTGACAGATTCTCTAATTTCATCCCGTGTAGTTCCAGGAATATCAGTAACTATAGCTCTTTCTTCATTTAACAATGCATTAAGTAAACTTGATTTACCGACATTTGGCTGACCAACAATAACTGTTAATAAGCCGTCCCTTAGTATTTTACCGGTTTTACTTCCAGCTAATAGATAGGTTATATTCTTAAGCGCTTTATTAATAAGAGATTCCAGAGTTGTTCTATCCAAGGTTTCTACATCATCCTCTGGAAAATCAATACCTGCTTCTATAAAAGCCAGAATTTCTAAAATTTCTTCCCTCAAAGTAGTAATTAGATCCGAAAGACCACCATTTAACTGAGATAAGGCTAGATTTGCAGATGTTTCAGTTCGGGAACTAATCAGATCTATAACTGCTTCTGCTTGAACTAAGTCAAGCTTGCCGTTCAAAAATGCTCGCTTGGAAAATTCTCCGGGCCCAGCTAATAGTGCACCATTACGAATGCATGCTTGCAAAATCCTTTGAGCTACAAATGGACCTCCATGGCAATTAACTTCATAAACATCTTCGCCGGTATAGGAAGAAGGAGCCAACATTCTGCCGATTAAAACTTCATCGAGAACTACGTTTTCATCATGAAACTTACCAAGATTTAAGGTAAAGTTCTCATTGAGAGTCCAACGTTCTCTATTCTGTGGAGTAAAACATTTTTCAAGAATATATCCTGCTTTAGAACCACTCAATCTTAAAACATGAATACTTGCTTCCCCCATGGCCGTTGCCATTGCCACGATTGTATCTTCCAAAGAATTCATCTCCATTTTCTATCCATTTAAATAAAACTTAACTTAAAGTAAGTCTCCTATATTCTTATCTTACAGATATTTTCACATACTTATTTAAAAATAAAAAAGAGGGTTTTACCCCTCTTAGCTTCTTTTAAGTGATATGACAACCCTTCGATTTGGATCATCGCCCTCACTAAAGGTTGAAATTCTAGCTTCTTCTTGCAAAGAAGTGTGTATAATCCGCCGTTCATGAGGGTTCATCGGCTCTAACACTATTCTGGTGCCTGTCCTCTTTACCTTTTCCGATAATCTCTTTGCAAGACGAACCAACGTTTCTTCACGTCTCAACCTATATCCTTCTACATCAACAATAATTCGAACTCTTTCAGACAGTTGTTTAGCAACTGCTAAATTCGTTAAATATTGAAGTGCATCCAATGTATCTCCACGCCGTCCTATCAGAATCCCAAGTTCTGGGCCAGTAATATCAATATGCCAATGTTCTCCATCTTTACTTACCTGGGTATCTGCATTGACTTTAATAGCTTGACAGACTTTCTTAATAAAATCTGCTGCCAACATACCTGGATTGTCCTCGAAAGAAACACGCACCTTTGCCAGACGGGTTCCAAAGAGACCAAAAAAACCCTTCTTGGCAGGTTCCTCCAGTACCTCTACCTTTACTCTATCTCGATCTACCTCTAATTCCGTAATTCCAGCATTAATAGCCTCTTCAACTGTCTTCCCAGTTTTCTCTGCAATCCTCATGAACGATCCTCCTCACGCCTTACACGTCCCTATATTGCCTTTTTAGTTTTATTAGCTAACCTGCTATTAATAAAAAGTTGTTGAAAAATCGATACAACGTTCATCGTCACCCAATATAAAGCTAACCCGGCTGGAACTGTAACGCTAATGTAAGCAAAAAACACTGGCATTATATATAACATTGTTTTTTGGGTAGGATCTGTGGTAGCATTTGGACTCGTTAATTTAGTTTGCAGATAAGTTGTGGCTGCAGCAAAGATCGGTAAAATTATATGATATGAGAGAGCAAACCCATATACAACTGTTAAGTCAAAACCTAAAAACAAATGCGCTGAAGGATTTGTTGGGTCATAAGGAAAATGTAACAATGTACTGTATAAAGCCCAAAAAATCGGCAACTGAATAATAATAGGAAGACAGCCGCCCAATGGATTTACTTGATGTTCTTTATACAGCTCCATAACGGCTGCATTCGCTTTTTCTTTGTTATTTTTATGTTTTTCTTGAAGTGCTTTAATTTTAGGTTGTAAATCCACCGTTTTTCGCATTGAAGCCATTTGCTTATAAGTTAGCGGGAAAATTAAGGTCTTAATCAAAATTGTCAAAAGTATAATCGAAACACCATAATACGGTAGACCTATAGTAGCAGACATACTATAAAGTATGTTTAATAAATAAGTCATTCCTTCAACAATAGTACTCATAGAAGCCCTCCTTAAACTGGGTCGTGCCCACCTGGATTAAACGGATGACATTTTAATATCCGTTTAATTGATTTCCAACTTCCTTTAATTAGTCCATATTTTAATAGAGCCTGAGCAGAATATTCCGAACAACTTGGATAAAAGCGACAAGTTTGTCCCTTTAGAGGAGAAATTAAAACTTGGTATAAACGAATCATCCCAATTAAAATATGTCTCATTAATTTACTCACTTTTTATTAAAGTATTGGCTTTTTCTAAAATATTCATCATATTGCTTTCGACTTCAGAGTAGGAAACTCCTTTGATTCTTGCTCTTGCTATACAAATAATTTGTATATCTTTCCTGATTTCCGGCAGATGAAGCCTAATGACTTCCCTCATAAGTCTCTTTGCTCGATTTCTTTGAACAGAATTACCTACCTTTTTTGAGGCAATAAAACCAAAACGATTAGGGCCTTTGTAAAAAACATAAATAGCAACATATTTTACAGAGTAATTTTTTCCGAGTTCGAAAATTGATTTGAAGCCCGATTTTTGACGTAAGCGAAACTTTCTTTGTAGCATAACTCCTCCAGGCTTACATACCTTCTATCATATTCTAACTCACTATGCCTTAGTTTAAACGTTTTACGAGCTAGTATGACAGCTCAGAAAAACTATTTATCAGATAAACTTGGTTTCCGCCAAGCCACCGGCGTTGGCGGTCGCCATAGTCACACTTAATCGCTGGCCATGGACGGCCTGAATGTCCTTGCAGGCAAAACTCGAATAAGGATGTTCGAGGTCAGTACACCGCCGTGGATGGCATTAGGTACCGAGATGGCGAGAAGGGATCATCCATAAAGTATGTAACGATAAGTTATACTTTAAAACTGTAAAAAAAAGGCCACATAATTGCGGCCTTAAACTGATAATTTCTTCCGACCCTTTAAACGACGGCGCTTTATTACATTTCGCCCCGTTGGCGTACTCATCCGACTTAAAAAACCGTGAACACGCTTATGACGGCGATTCTTCGGTTGATATGTTCTCTTCAATTTAACGACACCTCCTTTATTTCAAACGAAAAAACATTCGAAGACAATCAAACTTACTTAGAGATTATACTCTAAAAAATTTTAATCTGTCAAGCAAATGACTTTGACACAGTGTGGATAACTTAATAGTTGAAAAGTTATCCACTGTGAATAATTTTATAAAGAGACGATATTCCTGTTGATAACCCTACCGAAACTTGATATTATATTTCTACAATACCTGACGACAACAACAAATCGTGTTTTCTTTTATTCACAACACGTAATTTGTTTAAGTTATCCACAAATGTGTATAAGTTTGTGTATAACTTTTTTATTGTCATATTTCTTTCATTTTTAGACAAGGGAGGTCCATCAATGCCACCACAGTCGAACTCACTCCAATTATTGTGGCAGGAAACGCTAGAAAAACTAAAAAATGAACTTTCTAAGCCGAGCTTTGAAACTTGGTTGAGTTCTACACGACTTCTTAATATTGATGGAGATACACTTGTCATTAGTGTACCCAATGAATTTGCAAAAGATTGGTTAGAAAGTCGTTATGCACCTATGATTAGGTCTTCTGTTCAATCCGTTTTAGGTCATTCTGTAAGCCTTCGCTTTATTTTATCTTCTTTAGGAGATACTTATAGTGATGATATATCCTCAACTGAGCCGACAGTTGCAATTTCTAAGCATAATGAACCTATCCCTAATTCACTAAATACTAAATACACCTTCGACACTTTTGTTATTGGTAATAGTAATCGTTTTGCCCATGCCGCTTCCTTAGCTGTGGCTGAATCACCAGCCAAGTCCTATAATCCTCTATTTATTTACGGAGGAGTAGGTCTGGGAAAAACCCACCTCATGCATGCAATAGGGCATCATGTCCTTCAACGATCACCTAATACTAAGGTTATTTATGTTTCTAGTGAAAAATTTACAAATGAACTGATAGATTCCATCAGAGACGAAAACCCCGAAGAATTCCGCAATCATTACCGAAACGTTGATATCCTACTAATCGATGATATTCAGTTTTTAGCTGGCAAAGAACGAACTCAAGAAGAGTTCTTTCATACATTTAATGCACTTCATGAAGCTAATAAACAAATTATTATTTCATCTGATCGTCCTCCAAAAGAAATACCAACGTTAGAAGACCGATTACGATCACGTTTTGAATGGGGCTTAATAACTGATATTCAGGCACCCGATCTGGAAACACGCATAGCTATTCTTCGAAAAAAGGCAATGATGGAAAACCTCCAGGTTCCTAATGAAGTAATGGTTTACATCGCTGACAAAATTCGTTCGAATATACGTGAGCTCGAAGGCGCACTAATAAGAGTAATGGCTTTTGCCTCCCTTAGTTTAATCCCTATAACTGCAGAAGTAGCAGTAGAAGCATTAAAAGATATTATCCCAGCAAATAATACTAAACAAATAACCATTGATATTATTCAGGAATCAGTTGCAAGATTTTTTAACTTATCACCTACTGATTTCAAAGCAAAGAAAAGAACCCGTGCCGTTGCCTTTCCCAGACAAATCGCCATGTATCTTTCTCGTCAACTTACAGATTTCTCTTTACCTAAAATAGGAGACGAATTTGGGGGAAGAGATCATACAACTGTAATGCATGCTCATGATAAAATCACACAAGCCCTAAGCAACGATCCATCGCTCGAGAAAAAAGTGAATGAAATAATACAACGTATTCAATCAGATTAAAGCTTTAAAATATTGTTCATAACCTGTGGATAAAATAGTTCATAAATTTTTAAATGTGGACACGTGGATAATTTAATCCGGTTGTCCACAACTTTTTCAACATAGCTTTTATCAGTCGTTTAGACATGTCAGTCTACTTATACACATGTTGACAGGCTATACTACTACAACTACTAACTATTATCTTATTATTAATAGCCTAATTTTAGAACGATCAATAAAAAAATAACTTCTATATTCTGAAGTTTATTTAATCTTATCCAAGGGAAAAATTTATAGGAGGATTCGATTCATATGAAAATCTTCTGCTCAAAAGATGCACTGCTTTCAGGTGTAAATGCTGTTCAACGGGCTGTTTCTAATAAAAACCCATTGCCGGTCCTTCAAGGAATTTTAATTCAGGCCGATAATCAGTCTTTACAATTTGCAGCTACTGATCTTGAAATGGGGATTCGTTGCGACGTTCCAGCCCAAGTCACTGAGAAAGGAACAATGATAGTTCCTGCTAAACTCTTTACAGAAGTTGTACGTAAATTGCCGGATACAACAATTACCTTAGAAGAAAAAGATCAACAAATAACAATAGGTTATTATCAATCAGAAATTATTTTGCATGGTTACGACCCTGAAGAATTCCCTTTGCTTCCAGACCTTATAGAACCTTTATCCTTTGAATTACCCACTATAATATTTAAAAATATGATTAAACAGACCATATTCTCCTGTGCTGCAGAAGAAAACAGACCAGTTTTTAACGGGATACTCTTACAAATTGAGGGTACAAATATTCGACTAGTGGCCACAGATACTCATCGATTAGCCTATATTATTTCAGAAATAACTAATTCGGGAGAGTCACGTTTTAGTGGCATTATTCCCTCGAAAACTCTTTCAGAAATTTATCGTTTGTTAAGAGATGAAGATGAGGTTTTAAACATTAGTTACAGCAGTAATCAAGTAGTTTTCCAATTTGGGTCAATTTATTTAATATCAAGACTTATCGAGGGTCAATTTCCTAACTATAAACAAGTTATACCTCAAACATGTGAAACAAAAGTTTATTTATCAGTTAGAGAATTTCTTGACGCGGTGGAACGGGCTTCGTTGCTTTCTCGCGACAAAAGTGGTGCTAATATTATAAGGATAAATGTAGAAAATAATGAGTTGAGAATTGATCAAAGTTCAGAATTAGGCAAAATATCTGAGCAAATAGGCATAGAAATGGAAGGCAATGATGTGAGGATTGCTTTTAATGCAAAATTTTTGATTGATGCCTTAAAAGTAATAGACAGTGATCGCATTTTATTTGAATTATCTGGGCCATTTAGTCCAGGTGTAATGAGACCATTAGACAATCCGAATTATATTTATCTGGTATTACCGGTAAGAACGTCTTAAGAATAATTATGATGATAAATAATATACGCTTACAGAATTTCCGTAATTATGAGAATGAAACTATTCAATTCATGGATGGAACAAATATTTTAATTGGAGATAATGGTCAGGGTAAGACAAATATTATTGAAGGAATTTATTACTTATTGACTGGTAAATCCTATAGAGTACATCGTGAACAAGAACTATTACGTTGGGATCAAAGTGAATTTCATCTTTATGGGGATTTTTTAATGAATGACCGTAAAGTATTGTTGGAAAGTCATTATAAAGATAAAAGGAAAATGGTCAAAATAAACAAAGTATCCTGTCAACGTTTATCAGATTTTGTTGGGACAATAAATGTAATCTTCTTTTCTCCGGATGACCTTGTTATGATAAAAGGGGGGCCTTCGGAAAGAAGAAGATTTTTAGACTTGCATATTGCACAAATGCGCCCAGGACATGTAAGTATTTTAAACGCGTATAATAAAGTGATTCAACAGAAAAGTGCATTATTAAAGTCTTTTAATGACAAGCATATGAAGTACTCACAATTAAAGCTTTGGAATGAACAAATTATTGAATTGGGAGAAAAGATTATTCTCAATAGAGCGGATTTGACGCAACGCTTACAAGATGCAGCAAACCTCATTTATGGAAATTTGTCCTCAAAAAAAGAAAAATTGATGATCCTCTACTATTCTTTGGGTAAAAGAAATGTAAATGAAGCTATATCTGAATTTCCCAAATTACTAAATGATAAATTAGATCAAGAGATAGAACGTCAAATGATTCTTGTAGGCCCTCATCGTGATGATTTACAGATACTCCTAAATAATAAACCAGCACGACTTTATGCATCACAAGGGCAACAGCGTTCTTTAGTGTTGAGCCTAAAACTTGCTGAACTTGAGCTAATATGTCAAGAAAAAGGAGAATACCCCCTTCTTTTACTTGATGACGTGTTGTCTGAATTGGACCGTTTTAGGAGAGACTATTTAATAAAGTTCATAGAGTCTTCACACATACAAACTCTTATAACTATGACGAGTGCTGATAATTATATTGAGTTAGGAACGCTTTATTTTGTGGAACAAGGACACATAAGGAGGGAAACTTAGTTGTATTTACATCTTGGCGGAGATGTTCTGATTAAAAAAAATGAAATTGTTACAATTATAGACTTAGATATTTCAAAAATTAGTCAAACTAACCAAGTATTTTTAGATAAAATGAAGAATTATTATAAAAATATTTATTATATTTCAGATAAAGGTAAGGAAAAAACCTTAATTGTAACGATAAATGATTTGTATTTTTCTCCAATTTCTTCGATTACATTATTTAGGCGTACTTTTACCGAAATTGGAAATGAAAGCTAAAAATCAAAGCATATAGTTTGAATTAGCTTTAAATTGATACATCTTAAATTTTAGTGTACAATAATAAGGTTGAAGGTATTTATTGGTACCAGTCAAACTTTCATAATATAAGCACCATTGCCATCTATGTGATGCTCTAACTTTGAACATTTCTGTTAGGGTTATGGCCTGTGCATAAGTGCGACTATGGCGACCGCCGGCGAATAAAAGTCTTGGCGCTAGCCAAGTTTTCTATAGGAGGAAACAGCTTTGCAAGAAAATAAAGAGCTACAAGTTCAAAGTACGGGTGATAATTATAATGCAGGGCAAATCGAAGTTCTTGAAGGTTTAGAGGCTGTTCGTAAACGTCCTGGTATGTATATTGGGACCACAGGTCCTCGAGGTCTTCATCACCTTGTCTATGAAATCGTTGACAACAGTATTGATGAAGCGTTAGCCGGATATTGTGATAAGATTGATGTGCTAATTCACGCAGATAACAGTATTACAGTTATCGATAATGGGCGTGGAATTCCAGTAGATATACATCCTAAAACAGGTAAACCTGCTGTTGAAGTTGCTTTGACCGTATTACATGCTGGAGGAAAATTTGGTGGAAGTGAAAGTGCCTATAAAGTATCAGGGGGGCTCCATGGAGTTGGTCTAAGTGTTGTAAATGCATTATCCAAATGGTTGGTTGTTGAGGTTTCCAAAGGAGGCCATGTATATCATCAGGAATATGCAAAAGGCAAGCCAACTACAGAGCTGGAAAACATCGGGACAACCGAAACTAATGGAACTAAGATATCATTTATCCCTGATTCAGAAATATTTGAAGAGACTGTTTACGACTTTGATATTTTGGCTCATCGACTTAGAGAACTATCGTTTTTAAATAAAAGTATTACTATTAATTTAACGGATGAGCGTACTAATGTTAAAGAAACTTTTTTACATACCGGTGGTATTCAAGATTTTGTAATGTACCTCAATAAAAGTAAGGATTGTTTGCATCCTCAACCAATATATATTGAAACAACAAAAGACAATGTTCAAGTAGAGGTTTGTATTCAGTATAACGATAGTTATGCGGAAAATTTGTTTTCCTATGCTAATAATATTAATACCCAAGAAGGGGGAACCCATGAGGCGGGTTTTAAGTCGGCTCTAACGAGGGTAGTTAATGATTATGCCCGCAAAAGTAATATGTTAAAAACTGCAGACTCTAATCTATCCGGAGATGACATCAGAGAAGGATTAACTGCTGTAATTTCGGTTAAGGTTCCTGATCCTCAGTTTGAAGGACAGACGAAGACGAAGTTAGGTAATAGTGAAATAAGAGGTATAGTGGACTCGGCAACAGGAGAAGGATTAAATATTTTCCTCGAAGAGAATCCGTCTATTGCTCGAAAATTTATTGATAAATCAGTTCAAGCAGCCCGAGCACGGGACGCAGCCCGAAAAGCGAGGGAGTTAACTCGTCGTAAGAGTGCTTTAGAAGGAACTTCTCTTCCCGGTAAACTGGCAGATTGCTCTTGGAAGGAACCTGATTTGTGTGAAATGTACATTGTCGAGGGAGATAGTGCAGGCGGTTCGGCAAAACAAGGCAGAGATCGTCGCTTTCAAGCCATTTTACCCTTGCGCGGGAAAATTATTAATGTAGAAAAAGCCAGGCTCGATAAAATATTAGGAAATACAGAGATAAGGGCAATGATTACTGCGATGGGGACTGGTATATCAGATGATTTTGATATTACAAAAGCACGTTATCATAAACTAATCATTATGACAGACGCTGACGTAGATGGTGCTCACATTAGGACACTATTGCTAACCTTCTTTTATCGTTATATGAGACCCCTCATCGAAAATCATTATGTTTATATTGCTCAACCCCCGCTTTTTAAGATAAAAAAAGGTCGAGACATTCAATATGCTTATTCGGATGTTGAATTGACAAATACCCTTGAAAAAATTGGTCGGGAAAAGGTAGAACTTCAGCGTTACAAAGGTTTGGGAGAAATGAATCCTGATCAGTTGTGGGAAACCACGATGGATCCTGCAAACCGAACTATCTTAAGGGTGACTATGGAAGATGCTATGAGGACTGAAGAAATGTTTACTGTATTAATGGGTGATAAGGTTGAACCTCGTCGTGACTTTATTAATCGCTATGCTAAAGATGTTCGTAATCTAGATACTTAAAGGGGTGCTCATTCATGGCGGATGAACTATTGGGAGGGAAAGTCCTTCCTATTGAAATTGCGGAAGAAATGCGAAAGTCATTTATCGATTACTCTATGAGTGTTATCGTTAGCCGTGCTTTGCCCGATGTGCGAGACGGGCTCAAACCGGTGCATCGCCGAATTCTTTATACTCTTCATGAGTTGGGTTTGACCCCGAACAAGCCTTATAGTAAGTCAGCACGACTTGTTGGGGATTGCATGGGTAAATTCCACCCCCACGGGGATTCTTCAATTTATGATGCGGTTGTTCGTTTGGCGCAAGATTTTGCAAGTCGCTATCCGCTTGTTGACGGACACGGTAACTTTGGTTCAATTGATGGAGACTCTGCGGCAGCTATGCGTTATACTGAACTGCGAATGGCTAAAATAGCAACTTATATGTTGGCAGACATTGACAAGGATACTGTTGAATTTGGCCTTAACTATGATGAAAAACAAGAAGAACCTACAGTATTGCCTTCAAAATTTCCAAATTTGCTTGTAAACGGTTCTTCAGGAATTGCAGTAGGAATGGCAACGAATATTCCGCCTCATAATTTAACAGAAGTGGTCCAAGCGACAATTGCTTTGATGGAAAATCCTGAATTATCGATTGATGAACTAATTAATTATATAAAAGGTCCAGACTTCCCAACTGGTGCAACGATCATGGGTCACGAAGGAATAAGATCTGCTTATCATACTGGAAGAGGTTCAATAAAAATAAGAGCTAAAGCACAAATTGAAAGCATGGAAAAGTCGGGTAAGACCCGTATCCTTATCACAGAAATTCCGTTTATGGTCAATAAAGCTAGAATGATAGAGAAAATTGCTGACCTTGTTCGTGATAAGAAAATTGATGGGATTACCGACCTTAGGGATGAATCGGACAGGTCAGGGATGCGTATTGTTATAGAGCTAAGACGTGATGTAAATCCGAAAGTTATATTAAACCAACTATATAAACATACTCAGTTGGAAGATACTTTTGGCGTAAATATGCTGGCATTAGTCAATGGACAGCCAAAAACTCTTACGCTTAAGGATATGATTCATTATTTTATTGAACATCAAAAAGATGTAATTGTTCGAAGAACTAGGTTTGAACTCAATAAAGCAGAGGCAGAAGCTCATATAATTGAGGGACTGAGAATAGCACTTGATCATATTGATGAAGTTATTGAAACCATACGCTCTTCATCTGATGAATCAAAGGCTAGAGAAAATCTATCAATGCGTTTTGGTTTAAGTGAAAAACAAGCACAAGCCATAGTAGATATGAGATTAAAGCGCCTGACCGGATTAGAAAGAGAAAAATTGGAGAATCAATACAAGGAACTGATGAAGACTATTGATTATCTTAAATCAGTTCTTGCCTCAGAAGCTATGGTTATTGGAATTGTTAAGGCTGAATTGGAAGAAATAAATCATAAATTTGGAGATTCTCGACGGACGCAGATAACGGTTGATGTCAGTAAAATGGATATTGAAGATCTTATTGCGGTGGAAGACGTAGTTGTCACCGTTACTCATTATGGGTATATCAAACGGTTGCCTCTAAATACATACAAGAGCCAGAACCGAGGGGGCAAAGGAGTCCATGGAATGGCTACCAAAGAACGAGACTTTGTTGAACATCTCTTTACAACGACTACCCATCACTATATTCTTTTCTTTACTTCGCAGGGAAAAGTGTATCGACTGAAAGCTCATGAGATTCCTGAAGCGAGTCGAACCGGTAAGGGAACTGCCGTCATAAACCTCTTAAATTTAAGCCAACATGAAATGATAACAGCAGTTATGGCAATTAAAGAGTATAGTCCTGACTTCTTCTTGATCACAGCTACTAAAAACGGCATCATGAAGAAGACAGCATTGCAGGAATATGATTCATCCCGAAGAGATGGGTTAATTGCTTTAACCTTAGATGAAGAGGATGAACTTATCGAGGTTAAGTTAACACAAGGATTGGATGATATTCTTTTAGCTACGAAAAATGGAATTGCCATTCGTTTTCCAGAGTCTGATGTACGTTATATGGGACGTACAGCGCGTGGAGTCAAAGGGATAAAGCTTGAAGCAAACGATTTAGTTGTTGGAATGGATGTTATTGGTGACGAAGGTGAACTCTTGACAATGAGTGAAAACGGATTTGCTAAGCGAACTAACCTTAAGGAATTCCGTGTTCAAGGACGTGGCGGCCGAGGAGTCATTGTCATGAAATTGAATGCTAAAACGGGCACTTTAGTTGGAATCAAAGTTGTTCAAGTAGAAGATGAGCTTATGGTAATTACCAATAATGGAATTATGCTTAGAATTCCTGTTTCAAGCATTTCCAATCAAGGACGATCTGCACAAGGAGTTATGGCCATGCGGACCGGTGAAAGCAGTGTTGTAGCGATTGCAAAAGTCTTGATGAAAGATGATGAAGAAATTGAGGAAGGTGATAATTCCGAGGACTCAGATGAAGAAGTCTAAAATTGACAAAATTTGAGCAAGGTGTTACCATGTCTGAGATTCATAGAATATGTTTATATACATAAACTATTGTTTAACAATTTATCTTGAGGAGGAACTATTATAATGACTGATGTTGGCTCATTTAAAGTTAAGACAGGACTTGCAGAAATGCTTAAGGGTGGCGTTATTATGGATGTAACCACTCCTGAGCAGGCAATAATTGCAGAAGAGGCTGGAGCATGTGCTGTAATGGCTTTAGAGCGTGTTCCTTCGGATATTCGTGCAGAAGGTGGAGTTGCACGGATGGCGGATCCCTCAATTATAAAGAACATAATGGCTGTAGTGTCTATTCCAGTCATGGCTAAAGCACGTATTGGGCATTTTGTCGAAGCTCGAATCTTAGAAGCTTTAGGTGCTGATTATATTGATGAGTCTGAAGTATTAACTCCTGCAGACGATTCTTATCATATTAATAAACATGATTTCAAGGTGCCTTTTGTTTGCGGTTGCCGTAATCTTGGCGAAGCATTACGGCGAATAGGAGAAGGAGCCGCCATGATCCGTACCAAAGGAGAACCTGGAACAGGTAATGTAGTTGAAGCGGTTCGGCATATGCGTACCGTAATGAGTGAAATGCGTGCTTTGACATTGATGCCGCAAGAGGAGCTTATGACTGCAGCCAAAGATATGGGTGCTCCCTATGATTTGGTTCTTTATGTGGCGGAACATGGTAAACTTCCCGTCGTTAACTTCGCAGCAGGGGGTATAGCTACACCTGCCGATGCTGCTTTAATGATGCAACTGGGAGTGGATGGTATTTTTGTAGGCTCAGGAATCTTTAAATCAGGTGATCCAAAAGCACGTGCTAAAGCAATTGTTATGGCAACGACCCATTATAAGGATGCAAAATTGCTTGCAGAAATCTCCAAAGATTTAGGACAACCTATGTCGGGAATTGAAATATCTACCCTGACCGAATCTCAGCGTATGCAAGAACGGGGTTGGTAAGAATGAAAAAGCGTGTTGGCGTATTGGCACTGCAAGGTGCTTTTCGCGAGCACCGGCAGGTTTTAGAAAAATTGGGTTGCGATGTTACAGAGGTGCGTAGAACAAGTGATCTTGATGGAATACAGGGTCTTATTATTCCAGGTGGAGAGAGTACAACCATTGGTAAACTCCTGAGAATTGATGAGATAGGTGAAAGAATTAAGGAGCTTGGCGCTAAGGATATGCCAATTTTCGGAACTTGCGCAGGTATGATTCTACTTAGTAAAACTATTGTAGACAGTGATCAGTATCGCTTGAACCTTATGGATACAGTAGTAGAACGAAATGCTTTTGGAAGGCAAGTAGCAAGTTTTGAAACGGATCTCCAAGTACCTGCCTTAGGAGTTAATCCCCTGAGAGCTGTGTTTATTAGAGCACCCTATCTTAAGGAAGTGGCCCCTAACGTAGGTATATTAGCAGAGTATAATGGTAAGATTGTCTTTGTGAGACAAGGAAATTTATTAGCCAGTGCGTTCCATCCGGAACTTACTTCAGATAATAGAGTTCATCAGTATTTTTTAAACATGATTGATGAACATTAAGTTCACTAAGGCGACCGCCAAGCGCCTGAAGGGTCCCTTCTCGCCATCCATGGCTATAGGGACACTCGGCCATCCTTGGCCAGCGCTTGGCGCTAGGCAAGTTTTCTTACAGGCATGGGAGGGTGTTAGTATGTTGGATCTCAAATTTGTTCGTAATAACCCTGAAGCAGTTAAAGAGGCATTAGAAAAGCGTCATGTTTCTATTAGTCTCGACCACTTCTTAAAACAAGAAGAAGAAAGGCGCAAACTGCTTTTTGAAATTGAGACTTTAAAGGCTCGTAGAAATTCGGTTTCTGAAAAAGTTGGGCGTCTCAAGAAAAATGGAGAAGATACTGAAAGTCTCGTTCTAGAAATGCGAGAAGTTGGTCAAACCATTAAAGACTTAGAAGAAACATCAGCGGACATTGTACGAGAGATGGAAAGAGTACTCTATGAAATTCCAAACATACCTCACGCTTCTGTGCCAGTAGGTTTAGACGAAAGTGCCAATCTTCAAGTTCGGGCATGGGGAACTCCTCGAATTTTTGATTTTGAGCCGAAAGCCCATTATGAAGTCGGTGAAAAGTTGGATGTTTTTGATTTTGTCAGAGCTGCTAAGGTTACTGGGGCACGGTTTACCTTTTATAAAGGGTTAGGTGCTAAGCTAGAGCGTTCTCTTATTTCATTTATGCTTGATCGTCACACAAATAGGGGATATACTGAGATACTTCCTCCCTATATGGTCAATCGTGCTTCTATGATGGGGACAGGCCAACTGCCTAAGTTTGAGGATGATGCCTTTAAAATTGTTGGAACAGACTACTTTTTAATTCCTACGGCAGAAGTTCCTGTGACAAATCTCTATCGTGATGAAATATTAGATAGCAGTCAATTGCCAATTCGCCATTGCGCATATAGTTCATGTTTTCGCTCTGAAGCGGGTTCGGCAGGGCGGGATACGAGAGGGCTTATTCGCCAACACCAGTTCAACAAAGTAGAACTGGTCAAGTTCTCACAGCCTGAAAACTCTTATGAGGAACTAGAATTGTTGACGAAGGATGCCGAAAGTATTCTTCAAGAATTAGAACTTCCTTATCGAGTTATGGCATTATCTACGGGAGATCTCGGCTTTACATCTGCTAAAACCTATGATTTAGAGGTATGGTTGCCCAGTTTTAATACCTATAGGGAAATATCTTCTTGCAGCAACTTCGAAGACTTTCAAGCGCGCCGAGCAAATATTCGCTTTCGCAGAGGACCCAAGGATAAGCCAGAGTTTGTCCATACATTAAATGGCAGTGGACTGGCGATTGGACGCACAGTTGCGGCTATTATGGAGAATTATCAGGATCAAGACGGTAGAGTTCGTGTTCCTAAAGTGCTACAGCCTTATATGGGTGTTGAATATATCGGTTGATCAATCAATACTAAGCCCTATATAATTTACAAGTACTACCAAGTACTACCAAGTACTACTAGTTGATATTTTTTGATATATATGATATACTTTTATTCGGTTGTTTTACTTGGAGGGGTGTTCGAGTGGTTTAAGGACCCGGTCTTGAAAACCGGTGACTTCGCAAGGGGTCCGTGGGTTCGAATCCCACCCCCTCCGCCATTAAAGTTTACCATTATGCGTTCGTAGTTCAGCTGGATAGAGCGTCAGACTTCGAATCTGAATGTCGGGGGTTCGAATCCCTCCGAACGCACCATTATTGATGTTCTTGGTTCGATATCCGAGATTCGTATATCGAACTTTTAATCTTTTAAACCGTTCTAGACATTTGATGCTTTAATATTGCTGTTATGTTCTACTATGGCCTCGTAGCTCAGTGGATAGAGCGGGGGTTTCCTAAACCCTGTCTTGCGGAGGTTCGACTCCTCCCGGGGTCACCATAATCGAGGTAATTATGCTTCACCAAGATTGGATGAGTATGGCGCTTGAACAGGCTCAAAAGGCTTTTGAACAAGGAGAAGTTCCGATAGGAGCGGTAGTTGTTTATAACGGTCAACTGATTGCCTTAGCGCATAATGAAAGAGAACAGAAAAATGATCCCACAGCGCATGCTGAGGTTTTAGTAATCCAACGGGCAGCTCAAGTATTAGGAAGTTGGCGATTAACGGATGCAACTTTGTATGTCACATTAGAGCCTTGTCCGATGTGCGCAGGAGCTATCATGCAGTCTCGTTTAAAGCAACTTGTCTATGGAGCGATGGACCTAAAAGGTGGAGCGACAGGTTCAGTTATGAATATCTTAGACTATACTTTATGGAACCATAGGGTTGATGTAGTTGCCGGGGTTTTAGAAGAAGAATGTGCTGACATCTTAAAATCGTTTTTCAGGAGATTGCGCTGAATTTTTAGCGGTATCTTATAGTATAGTTTTAGGTGACGCTATATACGGAGGAGTATCGAAGTGGTCATAACGAGAGCGACTCGAAATCGTTTGACGGTGTGAGCCGTCCGTGGGTTCGAATCCCACCTCCTCCGCCATTACATAAAGAATCGAATGCCTTGGCGGGTGAACGCGAAGGCACTTTTTTGCCTAATTTGGACGTAATAGAAAACGTTTAGGAAGGGAAAACTAAACTGAAATAAAGAGATGTGAAACATAATAAATTTAGTCAAAATCAATTTAATAAGAGTAAATAACTATTAACTGAAGGGTTAACGCTAGATTAATCTTAAGCCTAGCACAGCATGCTATACGATATTTAGGGTAAAAATATTCAGTAATCACCAAAATAGACAAGGAAATTAGGATTATACATATATTTACAGTATTTAGGCATTGACGTGTCCGTCTGTTTGCGATATAATATCTCTTGTTCACTAAATTCATCGAAACGTAATATGTTTTTATAAGTTTAGGGGATATTTGGAGAGGTGGCTGAGTGGTCGAAGGCGCCCGCCTGGAAAGCGGGTACATTGGGCAACCGGTGTCGAGGGTTCAAATCCCTCTCTCTCCGCCATTTTAAAGGTTCTGAGCCAAAGTATTCGACTTAGGCTTTTTATTTTGCTATAATTGATTTAGCCGTACTAGATGGGGAGGTAGCGGTTCCTTGTAACTTGCAGCCCGCTCTAGCAAGATTGAATTCCCGCGAAAGGTCCACGCCTGTGAAGCTGTCTTTGGAAGGCAACGATGAGATTTTGGTCTCACGCAACAGGACACTCCGAACCGTGTCAGATCCTGACGGAAGCAGCACTAAGGAGAGCGTTTTGTGTGCCGTGAGGTTGCCTGAATTGAGTTTTCCCGCCAAGGTAACGTTCGGAGGCGATGGTTCAATCAAGGGTGTACGGCTATTTATTTGAGACAAAGGTGGTCATGTACCATCTTTTTTGGTACTAATTACAAAGTACAAACTGATTTGTTCAGAAATAATATAATACACTCTGTTTATAGAGGGTGAAAAAAATGGCTTATTTAGCACTTTATCGTGAATGGCGTCCAAAACTATTTAGAGACATAGTAGGACAAGAACATATTACTAAGACCTTGCTTAATGCTCTGAAACAAGAGAAAATCGCTCATGCGTATTTATTCAGCGGCCCGAGAGGTACGGGTAAAACGACTGCTGCAAAAATCCTAGCTAAGGCTATAAACTGCGAACAGCGGGATGGTGAAGAACCCTGTAATCAATGCTCTTCCTGTATCAGTATTGACCAAGGTTCGGCCATGGAGGTTTTTGAAATTGATGCTGCTTCAAACCGAGGTATTAATGAAATCAGAGATTTGCGAGAGAATATTAAACTTAGTTCGATAAAAGGGAAACATAAGGTTTATATTATAGATGAAGTACATATGTTGACGACAGAGGCGTTTAATGCCTTGTTAAAGACCTTAGAAGAACCTCCTCCGCAGGTTGTTTTTATTTTAGCCACTACAGAAGTGCAAAAAATTCCTTTAACAATCTTGTCACGCGTACAACGTTTTGAATTTCATCGGATTCAAGTTAAAGATATCCAAAAGCGGCTAACTGAAGTATGTACGTCTTTAAAGCGACAAGTTAATTCAAGTGCTCTAGTCGTGATTGCCCAGAAGTCTGAAGGAGGACTTCGAGATGCCCTAAGTATCCTTGATCAATGTCTTCTCCAGGATGATCCAATTGGAGTAGAAGAGGTGTATCTGGTACTGGGAATGGTTGGGGAGACCTATAGTTCTCGCTTAGTGGATGAACTGGTTTCTGGCGATTATGGTAAATGTTTAAACTTTTTATCTGAAGGTATCCAACAGGGACGAGATCCCCGGCAGATTATTAGAGAGCTCTTAGATTATCTGCGCCAAATGTTGTTAACAGCCTCAACAGGAGAAACTCCTTTGGTAGCACCCCATATTCAAGATTGTTTAATTAAACAGAGTGGACAAATTGGAATTTCCCAAATTCTGCACTGGATTTCTATACTGTTACAAGGAGAAGGGCAACTTAAATATGCATCTAATGCTCGATTAGCTGCCGAACTCTTATTGGTTCAGACTATTCATGAAAGTCAACCTGTAACATTTAATGGGCAGGAAGAGATTTTAAAGCGGCTGTCTGCCATTGAACAACAGATAAAAAATGTACCTGTAGTTAGTAAAGAAAATCCAGACGTGAAACCGCTTGTCAGTTCTAAAAGGGGTGGAGTAAATACACGAAACGCCGCAGTTAAAACTGTTGAATCAGGGAACACTATAATCGATAAAAACACTTCAACAGATAATGCGCTTAACTTAAGTATAGAAGGTATCCAAGCGCGTTGGAATGATGTTACGGATCAGGTCAAAAGACTCAAAAAGTCTACTCAAGCCTTTTTGATGGAAGGAAAACCAGCCCAACTTAAGGGTAATACATTGATAATTCTATTCCGCGAAGGTTGTTCCTTTCACAAGGATAAAGTTAATCAAGTTGAGAATAAACAGACCATTGAGGAAGTCCTCAAACAAATATTTGGTACTGCCTTAATAATACAAAATCACATGGAAAATGAATTTGAAACTATTGAGAGCAGAGACTTAAAAAGTCAAGAGCAGGCTTTAATAAACAAGGCTAAGGACATGTTCGGTCCAGATCTAGTGGTGGTTAGAGAATAAGAGTGATTAAAGTAAAGCTTAGAATAAGCAAAGATGGGAAGTGTTTTTAAAAATGGCAGGTTTCAAAGGAATGGGCGGCGGTATGGGTGGTAATATGAGCCAGATGTTAAAACAGGCTCAAAAAATGCAAGAAGATATGGCAAAAATGCAAGAAGAACTTCAAACTAAAACTGTAGATGCTTCTTCCGGGGGAGGAATGGTTCAAGTAGTAGTGAGTGGGAAGATGGAGTTGGTTGAGTTAAAGATCAAACCGGAAGCTGTCGACCCTGAAGACGTGGAAATGCTGGAAGATCTTATAAAAGCAGCCTTAAACGAAGGCTTAAGGAAAGCACAAGAAATGACTAGTAACGAAATGGGCAAATTGACCGGTGGTTTAAAAATCCCCGGGTTATTCTAGGTCTATGGATTTTTTGAAATACCCACAGCCTTTAGCGGATCTCATAAGCAGCTTAGCCCGTTTACCTGGGATTGGACCTAAAACAGCTGGGCGGTTAGCCTTTTACCTTCTTCAACAACCTCAAATTTCTGATGATTTAGCAAGAGCTATTGTAATAGCTAACCGAGATATAAGGAAATGCTCAATTTGTTCAAACTTTACGGACCAAGATCCCTGCGCGATTTGCAATAATACGCAAAGAGATCAAACCGCTCTCTGCGTTGTTGAACATCCTAGAGATGTAGTTTCCTTGGAGAAAACCAGGGAGTTTAAAGGAGTATACCATGTACTCCACGGTGTGCTTTCCCCCATGGATGGCATTGGACCGGAGCAGTTGACTATAAAGCAACTTTTAAAACGTTTAGAGGGCATCAAAGAAGTTGTTATGGCTATGAATCCCACCGTGGAAGGGGAAGCCACGGCATTATATTTAGCACGCTTGCTAAAGCCAATGGGAATAAGGGTATCCCGAATAGCGCACGGTTTACCTGTGGGTGGAGATTTGGAATATGCCGATGAGATTACAATTGCCCGGGCATTAGAAGGCAGAAGAGATTTATAAGAAACTAAATGAGACCTTCAATTGTGTCAACTGATCCAAGGATTAACGCCATTAATCATCTGCTTAAAAAGCGGAAAGTTAGTGGCGTTAACTATTAAAAATATCAGCCAGGAATAGCGGGGTATTTGTGAAAAACTAAACTTGTCAGATATAGATTTTATTATTGACCGGTATAATAATAAAAGATATACTGTGTCAAAGGGGAACTATTCGGGGCAAGGCCTGAATGTGTTCCCTCAGCCTATTTCTGTGCCAGTTTTACAAACATTCAATCTTTTCAAGGCCTGAATTTCTCTTCCTTAACTTGCTTAATGGAATTGAAAGAGGGATTGCCATAAGTAGGATTACTTAACTATGAGTCCCAAAAAATTAAATTAATCACATAATTAGGAGGAGAAAAATTATGGCTAAAATGAAGACTATGGATGGGAACGAGGCGGCCGCTCACGCTTCATATGCGTTTACTGAGGTTGCTACTATCTTCCCTATCACTCCATCATCGACGATGGCCGAATTAGTTGACGAGTGGGCTGCTCATGGACGAAAAAACGTTTTTGGACAAACAGTGAAAGTTGTAGAGATGCAATCTGAGGCAGGAGCCGCAGGTGCAGTTCATGGATCACTGCAGGCAGGGGCTTTAACAACTACATACACGGCTTCACAAGGCTTACTTTTAATGATTCCTAACATGTATAAAATTGCTGGGGAACTTTTGCCTTGTGTATTCCATGTAAGCGCTCGTGCTTTAGCAACCCATGCACTATCTATTTTTGGTGATCATCAAGACGTCATGTCCGTACGTGCTACAGGATTTGCTCAACTTTCATCTCATAATGTGCAAGAAGCTTTAGACTTAGGTTATATTGCTCACTTAGCGACTGTTAAATCCAGAGTTCCGTTTCTTCATTTTTTTGATGGATTCCGGACCTCTCATGAAATTCAAAAAATTGAAGTGCCAGAATATGAAGAGGTTGCTAAACTCTTAGATATGGATGCAGTTCAAGCTTTCCGCGATGCGTCTTTGAATCCTGAACGTCCTGTACTTCGTGGAACGGCTCAAAATCCTGATGTATATTTCCAAGGTCGAGAAGCTTCTAATCGTTTTTATGATGTTATACCAGACATGGTTGAACATTATATGCAAGAATATAAAAAACTTACTGGCCGTGAATATCATCCATTCCAATATTATGGTGCAGAAGATGCAGAGTATGTTATTGTGGCCATGGGCTCGATCTGTGATACGATTGAAGAAACTATCGATTATCTTGTTGCCAGAGGAGAAAAAGTCGGCGTTGTTAAGGTTCACTTATATCGTCCGTTCTCCAGTGATTACTTCTTTAAAGTATTGCCTAAATCCGTTAAGAAAATTGCAGTTCTTGATCGTACCAAAGAACCCGGAGCTAATGGAGAACCACTTTATCTGGATGTAAAGGATATTTTCTACTCCAACGATATGAAACCTGTGATTGTCGGCGGTCGTTATGGTTTAGGGTCTAAAGATACGACTCCTTCACAAGTCCTCGCTGTTTACAAAAACCTTAAGTCTGAAAGCCCGAGAAATGGTTTTACCATTGGTATAGTGGATGACGTGACTAATAAATCATTGTTAGAGGACGAAATCATTGATACTGCTCCAGAAGGGACAATTTCCTGTAAATTCTGGGGTCTGGGTGCTGACGGTACTGTCGGTGCTAATAAACAAGCGATTAAGATTATTGGAGATCACACCAAGCTTTATGCACAAGCTTATTTCCAATATGACAGTAAAAAATCCGGTGGAATTACAGTTTCCCATGTTCGCTTTGGTAAAAAGCAAATTAAATCCCCTTATTATGTGACCGGTACGAATTATATTGCATGTCATAACCAAACTTATGTCTACCAATATAATCTTTTAAAAGGCCTTAAACAAGGCGGCAATTTTGTTTTGAATTGTCAGTGGACTCCAGAGGAACTGGAAGAAAAACTCCCTGCTTCAATGAAACAGGCCTTGGCGAAAACCAAAGCTAACTTCTACATCATTGATGCTGTATCAATTGCTCGCAAAATCGGTCTTGGTTCCCGCATTAACATGGTCATGCAAGCTGCTTTCTTTAAGCTTGCCAACGTCATTCCTGTCGAAGAGGCTGTCAACTACCTTAAAACCTCCGTTGTAAAAACCTATGGTAAAAAGGGTCAAAATATTGTTGATATGAATACAGCGGCTATTGATCTTGGAGTATCTTCCCTCGTTAAAGTTGAAGTACCTGCTGCTTGGGAAAATGGTGACAACGCACAAACACAAGCGGCTGCGGCTGTTGAAGAACCAGATTTCATCAAGAACATTCTTCGTCCAATGAATGCCTTAGAAGGAGACAGCCTCCCGGTAAGTACGTTTGCAGGACGTGAAGACGGAACTTTCCCAGTGGGAACTGCTAGTTTCGAAAAACGCGGTATTGCCGTTATCGTTCCAGAATGGCAGATCGAAAATTGTATCCAATGTAACCAATGTTCTTATGTATGTCCGCATGCAGCGATTCGTCCGTTCTTAATTGATGAAGCAGAAGCAAAAAATGCTCCTGAAACTTTTGTGGGTAAGAAAGCAATAGGTAAAGAAGCAGCAGGTTTGCAATTCCGTATGCAAGTGAGTACGTTGGATTGCACAGGGTGCGGAAACTGTGTTGAAGTTTGCCCAGCTAAAGAAAAGGCTCTTATTATGAAATCAGCGGCAGAGCAAATGGAACAACAAACTAAGAACTGGGAGTATGCCATTAATCTTAAAAACAAGAGCAAGCTTTTCGATGTAACGACCGTAAAAGGCAGCCAGTTTGCTCAACCGTTATTAGAGTTTAACGGTTCGTGCCCAGGATGCGGTGAGACTGCCTACGTTAAACTTATCACCCAACTTTATGGTGAGCGCATGATGATTTCCAATGCTACCGGCTGTAGCTCTATCTGGGGCGGCAGTGCTCCATCAGTGCCATATACCATGAACCAAGAAGGCAAAGGACCCAGCTGGGCTAACTCCTTATTTGAAGACAATGCTGAGTTTGGCTATGGTATGTATTTGGGCGTTCGCCAACAACGCGAAAAACTCCTTGATTTGATGAAGCAAGCCCTCGAAATGGAGATTAGTTTAGAGTTAAAAGAATCATTCCAAGAGTGGATTGCGGGTTGGGACGATGCTGACGCTTCTAAAGCTGCGACTGCTAAGATCCTTGCAGGTCTCATCGGCTACGCAGGAGATAACGAAGTCCTCGCTGAAATCAATGCTAAGAAAGATCATCTTATCAAAAAATCCCAATGGATCCTCGGTGGAGACGGTTGGGCTTATGATATTGGATTTGGTGGCTTAGACCATGTCCTAGCTTCTGGAGACGACGTGAATATATTTGTTATGGATACCGAAGTATACTCCAATACTGGAGGACAATCCTCCAAGTCTACTCCTCGTGCAGCAGTAGCTAAATTTGCTGCTGCAGGGAAGAAGATTCGTAAGAAAGACCTTGGCATGATTGCCATGAGCTATGGATATGTTTATGTTGCGCAGATTGCCTTAGGTTCTAACATGGCTCAAACGATTAAAGTTATTAAAGAAGCGGAAGCTTATAAAGGACCTTCCTTGATCATCGCTTATGCTCCGTGTATCAATCATGGTCTAAAAGCTGGTATGACGAAGAGTGTCCAAGAGCAGAAGAAAGCAGTTGATGCTGGTTATTGGCACCTTTATCATTACAATCCAGATTTGATTGATCAAGGTAAGAATCCATTTAGCTTAGATTCCAAGGAGCCGAGTGCCTCATTCCGTGACTTCATCATGGGAGAAGTTCGTTACTCTTCCTTGCTGAACACTTTCCCGGAAAGTGCAGAGGAACTGTTCGAAGGCGCTGAAAAGTATGCTAAGGTGCGTTATGAATCCTACAAACGTTTAGCTGACCAAAAGTGGGACTAAGAAATAGTAAACATGTAGCATAGATCGTTACACTCCAAGAGAGCAGGCAAAATCCTGCTCTCTTTTGTTCTGTTTCGGTGGTAGATTCCTCCACCGAAGTCTCGATATTTAGCTTTAGCTGAAAAGGTTCACTATCACCTCGAACATTCTTATTCGGATTTTTGCTCAGCGCATAAAGCGACTAAGGAAACATAACGATTGGTTGGTTCTACTTTGTCCTTGCGAGCATATGATGTACTATGCTTTAGGCAAAGGAGGATTTTCATGACCTTTGTTTTTTTGGGACTATTTGTAATTTTATTGGCGTTGATTGTACGTTCTTCATTAGGACAACCTCGATTAATTCTAAAAGTCCTAATACATACTTTAGGGGGAATTGTTGGGCTGTGGCTTTTTAACTTAATACTAAATGTCATTGGATTAGATATCCCGATTAATCTCTTTACAATATTAATTGTAGGATTGCTGGGCTTTCCTGGTGTTTTGGCTTTATTAGTATTACAGTTGCTTGGAATTTAGACGTCTTGCGTTTTTACCTAAAAATTTCACTATGAACAAGTATATAATTTACGGAAAGAATCAGAGAGTGTATGGGGGACTACTTACTGTAGTTCCCCATTTTTTTATCAAAGTTACCAAAGGGCTAGAAACTTAAATACGAATGCAGAAGAATTATTGGTTGATAAAAACAGGGAGAAGGGGGTTAGGTTATACGTAATAAGGAAGAGAACTAAAAACTGACGAATAATCAACTCGTTGTCGGACAAAATAAGCTATCGGAGGGAGTAACATGGGCAGTTGGATGAAAATGATCAAAGAACTTACCATTCGTCCGAAGGGAGAGCGGCAGATAAGGAAGTCTCCCGCGTATTCGTTTGACGAGGACCTAAAAAAGCCTTTATCAGGACAAACAGTAAAGGAGATTTTATCTAAGAGTAGCGATGTCGTCTTCCGGGAGTTTTTCCTCCAAGGGAAAGACCGTATTCCCTGTATGTTAGCAGCAGTAGATGGCCTAGTTGATAAGAATCTACTGGACCAATTCATTCTAACACCACTCATGGTGGATTTGGCAAGGCATCCAGAATTAACACAAGTGACATTATCTAATGTTGTGGATAAAACACTTCAAAGTTTACTCCCTGGTCTAGAGATTAAAAAAATATCTAAGATGAGAGAAGCTGTTGATGCCATCTTATCAGGTGATTCAGTAATTTTCTTCGGCAACTTGACGGAAGCTATTGTTGTTGGTGCAAGGGGATGGGCTAATCGCGGCGTTGCTGAACCAATCACAGAATCAATCGTCAAAGGACCACGTGAGGGATTTTCAGAAACGCTTCGAATTAACACCTCACTTTTGCGGCGCAAGATTAAACACCCCTCCTTACGGATTATCTCTCTAAAACTTGGAGATATGACGAATACTGATCTTGTAATTACCTATATTGAGAAAATAGCAAGTCCAGATATCGTCTCGGAAGTTTTAAAGAGGCTGAGCAAAATTAAGATGGATGCCATGCTAGGGAATGGATATATAGAGGAAATGATTGAGGATAATCCCTATTCTCCCTTTCCTCAAATCTCCTTCACGGAGCGTCCAGATGTTCTAGCAGGAAAGCTTTTAGAAGGGAAAGTGGGCATTATTGTCGACGGAACTCCCATAGTGCTTGTGGTACCAGCAATATTAACGCAGTTTCTAAATGTGAATGAAGATTACTATCAAAGGGCCATGGTTGCCATCCTTTCACGTTTTGTAAGGTATGTAGGAGCATTTATGGCCATTGTTGCCCCTAGCGTTTATATTGCAGTGACGACGTTTCATCAGGAAATTATTCCAACAGATCTTCTCATGAGTATATCGGCAGGCCGACAAGGAGTGCCCTTTCCAGCCCTTCTCGAGGCTTTAACAATGACGGTCGTTTTAGAAATATTGCAGGAAGCAGGGCTTCGCCTACCAAAACCGATTGGGCAAACGATAGGGATTGTTGGGGCACTTATTATCGGTGAAGCAGCAGTGACCGCCGGCCTAGTCAGCCCTCTGATGGTTATAATCATTGGATTGACAGCTGTAGCTAGCTATGCAGTTCCAACCTTCGATTTGAGTCTTGCAGTCCGGCTTATTCGATTTCCACTCATGATTTTGGCAGGCGTTCTCGGCTTTTTTGGGGTAACTGTGGGTCTTTATGTAATATTAATTCACCTGTTAGGCCTTCGTTCATTCGGAGTGCCATACACTAGTCCAATAGCCCCGTTGCGTATTCGGGCCTTGTTGCAGGATACGTTTGTTCGGGCTCCATGGTGGGCGTTAAAGCGTCGTCCTCAACTTATGGACGTAGAGGATCCCAGACCAAATGGGAAGGGGTAACAATGGAAAGGATTTCACCACATCAATTTACAACCCTAGGAGCGGCCGTAATTTTGGGTACAACATTTCTCCCCGTAGCATCGATAGTGACCGGAGTTGGCGGTCGAGATGGCTGGATGAGTGTTTTACCAGGATTTGCAGTGGGGATTCCCTATTGTTTAATGATATTTTCCCTTTCGGAACAGTATCCTCGCAAAAACTTATTACAAATTTCGGCAACAGTTTTTGGAAAATGGATAGGAAATTTCATAGGTTTAATTTATATATTAATTGTCGCTTATCTTGGAGGCTTGTTGCTGGGACAAGTCGGAGATATTTATCAGGTTTCGATTATGCCCTTAACTCCTCTCTGGGTGTTCTTCCTGGGCGGGATCTTTCTTGTTTTGTACCTGGTAAAGTCTGGAATTGAAGTGTTTGCCCGTTTTTCCGAGGTAGTCTTTCCACTGATCGTAATCGCATTGCTTTTAAATGTTGGACTTTCTATACCTAGAATTGAACAAGGGGAACTTCTGCCTATTTTGAGCGAGGGATTTAAGCCAATCTTTCTGGGAACAAGAAAAATAATGCCTTTTGTGATGACCTATATGCTCTTTCTAGCAGGAGTTATTGCTTTTCTCCCCACGGGGAAGCAAGAGCTTAGTCAACTAAAAAAGGGAGTCTGGCGAATTATTTTCTTGGTGGGTATCCTAGACACTTTAGTAGTCTTAATTCAATTGCTTGTTTTTGGACCAGCAGAGACCATTCGCTTGGTATATGGCCTGCTTGTTTTAGGGAAATTGGTGGAAGTAAGCAGGACGGTTGCTGGAGTCGAATCTTTATTTTTGGGTGTTTGGCTTGCTGCGGCGATCATTAAAATAGGTTCTCTTTTCTTCTCAGTAATTTGGGGTTTAGAAAGTGTCTTTGGGTTGAAGGGAGTAAAATGGAGACATGCAATAGCGGTCGTATTTTTAGGAATCTCTTTCAGGTTTATAAGGGGACCCTCTTTAATTACAGAAATTGGGCTTGTTGACGAGTATCTGATTATGCCCTTTGTAGCTCTTTGGATACCTATTCTTTGGGGAGTCTCGCGCTGGAAGAGGGGAGCTGGTAATTGACAAATGGAAAGAATATCTTCACATCAATTCGTGGTTTTAGGCTCAGCGGTACTTATGGGTACAACATTTCTTCCCATAGCCTCGATTGTGACAGAGGTCGCCGGTCGGGACGGCTGGATGAGTGTTTTGCCCGGCTTCGTTGTTGGAATTCCTTACGGATTAATGGTAATTTCGTTGCTGGAACAGTATCCACGAAAAAACTTGCTGCAGATTTCGGATATAATCTTGGGAAAATGGATCTCTAAAATCATTGGGGTAGTTTATATCTTTATCATGTGTTACTTTGGGGGTCTGTTGCTAGGCCAAGCTGGGGATATCTATCAGTCCTCAATTATGCCGCTAACCCCGATTGGAATGTTCTACCTAGGAGGAATTTTACTAGTATTTTACTTGGTTAAGTCAGGGATCGAAGTATTTGCCCGCTTCTCAGAAATACTTTTTCCTTTAATAATTATTGCATTGGTACTGAATATTGGACTCTCCATACCGCGAATTGAGCATGGGGAACTTCTGCCTATTTTAAGCGAGGGAATAAGACCCATTATTTGGGCCTGGCTCAAAGTAGCACCGTTTGCGATGGAATATATCCTCTTCTTAGCAGGGATTCTTACCTTTCTGCCTACTTCTAAACGAGAGCTTGTCCAATTAAAGAGAGGGGTTTGGCGAACAGTTTTTTTGGTGGGATTCTTGAATATGTTGGTAGTCTTAATACAAATTTTAATTTTTGGGCCTGGAGAAACTGTAAGAATGGTGTATGGCTTACTTGTCTTGGGGAAGATGGTGGAAATAAGCAGGACTGTTGCCGGAGTTGAATCTGTATTCTTGGGAGCTTGGCTGGGGGCCTTGATTATAAAGGCCGGTGCCTTTTTTTTTACGGTGACTTGGGGCTTAGAAACCGTCTTCAATTTAAAGGGATTAAAATGGAATCTCGGAGTGGGAGTCATATTTATGGGGATTGCATTTAAGTTTACAAGAGGACCGGACTTAGTTATGGAGATTGGACTTGTAGATAATTATTTGATTCTACCGTTTGCAGCCGTATGGATACTCACTCTTTGGGGAATCTCGCGCTGGAAGGGAGCTGGTATTTCATGAAAACTGAGAGGGGAAAAGGGCACAAATTTATTCTAAGGTTGACTATCATTGCTTGCCTCTTGTTTTTGACAGGATGCTGGGGAAAGAAAGAAGTAGAGGATTTGGCTCCTTTATTAGGTGTAGGGTTTGATCAGGGGGAACAACCAGGTACTTTTCTAGTTACAGAACAATTTGCTCGACCAAAAAAAGATAGTTCATCAGGGGCTGAGATTGAGGACCGGACATTTAGCGTAGAGGCTTCAAGTGTCAGGGAAGCTTTCGAGAAGTTTTCTGAAGTTGCCTATCGAACACCGTTTATGGGTTCATTAAAGGTAATAATCATTGGTGAGGATTTTGCAAAATCAGGTGATTTTAATAATATATTGGATTTCTTTCAACGTTATGCCGAATTTCGTCGATCAATGTACCTAGTATTAGCTAAAGGGAAAGCTCAAGACATCTTAAATTTAAAATTACGCTCTGGGCTGTTACCAGCCATGGCAATTAAAAGTAACATTGAAGGTGGGGATGAAATATCGGTCTTCCCAACTGTACGTTTAGGGCATTACCTTACGATTTTGGGCACAAAAAGTACGGCACCGATTTTTCCCGTAGTTGAGAGTGTAAAGTCTAGGGAGGGCGTTGAATATAAAGAAGATGGCAAGGATGAAGCGGGGGAGATACGGATACATGGAGCAGGGGTTATGCACGGGGATTACTTGGCTGACTATCTAACTGACGAAGAAGCCAAAGGCTATATGTGGTTGGAAAATGACGTTATACATCGTTTAATTAATACTGTGGATCTTAATGAAAATAGTGTAAAGTTTGGGGGGCAAGTACTAAAAGCGAATACAAAGTATAGAGTGAAGGTTAATAATGACAAAATGGAGATACAGTACCAGATCAAGACGAGTATAGCGATTGATGAAATTCTTGGACCTCAGAAACAACTGTCAGGGCTGGAGTGGGTAGAATTAGTCAAACAGGCAGAAAAAGACTTTGCCAAGGTAATTGAGAAAGAATGCGAGAGTTCAATCAAAAAGGAGCGAGAGTTGGGGCTCGATTTTCTGGGAATTGGGAGGCATATTGAACAGAAGAATTCAGCGTATTGGAAGACCATAAAGGATCAATGGGAAGCAGAGATTGCAGATTTCCCAATTTCTTTAGAGGTAAAAGTCACTATTCATCATTCCGGAATGTCAAGCAGCAGCGCGTCTAATTCTGGAGGAGAGGGGCAAGAATAGGGGTAGAAGTAACTAGGGGGAATATATAATGATTAAAACAAGCCAGAACCGAACTCTAAGTCCTTCAGAAAACCCAGAGAAAGTTGAAAGGTCTGTACCGAACGAAGGAAAGCTTCTTCCAGTGTGTTATCGTTGCACACAGGTTCCAAAAAAGGGCTTATATGACGGCTTTAGAGTACAGGGGATGTTTTTTTGTTCGGATTGCCAGCAAGAACTTTTCACAGCGGAACCGGACTCTCCGGAATACCAAGAATTCCTATTTTTAATTAAAGGTATTTTTTATTAAAATATGGCCATGAATTAAATGTTTACAACAACAGATTACCATTTGGATGAAAAATTTTCAAATTCATGTTAAACTATAAGGAATACCATGTGTTAACTATAGGTCGTACAATAATGGGTAAATGGAGGTTCATTGTTCAGTGGGTGATCTTGGAGAAGGATTGAGCCATTATCAAAAACAAGGATTTTGCTCTTTCCATACTCCTGGCCATAAAGGTCGACAGGAGTTTTTTAATGACTTTGACTTTGTTAGTTTTGACTTAACCGAACTGCCGGGCCTTGACATCCTTCATTCTCCAAGCGGGATTATTGCTAAGGCCATGAAAAAAGCAGCGAAGATTTTTGGAGCAGAAGAAACATTTTTTCTTGTTAATGGTGGGACAGTTGGCAATCAAGCTATGTTTCTTGCTTTAAAAGATACTGCTGATAAACGAGTTGTTGTGGAAAGAAGTTGCCATCGTTCTGTCATGTCGGCTTTAGTTTTGAGTGGATTAAAGCCGGATTATGTGATGCCGATAGTCCATCCGGATTTTAATCTTTCGTTAGGAATTAATTTGGAGAAGCAAAAGATTCTATGGCATAAGGTTTCTGCCTGTCATGTCACGTATCCAAGCTATTATGGAACGGCTTTTGACTTAAGCGGATTATTAACAGAAAGAATGAATTCGGGTTCTAATTCACCGATTCTTGTTGATCAGGCACATGGGTCACATTATCTTAGCGAGCTATTTCCAACGAGTGCTTTAAAGCTTGGAGCAGATCTCGTCTTAAATAGCTGTCATAAGACATTGAGTTCCTTGACTCAGTCAGCTATGTTGCATGTTCAAGGATCAAGGATTAGTCGAAACCGTCTGAAACAAAGTCTGGAGCTCCTGCAATCATCAAGCCCGAGTTATTTGCTTATGTCTTCATTAGAACGGGCAGGAGAATTGGCTTTGGAATTATGGCGCTGGGAAGGTCTTAAAGAAGAAGTCGATGATCTTCATAGAAAAGTCGGAACTTGTTTTAGAATTCTTAGTTCAAAGGATGTCGGAACTTTTGGCATTCACGCAGTGGATTGGTCAAAGATTCTTATTAATACACGCCCACTTGGCGTTTCAGCCCCTCGCTGTGTGGAATACCTTAGATCAGATTTTGGAATTGAACCAGAATTATGGGATGAAGAAAATATTCTGTTTATGTTAGGCATTGGAAATACTCCTGAGGATGTCCGATTGCTTACGAAAGGGTTAGAAAGTTTAAGAGATTTCGCATCTTCTCTAGCCTTTTCCGAATCGAAAAAGCGATGGGAAAGAGTACAGGGACATATTATGACCTTGCCAAACCCCGTTCTCTCTCCACGGGATGCCTTCTTTGCTCGCAAACGTAAAATCCCTCTTAAGGAGAGTTTGGGTCATATTATAGGAGAAACAATTTCACTTTATCCTCCTGGAATTCCAGCGGTTGTAATGGGTGAAGAAATGACTCGTGAGGCACTGCGTATGTTGCTGTCATCGAAAGAAGGACAATGGCAAGGGTGGGATGGCTTCGAGAGCCAAACAATATGGATAGTTGAAGGGGATTAAGAGATGAAGATGGTGATTGTTACAACCTTATGAAACTACAGTTAGCTCTTTTAGAGAGAGCAGCGCGTGAAAATCGAGTGGGGCATCTCTTACTGTTTCACGGAGGAAGTGCACTTCACCAACGAGAGGTGGCTCTCCGCTTGGCGCAGATATTAAACTGCCCCGACGCTGGGTCAGAGGGGCCGTGCCAAGAGTGTCCAACCTGTCGCAAGATCCTTAGCGGCAATCATCCGGATGTTTCATGGCTAAAACCGCTTAAAGCAACTATCGGAATTGAGCAAGTCCTTGCTTGGCAAGAAAAAGCGTACCTAAAGCATTATGAGGGTGATTATAAAGTTTCTGTCATTGAACAAGCCGATACCTTGACATTGCCGGCAGCAAACTCACTGTTAAAAGTTATCGAAGAACCACCAGAGCGTACTGTAATTATATTATGTGCTGAAAATGCAGAAGGAATATTGCCTACAATTCAAAGTCGTGCTCAGCTGGTATTCTTCCCCAATCTTTCCGAAGAAACTTGGTTAAGAGGATTAGCAGGGATGGATGAGCAGGAAGCAGTTCTCGCTTTTCGCTTAAGCGGGAAAAATCAAAATTTAGCGGCGGACGTTCTTCAACATGGCGTATTGTGGCTTCAAGAATGGGTAGGGAAATTTCGTACTGCCGTTGAAGAGGAAGATTTTCTAAGACTCTTCGCTCTTTTCCCGATGGATAAAAACCAAGCTCTTCTTTGCTTACAGGTAATGGCGGTACAAGCTCAGGAAGGGATAAAAAATAGTGCGACTCGTCCGTATGAATTTTTGGCGATTGGGAAAGCGATCAATGTACTGCGACAACAAGCTAATCCGAGATTAGTGATTGAAGTGTTAGCATTGGAATTATTTCAACAAGGAGGGGCTCGCTATGATTGAAGTCGTAGGTGTTCGCTTTAAACATGCAGGAAAAATTTATTATTTTTCCCCAGGAGACTTTACACTTGCTGTATCAGATAAGGTAATCGTTGAAACAGCAAGGGGTATCGAATTTGGGGAATTGGTTATCCCTTCTCGTCAAGTTGCAGACGAAGAAGTGGTTCTGCCTTTGAAGCAGGTTATGCGTAAGGCAACGATGGCAGATGAATTATTTGTAGAACAGAATAGAACTAAAGAAAAAGATGCTTTTCAAATCTGTCTAAAGAAAATTTCGGAACACCATTTGCCAATGAAATTGGTAGATGTTGAATATACGTTTGATGGAAATAAGATAATATTTTCCTTCACAGCAGAAGGGCGAGTAGACTTTAGAGAATTGGTTAAGGACTTAGCAGCAATTTTTAGGACGCGTATTGAGCTCCGCCAAATTGGGGTGCGCGACGAAGCTAAGATGCTCGGAGGAGTTGGTTCGTGCGGACGAATTCTTTGTTGCACTTCTTTCTTAGGAGATTTTGAACCGGTATCAATTCGCATGGCTAAAGACCAAAAGCTCTCTTTAAATCCAACCAAAATCTCTGGAATTTGCGGGCGTCTTATGTGTTGCTTAAAGTATGAAAATGGCTGCTATAGGTCTGAGGATAAAGATCATTGTTCGCGGCAAAATCCTCAAGCTGGGCATAAAGTAATAGAAGTCACGGACGAACATAATACCCGTGCAGAAAGTGTTCTTTCTAAATCTGAGGGGAAACCGCAACGCAATAGGAAAGGGGAAAAGTCCAAAGAAAAGAGTGAGAAAGTATGAGCCAATTGACACAGGCCCTTACAGAAGTGGAAGAAAAATTGCGCTCCCTGCTTGAAGAAGTAAGCCGCTTAAAACCCTATGTTCAAGCATTAGAAGATGAAAATACTAAGTTAAGGCGGGAATGTACTCTGCCTGAAAAAGAGACCGAACGTGTTATTGCTAATGCTGAGCACATTCAAGGGGTAGCCCATGATAATCTTGTCCGTCTATATCAAGAAGGTTTCCACGTATGTCACCTTCATTTTGGTCAACCATTGGAAGGGGATTGCCTATTCTGTATGGGCTTTCTGAGGAAGGATTAATTTAGGCATGGGAGTACCCTGAGAACTTTAAAATACAAGGAGTCGAAGGCATGTTAACGAAAGGTACATTATATATTTGTGCGACTCCGATCGGAAATTTAGGTGATATTACCTTGAGGGTGTTGGATACATTGCGGGAAGTGGACCTAATTGCGGCGGAGGACACACGTCATTCTCGGAAACTATTGCAACATTACCAGATTAGTACTCGCATGATTAGTTATCACGAACACAATGAAAAGAAAAAATCCCTGGAACTGGTTGAAAAGCTTAAAGGTGGTCAAACGATTGCACTAATCTCTGATGCGGGCTTACCGGGAATTTCTGATCCAGGAACAGAGGTTATACGTCTTTGTCTTACTGAAAATATTCCTGTTGATGTCTTACCTGGACCTAATGCCGCTCTTACAGCTTTAGTTTTGTCAGGAATGCCCCCTGAGCATTTTGCTTTTCACGGATTTCTTCCGTCGTCAAGGGGGGCAAAGAAACGAAGTCTAGAGCAGTTGGCAAATCATACACAGACTCAAATATTCTATGAAGCACCTCATCGATTGGTAGCAACACTTCAAGGAATATCAGAGTACTTTGGTGATCGCCCTGCAGCTGTGGTGCGTGAGTTGACGAAGTTGCATCAGCAAGTGCATAGAGGGACTGCTTTAGAGTTGAAACAAGAATTCGAGAAGTCTGAGCCCCGTGGAGAGTGTTGTATCGTCATTGCGCCATATATCTCAATTAAACCCGTAGGAGGCCCCGAAGAATGGCGCTCAGAGGTTAATGAAAGAGTTAATCAAGGATTAAGTAAGAAAGAGGCCATGAAAGAAGTGGCAAAACGTTATGGGGTAAGAAAATCAGAGGTTTACCAAGCACTGCTGGACGGGGAAATGTAAGATGAATAGGAATCACGAGTATTGCTGCTGTTTTTTCTTACATTGAGGGTATGCAACTTTAGAAAATGGAGATCTGACCAGAATAAAAAAGAAGGCCTTTAGGCCTTCAGTAGATTCTGAATTAATAATAGTTCAGTCATCTATGTACTTAGTATGAATTTATACGGCTTTTGAACTTGATTCTGTACTGGCAGACACATTTTCTCCCATGGCAACAGCGCATTCTCTGCAGACGTTTTTGCCGTGGAAAAGTTGGATATCACTGGCATTACCACAAAATACACAAGCAGGCTCATACTTCTTGAGAATGATTTTTTCTTGATCTACATAGATTTCCAAGGCGTCTTTCTCGTCAATACCTAAAGTGCGGCGAAGCTCTATCGGTAAAACAATACGACCAAGTTCATCTACTTTTCTGACGATTCCAGTTGATTTCATCATTATTCCCCCACTCCCTTACAACAACATTCGACACAAAACTACAGACTTATGATACCAATCGTTCCATATAAAGTCAACCCATTTTTCAAAACATTTTCATGGTATTATTAACCTATTACAGAAATCTACTCTTGTTCACATATTATTTTTTAATCATGGGCAGACTTGATGAATATAAATTTTTATTTACAAAGATAGTTGAGAGGGAGACTTAAACGTGAAATATTACATAACGACTCCAATTTTTTATCCAAATTCCAGCCCCCATATCGGAACAGCGTATACAACAGTTGCAGCAGATACCTTAGCTCGTTATCATAGATTGCAGGGCGATCAAGTACACTTCTTAACAGGGACGGATGAAAATGCACAGAAAATCGTCCGCACCGCGGAAGCCAATAATACCGACCCTAAGATTTATGTTGATGGGGTAGTAGAACGCTTTAAAGAGTTGTGGCAAGCTTTAGATATTTCTAATGATGACTTTATTAGAACAACAGAGGAACGTCATCAAGTAGTTGTACAACGAATTTTTACTAAACTGTTCGAACAGGGGGACATCTATAAGTCTGAGTATTCAGGATGGTATTGTACTCCTTGTGAAACCTTCTGGATGGAGAATAAATTAATTGATGGAAAATGTCCTAACGCTGATTGCGGTCGAGAAGTGGAATTACTTAAGGAGGAAAGTTACTTCTTCCGTCTTTCAAAGTACCAAGGTGCCTTGCTAAAGTATATTGAAGAGCATCCAGCATTTATCCAACCGGTTTCTCGACGTAATGAAATGCTGCGTTTTATTGAAGGCGGGCTAGAGGATCTCTGTGTTTCACGCACCACATTTCAGTGGGGGATTAAAGTGCCGTTTGACCCGAAACATGTTGTATATGTATGGCTCGATGCTTTGATTAATTATATTTCTGCGCTGGGTTACCCTGATGGAGAGAACTATAAACGTTTTTGGCCGGCCGATGTGCATATTATGGGGAAAGATATTGTTCGTTTTCATGCGGTCATTTGGCCGATTATTCTTATGGCTATCGATATTCCTCTCCCTAAGCTTATCTATGGTCATGGCTGGTACTTGACTAAAGATGGTGGAAAAATATCTAAATCCCGTGGAAATGTACAGGACTCTTTTGCCTTGATCCAGAAATATGGTTCTGATGCCATACGTTACTTTTTATTGCGTGAGATGCAAGCAGGAACTGATGGTACCTATTCAGAGGATAATGTGGTTGAACGTATAAATAGTGATTTGGCTAATGATTTTGGTAATTTTGTATCCCGAAGCTTAGCGATGATTGTCAAGTATCGAGATGGGATAATTCCTCGTCCAGGTCAAGATGGGGCGCTGGAGCTGGAATTGAAAGCCCTGAGTTCTGAGGTTAAAAATACAGTTGATGAAAGTTTAAGAAGGTGCGATCCTGCAAGTGCTCTTGAAGAAATTTGGCGTTTTGTGGCACGATGCAATAAATATGTCGATGAGACATCTCCGTGGGCATTGACTAAACATGAGGAACAAAAAGAGCGCTTAGATACCGTTCTCTATACCTTTGCAGAATGCATTCGAATTATGGCAATTTTGACTGCTCCGTTCATGCCAGGGTTGCCCTCTAAAATTTGTGAGCTTCTTGGCAAAGATAAAAGGCTGATCAGATGGGAAGAGGCGGATCAATGGGGCATAGCAGAAGCGGGTATAAAGGTCCAAAAGGGTGAACCTCTTTTTCCAAGAATTGATTTAGCTCAGTATTTGACAGTAGAGGAGACGGCAACGGTGGACAAAAATCTAAATGAGAGCCCAGAAAGTTTACAGGCACCGGAATTTGAATTTGAGCCAATTAAAGAAGAAATCACCATTGATGAGTTTGCTAAAATAGATTTGCGTGTAGGGAAAGTTCTAAGCGCAGAAAAAGTAGAAAAGACAGATAAACTGATGAAGTTGGAAGTTGAAGTAGCAGGAGAAGTACGCACGATTGTCTCTGGTATTGCCAAACATTATTCCTCGGATGACCTCGTAAATCAATACATTGTCCTAGTGGCTAATCTAAAACCTACAAAACTGAGGGGGATTACATCACAGGGCATGATATTAGCGGCCTCACAAGGGGAAGTGTTGGAAGTTGTCACCATCAATAAAAAGATTCCCGGAGGGGCGCGGGTCAAATGATTTGGGATACGCATGCACATATAGATGACCCCAGATATGCCGACGATTTCCAAGAAGTCGTAACTCGTATGAAATCGGCGGGGATTTCTCGGGTGACGAATGTAGGATATGACCTCCCTTCCTCCGGACGATCTGTGAAGTTAGCATTAGACTATAATTTTATCTATGCGGCGATAGGGCTTCATCCACATAATGCTGAAGGGGTGACAGCGGAAACCTGGGAAAAGCTCCTAGAGTTAGCTAAGCAAGCCAAAGTTGTGGCTTGGGGTGAAATTGGGCTGGATTATTATCGAGACCTGTCTCCACGCCCTGTTCAAAAAGAGGTCTTTATTCAACAGATAAAACTAGCAAATGAAGTCGGCTTACCAATTGTTATCCATGATCGTGATGCCCATCATGATATCTTGGAGATTGTTAAGGCCTATCCTCCTTTATTTGGAGGGATATTCCATTGTTATTCCGGATCCTGGGAAATGGCAGAGATTCTCTTAAAGCTAGGATTTTATCTCTCTTTTGCCGGACCAGTGACGTATAAAAATGCTCGACATACAGTCGAAGTAGCAAAGAAAGCACCAATAGATCGGATTCTCGTGGAGACAGATTCTCCATATTTGACGCCAGAGCCGCGACGTGGAAAGCGCAATGAACCAACCTATGTTCGAGAAGTTGTAATGAAACTTGCAGAAATTAAAAACCTAAGCTTTGAGGATACAGCATTTCACACTATGCACAATGCGGAAAGCGTTTTTAAGCTTGTTTAAGGGACCTTCGTTGCGGAAGGTTCTTTTTTTTAGGGAATTTCATAGGTTTTGATAAGGAGGGGTAAAATGTATTCTTTGCCGATTACTACTTATTCCGATTATTGGCGAAAAACTAAGCTATGGAGCGCGTACTTTGGAAGCTTGGCAGTTTTAGTCGCTGGTACGAGGTATTCGTCATTAAATGATCCGAATGTCGGGAGAACAATTAAGCCGTCACTGCAATTAGTTTATTTCTCAAGTATAGACAGTTTAAGAAAGGATGAACTGATAGAAGGGGTGCCTGTAAGAAAAGTGAGCAACGAAGGTCTAACGGTTCAAGGTTTAACTAACGAAGGACAAATTAGTCGAGGTTTTGGAAGTTCGAATCAGAATTATCAAGAGGCACTAAGCATTGAAGCCGAAACAAGGGCAACAAGTAAGATCGAAATAATTGATAAAGAGCTGCCTTTTGACACACAATATGTAGAGTCGGATAAACTTCCTCCAGGTAAGAGTCAAATACAGGTAAAAGGGGAAAAGGGCACCAGACGTGAGGTTGTAAAGACGTTTAAGGTTGGTGGACAACCCGTCGATCAGCAAGTGCAGTCTTTCTTTGAGCTCAAAGCACCAAAGAAGGAGGTAATTATTCGAAACACCCAACCTATTCCAAAGAAGAAAGTGTTAATTCAAAATTCCAGTCCGGGATCTGCTAAGGTTGATGTCGATTTAACGAAATTGAACATCAGTAAAACCTTGAGTGTTGAAGCTACGGCTTATACGTATACCGGTAATAATACGGCTACAGGTGTCAAGCCGAGAGAGGGCTTAATAGCTGTTGATCCCAAAGTGATCGCTATGGGTAGCCAGGTCTATGTGGAGGGATATGGATATGCCATAGCCGCCGATACAGGTGGAAGTATTCGCGGGAATAGGATTGACGTGTTTTTCTCTACCTTCCGTCAATGTATTGACTGGGGACGAAAGCCTGTCAAAATTCATATCCTAAGTTCCACATAATGGAAAAATATTTTGACAACTGACTACTTATGCCTTAAAATGAAGTTGTTATCAGCATTTTGGAGGGGTTTAATGTTTCAGAAGAATCCAACTCAGGTATTGACCTTAGTTCGGACATCTCGTATTGCTCAAATTGTCGTTACCTCATTCACTATTTGCTTGATTGCAAGCGTAACAGTGCTATACAATGTAAAAACTATCAATGCTAACATTGATGGAGAACAAGTTCGTATAAGCACAATCTTTGGAACGGTGGGGCAGGCTCTTGAGCATTCATCGAAAATTGAGTTTTATCCAGAAGATATTGTAAGTCCTTCAAGAGATACTAAGGTTACAGATGGGTTGACAGTAGATGTAACAAGCAGCGTTCCGGTTCAGCTCTCAGTTGATGGGCAAATATACAATACACGAACAGCTAAAGAAACTGTAGGAGAGGCTCTAAGCGAATTATCGGAACGTTATGTACTGGACATTAAAGAGGTAGATGAAGTCAATGCATACCGTTCAGAATCAGTAACTAATGACATGGATATTAAGGTGTCTAGGGCGATCCCTATTCAAGTAAGTGCAGACGGCAAGAAGTATGATACTTATCTAGCTCCGCGGACTGTTGCTGATACGCTTAAGAAGCTGGGTATTACCTTAGGGACTAAGGATAAAGTTTCCTTAGCTCTTGACCATATGTTAGAGCCTAACGACCAGTTGAACGTGGTGCGGGTTTCAAACCATATTGAAACGGTAAAAAGCGAAATTCCCTTTCAAACGGTTGCTGAGCCGGCAGATTACCCAGTTGGGTTACCAGATAGACTTGTCAGTCGTGGATCTAACGGCCTTCAAGAGCAGACGATCAGACTAACACTTGAGGATGGAAAAGAGGTTGACCGTGAGATACTCGGTCAACGAGTGGTTAAACCTCCTACTAACCAAATCGTTTCTCGTGGTGCTCAAACTACAATTTCAAGGGGCGGCAGTACCTTCAGATTTAAGCGTGCTTATGTCATGAAAGCATCTGCTTATTGTATGCCTGGAGGAAAAACAGCCACAGGGGCAACCGTTAGTAAAGGAATTATTGCAGTCGATCCTAGAGTCATTCCTTTAGGAAAATCAGTATATGTAGAGGGTTATGGTTTTGCTCAAGCTTTAGATACCGGAGGTTCAATTAAAGGTAATCGTATCGACCTTTACATGGATTCCAAACAAGAGGCACTGTCATGGGGAGTGCGCACCGTTACGGTTTATGTTCAGTAACTTGTATCTGCAAGAGGCCTTCGCGTTTAAAGCGAGGGCCTCTTTTTATACTAGAAAGTATATCTTTATTTATCAGCACATACTCTTTAAAAGAATCGCGAAACGGGGGAGTGCTGAATGCGATGGCCGAAAGTAATAATAGGAACTAAGTTTGCAATTTTGCTTGTCATTGGTGTGATGTGTACACTGGTACTCTCTGTATTTTGGCAAGGTTCAACTGCAGTAGTCAGTCAATTTGAGAACCGTTATGTGGTAATGCTCGATCCGGGGCATGGTGGATACGATCCTGGAGCGGTTTCCTCTCAGGGGATTTATGAAAAATCGATAAATCTTAAAATTGCACAAAAGGTTAAAGAGATGTTGATGCCAAGTGGAATAGAAGTATTTCTTACTCGCGAGGAAGATCTGGATTATGTTCCAAATGGGGTTAAGGGAAAAACAACAAAGAAACAAATTGACTTGAACCATCGTATTGAAATGGCTAAAGAAGAAAAAGCGGATATTTTTGTTAGCTTGCATGTTAATGCGACTTTAACGGGTCAAAATTCTGGCGCAGAAACGTTTTATCACTATAAATCTGAATCTGGAAAAAGGTTAGCAGAATTAATTCAACAAGAAATGATAAAAATAAATGGAATGAATCGCAGGATTGCAAAACCCGGAGACTTTTATATCATTAAGAACACTAGCATGCCTGCTGTTATTGTTGAGGTCGGATATCTATCCAGTGCCAAGGAACAGAAGAAATTACTACAAACTTGGTACCAAGAACAACTATCCAGAGCAATTGCCAAAGGAATTTCTAATTATTTTGAACTTCCATAATTAGCTTAAATAGGATATTAACGCTCTATTCTTAGATACATAACCTCTTTTTGAAGCGGGGAAGATAAAGTCAGTTACCGAATCTAGATTAAGGAGTTGAAGTGCGCATGAAACGGTTTCTGACTTTTTTGGCGACTAGTGCCTTGGTTTTATGCCTTAGCTTGACAGGATGTACGAATGTACAACCACCGGCTGGTCCCGAAACACCACCGGAGCAAACGGCACAACTGCCAGAAGCCGAGGCAGGGGCAACACGTGAATCCGTATTGGGGCCTGAAAAGCGAGTTGTCATGGGATTTTATACAGACCAAGAGGGACCTGTACCTAGTTCAAAAGAAACTACTTTGAAAAATGGAAAGCTACTAAATGAAGTTGCGTTTTTCTGGTACTCTTTTGACGCAAACGGCAAAGTTATTCCGACAGGAGAAATTGATCTGAAGATCAAAGATCAGGTTCAAAAAAATGGAGCCAAGGCCTATGCTTTGGTGCATAACATGAAATTAAAAGGGACGGTTGGCTTTGATGAGAATCTAGCGCATAGTGTGTTATCAAACCCGGGGAAAAGGTCAAACTTAGTAACAAACTTGGTTAATCTGACAACTAAAGATAATTGGGATGGAATTTCTATTGATATTGAGAAAACCCCTCCTGGAGACCGGGATAATTTTTCTGCTTTTGTCGCTGAGCTTAAGAAAGCGCTCCAAGCAAAAGATAAAGTCTTAAATATTTCTATCCCTGCAAAATTTGCAGATTATCCGTCAGATCTATGGTCGGGTGCGTATGATTATGCTGCCATTGGTAAATCCGCAGACCAAATTATTCTAATGACCTATGATGAACATGGACTGGGTACAACCCAAGGGCCGGTAGCTTCTGAGGGATGGGTTGATCGAGTAATTAAATTCGCAGTGGGAAAAATCCCTAAAGAAAAGATTGTGATGGGTCTCCCAGTATATTCATTTGACTGGGGAACAAACAAGCCCACAATGCCAGATTATCTGTCCTATGCTCAAACGGTTGAGAGAGCTAAAAAGCATGGTGTGGAAATTCATACTGACCCTAACGCAAAAGTCCCACAGTTTACCTATACCGCAAATGGGATACGGCACGAAGTCTACTTTGAGAACATCGCCAGCTTAAGAGCTAAGATGGACGATGCGCTTAAATACAAGTTACATGGTGTTGCTATTTGGCGTTTAGGTATGGAAGATCCTCAAATCTGGGATCAGCTAATTAAGACGTATGGAACAAATAAAGATACTCAAGAAAAGAAATAAACTTCTTAATTTTTATAAAAGGTATTTAAAAGGGGCTGTAGCGAAAAAACTGTTAATTTATCAGTTTTCGCTACAGCCTCCTTTTTAATCTATAACAGCGCCAGTCAAGTTTATAATCCGTTTATTTGAGTATTTCGTCATTCTCGGTTAAGATATAGGAGTTGAAAACGGAGGAATCAAGGATGATAAAGGAACTCATAGTTGTAGAAGGGAAAAATGATGCGCATGCGGTGCGCCTTGCCCTTGGGGAAGTTGATATAATTTGGACCGATGGTTTTGGGCTGACTAAAAAGAAGTTAGAGTACATTGCAGAAATGGCTAACCGACAAGGGGTAATTGTTTTTACTGATCCGGATACAGTTGGGGAGCAGATCCGAAATCGCATTCGAGGGCATGTTCCGCAGGCCAAGCATGTTTATTTGACGAGAAAAGTTGCAACAATAAAAGGAGATATCGGGGTCGAAAATGCAGCCTTAGAGGAAATCCGTCGCGCCTTTTCTGATATTAAACAAGATCAGGGAACTCCAGACCAGAAGTTCACTATAGAGGATTTAGTGCTTACAGGGCTTGTGGGGTTTGCACGAGCCAGCGAAAATAGGTTAGCTCTTGGGCGCAAGTTGGGAATCGGGGATTCTAACGCAAAACAATTTCTCCATCGATTGAATCGGTTTGGAATTTCCCGTGAGCAGTTTTTTCAAGCAGTAGAGGAGGTGCAACGTGGAGACTTCAGCTGAATATACTCAACGTCTCGTAAAATATGGGGCACGTGCGCATAAATCAATGGGTCAGGTTTTCTTGATAAGTGATGAAGTAATTGAAAGCATTGTTTCTGCCAGTACATTGGAACCAGATGTTCCTCTAGTAGAAATCGGACCAGGTCTTGGAGTGTTAACTCGTGCTCTTGCTCCAAAGGTACCGAAGATGTGGGCAGTCGAATTGGATAATCATAAGATTAGCATTCTGAAAAAGGAGCTAAAGGAACACCCCATAGAAATTGTTCATCAAGATGCGTTAAAGCTTGATTTGAAAGATTTATGGGGAGACAGAATGGGCTATTTGGTAGGAAATTTACCTTACTATATTACCAGCCCGCTGATTATGCACTTTCTAGATCAGGCAAATCAACTAAGAGGGATGACAATTATGGTTCAAAAAGAAGTGGCCGATCGGATCGCTGCGGGTCCAGGAAGTAAGACTTATGGAATTTTATCCATTGCTGTTCAGATTTCTGCCAAAGTTACTAAAGTTAGGGATGTTTCGCCAAGTTCATTCTGGCCGGTTCCAAAGGTAACATCAGCGGTAATTAGGTTAGACCTTCGCCCTTACCCAGGGTTTAATGTGAATAAGAGAGACTTCTTTCAAGTGGTTAAAGCTGCCTTTAGCCAACGGCGAAAGACCTTAGGTAATTCGTTGGCCGGCGGGCTGGGGCTAAAAAAAGAAGAAGTCATTGAACGTATGCAAGTTGCCGGAATCTCGGATGGCCGGCGAGCAGAGTCACTGAGTATTGAGGAATTTCAAGTATTAACAAAAGCCTTCCTTTAAACTGGGATTAATTTAATGTCGCCTAAAGCTCTCCATGTGGAGGGCTTTTATATTTAACGGACAATATTTCGTCTAAAGGGCATAAAATAAGAGAAATATCCAAAACTATAAATGGGGTTCATTAACGTATAGCCTAAGTCATAGTACGAAGCAGACTGAAGAGGTTTGGTAAGATTAATGGAGGGTGAACTGAAGTTTGGGAAAAGGTATTAAGCATAGCTCAATAAAATGGTCGAGCGTTATTAGTACGGGAGCAACGTCTGTGCTTGCCATTACGGCGCTAATCACTGTCTACTTAACGGTTGCCGCCTGGAAGGTTCAGCAAGAGACAACACGTCCTTATTTTGTGTTAAAGGAGTCTCCAAAAGTAGAGTTAGGCGATGAACTTAGTTTAGAATTAAAATTTAATAACGTGGGTATACACCCGGCCATTACTCTCTCAAGTACGACTGTTGTCTTTGATGAGCAGTTATCGGCAGAGCCGATTTACTATGATGAGTCATCAATTGTCAATGAAATACCTAAGGATGCTGCCTCAAGCTTGGTTATGAATGTACCTAGTGACGAGCTTTATCCTAAACAACTTAATATTAACGAGCATTACGTGGTTGTTGACTTACTGTACACAGATCCCATCTTGAATAAATCATATAATCAAACGATTTACATGAAGTGGAGTGGAGTGCGAGAAGGAAAAATGCAACCGACCGTCCATGTGCAAGCAGAGGAAAAGGATGAAATAGTAGATTACTTTCAAAAGCATAGCATTGATCCAAAATTTAGAACTCAATGAACTCCTTATCGACTCTCGGAGGAGTTCGAAATAGTAAGAGAGGATTCTTGAATAATGATATGTTGCTCATAAAACATTCCTTGAGACTTAAGGGATTGTTCCCAATACTCCAGGAGATCAAAACGTCGTTCCGGGTGATATCCCAATAAATTGTGTTTACCCAGTGATCGAGACGAGGGTTCATTTTGAACCAGAGATAAGCCCATTAGGCAATCTCCAATGATGGTTTCGGCAATCAGACGGGCATGACGCCGATGTTTTCTAGGAGAATGGAGCGCTTGGTGGGGAATGGATGCAACTACCTTAATGGTTAAGTTGCTTTTCTTAGCCCAATACAAAGTGAGCGGGGGAATTGCAACTGCTTCGAGAGGAAGACTCTGCAAGGCTCGTTCTGAAAGCGCATGAGGTCCGTGTGTGGGGGTTGCGAGGCCAAGACTTTTAAACAAGTCTAGTTCACGGTTGAGTTTGGCTCTGAATTTAAGGACGAGATTAGCAAGCTTTTGACGATGTGGAATGTAAGGATAACAATTTGTAAGAGCAACATCAATTCCTGACTCTATGGAAGCAAGGAGCTTAACCAGATTCTCATAGATATCTCCCGACATATCTCCATCAACAAATAGTACTCCTTTAACTCCTAGATGTCGCGCATAGAGTGCTCCAATGGCTCTCGGTATATCAATTCCCAGAGGGTCAGAGAAATAGAGAATATGAATTCGAGTATCAGGGATTGAACGGATAAGTTCAAATGTCCGGTCTGTGCAACCGTTGAGAACTAAAATGATGTGACTGATAGGAAGGCGGAGAATGGTGGTCAGAGTTGCCAAGATGCTCTTTTCTTCATTTTTAGCAGGAATAATGGTTGCGAACATCGTGGAGGGCCCCCTTTAACTTAACTTGCTATACTATATGCCGTTTAATTATGTTCGACATAGTATATAGCAATAAAAAGGAGAAGGAGGTCAATCTATGGTTCAGGTTGGAGATATTGTTGCGCGCCTCTCTCATCAACAAGATATCTTTTTCCATGTTGATAAGATACAGGGGAGTTTAAAAAGCAAAGGTTCGGGTTTAGTGATTCTTAAAGGTCTGAATTTAAGACTCTTAGCGGATGCTCCTATCTCCGACCTTGTACTAAAGAGTCCCGTTGAAGTTGCTAACTACGAGCGCGAAGATCATAAAATGATTTATCAGAAATTACACAAATTAACTAATCAAAGGAAGACAGCCCAAGACGATCAAAGAGAATTTTTTGAGATACCGGGTCGGGTATTACAGCTTGATGGGGACCAAGATTATTTACACCAGTGTATCAAGACGTATCGACAAATGGGAATTGAGGCTAAAGGCATTTGTAAGTCGGAAATAGAACAACCAAGAGTTATACGGAAAATTCTGCAGGAAAACCCCGCGGATATCTTGGTGTTGACAGGTCACGACGGATTGATTTCGGGAAAAAAGGATTTTCATAATATGGATAGCTATCGCAGTTCTCGCTATTTTGTGGAATCTGTCTTAGAAGCTCGACGTTTTCAGCATAATCTAGATGCATTGGTGATTTTTGCAGGTGCATGTCAATCCAATTATGAAGCAATTCTTTCCGCAGGAGCAAATTTTGCTTCCTCCCCGAAACGCATGCTAATCCATGCCTTTGACCCTGTTTTTATCGTTGAGAGAATTGCTTTTACCCCCACTGACCAAATTGTTTCGGTAAAAGATATCTTGACACACACGATTACAGGCACGGATGGGGTTGGCGGAGTTGAGACGAGGGGGCAGATGAGACGAGGGTATCCTCGAAGCCCATATTAAGGTGAAAATCAGGCAGACGACAGTTAGCTTTTAGATGCTTAGGGTGAAGTTAGACACAGGGCAGACGCGGGAACGGTTTTGTTGTCTTTAAGACAAGAGAACCGTTTCCCGCGTCAGTTTGCTTAGAAGGCTATTTTTGAATGGTTACCAGGGTCCCAATTTCGACAATTTGGTATAGGTATTCGACATCATGGTTATGCATGCGGATACAGCCTTTCGAAATAGCTTGCCCAATGCTTGAAGGGTTGTTAGTACCATGAATTCCATAATGAGGGATAGAGAGTCCCAGCCAACGACTGCCAAAGGCTCCACCGGGGTACTCTATTTTTGTGGCAATTGTGTAATGGCCCGGTGGAGTGGGGGTTGATCCTTTGCCTACTGCGACAGGATAAGAACAAATTCGTTGAGTCCCTTCATAGAGCTCAAGCAATCGACTGGCCGTATAAATAACAATTTGGCGGTTGGGCATAGAGCAGAAGCCCCTTTCTTAATAATTTGTTTCTATACTCATGCTATGTTCATGATTTCTGAATGTTCGTTGCATAATTAGACCTATTCTAGGTGGAGACTATAGGGAGCTTAGTTCCGATAGAGTTTTTTCCATTTGGAAGTTAGTTGAGCTTATTCAGGGACGCAAGGGATATTCGATGTTCTGTGTTCGAACCACGAATCATTAACTTCGAACCACGATTTTGGACTGGAGGGATCAGTTTGACAGAACATGTGGAAGGAAAACTACTTATTATTGGTGGAGCAGAAGATAAAAAGAACGAGTGCAAAATCCTTAAGCGTTTTGTCGAGGAATCAGGCGGCAGAGAAAGTCGTATTACGGTACTGACTGCTGCGACGGGATACCCGCTTCAAGTAGGGACAGAGTACCATGCCTTGTTTCTAGAATTAGGGGCCAAGGAAGTTCAAGTTCTCGATGTTTCAGATCGAATCCAAGCAAATAGGCAAGGCATTGAAAATGAATTTGAGAAGTCAACAGGAATTTTTTTTACAGGTGGTGATCAACTTCGGATTACGGGATTGCTGGGAGGTACCTTGCTCGGTCGGAAATTGCAACAGTTGTACCAAAACGGAATCATTATTGCAGGAACCAGCGCAGGAGCCTCAGTCATGTCGGATACAATGATTGTCGGTGGGGAAGCAGGAACGGCGAAGAAAAATACTTTGTCGATGGCCCCGGGACTTGGACTGCTTCGTTCTGTGGTGGTTGATCAACATTTTGCTCAGCGTGGGCGAATCGGCAGACTTTTATCTGCAATTTCACAAAATCCGTATGTTCTTGGCGTGGGAATTGACGAGGATACCGCAATTTTAGTACAGTCTGATGCAAGCTTTTCGGTCATCGGAAGCAATACAGTAACAGTGGTTGATGCATCCACTTCGACAACTACGAACGTCTCAGAAACAACTCCAGGACAATCCCTTGTACTAAGTCCAATTTTAATGCATGTTCTATCCGAGGGTTATGGTTTTGATCTAAAACAGAGAGTTTCCCTGCTTTAAGCAAATGAAATTAATGAGGAATACCAAGAGGGAAAAAGGTTAAAACTAGTGAAGGATATTTGACCCATTGCTTTTAAGGAGGAACAAAAACAAAATGGAGATTAGAGAAATCCAAACAATCGAAGGGGCTAATGTTTACAGCCATCGCCCAATTATTCGAGCGATTGTGGATCTCCAAGAATGGACAGAACGGTTTACTAATGAACTGGAAGATTTCAGGAAACAACTCGTGGAACATTTGCCCACATTAGATGAGCACTATTGTTCACGGGGTAAACATGGCGGATTTCTGGAGCGGTTGCAAGAGGGAACCCTTATAGGACATGTCATTGAACATGTGACTATAGAGCTTTTAACCCAAGCAGGGCAAAGTATTAAATATGGCAAAACTATGGCTGTACCAGATCAACCTGGTTGGTACGAGATCATCTTCAATTATGAAGCTAAAGCTGGCGCAATTGAGGGATTTAAACAGGGATTTTTGCTTGTGCAAACTCTTCTGAATCAAAACTCTTTTGATGTGTCAAGAGCAGTAGACCAAATTAAGGCGGTCATGGACAAATGTGAATTGGGGGTTTCTACGCAGGTAATTGTTGATGCCTGTAAGGAACGCGGAATTCCAGTCCATCGCCTTAATGAGGGGAGCCTGTTGCAGTTGGGGTATGGTCGGAACCAACGACGTATCCAAGCGACGATTACGGATGCAACATCTAGCATAGGGGTAGATATTGCTTGTGATAAAGAAATGACTAAAAAGATACTTAGTGAGGGTGGGGTACCTGTCCCTTGCGGACATATTGTCAGAACGGAAGCAGAAGCTGTGGAGGCTTTCCTTGATATGGGAACCACGGTAGTGATCAAGCCGTTGCATGGAAATCAAGGGAAAGGCGTAACTCTTCAGCTTACAAATGCGGCTGAAGTTAGAGCAGCGTTTAAAGTTGCGCAAACTTATGGAGAATGGGTTATCATTGAAGAATATATTGAGGGACAACATTATCGTTTGGTTGTGGTTGGAGAACGTCTAATTGCCGCTGCCAAGAGAGTTCCGGCTCATGTAACAGGGGATGGGAAATCGACAATTGAGGAATTAGTTGTTCAGACCAATGCTGACCCACTGCGTGGAGATGATCATGAGAAGGTTTTAACGAAAATTAAAATCGATTCGGTGGTGCTTTTGAACTTAACTCTCAAAAACTTGACCTTGTCTTCTGTTCCTGAAAAGGGAGAAGTGGTATATCTGCGGGACAGTGCCAATCTAAGCACGGGGGGGATTGCCGAAGATGTAACCGATCTCGTACATCCTGATAATGTGGATTTGGCAGTCTATGCCTCGAAGTTGATCGGGTTGGATGTTGCGGGCATAGATTTAGTCATCGAGGATATTGAGGCATCCTATCGTGAGAGAAGCGGTCATATTATTGAAGTAAATGCAGCTCCAGGAATTCGTATGCACCATTTTCCGAGTAAGGGAAAAGCGAGAAATGTGGGTAAAGCAATCGTAGAGCAAATACTGCCCGCCGGAAATGGACGCATCCCAATTGTTGCGATCAGTGGCACAAATGGTAAAACGACAACGACTCGTATGATTGGCAAGCTACTTACAGATCAGCAACTTTTAGTAGGAATGGCTTCTACAGATGGGATATATATTAATAAAAAGATGTGGGTTAAAGGAGATACTACTGGCCCCGAGAGTGCTAAAGCTGTCTTAAGACATCCCCAAGTTCAGGTCGCTGTTTTAGAAACAGCAAGGGGTGGGATTTTAAGATCAGGTTTAGGATATGACTATGCAGATGTAGCAGTAATTACCAATGTTTCAAATGATCATCTAGGTCAATATGGAATAGAGACGCTTGAAGATATCGCTCATGTTAAAAGTCTGATTGCAGAGGTGGTTATGCCTCATAGTTATGTGGTCCTGAATGCAGATGATCCTTATGTTGTTCAGATGGCAAAGCGCACGCAAGGAAGAGTAATCTTCTTCAGTACGGAAAAAGATAACATTCATATTCGCAAACACTTGGGGAAAGGCGGAACGGCTGTTTTTGTAAGGAGAGGTACGATTTTGCTTTGTCAAGGTTCAGAAATTTTTCGGATTTGCTCCGTAAAACAGATTCCTGTGACCTGGGATGGCAAGGCAAAACATAATATCCAAAACACCTTAGCTGCAATCGCGTCAGGCTGGGCACTTGGAATAGGTACGGCGACCATTAGAGATTCTCTTCAAGAATTCTCATCGGATGCAGAGCATAATCGCGGACGACTTAATCTATATGAACTTGACGGGGTCCATGTGTTCATTGACTATGGTCATAATGCAGCAGGCATTCAGGAGATTGCCAGGACTCTTAGACAATTTAAAAAGAAATCTCTTGTAGGATGTATCACTGTGCCAGGGGATCGGCCAGATGAAACAGTTCGTGAAGTAGGGCGGATTGCAGCAAAGGGGTTCCAGCGGTTGATTATTCGTGAGGATTCTGATATGAGAGGGCGAAAACCTGGGGAGATTGCTCAATTGCTTTATGATGAGGCGATACTAAGTGGAATGGATCCCAAAAAGATAAAGGTAGTACTGCCAGAAATAGAAGCTTTCTCTCAGGGACTTGACAGTTGTGTGCCAGGAGACACATTTGTGATGTTTTATGAGCACTTAGAGCCGCTTGAAGAAGAGATTCGCAAGAGAATGGAATTGCAAAAGGCCTTGTCCTATATACCAACTCAGAATGATTGGGTTGTTGGTGGAGAATTCTAGGGCTAGAGACAGACAAGGGAAAGCCTATTTAGGTATTAAGAGTTAGGAGGGGTGAGGATTATCTTCGCCCCTATTTGTTTGTACAGTCAGAAAGTATAAAACTTGTCGTTATATACTTTCCAGGCATAAGTGCAACTTTGGCGGCCAGCTAAGTTTTCTAAAAGATTTTACCCAGAGAAGTGCTGGAACTCCAACCTAAAAATATGTATAATAAAAGGAAATACTCTGGCAATGTTCGGAAGAGGTAATGCAAATGGAAGGATCTTTTCTTACAACGTTCGCAAACGCGAAGATTAATCTGGCTCTAGCCATTCAAGGAATTCGAGAAGATGGGTATCATGAGCTTCAAAGTGTCATGCAATCCATTGTATTGCACGATATTGTTCGGGTTCGTCGTCATGGAGAAACGGTTGTATGTCGTTGTGGAGCATTAAGCGGCCCTAGGAATTTGGCTTATATGGCTGCGGTTGAGTTTTTAGAACTATGTGGACAATCCGAAGGAATTGAAATTGAGATCGAGAAACATATTCCGATTCAAGCCGGATTAGCTGGAGGGAGTACGGATGCGGCGGCAACACTGAGATTATTAAATCAGCTCTATGAAGAACCTTTGAGTAAGAAGGAGCTTCTTGCACTGGCGAGCAGGTGTGGGGCAGACGTCGCATTCTGTTTACAGGGTGGAACGATGTGGGCTACTGGACGGGGCGAGCGACTTGAACAATTGCCATCAGTTCCCAAGTTGAATCTTGTTTTAATTAAACCAATTGATGGGGTGAATACCAGGGAAGCTTACCGTCAGTTTGACTTGGGAGGACAGAGAGGATTGTTGAGGAAAATGGATTGGGAAAAGGCTCTAAGCGGGAATTCGGTTCAGCAAATCGCCGAATTGCTATATAACGATCTTGAGCCGGCCTCGATTCAACTAGTTCCTAATATCCTCGAATATAAGCAGAGTTTACTCGACTCAGGGTGTTATGGAGCCTTAATGTCTGGCAGCGGTTCGAGTGTATTTGGGATAGCTCAAGGAGAGCAACACGCCATGCAAATAGCGGAGAAGTTGAGAAAAAAGGGTTTTAAATATGTTTGGGTGACGAATACTATTTGACAGTAATTGCTTGAAAGGGGATAGTTTGGTGGAGAAACGATTGTTACCGGTAATACTCGATGGTTATAAACCGTTGCGGGAGATTGTTTTTGAATCTATGCGGGAGGCTATTTTGAGCGGCGTTCTCCAACCGGGAGAGCGGTTGATGGAGATTCAGCTGGCTGAAGAAATGGGAGTTAGCCGAACCCCGGTACGTGAAGCAATTCGAAAATTAGAACTTGAGAATTTTGTTGTAATGATTCCCCGCAAGGGTGCCTACGTAGCCGGCGTTTCGTCGAAAGATGTTGCTGATGTTTTTGAAATCCGATCTGCTCTTGAAGGGTTGGCTGCAGGACTCGCAGCCGAACGTATTACGGAGGATGAATTGGAACAAATGGAAAGGGTCTTGTTTTATAAAGCCGGCGAGGGAGAACTGGACTTAGAGCAGATTGTAAAGTCTGACACAGATTTTCATGCCTTAGTCTATAGCGCGAGTCGCAATGAACGTTTGATTCAAATTTTAGCTAACTTAAGAGAACAGATTCAACGTTTTCGCGCCACTTCATTAGCTGTTCCAGGACGAAATAAACTTGCTATTGAGGAGCATCGAATGATCGTTGAGGCTTTAAGAAATCATAATAGCGAGGAAGCTCAATCTTTAGCGATGGCACATATTGTTACTGCAGAGAATGTTATGTTCGATGTACTCAGTATAAAGAATGATCCGGACAAGGTGGATTAAAAAACGTGGAAAAGATGAAAAGAGCGGAACGGATGGTAGCCATCACTCAAGTGCTGATGTTAAAACCGAATGTCCTGACTCCGTTAACTTTATTTGCAGAACAGTTTCGAACGGCTAAGTCTACAATTAGTGAGGATTTGATGGCTGTCAAGGGGAGCTTACTCCTTTCAGGGCACGGTCATCTCGAAACCATTTCAGGGGCAGCCGGAGGAGTGCGTTACATTCCAGAGATCTCTAGAAAAGAAGCAGCTCAAGTCCTTAGTTCACTGGCTGAACGTCTGAACGATAAGGAGCGAATTCTTGCCGGGGGCTTCCTGTATATGACCGACTTATTGTTCGATCCCTCAATTTTGCGGCCGTTAGGTTTAATTTTTGCTGGTGCTTTTCGAGATAAGAAGCCTGATGTAGTAGTTACTATCGAAACAAAAGGGATCCCTTTGGCCCTTGTTACAGCAGAGGCATTAGGACTTCCTATGGTAGTCATTCGCAGTGGCAACAAAGTTACGGAAGGTTCTTCAGTCAGTATTAATTATGTTTCTGGATCATCTCGGCGTATTCAAACGATGTCGCTTTCTCGAAGGGCCTTAGAACCTCAGCAACGTGTTCTGATTATTGACGATTTCATGAAAGCTGGCGGGACGGCGTTGGGAATTAAAAACTTGATGGAAGAATTTGAAGCAGACGTTGTCGGAATTGGGATTTTGGTAGAAGCTCAAATAACTGCAGAGCCTAAGCTCGTTGAAGGGTATTTGTCTTTGTTGCAACTCAAGGAACTAAATCCATATTCAGGAAAGACAACGGTTGTATCTGTTTTTTAGTTTATACAAATGAAATAAGATATTTTTATTATTAATAGAAATTTTCTAAAATTGAAGCAGGATTTTTTTACCATACAGAGAATATTATTATGAATAGGCCCGGAAAGTGGAAGGGTGGTGATTCATAATGAATATTACCGATGTGCGGGTCCGGAAGATTAATACAGAAGGAAAGATGAAAGCGGTGGTCTCGGTAACCTTTGATAATGCTTTTGTCGTCCATGATGTCAAAGTCGTTGAGGGTATGAATGGTATTTTCGTAGCGATGCCTAGCCGTAAAACTCCTGAAGGAGAATTTCGTGATATCGCCCATCCCATTTCAGCTGTTGCACGAGAAGTAATTCAAACTGCTGTTTTGAAAGCTTATCAAGAAGCCATTTGAAGAGCTTATTTAGATATTTTAGGCGTGCTAAAGGGGACCTTGCAGTTAGGTCTCCTTTAGCACGCCTAAAAACTTAGGTTAAAGGGAATTTTTGATAAAGCATCTTTTAATACTTTCTGCCTAATAAAAAAGGATTCTTTCCTAATTTGGCGAATAAACAATTTTTAGGCATAAAAACGGCTAATGAAATCTTAGTTGCGCTTATGCCATCCGAAAGTTATACTTTACGGGTATATAAAATAAGTAGAGGTTAAACTAGAGCTGGAGGCGAATTAGATTATGTCTAATTTGGTAGCGGTGATCATGGCGGCAGGAAAAGGCACAAGAATGAAATCCAAATTGCCGAAAGTCATGCATTCATTGGCTGGAAAAACTCTCATTGAGCATGTCTTAGATATAGTGGGCCGAGCTGGAGTTGACCGCTCCCTGGTTATCGTAGGACATGGTCGAGAGGGTGTTGAAGCCCTTATAGAGAATCGAGCGGAGATTATCGTTCAGACAGAACAGCTTGGTACTGGGCATGCTGTTCTGCAAGCTATGCCTTATTTAGAGGGTGAACAGACCGTTCTTGTCTTAAGCGGGGATCAACCGTTGCTCAAATCCGAGACTCTAAATGAACTTGTTAAATTGCATCAAGCGCAAGGGGCTAGCGCAACAGTCTTAACATCCTATATGGAACAACCCTTTGGTTACGGCAGGATTATTAAAAAGGGTGAGAACCTCGTTAGAATTGTCGAGGAAAAGGATGCTGCTCCAGATGAACGGGAAATTAAGGAGATTAACACTGGAACATATTGTTTCAAGGGGTCTGCACTTAGAGATGCTCTCACAAAAATTACTACTCAGAACGCACAAGGGGAATACTATTTAACGGAAATTTTTGATGTTTTACTAAAGCATGAAAAAAAAGTATTGACGTATCGTACTGTGAACCCCCAAGAAGCATTAGGAATTAATAGTCGAGGTCAATTAGCTGAAGCTGAAGGAATTGTACGGAAAAACATTCTAGAGCATTGGATGTCTGAAGGAGTTACGATTGTAGATCCCGCGTCAACCTTTATCGATGCAGAAGTAATATTGGCTCAAGACGTTACGATTCTGCCATTTACAAGGTTAGTGGGGAAAACAAAGATCGAAGAGGATTCAGTGATCGGTCCCCAGACAAACCTTGAGAATTGTACGGTTGGACGCGGTTCTGAAGTAACCTGCTCTGTTGCCAGAGATGCGGTGATCGGAGAGTGTTGTCATATTGGTCCTTTTAGCTATTTAAGACCAGGCACAAAACTGGATGCAAGAGTAAAAGTAGGGGACTTTGTTGAAATCAAAAACAGTTGGGTTGAAATGGGGGCAAAAATTCCCCATTTGAGTTATATTGGAGACACACATGTTGGGAAATCCGCGAATATTGGAGCGGGCACAATTACCTGTAACTATGACGGGGTTAACAAACATCACACTAAAATTGGAGATCACGCTTTCATCGGCAGTAATACAAATTTAGTTGCTCCACTTGAAGTGGGGGAATATGCCGTTACGGGTGCTGGATCTACTATTACAAAGAATGTTCCAGCAAAGGCCTTGGTCGTTGAACGGAGCCAACAAGTGGTCAAGGAAAATTGGCATTGCGAAAAGATAAAATAGGGGGCAGAAAGAGGCATGGCAGCAAAAGAATTTAAAATTTTTTGTGGGAATGCTAATCGTCCATTGGCACAAGAAATTGTAGACTATTTAGGAGTACCGCTAGGTGAAGCAAAGATTAAACGTTTCCAAGACGGAGAGACTTGTCTTGCCATAGATGAAAGCGTTCGGGGGGCGGATATTTATGTTGTTCAACCTACCTGCCATCCAACGAATGATAACATCATGGAATTATTAATTATGATTGATGCTATTCGCAGGGCTTCAGCGCGTCGTATTACGGCAGTGATGCCCTATTACGGTTATGCTCGTCAAGAGCGCAAGACCAGAGCTCGTGATCCCATCACGGCAAAACTAATGGCAAATCTAATTACAACCGCGGGAGCGGATCGTGTGGTAACTATGGACTTACATGCTCCAGCAATCCAAGGATTTTTTGATATTCCGCTTGATCATTTGCCTGGTGTCCCAATTCTGGCAGAATATTTTAGAGAAAAAGGCCTGGAAAACATTTGTGTTGTTTCTCCTGATTTAGGTGGAGTTACACGAGCCAGAGACCTGGCTGAACGAATTGGCGCTACGCTTGCTATTATTGATAAGCGGAGACCGGAAGCCAATGTTTCCGAAATAATGCATGTCATTGGCGAGCTGAAGGGCAAAACCGTGATTATGATTGACGACATAATCGATACAGCAGGAACTATTACCCAAGGGGCCCAAGCTCTTGTTGATCGAGGCGCGAAGGAAGTATATGCTTGTTGTACTCACCCGGTATTATCCGGACCTGCTGTCGAACGTTTAGCTAATTCTGTTATTCGGGAGCTCGTTGTGACGAATACGATTCCCTTAACCCAAGAGAAAGTAATTCCACAGATTAAAGTATTATCCGTTGCTCCACTCTTAGGAGAGGCTATTGTTCGCATTCATGAGGATCTTTCGGTGAGCAAACTTTTCAGCTAAATAGAACTTGCCGGCCCCAAGCCCATTTGCTGGCCGAGTGTCGTTGTAGCCAAGGACTTATGCTTCCAGAGAGTTACGTTTCTGATTAGTGTAAAAAAGGCCCCCGGGGTGTCACCCCAGGGGGTCTTTAGTTGTAGTTATTTCTGAAACAGTCTGTTCAGTTGGTGAGATAACTTGGGTTTCAGGAAAGATGATGGCAGCCTTCTCTGGAGCGGTTTGAGGTTTGACTCTTTCTTTCTTAAAGTAATTACTGATGGTGTGAGTTTTTTCTGAGGCTAGGTTAGATGTTGTGTGAATCAGATTTTTAAATGAATCACTGAGTCCTTTGTCAGACACGGTTAGTGCATTTTCGCTTCCTTTTTGGATTACAATAACATCATGACCGATCGTCGTAATGTATTCTGCTGAAATCCATGCCTTACCATTTAGAAATCCTTCGAGTTTACCACCTGAGATTTCGATTTGAGTTATTTTTCCCGTACTTGGATCGACGTAGTATTCGTCGGCAGTTCCAAGGGTTTTTCCTGTTTCCGTCACCATTTTTGTTCCGATGATGGTCAGTTTTTCTTTGACTAAATCTAACAATTCAGGTAAGCTGGAGGTCTTTTCAACATGAGATTCCTTGTTAATGGTAATTGCGTCATCGCCGACGCTGACAACTTTAGAATAGGGGATAATGCGCTGATCCTTAAAAAAGCCTTTAGGGTCTACGACGATTGCGGCAAGGGACTTTGTACCAGCATTTAGAATTAGGCTTTTTACATACCCTAGTTGTTGCCCTTCCTGAAGGGAAATGATAGGTAATGATAAGAATTTACGGCTGGGTTTCATAGTTCACCCCCCCTTTATTTAGTCTTGATCCGTTTTCTATTCTTAAAGAATGTATTCATTGCATCGAATGAATATGCTTTGGAGGTGATTAGAATGAAGGTTATTGTTGGTCTTGGAAACCCTGGCTCTCAATATGAAGAGACCCGCCATAATATTGGTTTCTTGCTGGTTGATCTGCTGGCAGAAGTTCATAAGTTGCAATTTCGTGCAAAGTTTCAGGGATTATTGGCAGAGGCGAATATTGAGGGAGAGCGGCTATTTCTTTTAAAGCCTCAAACATTTATGAATTTGAGCGGCCGTTCGGTGAGTGAGCTTATTCATTTTTACAAAATTGCTCAAGAGGATGTATTAATAGTTCAAGATGATATGGATTTGCCGCTTGGCAAAATCCGTCTGCGTGATCAGGGAAGTGCAGGTGGACATAACGGGATCAAATCCATTCAAGCGGAATTAGGATCGGAAAAATTATGGCGGCTGAAGTTGGGGATAGGTCGTCCGCCAAAAGAGTGGGACCCGGCCCGCTACGTGCTCGCTCCCTTCGTGGAAGATGAATATGCTTTGTTAGATGATGTATTAGGGCGTGCGGAAAAGGTGAGCTATCTATGGATTAATGGGGAACCTGAGCGGGCTATGAACTTATATCATCGTTAGGTTGAGTATAACCTCCTGTGCTAGGGGTAATTCTACTAGCAAAGGGAGGTGATTACAGGATGAAAATATTTAAAGTCTGCCATACTTGTGATCGAATTATTGGAGAGATTGAGTTAGATGACTTGACCAGCAATAACTCGGATCCTATAATGGATATCATTGGAAATGTGGCATATGCGCTTTGTACAGATTGTCTTAATGACATGAAAACAGAGCCTTGTAACGTATATCATTAATGGAAGGCTTGGCATTGGTCTTTAAAATGGCAAGCAATGACTAGACGGGATCAATATCGATGAACGCCGCCGTAACCCTTATTTGGCTTTAGGGGCAGGCGAATGGGGGTCCATACGGACGTTCATCTTTTTAATTACCCGAAAGGATGGACATTTTGAATACTATTCACAGTTATCTTCGTCGGGGGCTCGATATTAAGGAGATTAATCAGTCCTTAAGCCATGGAGAGTGGCCCCAAATGATTTATGATTTAACGGGAAGCCAAAAGGCAGCCTTTGTCGCTCAGCTTTTCCAAAAGTCTAAACCAGGGTTGATTTTAACTTATTCGGAGGAGCAGGCTCAAAAGTGGGCCAATGATTTGCGTACTTGGTGTAATGGCCAAACCATTCTGCATCTGCCGACAACGGAATGGCTCCCATTTGAAATATTGGGCAAAAGCAGAGAAACAACCGCAGAAAGAATTCGTGTTTTAAATCAGCTGGCTCACGATCGGAAGTGTACTGTGGTTGCCTCTGTTCTTGCTGTAGAACGACGGTTATTTTCAATCGATAGATGGAAAAAATTTACGCTTTCCTTTGAAATAGGGCAAAAATATAACTTGTCCGAAGTGCTGTCTTTATTAACTACTGGAGGGTACGAACGGATCGAGACGGTTGAAGGGCATGGTCAGTTTGCCTTAAGAGGAGGGATTTTGGACATTGCCCCCTTGGATGGGGAAGCGGTGCGGATTGAGTTTTTCGATGATGAAGTTGATTCCATTCGAACCTTTGATTTGGGAACGCAGAAATCAACCGGTTCCAAGAATAAGGTCTTGGTATCTCCGGCTATGGAATATATCGTAACTAAGGAAGAACTTGGAGAACTGCGCTTTGCAATTCGGGCGGAAGCTCGTAAAACAACGGGCCGTCTTCAGCGTTCAGGGAGAAAAGAAGCTGCTGAACGATTACAAAATAAAGTTGATTTACTAGTGGAACGACTTGAGCAGGGTATTTTAGACGAAAATGTTTATCCCTTCTTAAGCTTAGTAAATACTCCGCTCGTTCCATTTTTCTCATATCTTACTGACGACCATTTTGTGGTTTTAGATGAGCCGCTTCGTTTAAAGGAACAATTAGAGTTTCAGGCCAATGAACGCTTACTTGAATTTACGCAGCAATTGGAAAACGGTGAAGGAGTTGTTCATCCCGAGTCGCAATTTATTGTCTACGAGGAGTTATTAAAGCATGGTGAACATCACCCCTTGATTGGACTCTCAACTCTGTTGAGGCAGGCTCCTGGGCTTTCTCCGAAGAGGATATTTAACCTTAACGCTCGACCGTTAACGGGTTTCATGGGAAAAACAAATAAATTGGTTGATGAGATTGTACATCGTAAGGATGCCGGCAATGTGGTAGCATTATTTGTCGGGGATGAAGATCATGTTGAACGATTAATTCAGGGCTTAAAGGATCGTGGAGTGACAGCATCTCGTAAGGAACTTCTGGATCCGATTGAGGAAGGAAATGTTTATATCTATCCATTTTCGCTTGATCAAGGATTTGAGTTGCCTCTCGGCAAACTAGTTATTCTCACCGAGACAGAAATCTATAAACGAGAGAGTAAGGCGATTAGCAAGAAGCCTAGTGCTCCTGCCCAAAAGAATATATTTATTGCGGACCTTAAACCCGGGGACTTTGTAGTGCATGTCCACCATGGAATAGGTCAATTTACTGGCATAGAGCGGCTGGAAGTGGGCGGTATAGCTAAAGACTATTTTGGAATTCGCTATGCCGGGGAAGACCGACTCTATGTTCCTTTAGATCAGTTGCATCTCCTGCAGAAGTATTTAGGGAGTGCTGGGGAAACACTGCCTAAGCTTTATAAACTTGGGGGATCTGAGTGGTATAAAGTAAAGAGGAAAACGCGAAGTGCTGTCAAGGAAATGGCTATTGATTTGGTAAAGTTATATGCTCAAAGGGAGGCTGTCCAAGGTTTTGCTTTTTCCCAAGATAATGTATGGCAAACTGAATTTGAGGAAAAGTTTCCTTATGTTGAAACCCCGGATCAAATTCAGAGTATTGCAGATGTGAAGAAAGATATGATGCGCTCACGTCCCATGGATCGGTTACTCTGTGGAGATGTGGGGTACGGTAAAACCGAAGTTGCCCTTCGGGCAGCCTTTAAAGCTGTGATGGACAGCAAGCAAGTCGCGGTACTTGTTCCTACAACTATTTTGGCTCAGCAACATTTTAATACCTTCAAAGAACGTTTTATCGGGTATCCGATTACCATCGAAATGCTGAGTCGTTTCCGTTCTCAGAAAGAGCAAAAGGAAATAATTCAGGGCCTGAAGGAAGGGCGAATTGATGTTATTGTTGGGACGCATCGCATTCTCTCAGAAGTAGTTAAATTTAGTGATTTAGGCTTATTGGTAATCGACGAGGAGCAACGTTTTGGGGTTGCGCACAAGGAAAAGTTAAAAACGTTAAAGGGGAATGTGGATGTATTGACATTGTCTGCTACTCCGATCCCGAGAACTTTACATATGTCGCTCGTGGGAGTTAGGGATATGAGTGTCATTGAGACCCCGCCCGAAGGTCGTTATCCTGTGCAGACGTACGTTACTGAATTTAGAGCGGATGTGGTACGTGAGGCAATACGGCGTGAGATCCAACGCGGGGGCCAAGTGTTCTATGTTCATAATCGAGTTGAGGACATGGACAAGGTTACTAATTTCTTGAGTCAATTAGTTCCTGAAGCGAGGTTCGGGGTTGCCCACGGACAAATGCGTGAGAGGGAATTGGAACGGGTTATGCTTGATTTTTTAGAACACGAGATGGATGTTTTAGTCTCCACCACTATTATTGAAACAGGCCTTGATATGCCCAACGCCAATACTCTGATAATCGATGAAGCTGATCGTTTCGGGTTGTCCCAACTCTATCAACTGCGAGGGCGCGTCGGGCGTTCCAATCGTAAAGCGTATACGTATCTTTTGTATAAACCTCAAAAGGTTCTCACGGAAATTGCAGAAAAACGTCTGGCGGCAATACGAGAATTTACAGAGTTTGGAGCGGGATTCAAAATCGCCATGCGTGATTTAGAGATTCGCGGTGCAGGGAACTTAATTGGCGCTCAGCAGCATGGGCATTTATCTGCAGTAGGATTTGAAATGTATAGCCAGATGCTCAAGGAAGCGGTCCAAGAACTCCGTGGAGAAAAGCTCGAAGAGATTGTCGAACCGAGCATTGAGCTTCAAGTTGATGCCTTCTTGCCGGATGCCTACGTTGCGGATAATCAAACCAAGGCATCATTATACCAAAGGCTGGCTATGGTGCGAAATGAGGATCAACTCACTGAGATGGTGGATGAACTGTTGGATCGTTTTGGAACCCCTCCACGTGAAGTTGAGCATCTGATTGAAATTATTCGAATAAAATTACTGGCAAGTTCGTTGAAAATCGAACAAATCCAACAAGTCAAACAAAATGTCAGCCTTCGTTTCTTGGCAAATATCAATTTTCTAACAGGAGAACATTTGATGTCTGCAGCTTCAGCTTCCCCCTATCCATTGTCGTTTAGATCTATGCAAAATGGAAATCTAGAGTGCAAGGTTCGTATCCGTACGCTTGACCAAGAAGTGGCTATTAAGGCTGTCCACAGGGTGCTTTCGACATTTTACGACATTGCTTCAAGAACAACTCCTTGATATACTATTCCCATGTCTAATTGAAAGGGTGTGTCTATATTGAAAAAGTCCCGCGTGGGGTTAATTTACGGAGTCCTGGCGTTGATGTTTGTGACCACGGGGTGCTCTTCGCTGGTTGGCGGTAAATGGGCTGTTAAAGTTAACGAAAGTTCAATCTTAGTAAAAGATTATGATGCCCGCGTTACTGAAGCACAAAAAACTTATGAAAAACAAGGTATGAAATTTGACACTGATCAAGGAAAGCAAGCATTGCCTCAAATTAAAAACCAATTATTAGATCGTATGATAGAAGGGGAACTGATTGCTCAAGAGGTTAAGAAGCTTGGACTTGATCCAGAGGATGCCAAAGTAAAAGAGCAAGAAGATATTATTAAAAAGAATATGGGTGATGAAACAACATTTCAAGATACACTGGTACAGCAGGGTATGACAGAACCTGAATTAAGGAATTTTTTGGCAGTATACGAGAAGGTCACCAGTGACAACAAGGTGAGCGATGATGATATAAAGAATTTTTATGAACAGAATATTTCGTATTACAGTCAGCCCGAAAGTGTAAAAGCACGGCATATTTTGGTTAAAACTGAAGATGAAGCTAAGGCAATTATTGCGCAACTTAGCACGGGAGTTAATTTCGAACAACTTGCGAAAGAAAAGTCCATTGAGCCCGGGGCAAACGAGTCTGGCGGAGATCTGGGAACGTTTACTAAAGGGAAAATGGTTCCTGAATTTGAAACTGCAGCCTTTGCTCAAGAAGTGGGTACCTTTTCGACAGCTCCAGTAAAAACAGAATTTGGTTATCATGTTATCAAGGTTGAAGCTCACACACAGGCATCATCACCAGACTTCGCGAAGGTGAAAGATCAAGTGGGGCAAGACGCATTAAATCAGGCAAAAGACACCAAGTTTCAGACATATTTTGATGACCTTCGTAAAAATGCAAAAATAGAGTATTCTCAAGGATATAAGCCAGAAAGTTAATAAAACGAGCGTAAGAGGGTATTTAGAAAATGCCCTCTTATATTTTACCTTGGAAAATAATGAATAATTGGCAATCTCTAGATATATACTATCATTGAATTTAGCTCACAAAAGGACAAGACGAAATATGTTTTCGGGAACGACAAAAGGAGGAATGTACGTCTATGAAAGCAACAGGTATAGTAAGAAGAATTGATGACCTCGGTCGTGTCGTTATTCCAAAAGAAATTCGTCGGACTCTTCGTATTCGAGAAGGAGATCCGTTAGAGATTTTCGTAGATCGGGAAGGGGAAGTAATATTAAAGAAATATTCTCCTATCCGTGAATTGGGAGAGTTTGCTAAGGAATATGCTGATTCTTTATTCGAAGCTACTGGGCATATTACTTGTATCGCAGACAGAGATACGATCATTGCAGTCGCGGGTGCGTCAAAGAAAGAGTATCTAAATAAAGCGATAGGACCAGCTATTGAACAAGCTATGGAAGAAAGAAAAACTATTCAAATAGGCGTTGCAGGAGAACATACCTCCTGTAAAAGTTGCCCTGAAAATGAGGATGAAGATTGTAAGGTTACCAGTGAAGTTGTTGCACCGATTATTTCACAAGGAGATCCAATAGGTGCAGTGATCCTAATGTCCAAAGATTTAAATATGAAGATGGGTGAATTGGAGGTCAAGTTAGTTGAAACTGCTGCAGGTTTCTTAGCAAAGCAGATGGAACAATAAATGTTAGCAAAACAATACATAATAAAGCGGTCCTGCCGCTTTATTTTTTATACTCGATCGTCGGGCCGCCTTGCCATCGACGGCAGTACTCTAATCTCGAATGTCCTGTTTGAGTCATGGCCAGCGCATACGTACATTTAAGACGTCTCCTGCCCTTAAGACCTTGGCGCTTGTCGAGTTTTCTTTGTACCGATCAGACCCGCATGTCTCAGCCACTCTTCCTTTCTATACCCGTTAGGCAGTTTGTGGTAAACTATTTTAGGAGGTGATACCTAAATGTCTGCGTGTCTTCATGTAATTGGGTTAGGTCCTGCCGGCATAGACCAGCTAACCCTTGGAAATTATCGACGTATATGCAGTGCAAAGAGAATCTTTGCGCGCACAGCCCAGCATCCTTGCGTTCAAGAATTAATGGCTGAGGGTGTAAGTGTCGAATCATTTGATGAAATCTATGCTACAGAAGCTTCCTTTGAGGCGGTATATGAAAAGATCACAGAGCAATTGCGTAAAGAATTAAAAAAGAGGGCTGAGGTCATCTATACAGTACCGGGTCATCCCATGGTTGCAGAAAGGACTGTACAACTTATTGCGGAAAGACTTGCTCCAGAATATAACGTTGTGATTCATCCAGCGATGAGCTTTGTGGATGAGATTTTCAGAGTCTTGAAGTTCGACCCTATCGATGGAGTGTCAATACGAAACTATGATGACCTCAAAGATGTTGAACTAACAGGGCGGGGATGGCTTGTTATTCCTCAAGTTTATAATAAGTTAATCGCCTCAGAGGTCAAATTAGATCTTATGAATGCCTATCCAGATGATGCATGGGTATATGTAGTCCAGGCTTTAGGCACTAAATTAGAACACGTGGACAAGCTTCCGCTTTACGAGATGGACCATGGAGACTTCGATCATTTAACAACGATTGTTTTGCCTCCCAACTCAGAGGTTGTTTCTTTTTATAAGTTGGTCAAAGTTATGAGGACCTTGCGTGCAGAAGGAGGGTGTGCATGGGATAGAGAACAAACACATGATACGTTAAAGCAATATCTGATTGAAGAAAGCTATGAAGTTCTTGAAGCAATAGAAAAAAAAGATATGTATAATTTGTGTGAAGAGTTGGGAGACTTATTATTGCAAGTAGTTTTTCATGCTCAGATCGCCACTGAGGCCAGTATTTTTGAACTCCAAGATGTATTGCGCGGGGTTATTCAAAAAATGATTCGCAGGCATCCTCATGTTTTCGGAGAAGAGCAGGCTGAAACAGCAGATGATGTCATCCTTACTTGGGATAGAATTAAGCTGAAAGAGAAGGAGAGCGATAAGAGAAGAGACTTCTTTAATGATCCCAAGGGGTTGCCGTCACTCATGTGGGCCGCGTCAACTCAACGCAGAGTTGCCAAGGCAGGGTTTGACTGGTCCGATATCGAGGGTCCTTGGGGTAAGGTTAAAGAGGAATTACAAGAGCTGGAGAGTGCTTTAACTGATGGGATTGGGATTCAGGAAGAATTAGGTGATTTATTGTTCTCCATCGTTAATCTCTCTAGATTTTTAAAGCTTGATACTGAAGGGGTTTTGAGGGACACTGTACATAAGTTTCAGAAACGTTTCCTAAAAATGGTTGAATTGAGCGAGAAGAATGATGTGGATTTTGGGCAACTATCCCTTGATGAAATGGATATTTTTTGGGAAAAAGCAAAATCCCAAGAAAAAAGTGGCAATAAGGTGTAATATAATCTAAAAAAAGCAGGAGATTGGTTATTTATCGCGAAATATAATTTACGTAGTAGATCAGTTATTTAGGAGGGACTCATTTTGAATAAGGCTGAATTAGTTAGCGCAGTTGCGGAGAAGGCCGACATGTCCAAGAAGGATGCTGAAAAAGCAGTAAAAGCTGTTTTTGAAGTGATCGAGGAATCGTTGGCACAAAGTGAAAAAGTCCAACTAGTTGGTTTTGGGACATTCGAAGTTAAAGATCGTGCAGCACGGACTGGAAGAAACCCACAAACGAAGGAAGAAATCCAAATTCCTGCGGCTAAGGTACCCGGCTTTAAGGCAGGTAAAGCTCTCAAGGACGCGGTACAAAAATGAGTCTTCGGACTGGTGATAAAGTCAGGTTCCATTTCTGGAACCTGACTTTATATATCCGTGAAAGTTTAACTATTTGAGATTTTAAGGCGGGGTTGGTATGCGAATTGATAAATATTTAAAAGTATCTCGACTCATTAAGCGTCGAACGGTTGCTAAAGATGTTTGTGTGGGAGAAAAAATTTCAATTAACGGAAAAGTCGCTAAACCCTCAGCAGATGTCAAGCCAGGGGACCGTATCACTCTGGAGTTTGCCAATCGTGTGATTGAAGTCCAAGTGCTATCGACTCCGAACAGTATAAAAGCTAACGAAGCGCAGACACTCTACGAATTGATTCGAGATGAACGAAAGACAGAGTCTTAAATGAAAGACTCTGTCTTTTTTATATACCTGGGTTTCACCAAAATTAAGTTGAGGATCGTGCACATTTTCTGAATTGCTTTTCTCTAGATGTACACTGCAGCCCAGTATCATTGCGTGAGGCGCAAACAATGCCTCAGTGACCTTGACTCACGAACTGTTAAGATTACCCTGTCCAGAGGGAGGAACTAAGCTTAGAGAGCGGGTTTCAACTGAAATCGGTACGTACTCTGAGTACGCTCTAAGAAACTGACTCCCAAGATGTCTAAAGTATAGGCCAGCTGAATAGGGTTATATGAAGAAAAAGAGTTAGGGGGATGGGGCATGGTCGATAAAGTTGCCAAGGGACATCGCCTTGTCATGCAGAATCGGGAACTTGTTGAATTGACAGGGATACTAAAAGTTCAGTCCTTTGACCCCAAGGAAATTGTTCTGGAAACAGAACTTGGGATATTGAGTGTCAAAGGAGATCAGTTAGGCATTAAATTGCTCAATCTTGAGGAAGGTTTAGTGGATCTTCAAGGGTCAGTTGGTGCTTTGATTTATCACCGAAGTTCTAGCAATGTTGCGCGTCGAGGATTTTTGAACCGTGTGTTTCGTTGAAAAGCGAACGATTCCTCCATAGCTTGAAGAATGGAGAAAGAGAGGAGGAAGAACAATCTCAGAATTCGAGACTTTCTTTTGGGTAATCCTCGCTGGAGCAACCGTCGGTTTGGTTTTTGACTTATACCGCTCTTTTCGTCGCTGGCAAGACTTTGGACAAATTTTAACCTTTATAGGGGATGTGATTTTCTCTTTAATTTCCATAGTAATTCTTTTTTGCTTTTTTGAAAGAGCTAACGCGCTAGACTTCCGCTTTTACATTATTTGGGGAAGTCTGCTGGGCTTAGGGCTGTATCTGAAAATATTTAGTAATTTTACGTTACGTGCTTGTTTCGGATTCTACAGACTGATATCCTTTCTTGCAAAACTTATTCACAGAAGCATCAAGATTCCAATTAGGGGTTTGGTAATTATAATGAGACCCCCTTATGCAATATTGCACTGGTTGAGTTTGCTTCTTTATAGAATTGGAGAAGTTATTCTTCTTAAGCGAGCCAGACGTATTAAAAGAAGGCTCACAGATTGGTGGAAGGGGCTTCTACCACCAAGAACGAATGGTTAAAATTTCCCAGAGGTCTTGATTCCTTAATACTGAGTGCTATAATGGAATTACCCGTTGGTTTGTAAACGGTTTGTAAACAGATTGTAGGTGATCTGTCCACAATCTATCCACAATTTGTGGATAACTTTTAAGCAAGGGCGTGCCACAGTGCAACTAGAAATTCGAGGCTTGGAAAAACTTAGTTTTCGGGAACGCCAAGCAGTGATTCTCAAAGAAAGTGGAAAGTCGCTGGAAGACATCGCAAAACGGCTTCATCTCAGTCAGAGTTCGGTCGCGACGCTATTAACCCGCGCAAGAAGTAAAGGATATGAAATTGTCTGTATCATTCCGGGCGGGGAACTTGGTATAGGAGGAGAGGAATTGGATGAAGAGGGCTCGTCTGAAGAGTAACCCAAAAAATCGCCAAAGGGTCCGAATTCGTCGCAGTTCTATTCTTGTTTTGGCGGTGCTCATGGCGATAGTTGGGAGCTCAGCTTGGCAGATATGGAAACTCCGAACTCGGGTTGAGGATCAACTAGCTCAATTGAATCAAGAAAAGACCAAATTACTTCAACAGGAAAAGATTCTTAATGATGAGATTACTCGGTTGAATACACCAAGTTACATCGAACAGTTAGCCCGAGAACAGCTAGGTCTTGTTAAACAAGGCGAAATTCTCATTTCTCCCAAGAATTAGTACGCCACATTAGTCTTATTAACCTTGACAGGCATGAAATGTACTGCATATAATATAGAGTAAGTATAGATAGATCATCACAAGGAGGAGTTTGCTTCGTATGGCCATTGACGTTGGCAGTATTGTTGAGGGTGTCGTAACAGGGATCACGAACTTTGGGGCATTTATTGAATTACCGGATAGAATCACCGGACTTGTACATATCTCGGAAGTCGCTGATGCCTATGTCAAGGACGTTCGAGATTACTTAAAGGAACAAGATCATGTAAAAGTTAAGGTCATTCACGTTGATGAAAAGGGAAAAATTGGACTCTCAATTAAACAAGCAAATCCCCCTGTTCGCAATGTGAGTCGTGAACGCCGTCTTCCGCCAACAGTGTCCTTTGAGGATAAATTGGCTAAGTTTATAAAAGACAGTGATGAACGTCAGACTGAATTCCGTCGGGCCACAGACTCTAAACGTGGAGGCAGAGGATCAAGCAGATACTAGAACATAACCGCCGGAAAGGCGGTTTTTTTATTTTAAAAAATAAAAATGCTGGTATATTTATCAGGCACATAGTGTTATAGCAAGATTTTAGTGAGATTTACTGTGAACAACGTCGAAAGTTGCTGTGCTTTATTGACTTTACTAGACAAGCTTTGCCAATAATTTGCGCTATAATGTTTCCAATAAATGGTTAAGAGGTGACGTTATGGCAGAATGGGCAACATTAAAACTGGATCAAGGTCTGCGAAGCAGAATTTCAATTGAAAGTGCGTTTCTTCCGTTGATACTGGGGGGAGTGTTGGCGAGAGGAAGCATATTTGGGTTACATCCCTTTGGGGTGGCGTTCGGAGCAGCCTTGATACTGAGAGGAGAAAAAGGGTTTCCTTTTGGTTTGCTGGGTATTCTAATGGGTATGATTTCATTGAACGACATATCTTTCACTTTACAGGGTGTGGTTATGTTAGCCACTTTAATGGTGATTGTGCCTTCTTTGCGTAAAAAGAAGCATCAGGGGATTTATTTAGTTTCCTTAACGACTTTGATGACAGTCCTAGTTCCTTCTCTTTCTATTAGCTTCGCAAATCCTGATCTATATGCCTTTCTTATAGTTGTACTTCAGGGGATAATTTCTGGAGGATGCTCAATTATTTTTTGGTTTGCTTTATGTCATCAGGAGCCCATTTGGAGTGGGGAGTTCCAGAATGAACAAGGGATTGCTTGGCTGTTCATCCTTATTGGTGTAATTAGCGGTCTTCAAGGGGTTCAGGTTATGGGCATCAATTTCCCAATCGTCCTATTGAGTTTCTTTACGTTATTTGTATCAGAACGTTACGGAGCAGGGACGGCTGCGGGTGTAGGAGCATTACTTGGTTTTATGCCTCAATTATCGGTAAATACTCAGAATCTCATAGATGCTGGAATATACGGATTAGCCGGTTTTTGCACGGGGGCTTTTCGGCGGTTAGGTAAATTGGGAATCGGGACCGCTTTTATTTCGGTGATGCTGATACTTACCGTCTTTTTACGGCAGGAGGCAATATATTCGCAGCTCATTTCCTCTACAGTGGGTCTTTTCCTCTTTTTAATATGGCCAGGAGCAACCCCGGAAAAAGATTTCTTAAAACCTAAGGTAATTCCAGAGGTTGAGACCACGGTTTCCAAAGTCAAAGCATTGTCAGAGATTTTTGATCAAATAGCCTTAAGTTATCAAGCTGCAGAGGTAGAATCATTTGAGATGCGTCCAGAAGTTCCGGAATTAATGAATGTTCTGGTTGAGCGTGTATGCCATTCTTGCCCAACAATGGATGTATGTTGGAACCGAGAGTTTTATAAAACATACCATATTTTCTTCGAACTTTTTGGATTGGTCGAAAAGCAAACAGACGTAAAGTTACAGGCCTTACCCATTGAATGGAAACGTCATTGCGGGAGATTAAAAGAGATGCTATTGGGAGTGCAGTTTATTATTGAGCAAGAGAAGAACCAAGAAACATGGCGTCGCCGCTTGCTTCTGAATCAAGAAGCATTGTCTCGCCAATTTCTAAATGTTTCGCAAGTCATAGGAAACCTAGCCAAAGAACTTCATACACAGCATAACTGGGAAGTAGTGAAACCATCAAATTTAGCCCGTCGTCGTCGTTTTTTTCTTGATGTGGGGATAACGACATTTACGAAAACCGGAAATGGAATGAGCGGAGATAATTATGCTTCTATTGCTTATTCCACTAAGGAACATGCCTTTGTTTTAAGTGATGGTATGGGTGTTGGGGAAAATGCAGCCAAAATGAGCGCGACGGCATTAACCCTCCTTGAGCAACTCCTGACAACAGGGTTTAAACCTGAAGGTGCAATCCAAGCCCTGAATTCGATTTTGGTATTGCGTTCTCCCGAAGAAAGTTTCGTTACAATTGATATGGCAATTCTTGATTTAGAGTCCACTAACTTAAAGTTAATTAAAGTGGGGGCTTCTCCCTCCTATTTAATTGGTCAGGATGGAGTGAAAGTTATTGAATCTTCAAGCCTTCCTGCCGGAATTTTGAACCAGATTGACATTCCTGTCATTGAATTGGAAATGCAGAGCGGGGAAGCCTTAGTTTTATTAACGGATGGGGTTCAAGATGTTTTGAAGGAAGGAACGGATTGGATCAAAGACTATTTAGAGAAAACGCCCTTAGATAAATCTCAAAAAATTGCAGATCTAATTGGACAGGAAGCCCGTCGTTTAGGTGGAAGGACTTTAGATGATGATGGAATAGTTTTGGTCATTCGAAAAAACTTTTGGAATCAATAATTGCGGAAAAATTTTATGGTGTGGGGAAACTTGCCAGAAAAGATTAGGTTTGAAGAAGGATATCAGAAATGCGTGTCGAATCAAACTATTGTAATCAAATCTGAAAAAGCCCAGCACCGGGAGTTTGTTAAACCGAAAATTCCAAAAAGTTAAGTTTGGGAAATACTAACCTCGGGCGTATTTTTTATATTACAAATACGTTTGTGGATATACTAATCACGTTTGATTAGTAATGTTGAGGTATAAGACCTACGCTTTAATAATAGTTTAACTAATGGTGCGGGTAAGCTTTCCATTTCTAAGTTTAAGGGAAAGTAGAAATTTAATTAAGGGAGCGGATTTAAAATGGCTTGGGATGCAACCAAACTTAAGGACTGGCAAATCGCCGAAGAGGCCGAAAAAAACATGCCTACTGTGGAACAATTAATCGAAACGTTGTCACTCAGAAAAGAAGAAATAATCCCATATGGAAAAACACCGAAAGTAGACTTCCTGAAAATGATGGAGCGCCTTGGAAATAAACCCGATGGTAAATATATTGAAGTAACCGCTATTACTCCAACGCCGCTCGGTGAAGGAAAAACTACGACGACTCTGGGTCTCATCGAAGGACTTGCTAAGAGAGGCAAGAACGTTGGTGGCGCAGTTCGGCAACCGTCCGGTGGCCCAACGATGAATATTAAGGGTACCGCTGCCGGTGGCGGAAATGCTCTCTTGATTCCTATGACTGAGTTTTCCCTAGGACTCACCGGGGATATAAATGATATCATGAATGCCCATAATCTTTGCATGGTCGCCCTTAATGCTAGGATGCAGCATGAAGCAAATTATACGGATGAAGAGCTTGCTAAGCGTGGCTTGAAACGCTTGGACATCGATCCTAAGAATGTTGAAATGGGCTGGGTAATAGATTATGCAGCTCAAGGTCTGAGAAATATTATCATTGGTATTGGCGGAAAAAAAGATGGATTCCAAATGACATCTAAATTCGGGATTGCCGTTGGATCAGAGTTAATGGCAATTTTGGCTGTCGCTAAAGATCTTCCGGATCTCAGGGAACGGATTGGCAAAATTATCGTTGCTTATAGTAAAACCGGTCAACCTGTTACCTCTAAGGACTTAGAAGTCGATGGTGCAATGACTGCTTGGATGCGTAACACGATTAATCCAACAATTTGTTACACAGCTGAAGGTCAACCTGTCATGGTTCATGCTGGTCCATTTGCTAATATTGCTATTGGGCAATCATCGATTATTGCGGATCGGGTTGGTCTCAAAATGTTTGATTATCATGTTACGGAAAGCGGATTCGCAGCAGATATCGGATTTGAAAAGTTCTGGAATGTTAAAGCTCGTTTGGGCGGTTTAAAACCGGATGTTTCCGTTCTCGTAGCAACTATCCGTGCTCTAAAAATGCATGGCGGCGGACCTGCAGTCGTACCTGGGCGTCCATTACCTGAAGAGTACACCCAAGAAAATCTTGAACTGGTTGAAAAGGGTTGCGCTAACCTGCTTCACCATCTTGGAATTATTAAAAAGTCAGGAATTGTTCCAGTTGTCTGCATTAACGGTTTCTACACAGATACTCAAGCAGAAATTGACTTGATTAAGAAAATTGTCAGGGCTGCAGGAGCCCGTTGTGCTCATTCTGATCACTGGCTCAGCGGTGGAGATGGTGCTTTAGAATTAGCAGATACTGTTATGGATGCTTGCACAGAAGAATCTCAATTCAAATGCCTATATCCATTGGAAATGCCGTTGCGTGAACGCGTTGAGCTTATCGCTAAAGAAGTTTACGGGGCAGATGGCGTAGATTGGTCACCTGAGGCAGAAGCTAAGGCTAAGAGATTTGAATCAGATCCATATTATGCTGATTTCTCTACCATGATGGTTAAAACCCATTTGAGTTTGTCCCATGATCCCACTCTGAAAGGTGTGCCAACAGGCTGGAGATTGCCGATCCGTGATATCTTAGTATATGGCGGAGCGAAATTCCTTTGCCCAATGGCCGGAACAATCAGTTTGATGCCTGGAACAAGTTCAGACCCCGCTTACAGAAGAATTGACGTTGATACCAAGACGGGTAAAGTGAGCGGATTGTTCTAAAATGAATTGAAACTTGATTACGGAATATAAGGTTTAGGCCCTGAGCAATCAGGGTCTTTTCAATTCTTCCAAATCTAAACCAGCAAAAAGGAGTGTTTGTTTTTGGATAAAGTGATAAACTAGTTGAGTTAGCAGGTTTGAAACGAGTTATTTCAGTTGAAGATATAACTATTGACGCATAAATGTATGCATTAGCATGCTCTAATTTAGAATATCTTTGTTTGAGTCATAGCCAGCCATCAGTGTAACTAAGGAGACCGCCTGCAACCCATCTGAAAGGGGGCGCAAGATGTACGAGAAATTGCGCAAATTCATATTGCCTCAATTAATTCCTTCTGAATCTAGAGTTATGGTTGCAGTATCCGGAGGACCCGACTCAATGGCATTAAGTCATATTTTTTGGAGGTATGTACAAGAGGAGAGTTGGAGAGGAATTTCGCTAGTATTAACCCATGTCCATCACGGGGTTCGAAAAGAGTCGGATGAAGAAGCAGACTTAGTTCGCCAGATGGCTAAGAAGTGGAATGTGCCTTGTATAATACATTGTTTTGATGCTAAGCAATACGCTAAAAGTACGGGCCAATCCTTCCAAGAAGCTGCGAGGGAATGGCGCTACTCTCGCTGGAAAGAAGATATGGCAAAGGAAGGGTGCTCGCTTCTAGCCACGGCTCATCACCTAGGAGACCAAGCAGAGACCATTCTTTTCAGGTTGCTTAGAGGAAGCGGGACAGCGGGTTTAGCGGGAATGTATCCTAGCAAAGGCTCAATTATTCGCCCTTTGTTAACCTTTACAAAAGCAGATATATTACATTATTGTGAGAGTGAATCAGTTCCATATGCTCTTGATCGCTCAAATGAAGAACCAGTTTATGTACGCAACCGAATTCGCTTAGAGTTGTTACCAGAATTGGAGAGGAGCTACAATTCTCGAATTCAGGAAGCCTTGGGACGAACAGGAGAACTTTTGCGTTGGGATGAAGAATATTTTGACCAGCAGGTGGAGGCCGCCTGGAAACGGTATCGCTATAAAGATTTTGAGGGAACGATCTGCTTAAGCCTTGACGTTTTCAAGGAGCCCGCTGCAATTCTTTCTCGTCTGTTGCGTAAGGCGGCTATGCAGGTCACCCAAGAACCCCGTGGACTGGGTTTTGCCTATGTTGCAAAGATTATGTCCTCTCAGGGTAAGCTCGGTTGGGTTCAGGATTTGCCAGGTTTGAGGGTTAGGATCTCAGAAGTGGGGTTGAGGTTTAGCCCTTCGCATATCAATAGCAGACAAAACGACGGGTTAATGGATGCTTTAAGCGAACAGCAGGGATTAAACTCAGAGATACCTTTAGTCATGGGGCAATGGACTAAAGTTTCCAACTTAAAAATGGCAATTGGCCTATTTAAAGAATGGAATCGTTCTACGCCAAATTACAGTGATAGATGTGAGAACAAGATAGCGGTTTTCAGCCGCGGCCTATTGACTCGCACTTCTGAGCAATCCTTGGTATGCCGTGTAAGGCGAGAAGGGGATAAAATGTGGTTTAAGGGTGTAGGACATAAGCCTCTTAAAAAGATTTTTCAGGAAGCAAAAGTAGCCGATAAAGAGAGAAACAGCGTGCCTTTGATCGCCATAGGGACAGAGGTTCTATGGATTCCCGGGGTTCGCCAAAGTGGACTGTATAATGGCGATTATGATGACGAAAAAATGTATTGTATTCTCATACCACTGAGAGGGTGTTCTAATTTGAATTCATTGTAAAACGCAATACCCCATGGTATAATATGAAGAATTGCTTCTTGGTGAAGCAACTTCCTAACTAGAGAGGAGGACCATATTTGAAGGTCTTTAAGAATGCGGCAATTTATATACTAATAATTCTCATGGCGATAATGCTGATAAAGTGGTCGACCCCTCCCGTTAGTAAAGAGATTGGTTTAGATTATAACGCTTTTAAAAAGGCAGTAGTAGCGGATCAGGTTAAAAGTGTTGTTGCTGTTGTTGAAAACAATTCGACTAAATATTCCGTCACAATGAAGGATGATGAAAAACACGAGGTGATTGGACTTGCCTCAGACCCACAACTTACCACAGATTTATCTGCACACGTTCCGTCTTTTGTCATAGAACAGCCTCCAAAGACACCGTGGTGGGTAGGACTGCTAACCACAATGTTGCCTATTATTGTCATCGTTGGTTTGTTCTTCTTTATGATGCAACAAAGCCAGGGTGGTGGAAACCGAGTCATGCAATTCGGAAAAAGCAAAGCACGCTTGGTTGGGGAAGATAAGAAAAAAGTGACATTTGCAGATGTCGCAGGTGCTGATGAGGTTAAAGAGGAACTTCAAGAAGTAGTTGAATTTTTGAAGATGCCGAAGAAGTTTCATGAATTAGGGGCCAAGATCCCTACGGGTGTACTGCTGTTCGGACCTCCTGGAACAGGCAAGACTTTGCTTGCACGCGCTGTCTCTGGAGAAGCAGGCGTGCCATTCTTTAGCATCAGTGGCTCAGACTTTGTGGAAATGTTCGTAGGGGTTGGGGCTTCTCGAGTTCGGGATTTGTTTGAACAGGCCAAGAAAAATGCTCCTTGCATTGTATTTATTGACGAGATTGATGCTGTTGGACGGCAACGGGGAGCAGGCTTAGGCGGTGGACATGATGAGCGGGAACAGACTCTTAACCAGCTTCTTGTAGAAATGGATGGATTTAATGGCAATGATGGAGTTATCATCATTGCGGCTACAAATAGAGCGGATGTACTTGATCCAGCACTCTTGCGTCCGGGCCGTTTTGACCGGCAAGTAATTGTCGATGTTCCGGATGTCAGAGGACGTGAAGAGATCCTTAAAGTCCATGCTAAAGGTAAGCCGATGAAGGAGGATGTTGACCTTCAGGTTATTGCTCGTCAAACCTCAGGCTTTACTGGGGCGGACTTAGCAAATCTGTTAAATGAAGCTGCACTTCTTTCTGCTCGCCGTAGCGAAACCCAAATTAAACAGCAATCGGTGGAAGATTCTATAGAGCGAGTTATTGCAGGGCCTGAGAAGAAGAGTCGCGTAATAAGTCCATTTGAGAGGAAATTGGTTTCCTATCATGAAGCAGGTCACGCTTTGTTAGGAGAGCTCCTCACTCATACGGATCCCTTACACAAGGTTTCCATTATCCCGCGTGGACGGGCAGGAGGCTATACCCTTCTTCTTCCGAAAGAAGACCGTAATTATATGACTAAATCCCAACTGCTGGACCAAGTAGTTATGTTACTTGGTGGACGCGTCTCTGAAGCGGTGGTACTTCATGAAATTAGTACAGGTGCATCTAATGACTTAGAGCGGGCCACGGGAATTATTCGGAAAATGATTACTGAACTGGGCATGTCCGAAGAGTTAGGTCCACTAACCTTTGGGCACAAAGAAGAGCAAGTCTTCCTGGGCAGAGATATTTCGCGAGATCGCAGTTACAGTGATGCTGTAGCATATTCGATTGATAAAGAGGCTCGGCGCATTATCGATGGTTGCTATCAGAAGGCTCAAGATCTGATTGAGCAAAATATCGAAAAACTGCATGCCATTGCTGAAGCATTAATGGAGAAAGAAACCCTTGATGTCAAAGATTTCGCAGCACTGATGGCTAAATTTGATCCTAATCCTGAGGCAGGCAAACAAGCCGAAGGCACGGTAACTTTGGAAAAGGCTGTTGAAGGTCCATTAGATAGTACAGAAACTAAAACTAAGCAAGATACTGAGTTGACTGGCCAAATAATGGAAAAAGAGTTGGATAAAATTCAATAGTTTAGAAAGAGTTTCGATTTGTAGAGGAGAGAAGGACGAATGGAACGTACATTTATTATGCTCAAGCCGGATGCAGTTCAGAGGGGATTAGTCGGAGAGGTAATTAATCGTTTTGAGAAAAAGGGCTTCAAACTTGCGGGTATGAAGTTAATTCAAGTAGATCGTGCCTTGGCGGAAGAACATTATGCTGAACACAGGGGCAAAGGGTTCTTTGAGCCGACGGTTGGTTACATTATGTCCTCTCCGGTTGTAGCAATGGTCTGGGAAGGTAAAAACGTAGTTGCTTTGGCTCGTGAGTTAATGGGCGCAACAAATCCTGCAAATTCAAACCCGGGATCTATTCGAGGGATGTATGGGATGGATATTAGCAGAAATGTTATCCACGGCTCAGACTCCGTTGTCAGTGCTGACCGCGAAATTGCCCTTTACTTTAAACCCGAAGAACTTGTTGACTATCGAAAAGCTGGCGATGAATGGCTGAGTGAATAAATAAGAAATTTAATAAGGGACGCCCGCAGGGGTGTCCTTTTTTCAAATACCAGTCAGATAGTATAACTTATAGTCTATCTATGGCCTGTCAAGTTTTCTAAAGTTGGTATTATGGAGGTGTATCAAATGCATCTGGATAGAAAAGAACGGTCTCTGCTGGGGTTTTCTGCAATTTTGCTAGGATTTCTCTTTGTCCTGCTGATTAAAGCGCAGGGTGTTGCGGGCAGTCAGGCGACACAACAGGAAACTGCTATCCCTAGTTTGATTAAAACGGAACAGGAGAATCAACAGCTTTCCGTTGAAAATGATAAAATAGAGCAAGAATTAATTAAATATGCCCAGGGTCAAAGCGCGTCCTCATTGCTAAATGAGCAAGTAAAAGAAGCCATGATGAATGCGGGCTTAATTGAGCTCACGGGTCCAGGTGTGCAAATCACTTTGGATGACTCCACTCGCGTAGCCACTGGAGAAGAAAACTTAAATAATTTTGTAATTCATGAACAATACATTCAAGAAATTTTGAATGCTCTATGGAATGGTGGAGCGGAAGCTATTGCGGTCAATGGTCAGCGCGTGATGACATATACAGAAGTGTTTTGTGGTGGATCGTTTATCCAGATCAATGGCACTCGTCAAATGCCCCCTTATGTGATTGGGGCTATCGGTGATTCATATAATTTATCTGCTGCCCTTAATTTTTATGGATGGGATAGACTCGGGGAGTATCAAGAACAGTATGGAATAACTCGCAAACTTGAGGTTTTAGACGAAGTAAAGACTCCGGCTGGCAGATTGAGAGATTATCATTATGCGGAACCCATTAAGGAGGGAACGTAATGCAACGTTGGAAAAGAACCTTAGCTTTACCGGTCACTATGGTAGCGATTGCCCTAGGTTTTTTAATTGCCCTTCAGGCTCAAACTCAAAAGAATGTATCGGCTGCCGAACAAATTAGTGAGCAACGGATGTCTCAAATGAAAGCAGTGCTGGTAAATTCTCAGGAGCAAAATGCTCTGCTTCAGGAAAGGCATAAGGACCTGTCTGAAAAGCTGGACTTAGCACGTAACCAAGTCGGGACGGATCCTCAACTGCTTGTACATCTTAAACAATTGAAAATGCTTGATGGTACACAAGAAGTAGAAGGACCAGGAATTTTGGTAAGCATCGACGACCGTAATAAAAAGGTAACGTTTCCGCTTTATACGGACGAAATTTTAAGAATGATCAATACCTTAAAACTGGCTGGTGCTGAAGCAATCAGCATCAATGGCCAACGGATTGTTGGTTCTACAGATATTGTGTTGAGCGGAAGTTCGACCATCCTAGTAAACAAAGTGCCTATAAATCGTACAGAGGGAAACCCTTATGAATTTAGTGCCATCGGGGATCAGGAAACGCTTCTCGACTATGTTTCCCAACTAGATGGAAAAACTCTTAAAGATAAAGGTATGACTGTAAGTATAGTAAGGAAAACTCTGCGTATCCCATCCTACAAAGGGTCATATTCGTTTAAGGAAGCGAAACCCTTAGCTGAGTCAGGGGCTTAAGTTTTGGGAGAAATGAGATGAAATCTTGGGAGTGTGGCTATATGTTACATTCAATGGCTCGCGTCAACCAGCTATTGGACCTTGAAGATTATATTTGCTATATAGAGAAAATTGATAAATTTGAAAAGGAACGACGATTTTGTAAACATGGCTTTGAACATGGGTTAAGTGTTGCACGCATCTCCTATGCTTATCTGCTGGAAAAAGGGGATGTAAGTCTGTCTAAAGAAGCAATTTATGCTGCTGCATTGTTGCATGATATCGGACGATGGGTAGAATATCAAACGGGTGAAGATCACGCTGAGGCAAGTGCCCGCTTGGCCCTCCCCTTGCTCAAATCGTGTAATTTTTGCTCGGAGGATATAGGGATAATCCTGGGAGGAATCCGTGAACATCGTCGGCATCATGATGACAATCTGACTTTACTTGGCGAGGTATTAGCTAATGCGGATGATTGGTCTAGAGATTGTCGATATTGTTCCGCTCAAACTTTATGTCACAAGTTCAAGCCCGCAATGAAACAAATTGTGTATTAAGGAGGGACCGCAATGCAAATATATGGAATGCGTTGGGTTGCGATTGATAACTTGTCAGAAGCTAAGATGGCGTTGACCCAGATTGGATCTGAACCGGCAGGAGTCGCAAACATGGCAGGTAAAGGAATTGGCCGTGCGATAAAATTAGAGCAAGTTCCGTTACGTGCAGCCCATATTCTTAAGCAAGAGATGCTCTCTGTTGGTGGAGATGCTGCAGTTCATCGGGATGTAATCACAAATAGCATAGATGCAACAGACGTTATGTTACTCGGTACAGTTCGGCAACTAGACCACCTTGCGAAAAAGGTGTTAGCCCAACCATTTGGACTTAAGAAGATCGGACAGGCCCTCAAGCAGTTACTTATTAACTTGGAGCCATCGATGACCCGCAGTCTAAATTGTCGAGGAAAAGAACTCATATTGGGCGAGCGCACCCTTGTCATGGGGATTCTAAATGTAACCCCAGATTCATTCTCTGATGGGGGCAGATACGCTAGTATTGAAGACGCTATTTCCCAAGCGCAACGTTTGATAGATGAAGGCGCAGATATTTTAGATATTGGCGGAGAGTCTACTCGGCCGAATTATGCGGGTGTAAGTGCTGAAGAAGAATGGAAGCGCTTAGAGCCCATACTGAAGGCGCTTATAGAGCGAGTAGCCGTCCCTGTCTCAATAGATACCTATAAGGCGAGCGTCGCGGCCAAAGCGCTTGAAGCAGGTGCTCATATGATTAATGATGTATGGGGATTGCAAAGAGATCCGGATATGGCTAGAGTGGTTGGGGATTACCGAGTGCCCGTCGTTGTAATGCATAATCAGGATGGAACTGTCTACCATCATCTTATGGGGGACATTTTTGCTTTTTTGCAAAAGAGCATCGAATTGGCTGAAACTCAGGGATTGTCAGGAGACCAGATTATTCTGGATCCAGGAATCGGGTTTGGGAAAACAACAGAGCAGAATCTTGAGGTAATGGCCCGTTTGGCAGAATTCAAGACGCTGGGACACCCTGTATTATTAGGGGCTTCTCGCAAATCAATGATTGGAAATACTTTAAACCTAGCGGTGAATGAGCGCTTAGAGGGGACATTGGCAACCAGCGTTCTGGGGGTTGTTTCTGGGGCAGATATTATCCGTGTTCACGATGTTAAGGCAAATAGCAGGGCGATACATATGGCAGATGCCATTGTAAGGGGGCAGAGAGGAGTCCATTATGTCGGAGCTTGATGTGATTCACCTTCGTGGACTGGAATTCTATTCGTACCATGGGGTATTACCCGAAGAAAATATTTTAGGACAGAGATTTTTAATAGATATGGATCTTTTCCACAACTTGAGACAGGCAGGTTTTTCTGATCGAGTTGAGGATACGATTCATTATGGAGAGGTATACCAAGTTATAAAAGCGTGCGTGACTGAGGGCAGGTATTTATTAATAGAACGCCTGGCTGAAGAAATTGCCCAAAGGGTACTGGGGCAGTTTGCCTGTGAATCAGTGCGAGTAGAGGTACACAAGCCACAGGCACCAATCCCAGGAATTATTAGAGATGTTTCGGCGGAGATTTGGCGAGGCAGGTGAAAGCGATGAAAGTGTATCTAGGGTTGGGAAGTAATATGGGGGACCGAGCTTTTTACCTTAGAGAGGCGATTTCGGCTTTGAAAGGCCGATCAATTAGAATAATGGCGATGTCCTGCATATATGAAACAGAACCCTGGGGGGGGATAGATCAACCTTTATTTTGGAATCTGGTTATAGAGATTGAGACAACCCTGGAGCCTTTGGACCTGCTTCATGTTTGCCAAGAAATTGAACTGAGCCTGGGGAGAGAGCGCAAGGTACATTGGGGTTCAAGAACCATTGACATAGACCTTTTAATTTACGATAATAGAGTAAGTGAGACAGAAGAATTAAGGTTACCTCATCCATACTTGGAAGAACGTGCTTTTGTGATTGCTCCATTAAGGGAAATTGCACCAAAACTCATCCTGCCCTCGGGCAGATCCATAAATCAAGCAGTGGGAGATGGTAAGGTTTATCCCCTTACCTGTTTAACGGAAATCTAATATCAGACAATATCATTCTTGAATTGTACTGATTTAGATTAATTATTTTTTGTAAAATATATCTGAATAGACGGATAAATGTTTATTTTCATAAAATTTAAATAATAAACCGCTTAGATCTTGATGACTGAGACGGAGGAGAGAGAAAATATCCTTCACGCTCGTGAAGGTTTTTTTTATACCGATCTGACTTCATGCCGAAATGCGGCACACTGAGAATGGATAATCAATTTTCTTACTGTGAACACCATGGCATGATCAAACTGCGTTTGAAAGGAGGCACGAAATGAAATTTGGAATAATTGGAGCCGGAATAGTAGGTACCGCATTAGCAGTGCAATTAACAGAGGCAGGTCATGAATGTTTAGGGGTTCATACCCGAAGTCGACTCTCATATGAACGGTTTCGCAGTTATCTCAATATTGATCATCTTCTTTTAGAGGAGCTTGTGCCTGTAGTTGATTTTTTACTTATTACGACACAGGATGACATGATTCGATCGATTGCAGAGAATCTAGTTGAAAAAGATCTAATTATTCCCGAGCAAATATGGATTCACTGTTCAGGTTCGCTTCCTTCGACCATTCTGCGTGTTCAGGAAGACTTACCTGTGCGTTGCTTGTCGTTACACCCTCTACAGTCCTTTGCAAGTGTGGATAATGCACTGACAATTCTTTCTGGAACTCACTTTGGAGTAGAAGGAGAGGAAGAGGTACTGGGAGAGAAGATAGTGAAAGATCTCGGTGGAATTCCGCATAGAATTTTAGCTGATGAGAAGACACTTTATCATGCTGGCGCTGTTGTAGCCTCGAATTATTTGGCAGTACTTGCTTCATTAGCTGTAGAGCTTTTTGCAGCAGCAGGAATTCAAGGAGAGGAAGCTTTGGCTTCTTTATTACCGTTGATGAAAGGGACACTTTCTAATTTAGAGCAAGTAGGGTTGCCCCAAGCATTAACCGGACCAATTGCTCGTGGAGATGTACAAGTTATTAAAGGGCATTTAGATCAGTTGCCGTCTAAACTCACGGAGATTTATAAAAGCTTGGGAGTAAAGGCTTTAGAGTTAGGGGAAAACAAGAGGGCAATTCAAGGCTTAAGCTACCCTTCAGAGGAGCTAAAGACTTTGAAATTGTTGCTTGGTGGACAAAATTCAGACGTTGAATTTCGATAAGAAAGGTGGAGTGAGATGTGAAAAGAACTTCACATATCCATGAACTGCGTAAGATGATAGCTGAGGAAAAAGAACGGGGACGAAAAATTAATTTTGTGCCTACGATGGGTTTCTTACATCGTGGACATTTATCATTAATTGCGCAAGCCCAACAAAAGGATGCTTTCCTGATAGTGAGCATTTTTGTTAATCCATTGCAATTTGGCCCCAATGAAGATTTATCACGTTACCCCAGAGACTTAGAACGTGATGTCCGGCTCTTGGAAGAGGCCGGGGTTGATGCCCTTTTTCATCCGACGGTTGAAGAAATGTATCCCCATCCGATGGTTACATTTGTTGAGGTAGGCCAATTAGATGCGATGCTTTGTGGGGCAACTCGTCCTGGACATTTTCGTGGAGTCACTACTATTGTAAACAAGTTGTTCAATATTGTCCAACCTGACAAGGCATTTTTTGGGCAGAAAGATTATCAGCAGTATCTGATTATTGAACGTATGGTGAGAGATCTTAATCTGCCAATTCAAATTTGCCCTGTCTCTATTGTTCGGGAAGAAGATGGGTTAGCTATGAGTTCCCGCAATATTTTTTTAACCTCAGAACAACGGCAAAAAGCCCAAATCTTGTCCAAGAGTCTTGCTGCCGCAGAGTTAAGCATACAAACGGGGCAGCGATCAGCTCGGGAAATTGAAAGGCAACTGCGAGAAAGGATTACTTTTGAGAGTCAGGGTATTATTGACTATGCAGAGGTAAGAGATGCCAGTGACTTGTCTGAAGTAACAGAAATAAAGCGGCCGGTGCTATTAGCTTTAGCAGTTAAATTTGGGACAACCCGTTTAATTGATAATAAAGTAGTGGAGGTTAAGCAGAATGTATAGAACGATGATGAAATCAAAAATTCATAAGGCAGTCGTAACAGAAGCGAATCTTCAATATGTAGGCAGTATTACCATTGATGTCGCATTGATGGAGGCAGCGGATTTATTGATTAATGAAAAGGTTCAGGTCGTTAACAATAATAACGGAGCAAGGCTTGAAACCTACGTTATTCCCGGAGAGAGAAATTCTGGAGTGATATGCTTAAATGGCGCGGCAGCTCGTCAGGTGCAAGTTGGCGATCAAGTAATTATTATTTCTTATGCTGTGTTGACTGATGAAGAGGCTCATCAGTATACCCCTAAAGTCGTTTTTGTCGATGAAAAAAACCATGAAACTAAGATTGCTTCAGAAGAAGTTCATGGACGGGAATATTGACAAATTTAGTCGAAAGACCTAATCTTTAAAAAAGATTTTGTTACTCAAGGGAGGGCATAATAATTTATGAATTATACCATTAGCCAAGACTTATTTGAGACTTTAGCTGCGGAGATTGAAGTGCTTAAGAAAGAACGCAAAGCAGTTATTTTAGCCCACTATTATCAAAGACCCGAGGTTCAGGATGTCGCAGATTTCGTTGGAGATTCTTTGCAACTGAGTCAACAAGCTGCAAATACAGACGCGGAGGTCATTGTCTTTTGCGGTGTCCACTTTATGGCAGAAAGTGCAGCTATTCTGTCCCCGAACAAAGTTGTAATATTGCCCGATCAAAAGGCGGGTTGCCCAATGGCAGACATGGTTGATGCTGAAGGCTTGCGAGCTTATAAAAAGAGGGTTCCCGAAGTTCAGGTGGTATGTTATGTTAATTCCTCTGCAGAAGTCAAAGCGGAGAGCGATATCTGCTGTACTTCCTCTAATGCGGTGAAAGTAGTGCAGTCCTTGCAAGGAGATAACATCCTATTTATTCCGGACGAAAATCTTGGCCGTTACGCTGCCAAAATCCTTGGGCGTTCCCTTCAGTTCTGGCCTGGTTACTGCAAAACTCATGACCGATTGTCGAAGGAAGACATTCAACAAGCGAAGAATGAGCATCCCTCAGCCAAAGTCATAGTTCACCCAGAATGCCGAGAAGACATTTGCGAAGCAGCGGATTATGTTGGCTCTACAGCAGGATTGATAAAGTACGCTCAAAACTCTGAAAACCAAGAATTTATTGTGGGGACGGAGTCAGGAATCTTACATCGACTCCACCAAGTTTGTCCTGAGAAAAAATTCTATCTCGCTTCAGAACGTTTAGTTTGTCCAAATATGAAATTGACAAGCATAGAAAAGGTAAGAGATGCACTTAAAAATCTCTCTCCACGTGTTACAGTGAAAGAGGAAATACGAGTTAAAGCCAAAGCGGCACTAGAGCGAATGCTGGCTTTATAAGCAGCAGAAGAGCAGGGGATGGGCGTGTTGAGACGATATTTATACCCTTGGTCTAAAACAGGGGTAAAGGTCTTTGATTCGGACGTACTTGTATTGGGAAGCGGAATCGCTGGTTTATACACGGCAATCAAAGCAAGTGAACAATTTAAGGTCACTGTTCTTACTAAGAAAACAATTGAAGAAAGCAATACAGAGCATGCCCAAGGTGGGATCGCGGTAGCCATTGATGAAGCTGACTCTCCAACGTTGCACTTAAATGACACTCTTAAAGCTGGAGCAGGGCTCTGTGACCCTTTGACAGTAAGGATTCTGGTGGAAGAAGGGCTTATCTGTGTTGAGGAATTAATGGGTATGGGTGCTCAGTTCGACTACCATGATGGGGAGCTTGCTCTTACCCGTGAAGGCGCACATAGTCAGAGGAGAATACTGCACGCGCTGGGAGACGCTACGGGGTGGGAAATAGAACGGGCTTTAGTTGCCAAGGTAAAGTCAAGCCCTAATGTCAGCACCTATGAAGAACGTTTTGTGATTGATCTTTTAGAAAATGATAGAGGGCATATTGTTGGGGCCTTAGTTCTTAATGGAGAAACAGGGGAGCTGGAAAGTCACTTAGCAAATGCAGTAGTTCTGGCAACCGGAGGGTTGGGGCAGGTCTATAGCTTTACAACAAATCCCAGTGTTGCTACAGGTGATGGAATGGCCGTAGCCTTGCGTGCAGGCGCAGATTTGATGGACATGGAATTTGTTCAATTTCATCCTACGGCTTTGTTGATCCCTAATGCGCCCCGCTTCCTCATCTCGGAGGCAGTGCGTGGTGAAGGTGCACATTTAATTAATACGCCTGGGATACGCTTTATGGAAAACATTATTGGGAAAGAACTTGCAGCACGGGATGTTGTCGCTCGAGCAATTTGGGAAGAAATGAATCGTGGTTCAGTTTATTTGGATTTTCGACCTATCGGAGAAAAGAGGATCCTTGAGAGATTCCCTACCATATACCAAACGTGTTTGAAGTATGGGATGGATGTATTAACTATGCCTTTACCAGTTGCACCGGCAGCTCATTATATGATGGGCGGAATCGCAACAAACTCCTATGGGGAATCAAGCCTGCCTCATCTTTATGCGGCTGGAGAATGCGCGTGTAATGGGGTCCACGGCGCTAATCGGTTAGCAAGTAACTCATTGTTGGATGGACTGGTTTTTGGAGCGCGTATCGTAGAAAAGATAGGGGATAAGGGTCCTTGTAAACGTCCTTCATGGGAGGACGTACTTAGTCCTGAGGGAAGTTTTAATGGAACAGGAATATATCGATCACAGAAAGCCATAAATGGTCAAAGCTTGAGGACACATATTCAAGACTTAATGTGGGACAAAGTGGGTATTTTGAGAAATGAAACGGGGCTTAGAGAGGCCGTTGGGTTATTGCTGGGTTGGGAGCGAGAAGTCTTGTCAACAGGTTCTGTGCATGAACTTGAAACAGTAAACATGTTGACGGTCGGAGTAGCTATTGCCAAAGCCGCTTTAGATCGTAAAGAAAGTCGAGGCGGGCATTTCCGTTCAGATTATCCCGTGCGGCTTGATGAATCCTGGCAAAAGCACTCTCTGCAACATAAGGAGGATAATGATGTACGCTACGTTCCAGTTTCAAGAGCTGATTGATCAGGCATTGATGGAAGATATCGGGACGGGGGATCTGAGCACAAGGATTTTTCCGGAGGATTTAACCAGTTTGGCAAAACTGTATGCTAAAGAGAATGGGATAGTCGCTGGTCTGGCACTTGTTGAGCAGGTCTTTCAGCGTGTAGACCAACGGATACAGGTCCATAAATTAGTGAGAGATGGAGATGAAGTCAAGGTTGGCGAGGTTGTAATCGAGCTAGACGGCCCTTTAAGCACTATTTTGCAGGGAGAGCGAACAGCTTTAAATTTTTTACAACACCTCTCAGGAATCGCTACGGCAACAAAGCGTGCCGTTGATCAGGTCACTGGACTTTCGACCTGTATTGTGGATACACGAAAAACTCTCCCAGGATGGCGAGCTTTGCAGAAATATGCGGTAAGAGTCGGAGGCGGGCATAACCACCGATTTGGACTCTATGATGCAGTGATGTTAAAAGATAATCATCTTGCTGCAGTGGGTGGATTAACAGAAGCTGTTCAAAGGGTAAGGGCCGAGATCGGGCACATGGTTAAGATAGAAGTTGAGTGTGAAACGATCGAACAGGTGGAAGACGCCGTAGCTTGTGGTGTTGATGTGATTATGCTGGATAATATGGGAATCGAGGAAATGCGGGAAGCAGTTCTTTATATTGACCACCGGGCAATCGTTGAAGCTTCAGGGGGGATTCAGGAAGATCAACTTCGTCAAGTGGCTGAGACTGGGGTTGATTTGATTTCAATTGGTGCTTTGACCCATTCGGTTAAGGCCTTGGACTTTAGTCTTGACCTGGGCGAGATTAAAGCCACGACGAGAGCAAACTGGGAAAGAGGACTTTAAATGGGCCAAAAGGAGCATTATTATGATTCTATTATTTGATGTGGGTAATACAAATATTGTGTTGGGGGTCTACGATGAGAGAACATTAACTCATCATTGGAGGGTGTCAACAGATAAATCACGTACTATGGACGAGTATGCGGTGGTTATTAAAAATTTATTCGATTTAAGCGGCTTGACCTTTCAAGAAATTAGTGCGGTTGTAATTTCCTCGGTAGTCCCACCGGTGATGCCTACGTTAGAATCTCTCGCTCGAAAGTATTTTGGAGTGGAACCTCTTGTTGTGGGGCCTGGTGTTAAAACAGGGATGCCAATTATTTATGATAATCCCAGAGAGGTTGGGGCTGATCGCATTGTGAATGCAGTAGCTGCATATACTAAATATGGAGGACCACTTGTCATTGTCGATTTTGGAACTGCAACGACATTTTGCGTAGTATCAAAACACGGAGAATACTTAGGTGGGGCGATTGCTCCAGGAATAGGGATCTCGACAGAAGCCCTCTTTCAAAGGGCCTCAAAATTACCTCGCATAGAAATGGTTAAGCCCACTTCAGTTATCGCAAAAAATACGGTAGCTGGAATGCAATCCGGGATATATTATGGATTCACTGGCCAGGTGGATGGAATAGTTAAACGTATGAAAGGGGAATTAGGACCAGAGACCAAAGTAATTGCCACAGGTGGATTAGCCAAAATGATCTCTCAAGAATCGGAAATGATTGAAACTGTCGATCCCTTCTTAACCCTTGAGGGACTTTTATTAATCTACGAACGTAACAGGAAATAGTTATTAAGAGGAATAAGAATATGAAGTTAGGACATTATGAACTTGGAGTCCCGGTATTTCTGGCACCTTTAGCTGGTGTGACAGATAAAGCATTTCGAGAAACAGTCTGTGCAGTGGGCGGAGAGTATGTTTGGACGGAAATGATAAGTGATAAAGCATTAACTTATCAAAACTCGAGAACCTTGAAGATGCTGGATTTGAGCGGAGAAGGGGAACCGAGAATCGTACAGTTGTTTGGTACGGATCCTGAGACAATGGCCCGAGCAGCTCTGTTGGCCGTGAAATCCAGCGCCAATGTTATTGATATTAACATGGGATGCCCAGCACAGAAAATTGTTAAGAATGGTGAAGGGTCGGCACTGCTAAAGGATCTCCCCCGTGCGCAAGCTATTGCCTCAGCTGTCGTACAAGCTGTTAATGTACCAGTAACGGTAAAAATCCGCCTTGGTTGGAACGATCAAGAAATTGTGGCCCTTGAACTGGCTAAAAGTCTAGAAGCGGTAGGTGTCCAGATGCTAACAGTTCACGCAAGAACCCGCGAGCAATTTTATTCGGGTCATGCTGACTGGGGATGGATTCGGAGGGTAAAGCAAGCAGTAAGTATTTCGGTTATCGGTAATGGGGATGTTTCTAAGCCTGAAGACGCCGGTAGATTAATCGAGCAAACGGAATGTGACGGGGTAATGATCGGACGTGGTGCCTTGGGCAATCCATGGCTTATTCCGCGTACCCAATCTTTTTTAAAAGATGGTATTTTATTGCCTGAACCGTCAATTGAAGAGCGGATACAGGTGGCATTACAGCATTTCGAGCGTGTGTTGCGTTATAAGGGTGAAAGAATTGGTCTTAATGAAATGAGAAAACATGCGGTGTGGTATATTAAAGGCATAAGGAAGGCAGCCCAAGTCCGGGATGAAATTATGCAAACGAGATCACCGGAAGAAATGAGAGCTGTCTTAACCCGAATAACAGGATGAAGTGTTATTTTTTGCTGAAAAAAAGAATAATATGATGACATATCTCGTTATAGATAACAGCCCCATCCTTGACAATATTTTGCAAGGTCCTTATAATAACGAGTAATGTAAATGAGGAATCTTTCAAGGAGTTCCTAGACTTAAAAGGAATTAGGCATATAACTTTTTAAAAGTGGGCGTTACGACAAGTTATAGAAGCACAATGCGTAGGATGAGAAAAGGGAGCGAGGAAAATATGGCTGAAAAAGAAGTTATTCTAACATTAGAAGGCCTCAAAAAACTTGAGGAAGAGTTGGAGCTATCTAAAACTGTGAAGCGGCGGGAAGTCGCCGGGCGCATTAAGCAGGCCATTGACTTTGGAGATATTAGTGAGAACTCAGAGTATGATGATGCTAAGAATGATCAGGCCTTTATCGAAGGTCGGATTATTACTCTCGAGAAAATGCTTAGGAATGCGCGAATTATTGATGAACTCGAAGGAACAGATGTCGTGGCAGTAGGCACAAAGGTGCTCCTGAAAGACTTGGACTTTGCTGAGGAAGAAGAGTACTTTATTGTTGGATCAGCTGAGGCCGATCCAGGTACCAACAAAATCTCCAATGAATCCCCTGTCGGAAAAGCGGTTTTAGGACAAACTAAAGGGTCTATAGTTGAAGTAAATGTACCAGCAGGTATTTTACACTATCAAATTCTAGATATTAAGTAAGATCAAGTAAGAGTGTACACTAAAATTTTACAAAACATTAGAACTAAGTATTTGTAAGTGCAGTGTTTCTGTGACTGGTTTGGCCACGTACAGATGCTGCACTTTATTTGTTAAAATTGATTTTCCTTGTTTAATTGAAGTCTAAGTTTGTTAAAATTGATAATTAGATAATAATTTATGGAGGAATAAAGATGGAGAATACCAACGACCTCTGGCGAATTCGCTTAGAAAAACTTGAGATGCTTCGCCAAGCAGATATTGAACCCTATGCTGATCGCTATATTCGAACCCATAAAACTGCTGACATTTTAGAGCGTTTTGAAGAATTAGAAGGCCAAGAAGTAAGTATTGCTGGTCGAATTATGAGCAAGCGTGATCAGGGGAAAGTTATCTTTGCACATGTTCAAGACCTTAATGGCCGTATTCAGAGTTATATCCGAATGGACGAATTGGGTCAGACTATGTTTGATTTAATTACCAAATTCGACGTTGGAGATATTGTTGGGGTAAAAGGGAAGGTTTTCCGGACTAAGCGAGGGGAAATATCTATTCATGCACGTGAGGTTTTACTGCTATCCAAGGCAATGCGCCCGCTCCCAGAGAAGTTCCACGGTCTAACCAATGTAGAAACACGTTATCGCAAGCGTTATTTAGACTTAGTTATGAATCCTGATGTTCGCCGAGTATTTATAACACGAAGTAAAATCATTCGGTTTATGAGAGAGTTTCTAGAGAAACGGGAATTCCTTGAAGTTGAGACGCCCACGTTACATACAATTCCTGGTGGAGCGGCAGCACGTCCATTTAGCACGCATCACAATGCGCTTGACATAGATCTTTATTTGAGGATTGCTCTTGAACTCCCAATGAAACGTTTAATTGTTGGCGGGTTTGAAAAAGTATTCGAGATTGGCCGTACTTTCAGGAATGAAGGAATTTCAATCAAGCACAATCCAGAGTTTACTATGATGGAGCTCTATCAAGCGTTCGCTAACTACGAAGATATAATGGAATTGACGGAAGAGATGATTGCCCATATTGTGCAAAAGATACATGGTACGTTGGAAATTACTTATCAAGGACAACCCCTCCAATTCAAGACTCCATGGCGGCGACTTTCAATGCTTGATGGTATTTTGGAGTACTCTGGAGTAAATTTCAGGGAAATCATAACGGATGAACAAGCTCGTCTTGCAGCTCAAGAAAAAGGTTTGCATGTCGAGTCGGATTCATCTCGCGGGAAAATTATTAATGAGTTTTTCGAAGAGTTCGTGGAACCAAAATTGATACAACCAACATTTATAATCGGACATCCCGTAGAAATATCCCCGCTCGCTAAACGTAATGCTGAGCACCCCGAATATACGGATCGGTTTGAAGCCTTCATATATGGACGTGAACTTGCCAATGCTTTTTCCGAATTAAATGATCCTATTGATCAGCGACAACGTTTTGAAGCGCAGGCTGCTGAGCGGGCTAAAGGGGATGATGAGGCTCATATCATGGATGAAGACTTTGTCCAAGCTCTAGAGTACGGGCTCCCGCCTACTGGTGGACTGGGAATTGGAATAGATCGTTTGGTAATGTTATTAACGGATTCTGCTTCAATTCGTGACGTCATCCTATTCCCAACGATGCGGCCAAGAGATGAAAATATTCAAGACGAAGATGTTGAATAACCTATTAGTGTTTAAAGCTACCCGATTTAAGAATTGGGTAGCTTTTGTCAATAGGGACTATGTTGAAACCTGCTAAGAAATATTTTAAACAAAAGTATTATTATCCAGATAAACGGAGCATAAGTAAGAATATGGACAGTTTTGGGATATAATAATAATATTATGGATTCAAATCATATTTGAGGCGGGTTATATAGTTATGGTATAGTATTATTTGTTCGCTCGACAAAATACCTGCCAAGAGCGGAGTAAACAAGTACGCCTTTAAGAATCGGAGTTTGGAATAAATTGGTATTGACAATGTAAGCTAGAAATGCTAGAATTTAATCCGGTCCTAAAGGGACGTGAAATACACCATGGTCTTTGAAAACTAAACAACAAGGACAGCCAATGAGAGAAACTCGAAAGAGT
>NZ_JAJDOO010000015.1 GCF_020595055.1 Desulfosporosinus shakirovi | reverse complement strand
CAACATCGCCAGTGGCCCCAGTAGTTCCTGTAGCGCCAACATCGCCTGTAACTCCGGTTGCTCCAGTAGCCCCAACATCGCCTGTAACTCCTGTTGCTCCTGTTGACCCAACATCGCCTGTAACTCCTGTTGCGCCAGTAGCGCCAACATCGCCTGTAACTCCGGTTGCTCCAGTAGCCCCAACATCGCCTGTAACTCCGGTTGCTCCAGTAGCCCCAACATCACCTGTAACACCTGTTGCTCCGGTCGACCCAACATCACCTGTAACACCTGTTGCTCCGGTCGACCCAACATCACCTGTAACTCCAGTTGTTCCAGTAACCCCAACATCGCCTGTGGCCCCAGTTGCACCCGTCACTCCAACATCACCAGTAACTCCGGTTGCTCCAGTAGCCCCAACATCGCCAGTAACTCCTGTTGATCCTGTTGCGCCAACATCGCCAGTGGCCCCAGTAGTTCCTGTAGCGCCAACATCGCCTGTAACTCCGGTTGCTCCTGTTGCGCCAACATCACCTGTAACTCCAGTTGCGCCTGTCGACCCAACATCACCTGTAACTCCGGTTGCGCCTGTTGCGCCAACATCGCCTGTAACTCCGGTTGCGCCTGTCGCCCCAACATCGCCTGTAACTCCAGTTGCACCCGTCGCGCCAACATCACCTGTAGCCCCAGTTGCACCAGTTGCACCAGTAGCCCCAACATCACCCGTGGCCCCAGTTGCACCTGTCGATCCAACACCACCTGTAACCCCAGTTGCGCCGGTTGCCCCAACATTGCCAGTAGCTCCAGTAGCCCCAACATCGCCTGTAGCCCCAGTTGCTCCTGTCACCCCCGTTGCCCCCGATAAATCTTCAGTACCCACGCGATTTAACTCTGAGGGTAACACACGATGGGGTGCCACTAAGTTACCATCAACATCTTTACCCCATGCAGATATTTCTACTGCGTCTGAGCTTGTAATAAAGTTAAATTCAAAAGAATTTAAATTTGCGAAAAAGTTTCTATCCGTTACTTCCCCAGCACCTAAGCCAAAATCCTCCAGTACATACATGGTCTTTACTATCCCTGTCACGAAATACCCCATTATTACAATATCTACTGATGTACTATCATCATTAGAAATTTTTACTGTAAATGTCACAGTTGGTCGTATGCCACCAACAGGGGTATTTTCAATTAGTCCGGTACTTAATTCCATCATTGACAATTCTCCTCATTCGTTCATATATATTATTCGGAATTCATATATTCTATTAACCTTGTTCGAATTTTGTTAAATTCATATATTCTATTAACCTTGTTCGAATTTTGTTAAGTAAAGCCGCGTAGGTCCCGCTCTTACGACTCCTGCGGTGTTGCCTTGCTTCAATACTCATTCATTACCCCCTTCAGAGACCCCACTACCATGCAGGACAACGAGTTTGTACCCGCTCGTCTGACCATGTTCTGCTTTGTTGCTGATTTAACAACTTGCGCTCTAATCTGCCGATATGATAAGGCATACCAGCTAAAGGCAGATACCTGGATAACTGTTGAGGGCCTTATTCAGACAGGAAAATATCTGGATGATAATGAATCGGTGATCACAGTGACAAGAATTTCATCGGCTGAGAAGCCGAAAGAGGATATATATATCCATTTTGAAGTCTGCAATGTCCTTCCGCCTACATCATTAGCTCATTTCTTCTCCAACCCCAATAAAAAATGCCACGCCGGTTGGACTTTGAAAGGTGCCTTTCAAAGTCCAACCGGCGTGGCGGTGGCAGCGCTGATTAATTGTCTTCCTGCAACTCTGCGAAATATCCCTTTAATTTTGCCGAAACCCCTGCCTCAAGACTGATCCGTTTTTCCCAGACATGATTCCGTATGTTAAAGCGTACGCTGACATCATTGCTATGGTAGTTTGTACTGGGATTCATATTTAATAATTCCTCAATCACATCCCGCTCATTGATGGTTACCGGGCTGCGAGTTGCTGCATTGTCAGAGTACGCTCTGTCCTCAGCTTTTTCCAGTTCAACGGATTCGATGTCCTCCAAATGCAGGGCAAATTGATCATAGTAGTCCTTATCCTTAAGCCAACTCAGCAGTGAGGTAAAACTGCTTTGAACCAGGATGTTTCGTTCATTACCCTTATTGTTTTCCAATACAGATAGCCATATATAATAATCTCTGCTTGAGGTCATATCCTCATAGGACATCTTAATCGTTTCGTTTTTCAAAAATTCCGTTAATTCCAGGATATCCTTAGTTCCTGTGAAATTCACCTGCCGTTTACCGATGCGGTCATCTCTGACAGACATCCATTTTATGTCCTCCGGCACCAGACGCATTACTGCAAATTTCAGTTTTTTGTACTCCAAGGATTCATAAATGGGCTTAAGGAAAGCGGCATCACTCTGATTAGCTTCATTAATATTGTATTGGCGAAGGATATAATCTCCACTTTTCAGGGTGTAAATGATATAAGGGGATGAACCTGTCTCCCTCTTTCTTTCCTTGATCAAATGCTTCTGTAACTCAATCACTCCCGCAATATTCTCCTGACTTTCCAGCAGGATAGGCGGATTATCTTCGAAGTACCTACTATCCCGGTATCTGGACTCCAGAAATTCGGGATTCTTTTCTTTCTCAAAATAGAACCACTCGTCATAGCTATAGCCGAAATAAACCTTTTCTACTTCCTCAGGGTTGGGCACTCGCTTAACAAAGCCCGTAACATCCAGGGACAGGCCTCCCAAGAGCAGCACAATAACAAGGGCGTAATAGAGATAACCCTTATACAAGTGTAAAACTTTGAAGGACTTATGGATCAGAATTTCCGCGACAAAGTAGCCCAGAGCCGAAGCAATAACATAACCCAGGATCAGCATGGGGAGGGATTGTCTGGAAACCCCGCAAAAATAGATTCCTCCAACCAGCATTAAACAGAAGGTCATACCGTATTTAAATACCGGATAGAAGGCCGGAAAGGCAATAATATCACCTGCCGTTTCCAACCTTCTGTGTTTATAGACAAACCAGCCCAGAACCAAAAACGTGGCGGCTGATATGATGTAAGCAAGAAAGTAGCCCTCAGTATGTGAGCTTTTCGGGAGAGCCCCATTGAGCAAGAAAAATAAGGGATGACTATCCTCGATAAACAGTGAGTAAGGGACTTCACCGAAGCCAAACAACAATTGCTCAAGGCTGAATTTAAGCATAACATAAATTCCTATGGGCAGTATTTGGACCAGATAAGTGAACACGATTTGGGCTACGGAAGATCCGGTAAACATCCCGACCAAGACAGCGATACTATAAAAGAACAGACAGAAAAAGATATTGAGTCCAAGCCAGGTGAAAATCTTAGGCAGCGTATAAAAGCTTCCCAGGACCGTAAAATAGTCTAATAATATCATAATCAAAGAATTTAAGACGGCGGGGATTATTAATAGAACAAACCCTGCCAGGCAATGGCTGGCATAATGAGAGCTCCTTTTCAAGGGTAGGCTGTGCAGCATAACGGCGGACTTGTCTACCTGCAAGTAACGGAATATCAAGACTGCCATAAGAACCGGTACAGTACAGATTAGAATTGCTTGAACGTCAGCCTGGAAAAACCTCAGCGTTCTGTCGATAGTGTCTTGGATCCAGGTAATGTTTTGGACCTCCATTCCCATGGCTTTCATAAGGTGACTGAAGGGAATATAGGCCATAAGAGCCAGAGTATAGAGAGCGCTTACCCACCAAAAACGTTTCAAATCGCTTAAGATCAAGGCCTTATTAAATAATGATATTTTGAATGTCATAACCCATCCCCCCTAATTCATAAATAAAAATTTCTTCAAGTGTCAGAGGCAGAACATCCAAAATAACCGGATTCGCTGATTTCATGGTTTGCAGCAATTGATTTTTATCCCCTCTGGCAATCAGCAGCAGTATGCTGCCTGTCTGGGTTCTGTGCAAAACTTCAGGACCTGCCAGGAACCCTTCCGGAATGTCACCGGCAAAACCCAGCTGAAACTTATGAACATCCGATTTCATATCGTCCAGTTCCCTCTCCACAACGATTTTCCCCTTGTGCAGTATGCCGACATGGTCGCAGACATCTTCCAGTTCTCTCAGATTATGGGATGATACCAAGACAGATACCTGCCTTTCCGCTACATCCTGAAGGATAAGGCTCCAGACCTTTTTGCGCATGACAGGATCCAGGCCATCGACAGGCTCATCCAGGATCATGACTTTGGGCATCGCGGAAATTCCCAGCCAGAAAGCTACCTGTTTCTGCATTCCTTTGGACAGTTTGACCACTCTTCTCTTGCTGTCAATGGGAAATACCTGCTTTAATTGTTCATACCGGTTCCAATTCCAGTCAGGATATAGTTTGGAGTAAAACTTTGCAGTTTCATCAATACTCGCTTGAGAAAAAAAGTGCAAATCGTCGGGAATATAAATCATTTGCGCTTTAACCTGAGGATTTTCGTAGACCGGCTGATCATCAATGGTCACTATGCCTTGATCCTGGCGGTATAATCCGCTTAAATGCTTAATCAGAGTGGTCTTGCCGGCACCATTAGGCCCCAGCAGGCCATAAACGGATGCCTTTTTGACCTTTAAATTCAGATCCTCAAGAACTTTATAGTTGCCAAAGGATTTCGTTAGTTTTTGGGCCTCAATCATTGTTCCTCTGCCTCCCTCTTCCATATAGTTCCTCAATTCTGGCAATGAGCTGCTCCTTGGGAATATTCATGTAGGCCAGCTCTGAAACCAGTTTCTCCAGCTCCAGCAGCAAGTCGTCTTTTCTTGCCTGGTTGATTTTATTGTAGATGGGTGTCACAAAACTTCCTTTGGCCCGGACGGAATATATGTATCCTTCCAGCTCAAGTTCTTTGTAGGCCTTATGAATGGTATTGGGGTTAATGGTGAGGGACTGGGCCAATTCACGAACAGAGGGAACTTTCTCTTCAGGTTTCATTGCTCCGCTGATGATGAGAGCTTTTATCTTCTCCTTAATCTGTTCGTACAAAGGGTTATGATCCATATAATCCAATTGAAACATAGTTACCTCCCAACTGTTCTAAATTATATAGTACAGTTAATACAGTTTGTATGCTAGCAGATATTTCCTTTATTGTCAATATGAAATGCCAGTCCCACTTTGAAAGACACCTTTCAAAGTGGGACTGGCATGGTGACAGAGCTGGTTAATTGTTTTCCAACTCCCCATAATATCCCTTGAATTTTGCTGAAACAGGGGTATCAATGTTGTCTAGCTTCAAATACCTTCAAACACAGGTTTTAAATCTACCGTGAAATCTGAGAAAACAGACATTTTCGCTTTATCCTTCTCCGTGTACGCTTCTGGGCGACCGTATCGTTTATTTTCTTGTAAAGTAAATACGCTTATATATTTACCGTCCGGTTCTACGATCCAGTACTCCTTTACACCAACTTTTTCATACTTATTAAACTTTATTACCCTGTCCTGTCTAGTCGTTGATAGTGAAGATATTTCAATGATTAGAGCAGGCACTCCGAAATATCCGGTTTTCCTTAGTTTAGTTTCATCACTCACTATTACAATATCCGGTTGTACAACATTTAAGATGTCATCATCGCTTTCTTCATATTCAACCAGGCATAAGTCAAAAGGAGATGCGAACACTCTGCAAGGTTTATCCATTAAATAGTTGGATATTTGTCTGTATAGCTCGCCAGATATGCTCTGATGTTGCCATTTCGGTGCAGATTGCAAATAAGGTACACCCTCAATTATCTCCCATCTTTCGTTTTCAGGCCATGTTAAGTAATCAGAATAGGTATGTTTTTTGTTCTCTTCTGGTAAAGACATAACCTGATCCTCTCCTTTCGCTTTTCTATATATTACCATAACAATTCCCTCGTTTCCATTAGAAAGCTATTTATAGGTTTTAAATAATAGACAAACTGACTTGAAAAACTATTAGTCCTAGCACGTTTTGTACTGTTATACAAGGCGAAGTAATCCGGTATAGCAATCTGTTTTGGACAGCCCTTTTCGCAATATCTGCAGGTTGTGCAAGGAATTGCAGTATTTTCATTGATAATTTCACTTACCTGATTAAAGTCACATTGCTCGTGTTTTTGATTATTCTCCATCGTTTTGATTAGAAATTAAGGCTTCGATTAGTACCTCCCCATAGGCTTTCATGCCCGACTGGGTCAGATGAACACCGTCTGGATAAAAATAATCCTCATGGCCGCTACTGATCAAATGCCAATCTATCAGCTTAGTATTTGGGTAGGACTCCGCTACCTTTGTCAGGGTCTCATTGACTTCTGTTTCCCAGGGCTTGGGGACGCGGGTATTCACCAGCAAGATTTCCTCGGTTCTTTGCAGGGAGTCCAGAGTTTCCTTTAACTGTTTTTCTGTAAAGGAACCGTTTGATCCTAATTCAATAATTACAATTTTTCCGAGCTTACCTTCTTTTTGGAGCCTGGAAATGAGATCCGGAGCCTGATACATCTGCCTGCCGAGTTGCGCGTCGATTACAATACCAGGCAGGCGATTATGCAAAACAGGCTCTAAATTGATCATTAAGGAATCTCCGATGATCGTAATATCATCCCCATTGATATCATTTTTCCTATCTGTCGCCTTAGGTCCCATGCCGACGATCTCATCTTTGTCAGCTACTTGAGCTTGTTTTTGAGTCACATGGCTCTTCGCTAAAGCTTTTTCTGAAATTTGCATACCTCCATTGAGGGTCACAAACAATATTAAAAACATCAACAATATACTCAATGAAATTTTGGTACTGAGGGCCAATGGCCTGTGCCACCACTGCAGGTCTGACCTCCGCCTCCGAACTTGTTTCCGTCGTCCGTACCGGATGGGCTCCTCGATTAAGTAGCGGGATAGAGCAGCCAGGATAATGCTTATGGCAATTTGCCAAAGTGAGCGGGAATAGTTCAAGCCTTCCCCATTCACAACCGGATTTGTCAGTACGATGACCGGGTAATGCCACAAGTAAATCCCATAGGAACATTCTCCTAGCCAACGCAAGGGGCCCCATCCGAATAACCTGCCCAGATAGCTGGCCGGGTGGGCCAGAACTGTCACCAGGCCAGCCGCCGCAACAGAGTAAAGCAAGAGTCCGCCCTGATAGAGAGAGGTCTGGTATTGGTTTGTTTTCCCGATCATTAAAAGTACGACCAATAACCCCAGGCTTCCGGCCAAATCCAGCGCCATTCTCTTTTTAGCGGACAGATCTGGGTTCATCTTCCAACTGGGCCATACCATCGCCGGGACTGCCCCGACAAGCAAAGCGAAAGCACGGGTATCCGTGCCATAATATACCCTGCTGGGGTCATGACCCGGTATGTAAATCAGCGCCATCGCCGCAGCGGAAGTCAAAGCGACAGCTATTGTTCCCCCGATAATCCATTTGCGCTGACGGAAACAACGTAGCCCCATTACTAAAAGAAGAGGCCAGAATAGATAAAACTGTTCTTCTACCGCCAAAGACCAGAGGTGTCCCAGAGGAGACGGGGGACCGAAGCTTTCAAAATAGGATACCTGATGGAAGATCAGATACCAGTTGCTGGTATAAAATACCCCAGCCAGCGCTTCCTGCTTCAAGACTGCCAGACGTTCCGGAGCGCAAAGCATAACCCAGAACATGACGACTGCCAGCATCACAAAAAAAGCCGGCAGCAGCCTCCGGGCACGACGCAGCCAGAAATCCTTCAAGTCGATCCCTCCGGATTGCTCCCATTGCTTCAGTAAAATATTAGTGATCAAATACCCGGATAGCACAAAGAACAAACTTACCCCTAAGAGCCCTCCCGGCACCCAAGTCAGCTTGAGATGGTAAGCAATCACGGCAAACACCGCCAATGCCCTCAATCCGTCTAATCCCGGCATATAGCCGATGGAATTCTGCTCCAATCCCCCTGAGCGTAAATTCACTTGATTTGTTTTCTTGCTGCAATTCATGTTCTCATCTTCACTCTCCAAATTATGCCAGGCTTCGGGTTTTTTCCATCATAGCCATTTCTCCTTTTCACAATACCAAGTTTAGAGTTTAAGTGCTTTACAAAAAGCTTAAATTTTATTACGAAAAAGTTACAAATATCGAATAAATGCAGATTCTGTAGGATAAAGAAATAAGAGCGTTTTAAACGCTCTTATTAACCTATTTCCTGATTTGGTCAGGTCTTCCTTTGTAATGCAGCCGTCCCCGTCACAATTAATGTGCCGTACCCTTAAGTAGGGCAACACCAGTAATGATTAATCCAGCCAGGGATCCCCCCTTATTGAACACACCTGTGATACTTTGGGCATCATTCCAAGTGATGGCGGTTGTGTTTGTTAAATATTTACTTCATATTAGTATTCTGTGGTTGCTCAACTGCATAAGCATGGACTAAAGCATAAGCGGCTTCAGCTCTTGTTACCGTTTGGTTTGGGTTTAAGGTATTGCCATCAAATTTTAAAATACCCAATCCCCATGCGAGGGCAATATAGCCCAGTGAATCAGGCTTAATTGTGTTGGCATCTGTAAAGGGAAGAGCATAGATACCTTGAGCCTTGGCCGACGGTTCCATTTTAATGAGACGAATCATTATTTTCGACAGATCATCTCGGCTTAATTCAGACTCAAGTTTTAAATCCTCATGGAGCCAACCACGCTCTTTGGCAATCTTCAATACATCCTCATCAGCCAAAACATCCCGATTGTTTCCTTCCAACGTAATCATTGCCCGCAAAAGCGAACCAGCGGTGATTTTTTCATTCGGGCGGAAGGTATCTCCGTATTCTCCAAAGGCCCTCGTCAGAGCCATGATGCCTATTTCCTTTTCTGCATAATTCCCCTGAATATCCGTAAATTTATGGGAACTAGACCACTGTGATTGGGTTTTTCCATACCAATCCATAGGTTCACCAGTTTTAGCGTTAATCATCCCAGGACCGTACATTATAAAGTTAGAATTGGGTTGATAGACCAAGCGGGCTTCCTGTTTTTGCCCATCCTGCTTGTAAATTAAGGTGTAACTCAGCTCTAAGGGGCGCATTTTTAAGAACCGATCTGTTGCTTCGTTAATAGGCAGTACATCAGCGGAACTTGGGAATTCAATGTTGGACCAGTTCATATTATAATTTATTACTTGTTTAGCGACCGTATCTACAGTTAGGTTAATTCCGTTACGGGAAACCGGAATACCATCGACGACCCTAACATAAGAAAACATCTGAATATAAGAAGGGATTTTACTACCATAGAACCTTTCAGATTCCAATTTAACAAGTTCAAAGCGTTCAGGCTGTATACGCTTGAGAAAGTCATCCGCAATTTCTTGCGCTTCTTTACGTGTAACGGTCTTAGCCTTGTCATCTGGTTTTGTATTGTAGGACATATGGAAACTGATCAAATCTCCAGTCTTAGCGTTTACGCTAGCACCAATGAAACGGTGTTCCCCCATATAAAAAGACTCAGTATTCCAATTTAAATCCCAAACTTGTTCACTAGGGTTTTGCCAGTCAGGATTCAGGCTGGAGTTTTGCATCACAAATTCCTTGGGAATTTTAATGGCTTTTTTGACGATCTCAACCGCTTCACTCTGGCTAATTTGTTGGGAATTTTCCGGAGAATCCTTACTGGTTGAAGCTTCTGTAACTTGGGAAGCGACTCCTGGCATTATTGTCGTCGATGTTGCAGCCGAAATACTGCTTACTGCACTCCTGGATTCATAGCCAACTGCCTGATCATCAAGAGTTACAGGCTTCCCGCTTAACGCATCAACGGCTCCTCCGTAGTAATTATTGGACAACTGGTAAACGAGGAGTACGCGTTGGGGTTCTGATATTTCAGGATTCATGAGTGGAGGTATAAAATACTGTAATTCGAGCATGGGAGTATCTGAAAACGTTTGACGCGCCGTTTCAGGGGAGATAACCTTCGACGCCGCGGGGAAATTAAGATCATGCGTCCAATTAAAATTGTAATCCCTAACTTGCCCATTATCACCCCTAACACTCACGTTCACACCGTTACCTGGAAACGGGATACCGTCTACAATCCGGATCCATCGGAAATTGTAGGCAAAGGGCTGTGAGTTGTTTAAATCCAATACCTGTTGGTCATCCTTTACAAGTTTCATTTCTGATTGATATTTACTTGCCAATTTCGAGATCAGATCGGTGGCTTTTTTTTCCGCATCTTCCATGGATAGGACAGGTAGTTTAAAAGACGGACTAAACGATTCTTCCCATTGATTAATGTTTAAAATGTCTCCGGTTGTTGCGTCAACCATTGCATTGAAACTCCCATGCGGTTGTTCCATTGAACTCCAGTCAATGTTATAGGTGGCACGATCGTTATATTTATTATATCCCGTAGACATTCGTGAATATTTCTCGGGTATACTAAAGTTATCCTTGACGATCTGCACGGCCTGTTCAACTGTAATACTTGCTTTTTCACTTCCAAGGGTATTGACGGGATAAACCGCTAATTGTAAAAGGAGAATAAAAATAACCACAATGTTCAAATGGCGAATCTTCCTAAACATTTTATCAATCCTTTCCACTTTGTCTCTATGCAACTATTTCTTTGCTAGTTTCTAAATACGGGATAACCTTGTGCATCCAGAACTTTCGCTTTGTTAATAAGTAGCGAGTGGCTGTTCCCCCCTCCTTCCTTTGTCATTGAATTTAAAAGCTATTCAACATCTGTTGTTCTAGGCTGGAATAATATACATATTCTTCCCTTTCTTATATTTACCTGCCAATTTTTAAACTATTTTCCTTTTCAACTGTTCGACAAAGACTTTCCGGACTTTTATTTTTGATGGCGATAGATAAAATTGAGACTCATCCCGAACACGCTCTAGCCTAATAGTCACTGCTGGCACTTCAGTTACCATAGCCAGAAATTAGTTACGACATCTTCTAGAAACAAAAGGCCGGTTTTCCTTTGAGGAAACCGGCCTTTTGTTTATTTAATACTTACACTATTTTTTTGCCAAGATTATTACAGCTTTGTAATCCCTTGTTTTAACAGTGGCATAGGACTTACTCATTTGATTTACATTCTCATAGTCAAACGACAAATTTCTTCACCATATTTTGAAGATCTTTAGCTGCCTCATTCATCTGCCGGGCGCTAAGGGCCATTTCTTCCATCGAGGAGGTTTGCTCTTGGGTAGCAGCGGAAGCCTCTTGAGTGGAAGCAGCGCTCTCTTCCGCTACTTCAGCAATGCTGTTCATAGTCTGTACCATGTTTTTGACTTCCCGGCCAAGCCCCAGCGCAGCGAAGGAGATGCTGCCGGTTTCCGTCATAACCTTCTCGACGGCACCTTGGATAGCGCGTAGGGAATCTTGTGTTTCATTGACTGCTGATTCCTGAGCGCTCACGGCTTCGCTTGCCAGCAGTACCTCCTCCTCGGTTTCAAAGATCTCTTTCAAGATTTCCTGGATCAGACCGGCAATTTCCCGGGTAGCAGCCGTAGACTTTTCCGCCAGTTTACGTACTTCTTCGGCAACGACTGAGAACCCTTTTCCATGCTCCCCTGCCCTGGCAGCTTCAATAGCCGCATTCAAGGCCAATAGATTGGTTTGAGCGGCAATGGCATTGATAACATTGACGATCTGTCCGATCTCATCTGATTTATTGGCTAAAGCATTAATTTTATTGACTACCACCGTGGAGGCTTTTTTGTTTTTTTCCATGGCGTCAAATTGGGTAGCAATGGCCTGGAATCCTGTTTCCATTGTTTTATGGGTTTCCCCGCTGACCTTAACCAGTTGGCCCGTACTATTTTTGATCGCTATGATTGCCTTATTGATTGCTTCAATCATAGCTGTTCCTTGTTTTACGGACAAAGCCTGGCTATTGGCACCTTCGGCCAAACGAGAGATGGTTAGGGCAATCTCTTCAGCAGCCTTACTGGTTTGTTCAGCATTGGCTGCCATGTGCTCTGAAAAAACGCTTACTTGCCCTGTCGAGCCACCAATACTCTTAACCAAGACCTGTATTTGTTCTACAAACAGGTTAAAGTATTTCCCCAATTCACTAAGCTCATCTTGGGATTGCTCCTCAACTCTTATGGTAAGATCTCCTTTTCCTTCGGCTGCCCCTTTCAGAATAGCCAGTAACCCACCCAGGGGCTTGATGACCAACCTTCGGACAATCAAAGCCATGGCAAGAACAAGGAAAACAGCTAAGACTACAGAAGTCAGCCCTATTCGTTTGGTTGTTTCCCCAATCAAGCTCTTGATCAGTCCGTTATCATCTCCGATGAATATCATCCCGGCAATTTTATTGTCTACATCAACAATGGGTGAGTAAACAGAGCTGTATTCGCTGCCCCTAATCACGGATTGGCCATAATATATTTGTCCTTTCGTTAACACCTCTTCGCTTATTTGCTGGTTATCCAGTTTAGTTCCGATAATCCGATCCCCTTTTTCATCCAGAAATGTAGTCATTATCCTCTCATCGCCACTGAAAACCGTGATTTCCGAATCAAACACTTTCTTGAACCTGTCGACAAAGGCTTCGCTGCCCAGTACATAGCCTGTGGAAATAGCTCCCATAATGTCACCGTTGGCATTTCTCAGAGGATAACCCGCCCGGATAGAAAGCCCAACTTCTTTTCCTTCTTCGATGCCAACACTTTTTTCACCCCGAAGGGCCTTCTGAATATTCATTTGCCCGGCAATACTGTCCCCTAATTTCTCCGGTTCATGAGTCCTGACAAAAACCTTGCCTTCTAAATCCGTAATCAGAAAATAGTCCAGTTCAAAAGACTCCATTGCTAATTCTCCGAGTTCAATAGCCCTCTGGCGGTCGCCCGCCTGATAGGCTTGGGACAGCTGGGCGGAACTTTCCAACCAACCTGCTGCATTCAAGGCCTTGGCTTTCATATTGTCTGTTTCCGACTGTAGTACATCTGCTTTTTTGTTTAAATTCTCCTGATAAAACTCGGAAAGGTTTTCCTTGATACTCCCATGAATGCTGTATCCCAAAAGAAAAACTGCGGCGGCCATTACGAGAACAACGGGGATAATGATTTTTTTACTTAAATTCATGTCTACTCCTTATCTGCATTCCAATACATCAAAACCTTAGAAAGCACCAAAATTTCACTTCAGCAATGCTGTCTGCGTTGATTTTTTCGCAGACGGCCGGGGGCCTGGATAGAAAAAACATTTATGCATAACACTTGATTATGATTCTCAATATCATTAGCAAGTAAATATTACCACTTGCTTTTTATTCCTGTCAATATGTATTTTCCAAAGCTCTTGTGAAATAAAAAAATGTCTACTCCTTTTGGAGTAAACATTGCGTACCAACATTTCTATCCTTTTGACCTAGGTTCACAAAAAATAATGCTAAACAAAACCGAAAGCCAGTTTTCCATACAGTTTTCCTTACGTACAGAAATAACCTTAATCATATCAATATATAACGTTACCCTTAGCCAAACCCCTCAAAAATTTCAACTTTGATATCTATGTAATCCATTCCTTCACTCCTCGTATTAGTAATAACACAATATGATGTATATTACCCATTACGATTCTCAGTTAACTTATGAGGCATAAAAATGCTCCCGGTGGAAGTAGAAAGTTTTTCTATCTAAACTGTCTTGCTTCACTGAGAGCATATCAAAAGTGGGAAAGGCATCTGTAAGGACTGACGGCAGTTATAATTCCGGATAATAATCGTTTAACTGACAGATATCACCTTGATATGTGGTCAATTATTTCTCCTAAGCCGGTTTAAGAATTGTACCGGAAACTAAATTCCGTGCCGGCTTCCTCTCCTCACAGCGACACAGCTCATCCTCCAAAACCTGCAGATGGTAGGGAATCGTAGTATGAATTCCCTTAATGACAAATTCCTCCAGGGCTCGTTTCATCCGGGTGACAGCCTCCTCTCTGCCGGCTCCCCAAACAATCAGTTTTCCGATGAGAGAATCATAGTAAGGCGGCACTGAATAGCCTTGATAAACGGCACTGTCAACTCGCACTCCCGGGCCGCCGGGCACATGATAAATCTGGATCTGCCCCGGTGAAGGCCTAAAGTCGGCGGCAGGATTTTCGGCATTGATCCGGCACTCCATAGCCCAGCCCCGCAGAGCAATCTCCTCTTGGGCATAGCCCAGGGGTTCCCCTGCAGCCAAGCGGATTTGTTCCTTTACCAAATCCAGTCCCGTTACCATCTCCGTTACCGGATGCTCAACCTGAAGGCGGGGGTCTAAGGCCAGGTAATAAAACCTCCCCCGGTTATCCAGCAAAAATTTAACGGTGCCGATATTGGCATACTTCACTGCCTTAACCGCTTTAAGGGCAGCTTTTCCCATTTGTGCTCTTAATTTGGCAGGTAAGGCGAAGGCCGGAGCTTCCGCTAAAAGGTTTTGGCGGTAACCCGGACCAAAGCAGCGGCGCTCTCCCAGGTGAAGGGCCTTTCCATAGCTGTCCCCTATTATCTGGACGTCTATCTGTCTGAGTTCCTGAGGATGTTTTTCAGCAAGCATCTGCTGGCCGATCTGCTCCCAGCCTTCGGGCAGCAGGGGAATACCGGCCTCCAGCAGAGCTTTTCGGACTCCGGCTTTATCTTCTATGGTTTTAAGCGCTGCCGAGGAGGGTCCGATAAAGGTGAAGCCGCACATTTCACAGATTTCGGCAAAACGGGCATTGGCCGCTAAAAAACCGTAGCCGGGATGAATGGCATCCACCCCGGTTAACTCCGCGGCACTGATAATACGGGGAATGTTCAGGTAACTTTTGGAGATTGCCGCCGGCCCAATACAGACGGCTTCCGTGGCGGCTAAGGCAGGCAAAGCATCCCGGTCTGCTTCCGAAAAGACAGCCACGGTCTCAATCTCCAGCTCCCGGCAGGCTCTAATAATACGCAGGGCTATTTCGCCGCGATCTGTGATCAGGACTTTCTTCAGCATACTATTTGCTCCTTATTTCTCCAGCACAAGGTTTAAACAGTATCTTTTCAGCAGCTTAAGGGGACTTGCCGGCGCTTAATCTTTTTCGAGGTGGTTTTTTCAAATTCTGTCTTTCTGACAATTAATTCATGAATATGCTTATAGAGAGGATTGCGGCGGTTGACAGCCTGAATAAGCTCTTGCAAGGCCCGGGAAATATCCGCGATGTTCTGCTCTCGGACATAAACTGAATCCGGAAAAATTTCCGCGATGATCCGGTCCCCTTTCTGATAGACCATGACTTCCCTGACGATCTCCCCTTCTTTCACCTGATTCTCCAATTGTTCCGGGGAAATATTTTCGCCGTTGCTCAAAACAATTAACGCGTTTTTCCGGCCTGTTAAATACAAATAGCCATCTTCATCAAAATAGCCTAAATCCCCGGTCTTTAACCAGCCTCCGGCAATGGTTTCCGCGGTTTTTTCCGTGTCCTTGTAATAGCCCAGCATGACGGTTTCCCCTTTGACCCAGAGCTCCCCGGCCACAATTTTGGCCTCCAGACCGGCTACCACTTTGCCCACGGAACCCTTTCTCGGTTCAAGGCGGTAGGTCTCCGCTATGTTGCAGGAAGACTCTGTCATGCCGTAGCCTTCATTGATTTCGATTCCGTAAGCGGCAATCTCATGTTTCAGTTCGGCTTTGACCAGGGCACCGCCCACGACAAAGTTTTTAATGCTCCGGTCCAGCAAGTCCTCGGCGCTTTCCCGCTTGCTCAAATGCGGATGCTTTTTGGCCGTAAGGCGCAGTTGACTGTTCAGAAATTCCAGAATCATGGGCACCATAATAATGGTATTAGCTTGAAAGCGACGGGCATTGGGAATAATATTCACTAAATCGTCATTGATATTCAAGCACACCCCCAAGCAGAGGGCCCATAGGAAATTCACGGACAGACAATAGATATGGTAGATGGGCAAAACCGCCAAAATACTGGTATCCTCTCCCGTCCAGCCCGTTTGGGCGGAGCAGATTCGGGCATTGACCGCCAGCCCCCTGTGAGTCAGCATAACTCCCTTGCTTTTGCCGGAGGTGCCGGAAGTAAACATAAGCATGCAGAGGGCATCCTTATCCAGGGGATAGCTGCTTTCCTCCCGATTCCGCATAAAATCCGCCAGACTGAGTTCCGGGGGGGGCTCCCCGTCAGATGAGGAAGCCCCGGACTTCCCCGGGCTGTCCCCTAATTCCACGCAATACTTAATCTGCGGACAGCTTCTTTTGATCTCCTCTGCTTCAGCCCTATAGGCTTTGTCATGCATCAACATAGTGACATCCGCAAAGCTAAGTTCTCTGACAATATCCCCCAAGGATAGATTAATATCAATGGGCACCGCCACATTGGCGCTGTTGACAATTCCTAAAAAAGAAACCCACCACAGATAACTGGTCCTGCCCATAATGGCAATATGCATCCTGCCCTGGCCCAGGGCCCGGATTGAGTTGCTCACTGCGGCACTGTCCCTTTTTACTTCTCTAAAGGTTTTGGTAATAATTTTTTCCTCAGCCAGATATCTCACCGCCGGTCTGTCCTTGTAAGTATCGGCCGCGTAGTCAAGCAGCTCTTTAATACTTTCCACTTACCTGTCCTCCTCGGCAACTGCCCCCAGATTGGTCAGCAAATCCGCCATCCTTTTAATGGTTGACTTCTCCAGAAAATCATTAATCTCAATTTTGCAGGAATAAATGGCTTCAATTTTAGTCTGAAATTTGATCATTAATAAGGAATCCCCGCCAATCATAAAGAAATCATCCTCAATGCCAAACTCCGTGCTCCCCAGCAAATCACTCCAGATCTTAAAAATTGCTTTTTCCATGCCCCGGCTTGGTTTCACAAAATCAGAGCTGTCTTTAGTTCTCCGGGGCTTGGGAAGCCGGGCTTGATCCACTTTGCCATTTTGATTCAGAGGGATTTCTCTTAATTGAATATACTCCTTAGGCATCATATAGGAGGCCAGTTTTGAGCTGGTCTCTTCTCGTACTTCAGCCAGCTCCTCTTGGCTCAGAAACCGGCTGATTCCCTCTTTCACGCCGAGAATAACGTGTTCTCCCAACGGGGCCTCTTCGCAATCGTCACGGGGAAAAAAGGCCGTTGTCGTAAAACCTGATTCCCGGAGCAAGCGGCTCCAAACCCTTTCAGGCAGGAGAGCTGAATGAGTATCCAGGCGAAAGTCCGTATATCCGGAAAACCCTTCCAGCAATTCAAAGGTCGTTCTTTGCAAATAAGATTCCCGGGTGATTTCGATCAGCAAAACCAAGCCCCCCGGTTTTAAGAGATCGTAGCTATGCTTAAGAGTCTCCGCCACATCTTTGGCATCGTGCAAAGCATTAGCGGCCAAAACAATATCATAGCTTTCCAGGGGGTAGCCTTGCTCCTGGGGAGAGACATCCAAGTCATATATCCCATATTTTATGAAATCATACCCCTTAAAAAGTTCACTTGCCTGCTTAAGAAAAAAATTGGAGAGATCCGTAAAAACATATTCCCGGACATAACCTTGAACAGTTTCCAACAGAGATTTGCTGGTGCCCCCTGTGCCGGCGCCCAGCTCCAGCAGGCTGATTTTGGAGCCGGCGGCCTGTCGGGCTATATAGTTAAGAACTAATTCCCCGACAATATGATTAAAATATCGGGCGGAAGGACTTTCCTGATAAAGCTCCCGGGCTATAGCCCAGCTTCCTTTGGGAAAGAGAAAATCTAAAGTAGCTTTTTCTCCTGTCAAAATATCCTTGCCATATAGCATACACTGTTCATAAAAACTCAGGGTATTGGAACCCTTCTCACTGATGAAAGGAAGATTCCCATACTTCTCCTTCAGCTTTAAGAACTCTGTCTGAATCTCCTTTTTGCTTTTGGCCCGGAGAGCCGTGAAATCGTAGCCGGTCTCCTTTTTAATCAGGTGACCGTCCCGAACTAAATCTTCCAGCCAGCCAAACACCAGTTTTTGATAGACTTCTTTAATCCCGGATTGTTCCAGAAAATCTTCCAGACTCAGGGTTTCCCTCAGCCCGTGGTTGGCCAGGAATTCCCCCAGGGTGCTTTTCAGGCTTTCCAGGGCTAACTGCTCCATATCCTTGCCCAGCTCCAGGAAGATTTCGTTTTGTAATTCCGGGGGAATTTGGGCACTGGCTTTCCTGCCGGCCTCCAATAAGGCGTCACTGGGCTGGGCAGGAATTTCTCTTTTTGGTGGAACCAGATAGGCGACAAGCCGCTGACCCTGACCTGTTTTGATATCCACAAAGGCGGTTTTTATATAGGGGCTTTCCTCCAGTACTTTTTCAATTTCCCCTTTCTCCACCCGGTAGCCGTTAATCTTTACCTGCTGGTCCAGACGGCCGAGAATATCTATATAGCCCTCCTTCCGGAAAATTCCCCAATCCCCCGTCTTATAGATTCTGCCCCAGGTTTCAGGCTGTAAAAAACTTTTCTCCGTCAGCTCCTGGTTATTGATATAGCCGTCGGCAACTCCCTTTCCGCCGATATAAATTTCCCCCGCCACTTCCTCCGGGCACAGCTCCAGCTCCGGATTGAGCACATAGCAGCTTTGGTTGGCTAAGGGGTAGCCGTAAGGAATACTGGCCCAATCCTTGTCCGTTTCCCGGACTTCGTAATAGATGGACCAAATGGCGGCTTCTGTGGCCCCCCCTAAGCTAAACAGCCTGGCCTCGGGAAATTTCTGCCGGACTTTGGCCGGCAAGCTCAAAGGAATCCAGTCGCCGCTGAGCATGACTGTCCTTAAATCATAGCTCCGGTCCGCCCCCAGGCTGTCTATAACCAGATCCAGAATGGCGGGGACACTGTTCCAGAGAGTGATTTTCTCCTGGAGAATCAGTTCCTTAAGCTCATGAATATCTCTGGGCTCCCGGGCCAGTATCAGGCAGGCTCCGGCTAAAATGCTGCCGAAAATATCATAGACGGATAAGTCAAAGCCAAAGGAGGAGACATTTAAAATCCTGTCCTCTTCCCCCACGGCAAAGCGCTGATTAATGTCATATAAAGTATTGCAAACCGCCTCATGACTGATAAGCACCCCTTTGGGCTTGCCTGTGCTGCCTGAGGTATGAATGACATAAGCACTGTCCCGGCCCTGAGCCTCCCTGCTTAGGCCCTCCGGGGTCATACTTTCCTGGAGCAGGCAATCTCGGAGCAGACCCTCCGGGAGTACACTTTCTCCGAGCACACTTTCCGAGGGGCGGCTTTTTCCTTCGCCAACCCGGGCAGCCCCTTTCCCCTCCTCCGCCAAATAGGCTTTGCAGCGGCAGTTAGTCAGTATATACTCCACTCTTAAGGCGGGATAATCGGGATTAATGGGCACATAGGCCGCTCCGCACTTAATAATGCCAATGATTTTAAAAATAGTTTCCGCTTCCCGGCTCCCTTTGACTCCCACAAAATCTCCCGGGCCAATCCCCCGGCAGCGCAGGGACTGGGCATATTTTTCCCCATGCTCATCCACCTCTGCATACGTCCATTCCCGTTCCCCGTCTTTTAGGGCCGGCCGGTTTGAGTACTTCTGAAAGGAATCCTCGACTATTTTCTGCAAGGTAGTCTCAGGAAAAGTCTGAGTGGTTTGATTATAATGTTTTACCAGATCTAAAATCTCCGGGCCGGCTTTAAAGGGCTTCCGATAATCCTCCCCAATCCCCTTTCCCGCCAACTCAATCAGAGCGGTGAATTGTCCGAACATATTCGCCAGCATGCCGCCGTCAAATTTTTCCTCCAGGTAATCCCAGGTCACCACCAGCCCGGCTCCTTCTTCATGGACCTGGCAATCCAGGTAAACCTGGGGGGTTTGACTCAAGCTGTAGCGCATTTCTCCCAGCTCCCCCAGTAAGGATGCCGAAACATCCTCAGTACTTCCGGCGATTAAGCTGGTGAAGACAATGGGAAAAAGCGCCTGATTTTGGGCTGACCGGTATTTCATGACATCTCGTATCACCTCTATGCCGTCATAAGCCCCATGGCTGTACGCTTCCAAGAAGGATTCCTGCACTGCCTGAGCCTTCCTCCAGAAGTTTTCCTTCCGGCTTTCCAAGTGGAGAGGAACCAGCATTAAAGAGGTAAAATCACCGATGACATTCCGACAGCCCCGCAGCTTGCCCCGGTGGGATAACGTGAGGTTGAGAGAAAAATCACTCTCACCGCTCCAATAGGAGAGGACTTCTCCATAGCATGTGCACAAAAACACGCTGGTCAAAATTCGTTCCCTGGCCAATTCCTCCTTGACCTTTGTCCAAACTTCCCGGGGAAAGCAATGTTTAAGGCGTTTAAATTTGACCCGACCTGCCTGTAGGGCCTTGCCGGGCAAGACAGGAGCCGGGGGCAGGTCCTTAACTTTCCCTTGCCAGTAAGCTCGGTCCTCTCGGTACTTTTTACTCTTCTTTATGTTTTGCATATATAAGACATGCTCTCGGAAGCTGACCGGCGGCAGGGGTTTTTCCAGCTCCGGGTTCCGGTAATACTCCAGTATTTCCTGAAACATCAGGGTCAGACTGCCGGCGTCGGCAATTAACATGTCCAGACTGATAAACAGATACCGGCGGGTTTCTGAAAGCCGGGCTGTCTCAATAGTGAACATGGGCCAAACCACGGGATCGTAAACCTGGTGGGACAAGACAGCTCTGCGCTTGAGGATATGCTCCTCTTGTCCTTGGACGGACAAATTCTTTAGGTCATAGGTTTTGATTTTATAATAGTCAGGAATCTCAATGGTTTTCTGCTCACCCTGAGGGGATACAACCGTATGGAGCATGGGATGGCGGGCGATGACTTTATTGACCGCCTCTTCCAAGCGGGGGATATCCATACTGTTTCGGAACTCGTAATAAACATGGGGGGCGATGCCGCCGGATCTGTAGGCTTCATTGCGTCCCATCAGATAAGCCCACTGAACATCGGTCAATGGAAAAGGGGCGTTATTCTCGCTCTTCATACTTCCATTCCCTTCTTCTCAGGATTGCTTTCTAGCTGATGGCTCCGCTGCCCAGCAGTTGTTTGTCCAGGCAGGCGGCCATTTTTCTCACCGTATCATACTGGTAAACGTCGGAGGTGGGCAAATCACAGCCGTATGTCTTGCTGATTTCATTTAAAATCATCAGCAATAATAAGGAATTGCCGCCGATGTCGTAAAAGTTTTCATCATTGCCGATTTCCTCTGTCCCTAATATTTGGCACCAGATTTCCTTAATTTCTTCAAGGGTTACCATAATAGCTTTTGTCCTTTCCGTATTAGAGTAGGTTTTGGTGCGTCCTGGTCGGGCAGCTTCACCACATCCGCTTACCGCAGCATTCCGAGGCTCGCCTACTCGCCGCTACGGGACTCCGCCAAACCTCCGGGTAGTACCTGATGTGAACCCGTGGCTCCGTTTCCCCGCACCGTCTTGTAGGCTTTTACCGCCTCTCCATGCAATGGGTTCGCTCCTGTGGACGAAGCTGCCCTGCTTTGGGGTCTAGGGTTCCTTTGCTGCAGGATTATGGGTCTTTGGATTCCTTTTTTCAGAATAGAATAGGACCGAGGGCACTCTTCCAGCGCCAGCTTCCATTAAGCTAAGCTTTGTCAAAATGGCCCACACAGGCTATTTTGCTCATACTTGACTGATGCCACTGCCTATACCGAGCTGGCTTGCTGTCAGGAAGACAGCCTCGTGGGGGTCGGGCAGCTTCTGCCTGACCTCCTCTAAGCCTCCTACCCTCCTGTATTCAATTTCCCTGGGGCTTGAGGTGCTCGTCACCAGGTAATAATCTCCCAGCCTCTCTTCGGCGAAGAAGCAGGCTTCAAATGCTCCCCCTGCATGAACAATCCCGCCCGGGACAACGGTTATGGCAGGGAAAGGCAGGAAGAGTCCCAGGCCTTTCAGCTTGGCGTAGCTCTCCTTGTAGGTCCATTGTTTGATGAGGTAGGCGGCGGCCTCCCGGGGTTTTAAGGTTTCCCACTCACTGAGTTCACGGGCTGAGAGTATTTTTTCGGCACAGCCCTTTTCCAGGGGGACCATGGTTTGCACATCCGTCCCCACGGGAATGTCCGTTATGGCACAAACCAGGTAATCCCCGGAATGGGAAATGTTAAACTGAAAAGCCAGGTCGGTTTTAAGATAGGGTTTCCCTTTTTCCCCGGCTCTCTTTTCCACCTCTGCGTAGGGCAGGCCATACCTCCGGGCAAAGGTCTGCTTAACAAAGTACTCTCCCAGAGCACAGCGCAGTTTGTCCTCGGGGAATTTAAACCGTTGGATTCTCTCCAAGGTCTGGGGCGTCATATAGCTGAGGAGAGTTTGATAGTCTCCCGGGCTGACGCTGCGGATATTTAGAATATAGACCTCACACTTCCCCGGCATATTCTCGCCCCGCAGCCATCAGATCCCGGACCGCTAAGCTCGGCTGGGCTAATACCCGGCTGACAATTTCCTGGAAAGTCTTAGTGAATAGTTTAATATCCTGAACCGTAAAATAGCCGGGGTCATATTCAACGGATACCATGATGACCTTCTCGCTCTCATAAATAATCAGAGCCAAGGGGCACAAGGCTGACCGTTCGTTAGTAATAAAGGTGGTGAATTTCAGACCCTCTGCTTCTATATTTATCTCACCAAAATTCTGATAGACAATCAGGAAGGAAAGCAAATCATCCAGAGCCGCCCTTTCCTGAGGGCTGACTTCTGCCATGGCCTCCTGAAGGGAGCAGTGCTGGTTTTCCAGGGCCTCCGTGGATTTTTGCTTAACGGTTTTCAGGAGAGTCTCCACACTTTCCCCAGCGTTTATCCGGATTCGGTTGGGCAAGACTCTGGCCAGCAGGCCCAGGGTGGCGGCAAATCCTTTGTTATTTCTGTTGGCAGCCATCATACCGATACAGGAATCCCTGATCCCCCAAAGTTTGGCCAGACTTAAATGATAGGTCATGAGCAAGGCCTGAAAAACCGAGGCCCGCCGTTCCTTAACATAGTCCCGCAAGCTTTGAGTGGTTTTCATATCCAAGATCAGGTACTCCACGTCAATCACACTGGTGGCGGGGTTGGCCTTTTTCACAGGGAATTCCCGGGGATAGTGGAAACCGTCCATTTCCTTTTGCCAGTAGTTTCGTTCCCTTTGCCCTTGTTCTTCCCGGGCCAGACGGTGTTCATAGTCTACAAATTCCCGAAAGGACACAGACTCTTTCCCCGGCTTATAGTCCGGCTGAACGTAATATCGGCACAGTTCCCTGAACAAAATGCTTAAAGCCCAGCCGTCGGCAATAATGTGGTGAATTTTTAGGAGTAGGTAGGCGGCATCTTCGGCTAAGGTATAGATGACCAGCCTGGTCAAAGGACTGTGATATAAAGCCATAGGCTCCATGGCTTCTTCTTTAATCAGCCTGCGCACAGAGGCTTCCTTTTCTTCGTCGCTGCCTTCCCCCTCAGCCAGGGAAATCAGCTCCAGATTATTCTCCGGCGGGGAGAGTTTAAAATGCTCTCCATCTTCGGTTTTGACAATAATGCAGCGCAGCAACTCGTGGTTTTCTTCGACTTTTCGCATAGCTGCCAGCATCCGCTCACCCTCCAGCCGGCCGCCTACCTTTAAGGCAATTGACAAGTTCCAGCTGGCCCGATCCGGGTATTTTTCCTGAGAGTACAAAATGGTTTTCTGCATGGAAGACAGGGTGAAGTCTGTTTTGTCTGCTTTATCTGCCTTGACCGCTCTGTCCGCTTCGTACGTCTCGTCCGCTTTGTTCGCTTTGTTCGCCTTGCCTGCCGGCTGCCTTGGTCCTGTTCCCCTCTTGCTCCGGATCAGTTCCAGTTGTTTGGCAATGGTGTTGTAATCGTAAACCTGAGCCACCTCGATTTTCACCCTGAGTATCCGGGCAATATCCTCCGTGAGCATGGTGATCAGCAGGGAATTGCCGCCTAAGTCGAAAAAGTCTTCCTCATCCCCGATCTCTTCCCCATACTCTAAGACATCCTGCCAGATCGTCTTTAAGATCAGAGTTTCTTCCTCGGGATTTCCTGACCCGGCCAACTCAGGTGATTCAGGGGCAGTAGTTTCAGCAGGCCGATCCTCTTCCTCTGGCCGGCGGGGATTTCTTAATTCCAGCCAATGCCTGGTCTTATCAAAGCAATAGCCGGGCAAAGAAACTCTTTTTCGGGCCAAACCCTGATAATAATTGTCCCAGCAGATATTTCGGCCGCTGTTGTACACTGCAACCAAGAGCTTCTCCAGTTGAAGACAGCTGTCTAAACGGAATTCTCTGACCTCATGCCCGTATTCCGCCTCCGGAGCCAAGCCCCTGCCGCCCATATTCACCAGCAGGAGAGGATAATTCTCCCTTAAAAGCCGGATCTGTTCTAAAATCTTGGGGACGGCAGAGCCGTTTTCAGCCGCCTTAGAATCCGTTTCTGTCGGTTTAAAATCGGTTTCCTCCGGGTTAGAGTCAGTTTCTGACAGCTTCTCCACCTCGGCCTCCAATTCATGCTCTGTGATCTCACCCCGTCCGTATTGAATAATCCTTTTGCCCGCGGCGTCGGCCATGACATAGTCCGCTTCCAAGCCTAAATCCTTTAGGTACTGATACATCGCCGCTTTTGTCCTGGCCCGACCCCGGGCCTTTTCCCAATAACTCTGAAACAGCGGGGACATCCGGCAGAACTCCTCCCCCGGGTCTGGCTCCCCCTCTTCCGGAGCGGTCAGCACAAAGACCAGTTTGCCGGCCTCTGTTTCCCGGACATAGGCCGCCATATCCAATTGTTCCAGGAGATCTTCCCGATCCCTCACCCGCAGGAGCCTGCGGAAGGGATAGTCATCTCTGCCTGTATTCAAGGTATACAGGGCGTGGTTGAAATTGACTTGATGCCCGGCAAAATAGCTTTTCAAATTGTGCAGCGTTGCATAAAATGCCGTCGGCGATTTGGCGGATACCTTCAACAGGCGGGTCCGTTCCGAAAACGCCTCTTCCTTTTCTTCCCGGTCATAAGTTTCAATGACCAGATGGGCATTGGTTCCGCTCAGGCCGAAGGAATTAATCCCGGCAATCCGCTTAACTCCCGGTTCCCAGGTCAGGACTTGGGTTGTGGGCTGCAGGGGACTGTTCTCAAAATCGATGAGGGGATTAGGCTTTTTATAATGAACAAGGGGATAAACCTCATGGTATTTAAAACCCAGCAAAACCTTGAGGACGCCGGCAATCCCCGCCGTATAGCCCAGGTGGCCGATATTGGATTTTACACTGCCTAGATGCACCGGCCGGCTGACCTTATAGGCGTTCAGGCTTTCCGTCACACTGGTGACTTCTATGGGATCCCCCAATTTCGTGCCGGTGCCGTGAGCTTCAATTTCCGTAATCTCCCTGGGATCAATCCTTCCCGCCTGCCAGGCCTTTAAGATGGCTTCTTTCTGCCCCGGCACACTGGGAGTGGTAATACTGCTGCAGCGAAAACCGTCGCCATTGATGGCACTGCCTTTGATAACCCCGTAAATATGGTCTCCCTCCGCAACTGCTTCTTGCAGTCGTTTTAAGAGGAGGTAGCCTCCCCCTTCGCCAAAGCCCGTACCATTGGCTTGAGCGGCAAAGGACTTGCAGCGGCCGTCGGAGGATTCGATACCTAAAATATCATTGCTCCCGGCGTTGGCTTCAGCCAGGGTCAGGCTGACGGCAATGCCGCCGGCCAGGGCATAGTCCACTTCCCCGCTGATTAACTTCTGGCAGGCTTCGTGAATTCCCACCAGAGTGGAGGAGCAGCCGGTATCGAGAATGATATTCGGCCCGTGCAAATCAAAATAGTAAGCAATAATCCCGGAAGTCATGGATTTCAAGCTGCCTAAGAAGGATAAACTGGTCCGGTTTTTTAATAGGCCTTCATATTCGTTATCCGAGCAGGAAACAATCAGCCCACAGTTCTTACCCCTGAAGGCTTCCAGAGAATAGCCCGCATCCCAGATGGCTGCCGCCACCAATTCCAAGCTCAAGCGCTGCTCCGGGCTCATGTAATCCGCCTCTTTGCCGGAGATATTAAAAAAGGCGTGATCAAAGTATTCAATGTCGTCAATAAATCCCAGCTCCATATACTCCCGGTCTTCCGCCAGGCCCAATAGCTTCAAGCGTTCCCTGGGAGCCGGGGTTATGCAGTCCCTGCCTTCCCGCAGGTTTCTGCGGAATTCCCGGAGATTTCTGGCCTTGGGCAAAATACCGCTGATGCCGATAATTCCAATGTCCCTATCCATGAAGATCCTCTCCTTATCTCCTTACGCCTTTTGGGCCTCCGTCTTGACTTTATTAAATAAATCAGCCAGACTCCTGAGCTGGGGTTTCGCCTGAGATTCAGATTGGGGGGGCCCTTGATGCTTAGATTGAAGGGGCTGCATATCCGAATTTAGTTCACCTTGGCGTTCCGCCACCAGGGCAGCAAATTTCTTGATGGTGCGGCAAGCAAAGATTTCTTTGACACTTAAGTCGCAGCGGAAGGATTTCTGCAGCTTAGCCTTAATGATTAAAATAGACAGAGAGTCCACCCCGATATCGTATAAGTCCTCCTCCAACCGGATGTTTTTTTCGCCGACAATTTCCTGAACCAAGGCGATGATTTCCTCTTCCGCCCCGGACAGGGAAGGATCGGAGGCTTTCGGTTCGGGACTCTGCTTAAGGCTTTTCTCCCTTAAGTCCTCAAAAGGCAGGGCAACGATCTCTTGAGCATACTCTTCCAGGTAATCTCCTCTGTTGGCCCGGGTGATTTCATCCTTAACGGGGCTGAGCTTATTGCCCATAATCAAGCCTGCGTCATTTCTGGTCCCGTCGTAGCCGCCGCTGACGATATGAATATTAGTCAGCCCGGCGGTGTGGAAAAAATACTCCCATTGGGGGGCGGGGAAGGCTAAAGCCGTCCCTCTCCGTTCCTCATCCTTTTGGAAATTCCACCAGCCGGGGGCAAAGCCGTAAATCATAGAGACAATATCGTGGAGCCAAAAGGATTGGAGCATAATCATCAGGCCATTATTCTTCAAGACCTGATATAAATTCTCCATGACTTTCTTTAAGTTTGCAGTAGCCTGGAGTACGTCAAAGCCGACAACCAAGTCAAATTGCTCTGCCAAAAAGCCTGCCTCGGAGAAGGGCTTTTCCACATCAAAGGTGCTGAATTTCACATTCTTGAGCTTTCTCTGCTTGGCTTCTCCTTCTGCCTGGGCCACAAAGCTGGGGCCGATATCCGTAAAGTAATACTCCACCTGTTCTGCCGGTAGGGCTTCCAGCAGCGGCCAGGTGATAAGGCCCGTGCCTCCTCCCACTTCCAGGATTCTGATTCGCCTTTGGGTTTTGCCGGTAAGATGCCTGACCAGGGCGGGCAGAAGGCGAATGTAAGTCCAGGTGCGCTCCAGATTGGGAATCTGTTCATCCACACTATTGAGGAAATCAAAATTCCCCTCGGGATAGAGGATGGAATTCCCCTCGACTTTCCCCCTGAATACCTGATCATAGCTGGCCGCACAGGTGTGAAACAAGTGAATGTAAGGAGCAAACTGAGGCTGTTCCCGGCAGGCCTTTTGGCACTCAGCCTCCAGGTCATTTATCTCCTCGAGTTGACTAAAAAAAACAATCCTCTCCCCCTCAATTTTCGCGTAGCCCCACCGGGTCAGAATCGACATAAGGAACATGACAAATTCCCGGTAGTCTTCCAGCACTCCCCAGCGGGCTATGAGTTCAGGAATGGAATAAGAAACTTGGCAGGCAGGGCCTTGCCGGCGGAAGTAAGCAGCTGCCCCGCTCAGGCAGAGCTGCCAATAGGTTTCATTTAAACCGGGATAATCCTGGATTCTGCGGATATTGTCAGCCTGATCCTGTTTCCTTTCCAACTCTTTAAAATAGGCAAAGTCTTCTGATTGAATCACCAGAGCCGAATCCTTAGCCTGGCCGACTCCCCTGCCCTCCAAGTCAGGCTCTTTCCTGACATAGGCATCTACTTCGGGAGCCCGACCGGGATTTAAATTGACAAAGGCCTGCCGCTCCTCAGCACCTGACCTGCTCTCTGTCCGGCAGGTCTGTTTCAGGACATTGAATTCCCGCAGCTGAAAGCTGTAAGTGGGCAGACTTACTTTTTTCTTTTGACCGGCGGCATAAAAGTTTGCCAAGTCGACAGGCTGACCTGTTTTCCACAACTCGCCCAGGACAGTCAGGAATCCCCTCCATTCCTGGACTTCCCCCTTCCCGGAGCGCATAATGTCCAAAAGCACAGCTGAGCCGGGGGCTTTTAGGTTTCTTTTCACTAAGCTGACCAGCTGATTGCCGGGACCCACCTCAATGAATACTTTTTCCCGGTCACCGGCGGTCAGGACCTCCTGAATGGCCTGAGAAAAATTGACGGGATTGATCATCTGCTCCAGCCAATAGCCGGGCCGGGAAAGTTCGTCCCGATTTACTTCTCTGCCCAGGTAAGAGGAAACCAGGTCGAATTTTCCGGTTCGAAAAGGGATTTTGGCTAAAATTCCGGCATAGTCTTGCGCAATCCCCTCCATGATGGGAGAATGAGCGGGCATGTCGCTGTTTAAAACAACATAGCGATAGCCTTTTTCTTTTAGACTGCTCTCCAGGCTGGGAAAATCCTCCTCCAGGCAGACCAGGAGAGTATTCTTGGGGGCATTGACTGCCGCTATATGAACCCTCTGTCCCAGAAGTTCCTCCAGCTTTTCCCGCTCCGCAGCCACGGAAATCAGCTTCCCGCCGGGCAGGGCGGCAATGAGTTTGGCCCGTTGATAGACTAATTTAACCGCTTCTTCCAAGGTGATGACTTCCGCCAGGGCCGCCAGGGTGTATTCCCCCAGGCTATGTCCGATGAGTTTAGCGGGCCTGACACCGGCGTCCATGAGAGTCCTGCCCAGGGAATAGCTGCAAATCAGTATCTTGGCAGCCGTCAAGGTCTTTTCTCTTGTAGCCAGCAAGTCCGTCTGCCTGCCTGTTAAAGCGTTGAGAATCTCATTGCCTTCTTGGAAGTATCTCCTGAAAACTTCACACTTCCGGTACAAATCCCTCCCCATCTGCTCATAGTCGGAACCCGTTCCCGGAAAGAGAAAGATAATCTCCGCCGGCTTCTTCTCTTCCCCTTCTTTAAGCTGGTAATCTTTCCCGGTTTTAACTGTTTCCCCGCCTCGCAGGACCAGATAGTTCCGGTGCTGGTAGTGTTTTCGGCCGGTGAGCAGGGTATAGGCAGCTTTCTCCACATTGCCTGGATAGAGGCTGAGATAGGCCGAATTTTTTTCCGTAATCTCAGTGAGAGCCTGAGGGCTCTTGGCGCTGAAGACTAAGAGCTCTTCCCGCTCTTCAGGTTTTTGAACCATATCCTCTTCCCTGTATTCCTCCAGTATCAAGTGGGCATTGGCACCGCCCACGCCAAAGGCGCTGACTCCCGCATGCCGCTTCCTCTCCAGCTCCTCTAATTTCAGGGGCTGCTTAACCACATATAAGGGGGAATCCGGACTGAGCTCCTCGTTGTTTTCGACATGATGCAGGGATGGGGGAATGGTTTTGTATTTGAGAACAAGAGCCGCCTTGATTAAGCCGGCAATACCGGCGGCAATGTTGAGATGACCGCAATTGCTTTTTAAAGAACCTATAGGAAGGGAGGCGGTTGGGACCTTCCCGGCAAAGATGCGGCTTAAGGCCCTGATTTCCACTGCGTCCCCCAAGGGGGTGCCGGTGCCGTGGGTTTCAATATAATCTATCTCACTCTCTTGGAGCTGAGCAAAATCCAGAGCCTCCCGGATCACCTCATATTCCCCCTGGAGGCTGGGAGCGGCAAAGCCGATTTTGCGATTGCCGTCATTGCCCATGGCACTGCCTTTGATGACGGCATAAATATGATCCCCCTCCAAAATCGCCTCTTTAAGACGTTTTAAAACAACCAGGCCCACACCGTTGCCCGGCACCAGACCCCTGCCCTTTTTGTCAAAGGCCCTGACTACCCCTTCCCGGGAGATCATGCCCTCAATGGGAAAATAATAGCTCTGATTTAAGGAAACGTTGGCTCCCCCCGCCAGCATGATACCGGCATCATAGTTCTGCAGCATCCGCGCCCCCAGGTGTACGGCGGAAAGAGAGCTGGCGCAAGCGGTACTGACAATCAGGCTGGGACCGGTGAGATTTAATTTATAGGATATTCTGCTGCACAAAGACGTCCCGGCATTGGTAATCTTCTCCGTCTCAACCAAAAGGGGATTATTCCGTTTATTCACATACCGGTCTTCCAAATAGTATTCATTTTCCTGAGCACCGCAGACAATGCCGATTTTCCCCGGGTAGGTCTGAAAATTGCAGCCCGCATCCTCTAAGGCTTCATAAGCGCATTGCAGTAAAATTCGTTCCTGAGGTTCCATAGTTTGGGCATCCTGAGGAGACACGCCGAAAAACTCATTGTCAAAGTGAAAGGGACGGTCAATAGCCCCAAAGGCACGGACAACTTCACAGCCCTTTTCCCTGGTGAGCAAGGGATGTTCCCGGCCGATGCAGTCCTTTCCCTCCAGTAAATTGTCCCAGAATTCCGCCACACTATTGGCCCGGGGAAAACGCCCCGCCATCCCGATAATGGCAATATCAAAATCGCTGCTGCTTTCCGGTTGGATTGTGCTCTTCATCAGCGGGCTCCTTTCTGGGCCTTTGCTCTTCTCTCCCTCATGGTGTAGAGATTAGCTTGCCTTTTAATCACCATTTTCTGCTTTTCCTGCCGGCTTTCCCCGGGGACTCCGGTCTTAGCCAGATTCTCTTCCAGGTAAGCGCTGATCCCGGCAATGGTTGCCAGCTCCATAAAGTCAATGGGCTTGATTTTGACCTTGAAGCATGCCTCGATTTCTTTGCTTAATCTGAACAGGGTCAAGGAATTGCCGCCTAAATCAAAGTAATTGTCCCGGATGCCCACTTCTTTAAGCTCCAGAATTTTGCACCAAATTTCCGAGAGGGTTTGCTCCGTTGTACTGAGAAAATCATCCCGCCCCCTTCGGGGTTCGGCCTCCAAGCGGGCCAGCAAAGCCCGGCCGTCAATTTTCCCGTTCTGGCTTAAGGGGAATTCCTCCAGTTCAGACCATTTTAGGGGCAGCATAAAGCGAGGAAACCAGTTTTTCAGCTCCTGGACCAGGCCATCCAAGGACAGGGGGCTACCTTCCGGGGTGTAAAAAGCATAAAGCTGCTTGTGACGTACCAAGACTTTGCACTTGTCAATTCCGGGATAGCCGGCAATGACTTGTTCAATCTCCGCCAGTTCAATCCGGTAGCCGTTGATTTTAACCTGGTTATCCAACCGGTCCAAAACCACCAGTTCACCCTTACGGTTCCAATACCCCTGGTCTCCCGTCCGGTAAACATGATCCCCCTTTTGGAAGAAATCCTCGAGAAAGACCCGGCTGTTTCTCTCCCGCCGGTCAAGATAGCCTGCCGCCGCTACCCCCAGGCCCCCCAAATAAATTTCTCCCGGTACTCCCTGGCCGCAGAGGAAGCCATTTTGGCTGCAGACAAAAACATTTTGATTGTAGATGGGAACCCCTGCCGGGATGGTTCCCTTAGGTGCCAGGATTTCCTCTTCCGTTAAATAATGAGTTGCGGAATAATCCGTGGCCTCCGTGGTTCCATAGACATTGGCAATGGAGAATCGGCCCTGGCGGTGGAGATAGAATTCGGGAATATATTTGCCGAAAAACTTCTCTCCGCCAATATTGGCACTGATAACCGTCTCCAAATCCCGGTAGCCATTGTCTCTCCCCGCTGTCAGCAGGGCATCGAAAAGACTGGTGACCCCCTGGACATGAGTGCACTTGGTCCTGCCGATATAGCGGCAGATTTTCCGGAAGTCATATTCCTTATCCAGGTGAATAACAGCCACTCCGCCTTGGATCAAGGCCCCAAAGACATTTTTAAAAGAAGTGTCAAAGGCAAAGGAATGGAGGGAGATCAGGCGGGAAGCCTGATTAATCTTAAATTCGGCGCAATACCAGATTAATAAATTCAGTAATTGCCTGTGCCTGATCTCTACCCCCTTGGGACGCCCGGAGGTGCCGGAGGTAAACATGACATAGCCCGGAGAGTCCTCCTCCTGGAGAATCTCTCCCTCGGAAGTGTCCCCGCCCTCCAGTTGATAATAGGGAATTCCCTCCCCATTGTTCGCTCTCCAGCCCACAGTAAATTTCACTTTGGCGCTCTTCATAATGTGTTTCTGCCGTTCCTCCGGATAGGTATAATCAATGGGCACATACCCTGCTCCCACCTTGAAAATTCCGGCAATGGCCACAACGGTGGCAAGGGAATTGCTGACCATCAGGCCGATCCGGTCATGGGGCCGGACCTGCTGTTTTAAGAGGAAATTAGCCACCCCGTTAATTCGTTGCCCCAATTCACCATAGGTGATTTCTTCTTTTTCGTCGATGAGGGCAATTTTATGGGGAAATTCCCGGATTCTGGCGTAGATCAGTTCCATAATGGACTCCTTGGGCAAAGGCTGCTTTTTCCCGAACATATATCCTTTATGTTCCATCAGGAAGGTATTATATTGTCTGCGGAATTCTGCAATCCTGGTCTTCTTATCAGCCTTGATCTGCACCAGGCAGTGGCGGAAGAAATTGGTGAGGGTGTCCATATAAGTTTCCGAATAGCGCTGACGGTCATACTTCCAGGAAAGCTCCCTCTTAAGGGAAAGCTCCATAACCAAGGGGGCCGGATAGTCTGAGTTCTGTTCCGAAGGAAAAAGAGAAAGAACCAGGTCTGCTTCCGCCTCCTCCTCCGGCAGAAAAACCGTCTGATAGGTCAGCCGGATTTTAGCTCCCATCTTGTCCAGAACTTCCGCCCAGGTGCTGCCCTGGTCTAATTCCTCGGCAACAGGAACCAATCCCCGGCGGGAGGAAATTAAGACCGTGGGTTTTTCTGCCCGGCTGAAGGCCCAAACCGTAACATATAAGGCGGAGAGAACAACCGCCGGCAGGTAGTTATCCTTCTGTTGGGCCAGGCCTTGAATTTCCAGGTCTGCCAAAACCCGCCGCCCATAGGCATAAGTGGTGTTTTCATTATTCGTATCCATTTAGCTCTCCTCTCTGACATCCTTAAATCTCAATCATGACCGCTTCTTGCTCCGGGACGTGACTTCTATTTAAATAAGCCGCCATGGCTCGAATGCTGGAATAGGTAAATAAGTCAACAATGCTCAGGCTGCGGCCTAAGAGGGCATTCATTTCTGCCACCAATTTGATACTCTTTAAAGAATTGCCGCCGATACTAAAGAAATTGTCAGTGACTTTAATGTTCTCCTGTCTCAGTACCTGAGCCCAAACCGAGATCAGTTTCCGCTCTGTGGGATTCAGGGCATCACTTTTCCCCCCTGCCCTTTCCTTCAGCTTTTGAATTCTGACCCCCTTATAGGTCGGCAGATCAGGCTCTCCTTCCTCTTCCGGGTGATGGTAAACAATCTCCAGCTGCAAATCCTTAAATTCGGCGGCCACTTCCCGGTAATTGGCCAGACTGTCCTTTTTAAGATCCAAACCGACAATTGCCCGTGTGTACCCTCTGGCTAACAGGCCTTCCAGAGAGCAGAAGCCGGATAGAAGATCAATGATATGATAGCCGGATTGTTCTGTAGCCAGGCGCTCCGCCTTGCTTTCCCCTGCACTCATGCCGATATTTTTCCACTTGCTCCAGGCTAAAACCCAATAGCTGTTGGCAGGGTTGCGCAGCTGAAAGTGGTACAAATAGCTGCTGATGCCGGCATAAGCGCTGTAGGTGCGCCCGCCGAAAAATGCGGCGGCGCTGGAGAAGACCAGAACCCGGATACCCTCCTTATCCAGCAGGAATTCATCAATCTCTGCCATCATGGTCAGGCGGGGCCGGATAATAGCTTCCATCTGTTCCTTTGTCAGGTTAGCCAGGCCGTAGGGATCGCTTTCCGCAAAATGAAGGCCGGACTTTTCTTCCCCCACCAGACTGATAATTCCGCTAATGAGCCGGCCTTGCCCGTAAATCTGCTGCAAAAATCCCTTTAGCCTGCCCTCCATGCCTACATCCAGAGAATGGTAGGAGACCTCTCCCAGTTCCTGCAGCCTGGCCAAATCCTGTCTCTTCCCGGGACTGTCCTCCAGTTTCGTTCTGCCGATCAGGATTAAGCTGCAGCCGTAGTTTGTCAAAAGCCTTCTGCTTAGCTCTCTGCCGATACCCCCCAGACCACCGATGAGGATATATTGACCCCCAGCTTGAAAAGGGGGAGAGGTTTTCCTCTGCTGCAAAAGGAGTTCACTCGTGATTACTTCCACAAATCTGGCTCCCATGAGGTATTTAACGGCTTCGAACTTTTTGTGCTTCATATCGGCAGCCAACACTTCTCCTTTAAGCTGAGCCAACAGGCAGCTGGGATCGGTGTAAGTGATGCATTTGACGGCGATGTTTTCATACTCTAAGGGTATGGAGGAACAAAAGCCTGCCAATAAGCTGTGATAATCTTCCTCATAATGGGAGAGCACCAGCAGGCGCAGGGGTTTAGTCTCATTTCTGTTGGCCTTCAGGATATCACTGATTTGAGCAAGATCGGCCAACAAAACGGCCGGCCCGGAGGGATCTGAGTCTCCGCCGGCCAGATAAATCCCGCAGCCGGGGATGGTTAGATCAGGGGCCGAGTATTTTAAATCAACCGGGTCCTTTGATCCGGCGGATGCCTTTAAAGGGGATTGCTCTAAGGTTATGTCACTTAACCTTAAGTTCTTAAAATCTACGATTTCCCCTTGGCAGAATTCAGGGAAGCCCCCTTGGCAAGACCCCGGAAATCCCCCTTGGCCAAGACTCCCCTGGATTTCCAGGGCCAGGTTCTTATTCCCGGCACTGCTGAAAATCTTTACCCTTGGAGAACCGGCCTCCAGACGCAGGATATTCTTTCTCACCAGCTCGGCTTTGGCAAACCAGCGGGGAACCCCCTTATCTTTCTCTAAGGCTATGGAAGTCAGCTTTCCCTCCTGCAGCTGTTTGACCAGCTTGTGTTTTTCGATTTTGCCGATGGAGGTTCTGGGGATGTCCTCTCCTTTGACGGGCACCAAATAACGGTAATTAACTCCGAAGTGTTCCAGCAATTGCCGGGCAACAGCTTCTTTGAAGCCCTCTCTTTGGGATCCCGGGTTTTCCCCGTAGAAAATGCAGATCTCGTCTTCATTGGTCTCCGGGTTGGGGATAGCCGTGCAGCCCACGGTTCCGGTGAGGATTTCAGGAAGTTCTTCCAGGGATTTTTCGATTTCCAGGCAGCTGTGATTTAAACCGTTGACGATGACAATCTCTTTGGCTCGCCCTGTGATGACCACTTCATCCTCCAACAGCAGGGCAAAATCTCCGCTGTCGAACCAGTGGTCTTGGGTAAAGGACTTTTCGGTTTCTTCCGGCTTCATGTAGTAGCCCTGATTAACGGTTTCGCCGCTGATCTGCAGCCTGCCCCTCTGGCCTTTGTCCACCGGGGTGCCGTCCTCAGCCACAATGCGGATCTTTACTCCCGGAATAGGCTTGCCCACAGCCACGGAGTTTTTATAGAGCAGTTTTCCGAAATGGTCGGAGAACAGGACGCCGGAGGAGGTTTCTGTCATGCCCCAGGAGGGTTTCATGGCCGAGTAACTCAGGCCTTTTTCCCCCAAGAGGGTCATAAATTCATGGCAGCTGTTATAATTAATCGCTTCACCGCCGTTGAGAATAAATTTAAGACTCGTTAAGGAGATCTCCAGTTCTTTAACCCCTTCCCTCTGTTCCGTGATTAAACCATAGGCAAAATTAGGCGCCCAAGTATTCGTTACCTTAAATTCGGCCAATAACAGCAGCCAGCGCAGGGGGTCCTCGATGATCAGCCGGGTTTCCACCTGAATTTGCTCCGCCCGGTTTACCGTGTCCAGAATATGAAACATGACAATCCCGCCCACATGGCTCAAAGGCATCCAGTTCAGGGAAATCTCCCGGTCATGAAAGTGATTGTGGAGAATGGTTCCCTGGCTCCGCTTCAAGACATTACGGTGACTGAGCATCACGCCTTTAGGGATGCCCGTACTGCCGGAGGTGAAGAGCATTAAGGCAATGGTGGATTCCTCCAGGCAGACTCTTCGGTAGTCGCCCCAGCGCTCAGTTAACAGGTCCTGACTCAGCAGAATACGTTTCTTGTCAATCCCGGGCAGCTTGCTGAATTCTCCTTTTAGTGTCTCATCGGCGATAATCCGGGGAAAACCGCTGACCTGAGCAATATCCATAAACCTTGCGGCGGCGGGAGAACCCTCATCCACGCTGAGGTCCGCCGGGATATCCAGAGGAATCACCGTAGCTCCCGCTAATAGGCAGCCCCAGAAAACCTGGATAAATTCGTCCAGAGGATTGATTTCCAAGATAATCTTGTCCTCAGCCTGAATGCCCAGGGACTGCAGATTGCCGGCCACAGTTTTGGCCCTGGCCAGCAATTCCAGGTAACTAAATTCTTTCCTTGGCTTTCCCGAATTGATGGTGGTGATTTTTCGGAGGTTGCCCTCATCCTCCCGGGGCAGTAAAAGCATGTCGACCAAGGTCTTATAGGGCAATTCCTTCAGGGGGCTTCCTGCTAAGACGGATTTTCCTTCCGGGAGGGATTCTTTAACCGGGGATTTTTCTGCCGGAGACTCTTTAACCGAGGACCTCTCCCCCAAATAAACTTGCGTCAGAAGCTTCTCCACAGGGGACCCATCTGCGGGAGACTCACCAGCCAAAGATTCCTCTGAAGGAAACTCCTCTGGGAGAGGCTTCCCTTCAGTCAACTGCTCTGCGGGAGACTCCGCCGGGCGGCAGCCTTTAGCCAAGCCCTGCTTCTGAGCCCCCTGCCCCCAATTATCCCTGCAAATCCACTCTGCTCCGGCACTGAGGTCTGCCCTGGGATAGAAACTTGGCTTTTCCTTGTCGATGTGAAAACGCACATCCGCGTCTTCATCCCAATCTATCTCAGGGTCTCTTTTTCTCAATTCCGCCAGAGCTGCCAGCATATTCTCCAGGTAAGGAGCACAGGTTTCCCTTAAAAAGGTACTGTCTACTTCTCCCTCAGCAGTTAAAGGATAGCCGGGTAGTCTTAAGGCGATAATCCGCCTTCTCATCCAGGGAGCCAGGATATTTCGAAAGTACTTATTCTCTAATTCGGAGGGGCTCAGATAATAAACCAAACAGGTATCCTCATTGAGCTGAACCCGGCAGTCGCTGATACCGACACTCTGCTCAAGAATCAGGTCCGCCAACCTCCGGCTATATTCCCCGGCAACCCTGATGTTTCGTCCGTAATCATCAATGCGCTGCTCATCCCCAGCCAGGATTTCCTTGAGGATGGTCTGATAAGCTTCACAGATATCCTCAATCCCAGCCGGCGAAAACAAGGCTTTTTTTAAGGCGAAATCCAACTCGAAGTGATCTTCTTTTTCAATAACCGTACAAAGCATATCAAACTGTACCCCGGCACCCTGAGTGCCGGTATCCAGACTTATCCCCAAATTCTCCAGCTTCTCCTTTTCTTCACAAGCGGAGCCCAGGAGAAGATTATTATGCAAGGAGAACATGACCTGGAAAACAGGATTCTCTTCGCCCCTGCGTTTCACTGCCAGCAGATCTACCAGCCGGTCAAAGGGCAAGGCCCCGTGATCCAGCCCTTCCATAACCCTTTGCCCGACGGTTCTAAAAAATTCCTCTAAGGATTCTTGTCCCTGAATCCGGACATTAAGGGGTATAGAATTGGAGAAGTATCCCATCAGAGAATTCAGTTCCTCGCTATTGCGGTTGAGAATGGGGGTTCCCACCGTCAGGTTATTCTGGGCACAGCATTTTCTGAGAGTCAGGTAATAGACACTTAAAAAGAAGCTGAAGACTGAGAGTTTATATTTTTTACACAAACGGCTGATCTCTGCTTTGTCGGCAACGGTATAGCGAAAAAAAGTCCCTTGGGTATCTTGAGATTTTCTTCGTGGCTGATTGAGCGGCAGGTTCAAGTAAAAGCTTGCCTTCTCCAATTGCCCCAGCCAGTAAGTTTTTTCTTTGGTTCTCTCCCTGAGGTAATCCCTTTTAGCATAGTCCCCATACTGGAAAGCCGGAATTTCCGGGACATAGGACTCCTCTCCGGCAAAGGCCCGATAGAGATCTTTGAATTCCTTGTAAAAAAGCTTTATGGACCAGCCGTCTATAAACATATGGTGAATGCAGACATGGAGGTGATACCTGTCAGCCTCCCTCTGAAAAAGGCGAAATCTTACAGGCACCTCTTCCTCTAAATCAAAAGGAGTGTTGATCTCAGCAGCGATTTTCTCCTCCAGCTCCCCCTCCTCAATCCATTCCGGAATCAGGTCCGGGCAGAGCTCTTCGCTGAGATATTGAAAGGCTTCTCCTTCCCAGGAGACTATCTTCGTGGTCAGGACTTTATGACGCTGCATAATGGCCTTCAAGGTCTTGTTTAAAATTTTCATGTCCGGCTTTCCCTGGATATGAAGGGAGATGGGCACGTTGTAGTAGGGATTTTTCCGGTCCAAATTGTACAGATACCACATTCTGGCCTGCTCGGAAGAGAGAGGATAAATATTGTAATCCTCCCCATGCTCTCTAATAGCCCGGATCAGGAATTTTTTCTCTTTGGAGTTTAAACTCATGGCCATCTCTTTAAATCGATTCATTGTTCACTCCTCTTATCTGCCTTTTCCTAAACACCGGCTTACTTTGCCGACTCAGCCGCAGGACGGCTGCTTCTTATCAGTTCATAGACTTTCCGGCATATTTCCTCTTCTGAAGATTTGACATAGAAATGATCTCCCTGAAAAAAAGTGATTTCAAAATCATCCGTATAGTCAGCCAGCCTCAAGGTTTGCTCATAACCAATTTCCCTGTCCTCTTTGCTGGCAAAGGCATGAATTTTGCATCCTATTTTGGGGACAGTAGAGATGTAGGTTTCCGAGAGTTTATAATCATTACGAATAATGGGAAAATAGCATTCCCGAAACTCCCGGTTTTCCAGAAGCTCTGCGTAGGTTCCGCCGGAATTAGCCAGGTGCCGGGCTAATTCTTCCTCACTGTATTCATAAATGTTTTTTTCCTTAGGCGGCATTTTCAGGGTTGTGGCCGACATAAATAAAATCTCCGGGTACCTGTTTTCATGCCATTTAATGATTTGACTTAATTCATAGGCAATAATCCCGCCCATACTGTGGCCAAAAATATAAAAATGTTCCCCCAGCTCACTTTGGATTCCGTGATATATTTCCTCAGCAATTTCAGCCGCGTCAGCTATTAAGGGTTCGCTGATTCGGCTTTCCCTTCCCGGCAGCAGGATGGGGCAGACTTCAACATCCCAGCCAAAATAGCGGTGCCAATTGGCATAGGCCATGGCGCCTGCCCCGGCAAAGGGCAGACAGAATAGTTTTGCCTCGGCATTTTTTATCTTTTTTGTGGATTTTATCCATTTACTTGGCATAGAAATTCCCCTTTCCTCCGCCCTGCACAGGCTCCAAAATTAACCCGGCTCATCAGCCTTCTTAATTAACCTTCTTCTTTATCTTGAAAATCTATAGGCTCTACCCTGAAAAAAGCCCCCAAAACCAAGCATAAAAAGAACCCGTAGACCCGCAAGCAGGGCAGCTTCGTCCACAGAAGCGAACCCATTGCATGGAGAGGCGGTACAGCCCACAAGACGGTGCGGGGCAGCGTAGCCAGTGGTTCACATCAGGTATTACCCGGAGGTTTGGCAGAGCTCCCGCAGCGGCGAGTGGGCGAGCCACGGAATGCTGCGGTGAGCGGATGTGGCGAAGCTGCCCGACCCAGGAGTACTCTGGTTTTTCATCCTCTGCCGGTGCCGCAGATGGAGCATGAGGTTCTATATAAGCTTCCTCTTTTAAGCTCCTGCCTGCCCCGCTCCCGTAACTTTATCCAACAGTGCCTGAAAATAAGCGGCCAGCTCCCGGACCTTAGGCTCGCCGATAAACTCCCGGCGATAGGAAAACGAACACCAGCACTCTCCCTTCCTCCATTCAATGGTTAAGCCCAGGTTATTGAGGACGGTATTGTTTAAATATTGGATCTCGGAAAAAGAGATTTCCTCATTGGAGGTCTCCATTTTCTGTTTTTCAATGTAATTAAAGGTTAGATGATAGGGCAGGTAAATCTTGTCCGTATTAATGCGCAGGCGGCGGAGCATTTGGGCGAAAGGAATCTGCTGCAGCTCAATGGCCTCGAGCACCTTGGCTTTGACCTGGTCTAAAAGGGATGGAAAGCCCTCTTCTGCCTCAATATGGATAACTACCAGATCCACATTAACCAGCAGGCCAAAAACATCCTGCAGATTTTCCCGATTGCGAATAGAGACGGGAATCCCTATGGGAACGGTGGTTTTTCCCGCCAGTCGGGAAAGGGACATAGCAAAGAGAGTCAACAAGCCCATATACAGGGAACTGCTCTGCTGCGTGCATAAATCTCTTAAAGTCTTGATTTTTTCCCCATCCACCGGGAACTCCCACAGCTTTCCCGTCAAGGAATCCCAATTCCCCGGACTTCCCTCTGAAAATTTCAGATACTCACTCTTGGCGACCATGTCCCGCCAGTAGTCCGCCCGGGCTATGGGCTCCTTAAGAATAGCTTCCTCTCTGTGGCAATAGTCCAGGAAGGAATTAGACTCGGCAGAACCTGACAGTTCCTTTGAGTTGCTCAAATTCCCAAAGGTTTGGGGATTTGAAGCATAGCGCCTTTCCCTATCCTCTGCCTCAGCTGATTTATCCGACTTAGCTTTTTCATCTGAGCTATCCGCCTCATTCTCTTTATCTGCCTTATACCCTCTATTCACGCCTCCTTTATCCAACTTATCCCCTTGACCCGCCTTTAACTCCAGATAATTGGCAATTAAGTCATTGATAAATAAGCGTATAGAAAATTCATCGCAGATAATATGATGGAGACTCATAATAAACCGGAATTCCTGTGCCCGAAGGCGAACCAGGCTGAACTTATGCAAAGGCCCCTTTTCCAAAGCAAAAATGTGACGCCCCTCATTGCGGAAATACTCTGCCAGCCGCTCCTCGCCGTCATCCTCCCGGCTATAGTCGATAATTTCCAAAGCGATCTCCCGGTCTTGCTGCAGCTGTTGATAAGGCTGATAGATTTCATCGATTTTTATAACGCTTTGCAGCAGGTTATGCCGGGCCACGCTTCTGACCAAAGCCCGATAGAAAACTCCTTTAGCCAAGAACCCCCTGATATTCAGTCCGGCGGTTAAGGTGTACCTGTAAGTAGGCTGCTCTTCGTTGACACACTCAAACCAAATCCCTTGCTGCCCTGCCGAAAGGGGATTCCTGATCCTCTTCCTATCCGCCTCCTCCGTCTTAACCTCTGCCTTCTCCGGTCGGATGCGTTTTTTTTGTTTAACCTCAATATAATCTGCCAGTTCCTCTAAGCAGGGATAATTAAAAATATCCGGCAAGCTCATGTCCACCTGAAAAATCTCCTTGATTTTATGGAGAATTTTTAAAGCCCCCAGAGAATCTCCGCCAATCATGAAAAAGTTGTCTCTGATCTGAAGAAAAGGGACTTCCGTAACTTCCCGGACAATCTTCAGGATCTTTTTCTGGGTTTCCGACAATGGATAGTCCTGTTTTTCCCCCTTATCCTGCCAAGTGTAGGCGAGAAGGCCGCGATTGACCTTGCCGTTAGCCAGGAGGGGAAACTCCTCCAGTCGCACATAATAATGAGGGATCATATAGGCGGGCAGGAATTGCTGCAAGTAGCCGCGCAGCTCTTCGGCGGGGTATTCCTCCGCTGAAAGGTAATAAGCTGCAATCCGGTTGTTCTCCGCCTCGGCCTTGATGATAACCTCCAGCATTCCCGGGTACTGCCTCAACTGATGCTGAATCTCCTCCGGTTCGATTCGTTTGCCGTTAATCTTGACCTGCAGGTCATTCCTCCCCAGAATATCGATGCTTCCGTCCCGACGGTAGCGCCCCAAATCTCCGGTGTTATACAGGCGCAGCTTCAACTCCGGATGAAGGATGAACCTTTCCTCCGTCAGTTCGGCATCGGTATAGCCCTTGCTCACTCCCAGGCCGCTGTTGTAAATTGTGCCGGTCACTCCCACGGGCACAATTTCCAGCCGGTCATTGAGTATGTAATATTGAGTATTCCAGGCCGGTTTGCCGTAGGGTATGTGCTTAGCCCGGATATCCTCAGCCGTCACTTCGTGCATAATGTTCCAGAGGGTTGTTTCCGTAGGACCGCCGGTATTATACAGCCTGACCAAAGGGGCGGCCTTTTTCAGCCTCTCGCAAATAGCTACCGCCAGAAATTCTCCCCCCAAAACAACCCTGCGCAGCTTAGGAAAGCTTGCCGCCGGTTTTTCTGCTGCCAGCTGCCTGAGAAGCATTTCCATAGTTGTCGGTACTGATTCCCAAAAGGTAATGCCCTCTTTTTTCAGCAGTTCCATCCAGTGAGCCGGATCTTTAGCACGCTTTGCTTCCGGCATGACCACTCGGCCACCGGCTAAAAACAGCCCCAGCAAATCGTAAATGCACATATCATGGCAGAGATTGGAGACAGACAGAATGCTGTCCTTTTCCCTAATCTCCAGGAGATGATTGCTGTACTCCAGACAATTTAAAACCCCCTGATTTTCCAGAATCACCCCCTTGGGATTGCCCGTAGACCCGGAAGTAAAGATAATGGCAAAGGTATCTGTGGCTGCATTGAGGACGGGAGCCAGGTCCTGATACTGATTATTAAAGGGGATTTTCTCAAACTCCAGGACATCGATCTCGCAAAGATCTTTGAGAACCTTCCCTTTCTCGCTCACCGTAATCACATTTCTGACCCGGGCCTCTTGCAGGGAGTAGTAAATGCGCTCCGGGGGCAAATCATACTCAATAGGTACATAGGAGGCTCCCGCATAAATGATAGCCAGGACAGCGATGAGCTGCTCTGAGCCCTTCTCAAACAAAACCCCCACCCGGTCATTTATCTGTACTCCCGCTGCCAGCAATAAACCAGCCAAATATTTCACTCTGCAGCCCAGTTCCCTATAGGTATAGGAGCCATTGGCGGCGACTACCGCCACATTGTTCGCATATTTTTCCATGCTCTCTTGTAAAAGCCGGCCCAGAGGCCGATAGTTTATCTCCCGGTAGGTACTGTTAAGAGCCCAAATTATTTGCCGATCCTGCTCGGGAAGACTGATTGCCACCTCTTCCTCCCAAGCCCGACCCTCTGCCGCCAGGAGACGCAGGGTATGGATAAAGGCTGTTTGCATGGCTCTGACCATCTCTTCGGCAAAAACCCCTTCCCGGCAGTCCCAGAGGAACTCCACCCCCTGATCCGTTAACAGGGCAATGGCATCCATCCAAACCTGGCTGGTATAGGACTCAAAATATCCGCAGGAAAAGCTCTCTGTCTTTACCTCCGGAGTTTCAATCAGACTGGTAAAGACAATGGACACCACTCCCGCGCCCAGGTTGCCGGACAGACGATTCATTTCCCGCAAGAGGTCAAGCCCGGTAAATTCCCGGTTTTCAATGAGTTCATAGAGGTGATGCTGAGTTTCCTTAACCAAGGATTTAAAAGGAACCTGGAAATTTTCATAGTCAAATAAGATAAAGTTCGAGGTTTCTCCAATGACATTTGCCATATCCTCTTCGTAGCCGTTGCGGTCAATCAAGGGGACATTGATTAAAAAGCGCTGCTCTTTGCTCCAGCGGGCAATCACTTGACAAAAGACCGTAAAGATCACGGCAAAACTTGTCAGATCAAATTCCGCCGCCCGTCTTTTCAGCTGCTGCCACTCTTTCAGACTAAGGGTCTGTTTAAACTGGATGCTTTCCTTATTGGCCAGGTCTACTTTCTCGCTGTTAACCGGGAGTCCCGGTATCGGCGGAAAATCCTTCAGCCGCTCTTGCCAATAGGCTTTGCTCTTTTGATAGCCCGGGGAGTTTTTTCGGTTTTGATGATAGTGACGAATATAATCCCGGAACAGCGCTTTAGGTTTCTCCAGCCCGGAGAAATCTCCGCCATATAGGGCATCTAAATTGTTTAAGAAAACACTGCGGCTGAAACCATCCATAATTAAGCCGTCGTAATAGAAATGCACCAAGGCACTTTTCCTGGCCAGGAGAGTGACTTTCATCTGAAAGAGGGGTGCTCTTTGGCAGTCCAGAGCCAGCTGATTCATATCCCTGCGCACTTGATCCAGATGAGCTGCAAGTTCCTCCCTGCTTTTGGCCGCCCCATCATAATACTCCAGGGGAAGTTTCTCTAACTCTTCCTCGACACGCTGATAGCCGTCACTGCTGAAATAGCAGCGCAGCATGTCATGCTCAGCGATCATTTTCCGGAGAGCGGCTTCAAACTTCTCCCCCTCGAAGGCCGGAAAATGGAGCTCCATATAACAATGAGTAGGAATCTGACTAAAGGGCAGCCGGCTTTCCCGGGCTATTAAGTAAGCCTGCTGCAGCTGGCTTAGTTCAAAGGGCTCATAACGCTGTTCCGGATGAGCAACAATTCTTCCCGGGGCTGGGCACCTTTTTTTAGTGCCCTTTTTGATTTCCCGGCTTAAATATTTAATCGTAGGATTTTTCAAAAAGTCAGTCAGGCTGATATCTGCACCATACCGCTCCCCTAAGGCAGAGAGGAGCTGAATGGCGGCCAAGGAATGTCCGCCCACTCCCCAGAAAGAATCCTCTATGCCAATGTCTTTGATTTTTAAGAGGTTTTCCCAGAGGGCCAGGATTTCAGCTTCTAAGGTTTCCCCTTCAGCGGCATTACCCAAGTCCCTTTCAGCTGGAGAGAAGGCTAACTCTCTTAAAGACTTGCGGTTGATTTTTCCATTGGGCAGTTTGGGAAATTCCGCTACAACCCTGTAAAGAGCCGGCCGCATATAGTCCGGCAGCAATTCCGAAACATAATTTTTCAGATTTGCAATGATAGCCGCCTCAGCCGCCCCTTGATAAGGTAGATTGGTATAAAAGCCCTGCCCCTCCCCAGGTTTTTGCAAAACTTCTTGCTCTTGGGGAAAGACATTAAAGACCCTATCACGGCTGAAGCTGACCTCCAAGGTGGTGGCATCCGTTAGTTTCACGGCGCAATTGAGCCGGTTTCTAGCGGCAATCCCATAAAAATCCCCTGGAGTAAAGCCTTTTCCTTTAAAATCCTTTAAGCTCTCTTTAAAAGCAACCACCCCGGTGTCGGGCTCGGCTTCCTTTAACCTGTCCAAACAATACTGATCTTCTGACAAGAGGCGATTGGGTACATTCTTAAGAGTCAGGTCATACTCGGCCTTCCTCAACTGGGCTTCCAATTCCTCCATAGTCCAGGGATTGAGGGAATAATCCAGTAGCTTTTCCCTCGATGAAATTTTTTTCTTTCTATATATAATGACATCATAACGAAATTTCGTTAGTTCATTAACTGCGGCTCCCTGCTTGGCCTTTACTTCCACTCCGGATATCGGCAGGGAATTCATCAGCTCGCCAAAAAATCGGGGGTCAACCAGCAGCTCTTTTTGCAGGTCGCACTCATAGTCGATTTTAGCTTTTAATTCCCTTACTTCACCGGACTGGGCCTGATAAACGGCAGTGGAGGTTCGAAAGAGTCTGAGCAGGCGGTAATCCATTACATCCCCGATAAAGAGACTGCCTTCTTCAGTCAAAAGTTCCATGCACCTTCTGATGACATCCTCTAAATACCGCCGGGAAGGAAAATACATAATCACTGAATTGATAATAATCGTGTCAAATTTTCGGCCCCGGACACAGCTTAAATCGTCGGCACTGCCTTGATATAATTCCACATTGGCCAATCTCTTTCCCGAGGCCAGAGCTGTTTTCAGGCTCTTAATTGCAATATCCGACAAATCCGTTCCCACGTAGTTCTCAACCTCCGGGGCCAGGCGATACATGAGCAGGCCTGTGCCGCAGCCTATTTCCAGAACCGATTTTCCCTCCAGGCTTTTTATTCTTTCTACCGTTGTGCTGACCCATTCCCGCATATCCGAATCGGGAATGGCTTCTCTCGTATAGCTGCTGATCCAGCCGCTGAAATCAGAAGCCCCCGGCTTAGCCGGCATTTGGCGCCGGTAGGTTTCATTGAAGACATTCTGCCACAGCCCAACCCTTCTCCGGCTATCTCCCCCGTCTTTATTCAGAACCAGAAAGGACACCAGCTGGTTATTCACCCCTTCCTGGTCCGGCCGGGCCATGACCATAGCATCCCTCACCTGGGGATGGGCTTTGAGGCATAATTCAATTTCTTCGCTTTCAATTCGTTTGCCGTTGATTTTGATCTGTAAATCCCTTCGGCCGGCAATTTCAATTGTACCGTCTGGCCGATATTTGCCCAGATCCCCTGTGTTATAGAGTTTAATTCTCCACTCAGGATGAATAATAAATCGCTCCCGGGTCAGTTTTTCATCCGTGTATCCCCGCGCCACTCCAATGCCGCTGTTGTAAATGGTTCCCAGCACACCCAAAGGGGCCGGCTGCAGGTCCTCACTGAGTATAAAATACTTGGTGTTCCAAATAGGCCGCCCATAGGGAATTACCCCCTCAGCGATATCCTTTTCCTCCACTTTGTGCACGATATTCCATACGGAAGTTTCCGTAGGCCCTCCTATGTTGTAAAGGGACACCCGAGGGGCAGCAGCAGTCAGCCGCTGGAATAAAGACAGCTTCATGAATTCTCCGCCCAGCAGCACGGTCTTTAAACTGTCTAAGGAAAAAATCTCCGCTCCCTGCCTGTTTTTCCGGGCTTCCAAATAAGTCAGCAGCATTTCCATAATCGTCGGCACGGAGGCCCAAAAGGACACCTTATACTTCAAGATGAGTTCCGTCCAAACAGCGGGGTCTTTGGCGGAGGCCGCCTCCGGCATGACAATAGCCCCGCCGGCCAGCAGCATGCCCAGCATGTCGTAAATGCACATATCATGGCAGAGCTCCGTCACTGACAGCATCCGGTCCTCCCGGGTAATGGCAAAGGTCGTATTGGTATAGACCAGACAATTATGAACCCCCCGCTGCTCCAAGAGCACCCCTTTAGGTAAGCCTGTGGAACCGGAGGTGAAGATAATAGCAAATAAATCCCGGGGCCGGGTGACAAGGGGCAAAAAATCATCCGCCTTGTCGGCATACCGAAAAGCTTCAAAGGAGAGGACAATCACATCCTTTAAGCCTGCCTCCTTTAAATACTGCAGGGTCTTGGCTTTGGCCGCCAGGGTAAGGACATAACGGGTATCCGACGCTTCCAGGCAATCCCGGATTCTCCGGACAGGAAAATCATATTCAATGGGGACGTAGGCCGCCCCGGCATAGATAACCCCCAAAACCGCAACGACCTGTTCATACCCTTTGGGAAATAAGACCGCAACCCGGCTGTTTCTGCCCATCCCGGTATCGGCAAGTACCTTGGCTATGACTTTGGCATTCTGAAAAATGTCCCTATAATTAAATTCTCTGTCCTGCATTAAAATGGCGGCATTGTTGGCATGCTTTCGAAAACTTTCTTCCAGCAATTCACCCATGGAACTATAGGGTATCTCTTTGTCCGTTGCATTTAACTTGTTGATGATTTCTTCATCGGTTGTCAGGCTATGGCCCTTTGGCTGTATACTCAGGGCTTTGCAGCCATTCACTTCCGGCAGCGAACTTACGGGGAGATTCATGGTTACACCTCCAGTTGAGAAGCTAGTTTGGATTGGGGTGAGGATTTTTGTTAGAATGCTCTAACAAAAATCAAATGATTATTTAAATTGGTCGGCGCGGGGAGCTTTGCCAAACCTCCGGGTAGTACCTGAGGTGAACCGTGGCTTCGCTTCCCCAGGTCAGATTTGTGGGCTTTACCGCCTCTCCATGAATTCGTTCACTTCTGTGGGAGAAGCTGCCTTTCGGGTCTACGGATTTTTGGGAATGTTTTTCAGAGTAGGGCGATCGCTGGAATCGCTCTGTCAAATTGACCCGCGCGGGCCATTATTAAGACATTCTTTAAGCGGTGACCTGCCATCCCCGGGCCTTTTCTTGTTCTGTGTACATTCGGGCATACCAGCCCTTTTCCAGGAGGAGCTGGGTGTGATTTCCCGACTCCAGAATCTCACCCTGGCTGAGAACCAGAATTTTATCAGCCTTAATAATCGTATTTAAGCGGTGGGCAATCACCAGCACCGTCTTGCCCTTCATCAAGCGGTCGAGGGCCAGCTGAATTTCCTGTTCGTTGTCGGCGTCTAAGCTGGAGGTTGATTCATCCAGCAGGACAATGGGAGCGTCCTTCAGAAAGGCTCTGGCAATGGAGATGCGCTGTTTTTCCCCACCGGAAAGGGTGGAACCCCCCTCGCCAATCATAGTGTCATAACCATGCTCCATTTTCAGGATAAATTCATGGCAGTTAGCGGCCTGGGCGGCTGTTATGACCTCTTCCTTTGTCGCCTGAGGCTTGCCGATTTTAATATTGTTAAAGACCGTGTCATTGAACAAATAGACTTCCTGAAAGACAACGGTCATTTGTTCCGTCAGGGAGTCCGGCGCAAAGGTTCGGATGTCCTCATCGCCGATGGTGATACGGCCCTCATTGACATCCCAGAAGCGGGAAATGAGACTGATGATGGTGGTTTTGCCGGAACCGGAGGGCCCGATTAAAGCCGTAGTGGTGCCTGCCGGGGCTGTAAAGGAAATGTTTTTAAGCACATCCAGATTATATGTGTAGCGAAAATAAACATCTTCAAATTTAAGATCATAGCCTTTTAACTCAGCCCGGTCATATTCATAAGGAAAAGGCTTCTCATTTAAGATGTCTAAAATATTGCCGGAGGCTCTGGTTAAAAACTTCATTTGCGGGTACAAAGCACTTAGCCCTGTCATCATGCTGGAAATGGAAATGGCCAACATGATGATGGCGAGAAAGCTGATGGTATTGATGGTTTGCCGGGTCAAAAAGTAGGTCCCCATAATCAAAGCAAGGGGAATAATGCAAGAGGTTATGGTGGAAAAGCTGATGGTATAGGGAAGAACGGATAGTTCGCTGTGGGTAGCTTCTTTTTTTAAATTCTTTAAGGACTCATCTAATCTCTCGAATTTCTCACCGGTGAGATTGTAAAGGCGGAAGGTCTTGATTCCGCTTATGTATTCCACGATTCGCGAAACAGCCATTTGCATGGCCCTGCTCAGTGCCGCAGAGTTCTTGGCGGATACCTCTCCGGAAAGAGTTAAGAGGGGTAAAGCAATCCCAACCAGGAGAACAATAACCAAAGCGTACTTAAGGTCAATGACCAAGGCCACACCTAAGGCGACTAAGGTAAAAACGATAATTTTTATAAAATCGCAGATGGAGTGAGTCAGAACCGTTTCAAAATCGCCGATATCCGTCATCAAAGTACTATTCAGCCTGCCGATGCTGTTTTTATTGAAAAATCCTAAATTAAGGCAGCGAATGTGATTTCCCAGCCGCAGCCGCAATTCCCTGGAAATATCCGCCCCCCGGCATTGAGACAGGATGCCGGCCCCGGCCAAGACAAGACAACGGATGACAAAGAGTCCGGCTAAGGCCATGAGATAGGTTTTCAGTTTTTCCATGGTAAAGCTGTCTTCCGCTAAATCCATGAGGGTCAGGATCATCATTCCGAACATGGAAGCGTTAAGTAGGGAATCAATGACCGACAGCAGCATTTGAGGAATAAGCAAACTGCTTTTCCCGCCGAGAAGTTCTTTGGTACACCTAAGCATACTGATCATACTGCCGCCGCCTCCTTACCGGTACCCGTATAAATGCGCCACATCCGTTTATAGAGTCCGTCCTTTTTCAGGAGCTGCCCGTGACTGCCGATTTCTTTGATTTCCCCTTCATCAAAGACGCAGATCTGATCGGCCTTGACTATGGTCTGCAGTCGATGGGCAATCATAACCGTGGTTTTGTCTTTTAATAAATTGCTGAGGGCTAACTGGATTTTGCACTCATTTTCAATATCGCTGAAGCTGGTAGCCTCATCAAAAATAATGATCGGAGCATTTTTCAGAATGGCTCTGGCAATACAAATACGCTGTTTTTCACCGCCGGATAGCTTGATCCCCTTATCTCCCAGATAGGTTTCATAACCCTGGGGTAGACCGGTTATGAAATCGTGAATTTGGGCGGCCTGGGCAGCTGTCTCCACTTCCCGGCGGGTGCAATCTCCTTTGCCAATGGCGATATTCTCGTAGATTGTGCCGTTGAGCATAAAGGTTTCTTGAAAGACAAAGGATACCAGATTCATCAGGTTCTCGTTTTTCAGGTTCTCCACATTAATGCCGCCAATGGTGATTTCCCCCCTGCTTACTTGCCAAAATTTCGGAATGAGTTGGGCTGCCGTGGTTTTGCCTGCGCCGGAGGCCCCCACAAAGGCTGTCAGACTGCCCCGAGGCAGGGTGATATTGATATCCCTTAAGACTTCTTGTTTATCATAAGCAAAGGTCACATTCTTGAATTCCACATCATAACTCCCCTCTTTGGCCAGCTCAGCATCCCGACCCAGCGCTGCAGGAATATCCATAATTTCTTTAATGCGCTCCAAGCCGGAAGAAATCTGGGTAAAGACCTGGGCAAAGCTGAGCAGGTTACTGTAGGAATTAAGAAAAACCATGCTCATAATCATAAAGAAAACAAAGGCGCTGAGCTCCAAACGCTGGGTTAAATATAAATATCCGCCCAGGGGTAAGGTAAAGGCAATACCGGACTCTATAATCACCGTACACACTGCGGCAATAGGTGCAGCCATTCGGGAAAGTTCTTTCCAGACCCGGTTGTACTCCCCTATGGTTTCGGAATAATCCCGGTAGGAATCAGCGGTCAGGTTAAAGGTTTTCATAACGGGCATACCATTGATAAACTGGATAATTACAGAATTTAATTTCCCGGACAGACCATTAAAAACCCTCATTTTGGATTTTGTACCGACAACGATCAGAACTTGAATCCCAATGGTCAGCACCACGGGAACCAACAGGAAAAGAGCCATTGCCACATTGACTGTCAAGAGATAAATCAAGACCGTTATAGGCACAATAATAGCGACGACAATATCCGGTATCTGATGAGCTAAAAACTTTTCAATTCGTTCCACATCTTCGATAAGAACCTTTTTAATTTCACCGGAGCTGTTATCTCCGAAAAATCCCAGGCTGATTTCCCCAATATGGGCACAGAGGCGTTTTCGGACAACATACAGGGTGTTATAAGCACCGATATGCGTCAGACTCAGGGACACAGCCTGAAAAATAAAGCGCAGGACAATAGATACTGCCGCAATAAGGCCATAGCCCATAACCTCAGACATTCTCCCCGCCCCGTTAAAAAGGAACAAAACTGTTTTATAGACCATGACATAAGGTACAAAAGTGCATAACCCGGAGATGATACTAAACCCAATGGCTAGATAAAGGAAATTTTTATTACTGCCGACCATTCCCAAAAGGTATCCCAGGCCGGATTTATTTTCGTTTTCGTCTTCGGCTTTTTCTATTTTCATTAAAGGCTCTCCTTTATATTATTAAGTTCACTCCTTGTGGGACCCTGCCCTGCTCTGGGGATTTTTTTGCGCTACTCTAAGTTAAACATTAAAGCTAAGTCTGCTCTAAAATAAGATTAAATTTCAAGTCCCAGCACAAACCCAAGGTCATGCTTGTGACATTTTTCTTTATATGCTATTCTTGGCAATAAAGGAAAAATAAGTTGAATGCCGGGTATAAGGAGGTCTCTATGAAGCAAACAGATGATCTTATCCTCAATCAATCTCAGCAATGGTTTATTGATGCCTTGCTGGCCTTAATGAAAACGAAACCTTTCCATAAAATCCAAATTAAAGAGCTTGCTGAAAAGGCAGGTCTGGACCGCAGAACCTTTTATCGGTATTTCAAGTCCACAGAAGACGTTCTGTTCCTGCAGTGCAGAGTCGTCATTGAGGATTTTGCTAAAAAGGTTCTGGCTAAAAATGAATTGAATTTTAAAACCGTCGCCGTCTCCTATTTTGAGTTTTGGAATGACTATCTTGATTTTCTTAGGCTTTTGAAAGAAAGCAACATGATCTACTTCTTTGCCGACAAGATGGATAAGCTCTATTATGAACATGTAACGTCCAAAGTTAAACAATATTTGGATGGCGTGGAATTAGACCATAAAACCAGATACCACTTTTTCTACGGAATGGGCGGCCTTTGGCATGTGATGAATTGGTGGCAGCTGGAAGATCCCCGGGAGACGCCGGAAGAAATGGGGAAAATCATTAGGGAATATATTACCGAGATTTACGGTTCTTTAGATTTAAAGACTTCTTCTCTTCAGGAAGTTTAGGCATCTAGACCGACTATTATAATCCTGTCGCAATTCCCTGTCTGAGTCGGTATTCTAATTTGCAGGGAGATCTGTGCCCTCCCCATTTTCCTCTTTTCGGCATCAGGTTAATATTTGGGGCTTAAACGTTCATATTTGGAGGTCATATAAAGAACTGCGCCAATCACTGCCAACACACACATAACCACTAAGGCACCGTTATAGCCGAAGGTTGAATCCACCATAATTCCCGTGACAATGGGACCCAACAGGGAGCCCAAATTGCCGATGAAACTGTAAATTCCGCCAACCCCTCCGGCTTGGCCGTAAGGAGCTACATCACTGGGAATAGCCCAGACATTGGAGGCCCCGAAGGAGAAAATTCCCATGGAGCAGGTCAGCCATAAGATGGTCAGCGCCGGCGAAAGGGCTGCTGCTTGAGTAGCCATATAGAGGAAAATCGCTCCGCCGATCATCCCAACGCCCATCCCTACACGGCGAACTAAGGTGATGGTCGCCCCTCTTCTGAACCAACGATCAAAGACAAAGCCGCCCAACAGTTCCATAAGAACTCCGGCAATATAGGGCAGCATGGCGGCAAAACCCATTGCCGTCAGACTCAGTCCGCAGACATTCATCATGTAGGAAGGTATCCAAGCGTTAAAGGTGGTCCAAAAATACATGTAAAGAGCGTAAGCGCAGCATAATTGCAGGATCATGGGATAGGAAAAAAGTTTCAGCAAGGGAATCGTCTTTACCACCACCTGACCTGCCTCACTTAGGACTTCGTCCTGGCGAATGTAGTCCAGCTCCGCCTTAGTCACTTTCGGATGTTTGTCAGGATCCTTATAGCTGTAAAGCCAGATGAAACTGTAGATTACCGCCAGGGCTCCCGAGACAAGAAAGGAAGCTTTCCAGCCCCAGGTCACAATAACCAAAGCCACTAAGGGAGGGGCGAAAGCGTTTCCCAGTCGGGCGCAGGAGTCAAAGGCGGCAGAGGCCATGGTGCGCTCCCGTTTCGGTACCCACACCGACACTACTCGGGGAGCAGTGGGATAGCTGGCGGCTTCCGTCACTCCCAAGCCAATGCGAACCGCCAGCAGGGAACCAAAGCCGCTCACCAAAGCAGTCAGCATTGTAACCAGCCCCCAACCCAGACAGGAGAAAAACATCAGTAATTTAGGTCCGAATTTATTCAAAAGAGCACCGACAGGGATCATCATTAGAGTGTAGGACCAGAAAAAGGCCGACATCAGCACCCCCATCTGAGAAGCCGACAGGCCAAACTCCGCCATCAGAGTGGGTGCCGCCACGGAGAGATTAATGCGGTCGATATAGTTGATGGTGATAGCCATAGCGATGAGGAATACGGCAAAATAACGGTAACGAGAATTGGGCTTAACTGGCCCGGAAATGTCTTCATCCCTTAAACTCATAGCCTTGGCTCTCCTCTTCAGCATATTCAAAACCCAATTTCCCGGCGCAGAGGTCAATTACTGACTGGTCTTTAAACATTAGTTCCTTATTTTCGGAACCGATCCAGCATTGCTGGATCGGTTCCGCTGGTTATAGGCTTTTTCTGTGGGTCTGTCAAGCTTACTGTCCCAGGAGAGCTTCGATAGCTTCCAGGGTGGACTGAGGAACAGCCACGATGCCTCCGAAGACCCGAATTTCTTCCACGTTCTCTTTGGCTGACTGCAGCAGGACTTCCTGCTCCCTTGTCAAACCGTTGCTTCCCCCTTCTCCCTCATAGCCCGCCAGAAGCAGCCAAGCATTGTTTTGAGCTGCTACAGCCGCTGCGGACAGAGCGTCGGCAAAATCACGACCGCTGACCACATAAATGGCCTGGGGATTAGGCTGCAGGTTTTCCAGAACCCGGACATTAGTAGCGTAACGGTCGATTCCGTCATAGCGCTGGGCGTTGGGAACGAGGCTTTCCAGGCTTTGAGGCAGTACTGCCGTTCCGCCGATGAGGAGGGTTTGATTGATGCCCAGTTCACTGAAAGCCCTTGCCGTAGCCTCCGGCAACATTTCGCCTTCCCCGCCTGCATAAAGGATTGGTACTCCCTGGTATCCTGCCCAAGGGGCAATGGACAAAGCGTCGGCGAAGGAGCCTTGACCGCTGTTGCCGTTGACCAAAACGGCCCGGCCGCCGGCACTGTTCAGTGCTTTGGCAATTTCATAGGCTGTTTCATACTGGGTTGTTCCGTAGATCCGTTCCACACTGATTCCCTGAGCTTCCAGCCGCTCAGATACGGCTGTCTTGACAGCTCCGGTGCCGCCGGTAATGATCACCTTTTTAGTGCCCAGTGCCTGGATTTGGGCCAGAACATTGTCCGGCAGGTTATCCGGAGGAGTAAGCAAAATCGGGGCGTTAAGTTTCTTAGCCAAGGGTACTGCCGGCAGAGCATCGGCAGAGACGTCTCCCCGGGCGAGGATGACGGTGTCGGCACCATCTGAGAAGTAAGCTTTGGCGATTTCCACCGCCGTGTCATAGCGGCTCTCTCCATAAGTCCTCTCCAGGCCAACCTCTTTAACCGTCAGTTTTTGGGTAAGCAAAACATAGTCAGAGCAATGATCCTGGTTAACTGTGACAAAGCCTTGGGAGTCCACACTGACGCTTTGCCTGAATTCCAACTGATCTGTGCTTTCATTATAATAATAGTAGTGAAGGGTCTGGCCTGCATACCGGCTGCCAGCCTTAACCGTGATGGCGGCTTCTCCCGGCAAAGCTCCGCTGTGTTTAAAGCTTAAGACCAGGGCCAGATTGTCGGCATCTGCCTCCGGAAGATTTAGGCTGTCGGCATCAACGCCGATTTTAAGACTAAAGTCAATGCTCGTCTGTCCGGCAGAGGTTTGCATGCTGCCCTTGGCAAAGGTTATGGTATAATCGGGGCCGTTAAAGACAATGGGTTTGTCCTCATTCTTGGCAATGAGTTTTTTCAGCTGAGCAGAAGAGATTTTAGAGGAACTGCGGGTAAGGGTAACCTTCACTCCATCGGCTTTTTCCACAATTGAGGAGTCGGATACATACTTATCAGCGGAAGATGAGCCTGAACCTCCGCTTGAACCGTTGTCCGAATCATTGTCTCCATCATCATTGTCGTCATTGTCCGAACTGCCGCCAGGAAGAGATGGGACAGTCAAGCTGTACAGTTCTCCCTCATTGTTGGCGTGCCTTAAGAAGTAATGGTTCTTAGCCAGAGGAACCGCGGCGTCGCTGCCGGACACCTTTCTCCCGTTGGCTGTATACACCCCGGCAAAGGTGTCGTAATTATACATGGGGAAAGCCGCGTAGCCATTATTTAAAACTGTTTCCATCCCGGTGCCCTGAGCATAGGCCAGGGATTTGTCGAAACACATATTGAGCAGGTCGCTCCGAACATTATTTGCCACGTACTGCTCAATGGTTACAGAGGAGCCGGAATTGATGACCACAGGAAGTTCTTCATAGGTCTCTCCGCCATAGGTGAGATCCACGTAAACCGTATAGCAGCCCAACTCAACCTCACCGTCACTGGTCAGCCCTCCGCCCTCTGTCAAAGTAAACTCAAAGCCGCTTTCCTCTTCGGACTTGGTAAAGGTTGCTCCGGTCAGAGCTTTTCCCTCCCGGTACGCCCTGAGAGTTGTACTGATGGAAGTTCCGCTCTCACCCGACGCCACCAAGAAATCTTCCTGAGCAGGCTTGACGGATAGGGAATCTTCATGGTTCTCTGCCACCCGTTTAAAGGTTGCGGTGAGAATGGTATCCTGAGTGACGGCAAGAGTATAGGTGCCGTCAAAGGGACCGACGAGAGGAATGGGACGGCCGCCGGTTGTCTCCGCTTTCGTACCAACGGATTCGATAGTTCCCTTGCCGTCCTCCATGGGATAAGCCAACATATAAAGGGTATCCCCAATAGCTATCTGCACATTTTCTCCTACGGGCAGCAATTTCACATCTTTGGAATTGAAAACGGCAAGAGCCCCGCCTTTAACATTTTCAATGTAAACTGTGGCATATTCCGGCGCTTTTCCTGCCAGCAGGACCACCGGGCTGAAGGATTCCAGGGTAAAGCTCAGGGTATCCGTATCCTCGGAAACCTCGCAGCGAATCGCTTCCGTGGTTTGACCGTAATGAATGGCCGTAATCTCCTCGGCATCCGCCAGAGCCGTGGGAATCGGCATGGTGATGACAACCCCATAGGAGCCGACGGTTCCCGAGACCAGGTCAATATCCAGCTGAACGGCTGAATCTACGTCCGGCGAGGTAATATTTAAGGCGACGGCATCGGCAGCCAAAGTCTCGGTGCTTTTTTGATCTGTCAAGGCCCGGACAGATAATTGGGCCATCTGCCCGGCTCCGCCAAACTTAATTAAGGGCAGGGTTCCGCCAAACAAGCCTCTGACATTTTCATCAACGGCGGCTGTGTTGGTTCCTTTCCACTTAGCATCGAATTGGACGAGTTCTCCGTAAATGTGATCACCAGCCTCCAGCTTCTCACCCTCAAAGTACCAGCCTTCGAAGGTATAGCCGGGTCGATTCGCCAGTTCGGGAATATCCTCAGCAGAGATGATGCTGTAATAATAGTTTTCCTCATTCAGCTCTTGAGCAGGGAAAGCAATCTCCCTGGTTTCAGTTGTGCCATTATTCGCAAAGGTCCCGCCTTTAGGATCAAAGAAGAGGGTTACTGACTCCCCCGGAACCGTGAATTCTTTCTCGCCAAACTCTTTGGCTCCAGAGCTGCCGCCGCCGGGCAGAGATCTGACAGTCAAGCTGTACAGTTCTCCCTCATTGTTGGCATGCCTCATAAAGTAATGGTTTTCGGCCTGGGGTATTGGGTCATCGCTGCCGGACACCTTTGTCCCGTCGGCAGTATGCACCCCGGCAAAAGTGTCGTAATTATACATGGGGAAAGCCGCATAGCCATTGTTTAAAACCGTTTCCATCCTGGTTCCCTGAGCATAGGCCAGGGATTTGTCGAAACACATATTAAGCAGGTCGCTCCGCACATTATTTGCCAAGTATTGCTCAATGGTTACAGAGGAACCGGAGTTGATGGACACAGGCAGCTCTTCATAGGTCTCCCCGCCATTGGTGACATCCACGTAAACCGTATAGCAGCCCATTTCAACCTCAGCCTCACTGGTCAGCACACCCTCCTCTGTCACCGTAAACTCAAAGTCACTATCCTCTTCGGACTTGGTAAAAACAGCTCCGCTCAGAACTTTGCCGTTCCGGGATGCAGTGAGAGTTGTATTGATCGAGGTACCGGTCTCACCTGCAGCTACAGGGAAACCTTCCTGGTTAGGTTGGACAGATAGGGAATTATCGTCGTCCGCTGCAACCCGTTCAAAGGTTGTGGTGAGAATGGTATCCTGGGTGACGGCAAGGGTATAGGTACCGTCAAAGGGACCGACGAGAGGGATGGAACGTCCGCCGGTCGTCTCCGCTTCCGTGGCAACGGACTCGATGGTTCCCTTGCCATCCTCCATGGGATAGGCCAACATATACAGGGTATCCCCAATGGCAACCTGCACATTTTCTCCTACGGGCAGCAATTTAACATCTTTGGAATTGAATACAGCTAAAACCCCACCTTTGACATTTTCAATGTAAACTGTAGCATATTCCGGCGCTTCCCCTGCTACCAGGATCACCGGGCTGAAGGATTCTAAGGTAAAGCTCAGGGTATCTGTCTCTTCGGAAATCTCGCAGCGAATCGCTTCCGTGGTTTGACCGTAATGAATGGCCGCAATTTGATCCGCATCTGCCAGAGCCGTGGGAATCGGCATGGTGATGACAACCCCATAGGAACCGATGCTTCCCGAGACAAGATCAATGTCCAGCTGAACCGCTGAATCTACGTCGAGCTCTGCAATGCTTAAGGCAGCAGCGTCGGCAGCCAAAGCTTCGGCACTTTTGGGCTCTGCCAAGGCTTGAACCGCCAGTTGAGCCGCTTGCCCGGCCCCGCCAAACTCAATCACAGGCAGAGTCCCGCCAAACAATCCCTCGACATTTTCATTAACAGTAGCTGTGTTGCCTCCTTTCCATTTAGCGTTAAATTGAACGAGTTCTCCGTAAATGTGGTCGCCGCCTTCCAGCTTCTCACCCTCAAAGTACCACCCTTCGAAGGTATAGCCCGGTCGCTCCTCCAGCTCAGGGATATCCTCAGCGGAGATGATACTGTAATAATAATTCTCCTCATTCAGCTCTTGGGCAGGGAAAGCAAGCTCCCTGGTTTCTGTTGTGCCATTATTCGCAAAGGTTCCGCCTTTGGGATCAAAGAAGAGGGTTACTGACTCCCCCGGAACCGTGAATTCTTTTTCGCCAAACTCTTTGGCTCCCGAGCTGACCGCCGCTAAAAGGTTAGCTGCTACAGCCTCACTCCATTGTGCCTCAAAGGTCATGCCGGCAAAAATGTGGCTGCCTTCCTCCAGCTTTGTTCCCTCGCTATACCAGCCTTCAAAAACATAACCTGGTCTTTCTTCCAAAAGTGGTATATCTGCAGCTGTGAATATTCCATAATATTGATTATCATTATCAGTTCTATCGGCAAAAAAAATAGTCTCCCTGGTTTCCCCTGTCCCATCGTCCTTAAATACTCCGCCTTGGGGATCAAAGGCGACGGTAATCTCCTCACCCAGCTGGGTTGCCTCCGTATCCTCTAGATTCTCCTCCTCAGAATTGGTATCTTCAGATGGAATCTCTGTGTCGGAGTCGGTGCCTGTATCAGTGCCGACATCACTATCGGTGCCGGTTTCATTGTCAACATCACTATCAGGGCCGATTTCAGTATCGATGTCACTATCAGTACCAGTGCCGGCATCAGTGTTGCTGTCCATCACGCTCCATTGTGCGTCAAAGGCGACATCAGCAAAAATACAATCCCCGTCCTCCAACTTCTGTTCATTAAAGTACCAGCCTTCAAAGGCATAACCGAGACGTTCTTCTAGTTCAGGAATATCAGCATCTTTGATTACTTTGTAGTAATGATTATCATTATCATCACTTACGGTAAAAAAAATAGTCTCCCTGGTTTCCGTTGTCCCATCATCCTTAAATACTCCGCCTTGCGGATCAAAGGTAATTGTCACTGTCTGGTCCGATCCCTGAAGATTCTTGTCGCCGTAATCCGTTGCCAAAGCATTCATTTCACAAGCGAAGCTCATGTAAAAGGCCATGATTAAAGTCATGACGAATGCTAAGGATCGACTCAGGGTTGTTACATTTTTTCTCTTCCTTTCCATTGATACCCTCCTCTGTTTATTCTGCCCTTTTCTTTTGAATTTATTGTATATATCATAAAAGCAAAAATCAATAGCAAGACCACAAGTGCTACATATCTTGAATTATGAGACATGAAGTCTTGGTGTGGTAGACATTGACAAAAAAGTTATCACTCACTCTTTCCTTTAGGAGGCTGGCAAAAATTCTGAATAGCTCCAAAGACTATGGCACATTATTCAAAAATCTATTTCTTTTTTGAGGAACTAAAAGCGGAGCCACCGGTTCACATTAGGTATTTCTTGATAGAATGCTATCGGTAAGCTATGATCTAATGATAAAGAGGTGCAAGCATGAAGTATACATCAGTTAAAGTCGCAAAATTTATAAAACGTCCTAATAGATTTATTGCACATGTTATTCTAGACAATAAGGAAGAATTTGTTCATGTTAAAACTACGGGGCGCTGCAGAGAGTTGCTCCAGGAAGGAAATTTGGTGGTTTTAGAAGAAGCAAAAAATCCAGAACGGAAGACAAAGTACTCTATTATTGCCGCATACAAGGGAGATGTTCTGATCAATATCGATTCACAGATTCCAAATATGGTTGTCTATCATGGTATAACGGAAGGGAAAATCAAAGAAATACATGATGTTACAAAGCTGTCCAAAGAGATTGTTTACGGTAATTCTAGATTTGATTTGTACTTTGAAACCAAAGAACTGAGAGGGTTTATAGAAGTAAAAGGTGTAACCCTTGAAACCGAAGGTATTGCCATGTTCCCAGATGCCCCTACTCAGAGGGGCTGCAAGCATATCTATGAAATGATCAAAGCTGTGGAAGATGGGTATGCTGGGTTCATTTTCTTTCTCATTCAGATGAAGGGTGTAAAATACTTTAAGCCCCATGAGATAAGAGATCCGGAATTTGCACAGGCTTTGAAGCTTGCCAGTGCAAAAGGAGTGACGATTCTGGCTTATGATTCTATCGTCGATGAAGACGGGATAACCTTAGGAACTCCCATCGAAGTCCGTCTTTTTTAAGCTTTCAGCTTCATTATTCCTGATCTCTCAGATTAACGACTTGAGCCTTTTCTGTAGGTTGCTGAGCGGTCAATGGGTCTCCCACTTGCAGAAGCGGGAGACCCATCCCATTGGTTAAATTTTGAACTTCTCCACCATTGTATTCAAGTTCAGAGTGTGTTCGGCCTGGGTCTGGGCAACCTTGGTCACTTGATCCATAGCCTTGGCCATTTTACCCATATTTTTGGCGATTTCCTGGGAACTGCTCGTCGTTTCTTGAACTGATGCTGAAACGGTTTGAATTGCGTTATTCACTTGTTCGATAGAGGTAAACATTTGTCCTGAAGTCGCAGCGAAGTCTTCCACCAGCGTTCCTATCATATTGGCATCCTTGGCATATTGTCCTTCTGCCTGCACAAGCATCTCGTAATCAGGAATTACCTTTTCATCAATAAATTTTAAAATTTCTGAAGAATTTTGCGAAAGATTGCCAAATACTTCTGTGACTTTGCTGATAACCTTATGAATTCCAGCCACCGTCTGTGCTGATTGTTCAGCCAGCTTTCGTACCTCTTCTGCGACAACCGCAAAGCCTCTCCCCTGCTCTCCTGCCCGGGCTGCTTCGATAGCGGCGTTCAAAGCCAATAGATTAGTCTGCTCAGCAATACCGGCAATGGTTTCAGCCATTATACCTATTTTCTGAACGACTTCACCGTTTTTAATCGCTTCGATGATTTCCCCTTGCTTTTGCAAATAAATGCTTCGGGTCACGCCCCTTGAAGTTTCAGCATTTTCACGCATCATCTGGGCTTTCTTCTCGATTTCCCTGACGATTATCTTGCCCTCATACGCTTTCTCGGCAAGCATATTGGCCCCTTTGCTGATCTCCCTTCCCGAGGCCAGCATTTCTTCCGTGGAAGCAGCAGTCTCCTCCATTCCCGCCGCTATTTGTTCAGTCCCGACATTAATATTTTGTCCCTGATCGTTAAGTTCCCCAGCCGAAATTGATAATTCCTCTCCGGCTGTCTTTAATTTTTCAGCGGCAAGCATTACATTTTTCAAGAGGCAGCTCATGTTATTGTCGATATCATCATAGGCTCGGGCTAATTCGCCAATTTCGTCCGTCCTCTTGATAAAGTTATTTTGTTGATCCCTAGAAAAATCACCTTTGGCAAATAGTTCGGCTTGCTTAACTGCAGCTAAAATCGGACGGCTGATAATTCTGCCTATGATCAGGCTGAGTAACAAGGCCAAAGCAAAACCGCAAGCCGTCAGTATCATAATAATCATTCGGGCTTTAACAAAGTCCTTTTCCGAAGCACGCTGAAGATCTTCATTATATTTCAAAGAACAACTTATCAGTCTTTCGATGATTCCTTCTACCTTAGCCTGATGCATACCGGCCTGCTGATTAAAGTCACTGGCTAAGGCGTAGTTTTTCAGTTCAACTGTTGTAATAGCCTTTTCTCTCAAGTCGCGGTAAACGGCAACCTCACTTTTGAATTCCATTAACAGTCCTTTTTCTTCCTCGGTTAAGTTAAGCAATTGATACTGCTGTATCAACAGGTCGTTATCCTCTATAGACTGCGCAATAACCATTCTGGAATCGCTGATCACTGTGGGATCTTCTGAAACCTGGCTCTTCCAGACTACACTGACCATCTCCGTAGCCCCTTTTTCAAAGTTCTGATTCAAGTGTTCCAGAATTAGAATAGGATCGATTCCATCTTGGGCAATTCTTTTAATATTATTGTTGACTCTGCCTAGGTTAAGCACCCCTGTTAGGCCAACAGTCAGGATTAATATGGCCATCAGTAAAAAGCATATGAAAAGTTTTCTACTGGTTTTTAAATTAATAAACCATTCCATTTCTACTAATCCCACTTTCTTTTAGAACATGGCCTGTGATCAAATCTCGTACTTGCCTGTTCAGGGATTTCAAACAATATAAATACATCAGGATAAATGTTCCAAAGGAATGAGAATGGATTTTGAGTGAAAATCCATTCTCATTAACAATTCATTCTATATTAAGGGTTACTGACGAACGCCCATTGAATCAAACAATTCAGTATACTGTTCAACCTGTTCTTTAATTGAATTATTATAATCTGCAGTATTCAAATAGCTGGCATTGCCGTGCATTTCTTTCATCTTGTTAATAAATTCCGGATCTTTTTCGATTTCAGCAATAGCTTGATCCCATTTCTTCACAATATAATCAGGGGTGCCTTTCGGTACGCTTATACCCCCATACCAAGTAACGTCAATATTTATGCCAAGTTCTTGACAAGTAGGCACATCCGGAAATAATAGGCTCCTCTCTTTTGATGCCACAGCAAGAACTCTTAATTTACCACCTGCAGCAAGAGGATATGTTTCCTGGACTGACTGATCACCCAAAACTGCATGGCCTCCGGCTATCATTGTAATTCCCGCACTACCACTCTGAACAAGAACTGGTTGGGTTTTTTTGTAATCTACACCAATGGCTTTACACAATTCAGCGGCAGTAAGTGCATTCATACTTGTAGTACTTAAACTAGTATGCGTTAATTTTTCTGGATTCTGCTTAATCCATTCGACAAGCTCTTTCATATCCTTAAAAGGAGAATCGGCTGCAACAGAAAAACACATAGGATTATCCACAAATTTAGACACAAAAATTCTATCCTCAAGCTTTATAGGTGGATTCTTCATTCCGGCCGCCATCAATACGGAAGCGGCAATATTATCTGCCACTACAGTATATCCGTCCGGTCTTCCTTGAATTAAGCCATATTGTAATCCGGTAACGTTACCCGCACCGGGTTTGTTAATTACCAGAACAGGCTGTTTCCATTTTTTGCTGACAAAATCGGCAACAAGACGGGCTGTTAGATCAGTGAGACCCCCAGGACCGGCAGGAACCACTAATTCTATTTGTTTTGTTGGATAGGCCGCTTCCTGTTTATCGGTTTGTGATGACCCTTGGGTAGATTGTGATGAGCACCCGGCAACTGTAACTGTCAAAAGCAAGATGCCAATGATCCAAATCATTTTCTTCTTCATTTTCATTATAGATCCCCCCATTATTATTTATACTTCTTCTAATCCGGAGCTGGCTATTCTGCTGTTAGTCCGCCGCCTAAGTATAATGGAAATAATCAAAAGGACACCGGTCACAACAATGAGAGTTAATGAGATTGGGCGTTGAAAGAAAATGAAAGGGTTTTCAAACGCCATCGCAAAAGACTGTAAAAGTGACTTCTCCAACATTGGGCCAAGGATAAAACAAATGATTAAAGGGACTAATGGCCAATGAAATTTTTTCAGAAAGTATCCTAAAATCCCAAATATCAGAGCGACCAGAACATCTAACATATCGTTACGGATAGTATAGGTTCCAACGATAGATATCAGTAAAATAATCGGAGCTAATATACCAAAGGGGACTTGAGTTAGCTTAGCCCAAAGTCCAACAAGAGGAAGATTGAGAACCAAACACACAGCATTCCCGATAAACATGCTGGCTATGACTGCCCAGACAAAGTCTGGATTCTGCTGGAATAGCATCGGTCCGGGTGTAAGGCCATAAATCATAAGTCCCCCTAAAAGGACAGCTAAAGGCGGCGAACCCGGAATGCCAAGAGCAAACAAGGTAATAAAACCTGCTGAACTTGTCGCATTATTAGCAGACTCAGGGGCAGCTACACCTTCTATTGCCCCATGGCCAAATCGCTCCGGTGTTTTCGAACACTTTTTTTCCAGATCATAGGCAAGAAACGTTGTTATAGCAGCGGAGACCCCAGGTAATAATCCCATAAAGAACCCGAGAGTACCTCCGCGAACTATCGTCTTGGCACTTTTTCGCAAATCATTAAGTGTTGGGAAAACCGAGCCGATATTACCCATAGAGATAGCAACTTTCTTCTCTTCAATCCCATTTAATACTTCACTTATGGCAAACAACCCGATGACTAGGCTGATAACATCAAGGCCCCCCCATAAGGGCGCATAGCCAAAGGTCAGTCGCGGCATATTCGTCATCGTTCCCAGTCCGATTAAGGATAGAAGGTATCCAAAAAAGCCCATTGCTAAGGCTTTACTTATAGATGCTCCCCCTAAACCTATTACTACAGTTAAAGCCAAGAGCATCAGGGCAAAATACTCTGGCGGACCGAACTTAAGTGCTTGATCAGCAAACAGGGGGCCAAAAAAAACCAAAGCAATTACCCCCATTGTCCCGGCAGCGAACGAACTAAACGCTGCGGTCCCCAGTGCCGGCCCCCCCCGACCCTGCTTAGCCATGGGATGACCGTCGAGACATGTAGCCACAGCAGCAGCATCCCCAGGAATGCCTAACAAGATTGCCGAAGAGGCTCCCCCATACATAGCTCCATAGTAGATTCCTGCCAGCATGATAATAGCCTTTGTAGGGGATAAGACGGCAGTAAGCGGCAACAAAATGGCAATCGCAGAGGTTGGCCCTAAGCCTGGCAATGCGCCCACCAGCGTACCGACAAAAGCGCCTATTGCAGCCATCAGTAAATTGTCTGGTTGCAGAGCCGTTGCAAATCCAGAGAGCAGCAAGTGTAATGTTTCCATTCTAATTACCTACCTAACCATAATAAAATACTAGGTTCCGGAAATGGGGACTGCAGCCACATCACAAATAATCCGTAAAATGCCATGGTGAGCACTGCCGCAAACACAGTACAACCCAACCACCCATAAGCACTCATGGTTCGGAATAACCCCAATCCGATAATAAACGTACTGGCCGTGTAGCCAATTACCTGCAATAATACCCAATAAGCAAACAATAAACCTGTAACTAAAAGCATCTTTTTACGCAGCTCACCGGTAGGAAACTCTGCCTGCCTATCCCCCTGTGGCTTGAATACAAAGATAAATAGTCCCCCGAGAATCATCAGTGCCACACCTAAAAATCCGATAAATGTTTCGTCGCCTACGATGGATCTTCCAATATGCAGAGGATACAACCGTATCGCCTCAAAAACAGCCAAACCACCAATAACAAAGAGAATTACACCGGCTATCCGGTCCGCCAGCAAAGTTTTCACAGCTTCACACCTCCTCTACAAAGTGCCGGGAAATTCCAGCAACAGTTTTACCACGACGTTGTGTGTTCAAAAACTTACCTCCTAGGTTTTGAAATTAGTCTGATAATTGGATCTGAAACTGCCGTCATATCCCCTCCCCTGATTTGATTTATTAAACTGTTTATCTGTAAATATAACTTGGATATGGTGTAAGAGATTACATTCACAATATTGCAATCTTTCGTCTAATCATTCTAAACATCTCCCGCTTGCCAAAGCGGGAGATGAATCTGCCATTAAATTGGTTAAATTTCTTCCGTAAGTATTTGATGCACAGGAGATCCCTCAGACTGAGCCGGTAAACGAACGCCACTGAGAAAAGCCATTGTAGGCGCAAGATCTACCTGACGAATAACCCGTTCAGTTTTATAACCTTGTTTAATCCCCGGCCCGGCTGCCACAAATATCGGTGAAAGAGATGTGTCTGCATAGCCATCTTGGGTTGATAAAGAGTCTGCGTGAATAACATTGTAAGACTCTTCTGTGAAGTAGATGATATCGCCGCACTCCGGTCCGCTCAGACCAATAATTACAGCATCCTTATTACGCATGGCCAGTGCCACAACCCGTTTACCGGTTTTGGGATCGCGGTAAGAATATAAATCAGAGATAATTTGTGTTTCCAAATCGTATTGGTCTTTAGGATCAACGATTCCGTGCTCATCCCGTCCAATTAAGTTGAGATAAATATAATTACCACGGCTGGCCACCGCTTTGGTATTCGCCCAGTCAAATTCGTGATTGCCGTTTTCATCCGTAATTATTTTGGCATAACCAAGTTCTTCCATTACCGGTGTCGTAATTCCGCCTGCCTCGCCTAATTCCACACCGAGATTTTCCTGACAACTCAAGCCATGATCCGAAGTGACAATTATGGTCCAACCCTCATCTAAATAAGGCAGAAATCTTCCCAGATAGTTATCTGTTTGAATATACATTCTCTCTATAAATCCCTGGAATGCTTCTTCGTTATTGTTCCACTTCTCCTGGTGCTTAGCAAAATGCCAGAACAGATGCCCGCCATTATCAACATTATGCAAATGAGAATAAATCACATCATACTTATTGTTTTTCATAAAATAGGTCAAACAATCTGCCTGCCACTGACAATAGTGGTCCCAGGTTGGAATAAATACCTGATCGACAAGTATTTCGTTAGCGCCATTAATTACCGGTCTGTTAGGAACATACCCGATATGATCGATAACTTCCTTGTACAAGCTTTTTGGGTGAAATAAATCATCCCGGCTCACATCCATGGCCATGCCTATGAGCATCGTGACTTCAGAACCGTCAGGCTTAATCGTTAAGACATGGTAATTTCTATTACATAAAATAGTTTCCCCTTGATCATTCTTGATGGTATCAACCACGTCATAAGCCGATTTTCCTCCTTCAATGGTCACAAGAGGCTCTAAATCTTTCTTTGATTTATACACTTCGACCGTATCATAAACACCTTGTTCGTTTTGTAAAAGCAATGCCGGGCGGCGTTCCAGACCTTTTCCCAAGGTAAGAGTAAATTCCTTAGCAACCGCAGGTGCTTTAGCCCAACCTACAGCTTCCTTAATCGGTGACTTTACTGTATCAGCAATCATTTTGGCTAAGACATGTATTTCGTTTTCTTCTTCACAAGTAACAATATTTTTTATGACTTTTGCTCCGCTTGATATGGCTGCTCTTAAGTAACTAGACTCTCCATCATCTTCCAGTAATTCTTCCACATTCTCAATAATACAACCGGCACCAGGCGTAATAGTGGAGGTATTTGGCAAGAATTGTGCCTCTTTAAATTTATCTGAAGCAACGACTATTTTGGAAATATCTACACCGGCAATTCCGGTATTAATGGTCTGAGGCTGAGTGCCTTCCACAACATGAAGATTGGGACTATCTGAAGTGACAGGCCATGAGCTGCCCGGCCAATGCCATACTAAGGTTTTTTTGTCAGCCTCTTCAGCCAAAATATTCCACAAAGGTTCAGCTTTGCAACGTCTGGAGTCCAAATTATAGACCAAACTATCCAGCTGACCATGATTGTGCCCAAAGAAACAAGTAATGCCGTGGGTTCCCGGATAGGCACCGGTAGATAATGTTGTCCAGAGCGTCGGTGTAACGGTAGGCATCGCCCCCAATAAAACCAGATCATCCCGGCAAGAACCTTTGTCTATGAACTTTTGTAAATTAGGCATTTTGCCTTGGTCCAAGAACTTTTTTGCCAGCCTTGGCTCAAAACCATCGACTCCTATAACCGCAATCTTCTCTGTTAAGGCTGTCCTCTTCATTTTCATAATCATCCTTTCGTCACAAATATTTTAAAACCCGCTTTACGCAACATTCCATATCGGGTCTGAAGCAAGCAGAAATGTCACAAAACGTTATGCTGCTTCAATTTCTTCCAATGTTTTGCCTTTTGTTTCAATCCCTATGGTTTTGGACAAGAAGCATAACAACCAGAAACATCCCGCCATCACTAAATAAATTCCAAAAACTGCACCTGTTGATATAATATATCCAAAGAGGATCGGAGCGCAGGCTGAACTAATTCTTCCTGCCGAGTTTGACCAGGCATTAGCCGTAGCCCTTATTTCAGGCGGGTAGAGTTCCGGAACCCATGATACGGTGAGTCCTGCACCTTGCTCATAAAAGAAAGGCATAATAATAAGTATAGCTACTAAGAGAGTTACATTGTTAACGAACATAACGGCTATGGAAGCCGCTCCGGCAACACCGTAACCCACATAAGCCATGGTCTTTCGTCCGAACTTTTCAATGGCCCAAGCTGAATATGCTCTGCCTAATATGGCCACACACGCTACTGCCAGGGTAAGCTTAAATGTTTCGGTTTTAGGTATTCCATATACGGTATTCAAAAGGGAGGGCAGCCACATTGCAAAGCCAAAGTAGGCAAGATTCGTAAAGAAATAGAAAGAAGTCGTAAAAGCAAAGCGTTTTCTATATTTAGGTCCAAAAAGTACTGCTGGGGAAACTTTCTTTGTTTTTATCTCTTGCTCATCCTTGGCTTTTTCTATAATTACCTGATTTAAATCTTCTTCACTTGCACCTAAGCGCCTTAATACTGCAATCGCCTCTTCTTGACGCCCTTTAGCAGCCAGCCAAAGTGGTGACTCAGGTAATTTGATACATGCAACTGCTAAGATAATTGGTACCGCTCCAACGATAAACATCGCTCTCCAACCAAAAACCGGGGCAATAAAAAGAGATATCAGCGAAGCGCCCAACAAACCGGCCGGAAAAAAACAACCTAAGACAGATGTTAATTTTCCCCGAATTGCAAAAGGTGCAATTTCCGAGGTGAAAACACCTGCGATGGGTATTGCACCCCCCAAGAAAAAGCCGGATGCAAAGCGAATAACCATAAATTGGGTTGTATTTGTTGTGAAATAAATTGCTCCGGTAAGTGCTGAGAATCCAGCTATTGTTAGAACCAGGGACCATTTTCGTCCTATTTTGTCTGAAATAGGTCCCCATGCTAAAGATCCAATAAGTGCACCCCAGATACCGGCTGAAGCTAAAACGCCATTGGTAATGGCGTCAATCTTCCACTCAGTTACCATAAAAGGCATTGCATAAGCTACGATATACAAATCAAGTGAATCAACAAAAAATCCCAGCGCTGCACAAATAATAATAAAGTAATGAGTATTAGACAGTTTTAGGTTCTGGGAAATTCCGGATACAGTTTTACCTTCAAGTTGTGTGTTCATAAATTTCCTCCCTCTACATTTAGAAGAATGAGCACTCACTACCTAATTTTAAACAGATAAAGTACAGATACGTACTTTATCTGTTTAGTTTGTTTAACATGATAAGCGCTCTCCTATAGGTCGGCCGCCCAATTAGGAGAACTAAATTCATCTCACCATACACCACCTTTCTGTTTTTAAAAGCAAACTTGTTTTTCTATAATAAATTCATCCATAGTAATCCTAGGTTCCTATCAACGAAGATACTAAGCATCAAACCACTCTTCATTTGTCTTTAAAGCATATGTTTTAATTGTTCAAACGCAGCAATATCATGATCGTACAGTACGGTTGCCTTATTTTCAGCAGCAATCTCCCGTAACTTTTTCATACTCGCATAGCAAGTCTCCAGATCAGTGTGAATTCCCGGCGGAAGATTTTCTTCCCAATTCTTCTTTATATTGACTAAGTCACCGGGAATTATATATTTACCTTTACTTGTATCAACCATCACCCCCTGTGAACCTGCTGAATGTCCGGGCAGAAACAATAACTTAATTCCGTCTGCAAAATCCACATCACCGGAAACCGTTTGAATCTGATTGAAATATCTCATGAAATATGGGATCTGGTGCGAAAGATCCAACTCATATACTCTAATAAATTTGGCATCCGGCGCCACAGCATATTGTAATTCGGCTTTCTGTACGATTACTTTAGCTTGAGGCAATTTGAAGACACCCCAGGCATGATCCCAATGCAGATGGGTCAAAATCACTGTTTTTATTTCTTCTACGGTTGTGTTGAACTTCTTTAAAGCTACAACTAAATGATTCTCTGTTTTACAGGTTAGCGGGTTATGATATTTTCTCCCAAATTCCTCATCCTCGCCTCCCCCACTATCAACCAATAGTTTCTCTCCGGTTTGGTCATTGATGAGTAACCAACCAATCAGGGGCACTTGTGTTCTCCTTGTATTCCCTTCATTGTTCAAACTTTCATCCCATGCCAAAACCTTGGCAAACACACTAAGACGGCCTAGTTCCAAAGGAATTATCCTCCACGACATTGTATCCCTCTCCTTTTAGATCCTTTATCCTTCACCAGGTACACTTTTATAGTAAAGAGTAAACATAATCATGATTTTAGTGAAAACCCTTATTTTTGAATTGTATTTCCAATTTTCTTTAAATGAATTATACTATAGTTAATCTGAGGTGATAATTAACGATTAAGAATGATTGATAAGCTTTAGCTATCAATTAAACGAGGTGATTGGATGGAAATGCGGCAGCTTCGCTATTTTGACTCTATCGTTAAGTATGGAACAATGAGAGAAGCGGCAGCCAAGCTTTTTATAAGTGAACCTTCAATAAGCCAGCAAATTAATGAATTTCAAAAAGAAATTGGGTTACCATTATTTGAGAAGCAAGGAAGAAAAATCGCCTTAACTTCGGAAGGTAAACAACTTCTGCCCTTAGTCAAATCCGTCCTTGAAGCAGTTACCAGCATGGAAAATGCTATTTCTGAAATAGTTAATCCGGAAGTCGGATCTATCAAACTGGGTTTTGTTTCTGTTACAACGCTTGATATAGTCCCTAATAAATTGATGGAATTCGCAAAAATTTGTCCCGACATTCGAGTTGAAATGGTTGAAAGCGGAACATTAGAACTTATTGAGTGCCTTCTTAATGGTAATGTTGATGTAGCTTTAATTTCTGTGAACAGTAGAATAAAATCAGTCATTGAATTATCAGATATGCAATGCAAAATATTGTCGAACGTAAGTTCTGTCGCAATTGTTTCATATAATCATCCCTTTGCAAAACAAGATAAAATTTCACTCAACCAGCTATTGGATGAACGAATAATTTTGCGGCGTCAAGGGGTTTATCGGGAAGAGATTTTCAGCTTATTAGGAGATGCTATAAAAAGGGATAGTATTTACTCTGTAGACACTCAAGATATTGCCCTTAAATTAGTAGAATTAGGCCTTGGAATTACAATTATTCCTGAACCTTACATTAGTACATGGAAGTTAAATGAAAATCCTCAAGTAAAAATACTATTATTGGATGATTTTCAAATTAATTTGGATATATGTTTAATTTATAAAAAGAACCAATATCGTCCAAAGTTTCTTGCGAATTTCATGCGGATATTTTCGGATAATTAATGTTTAATGTTGGACTAACGCTTAAGATAAAAGGGGCATGTGAAAACTCAGTCTCTAAAATACTAAGTGGTTACAACCCTCAAAAAGCGTCCTCATTACACTACCAAAGTGGCGTGAGGACGCTTTTGTTTTGTCGATGTTCATCCCATCTTATTCTTTATCTCGATCCGCCGCTGACCACAATGCACTGTCCTGACACGTAGCTCGCGTCGTCACTCCCGAGAAATGCCGCAACCGCGGCGATATCTTCCGGTTCTCCCAGCCTCTTTAACGGGATCTGCCTGATCTGTTCAGCTAAGATCTCCGGCGGCACCTCGTTGGCCATATCCGTATTGACAAACCCCGGTGCGATGCAATTGACCGTAACATTTTTGGGCCCGCCTTCTTTGGCCAGAGTCTTCGTAAAACTGATGACCGCTCCTTTCGACGCTGCGTAGTTCGCCTGGCCCGGGTTCCCAAAGGCGGAAGTTGAGGCAATATTGACGATCCTGCCGCAGCACTTCTCACGCATTATGGGAAAAACATATTTGCAGGTATAGTAGGTACCGTTCAAGTTTACGTTTAACACCGCATGCCATGCTTCGTCCGTCATCTTGTGGAAGATTGCGTCCCTTGTGATCCCGGCGTTATTGACCAGGATATCGATGGTTCCGAATTTTTCCGCCACCGTTTTGATCGCTTCTGAGACCTGCGCCTCGCTTCCCACGTCGCATTTCACAGCCAGCACTCTTTCTCCGGAGGGGTCTATTTCTGCCGCAGTTCTTTTGGCAAGCTCGTAATCATATTCCAATATAGCGACGCCCGCAGCTTCGTCTTCAATGAAGCGTTTGGCGATAGCCGCACCGATCCCCTTACCGGCTCCGGTTACTACTGCGTATTTTCCTTTCAATGTCCGCATTTCAAGTATCTCCTTCCCTATTCTGCTGTTTACTCTATAACTCAAACGAACTTTAAACTTTAGGTATATCCAAATATTATGATAACCGTCATGTAGAATACCATTGTACAGCCCCCACGGACGGGGATGACTATTTACACCCTTATCCCCATGGATATTTTATAATTGAGATTTTAGCTTGTCTTTACCTGTGCAACAATTCAGGCGCTTGATTTCCAGCCCTTTCTCCAGCAACACCACGGACGGCACCTTGTCAATCTGATATTTATGTGCCAAATTCTTCTTGGTAGCCATGTCTATTTTGACGATCTTGTAGCTTTCCGGGAGTTCCAGGTTGACTTCTTCCAATGAGGTGCTGAATTCCAGGCTCTCATGATTAAAAGCGTCAAAGAAGAGGAGCAATACCTTTTTCTCACTTTGCAAAACCTTCAGTTGAAAGGAGTCTTGCTCTTCGATATATCGTTCGGCCGCTACTGCCGCTGTTGCGCCGTCGCTTGCTGCCGTAACCACTTGTCTCAAATATTTACTGCGATTATCTCCTACGGCATAAACACCTTCCAGATTCGTTTCCATCTGTTCGCTGACAGGAATATACCCTCTTTTGTCCATCTCCAGTCTACTTGCTTTTAAAAACTGCGTGGAAGGAATCATGCCCACAAAGAAGAATACCCCCTGACAAGGAAATTCAGTTAATTCCCCTGTTTTGATATTTCTGATTTTTACCCCTTCGACGCTCTCTTCTCCCAAGACTTCTTCAATCGTGGAATTCCAGACAAATTCCATCTTTTCGTGCCTCAACGCGCCTTCGGCACTGACTTTATTGCAATCTAAAATCCCCTCATCGTGAAGTACAATAACGGTTACTTTTCGCGCAAACTTGGCAATATACATGCCTTCTTCGATGGCCTGGTCTCCGCTTCCGATGACAACGACATCTTCTCCTTCGAAAAACTCCGCATCACAAGTTGCACAATAGGCAACCCCGCTGCCTTGAAGTTCCTTTTCCCCCGGGATGTCCAGAAGTCTCGGTTCATTACCGACAGCAATAATTACTGCCTTAGCAAAGAATTCTTTCTTCTTTTTCGTGGTCACCTTTTTTCGTTCCCCGGCAAAATCCGTACCGACAACCTCATCTTTTAAAAACTCAACGCCAAAGCTTTCAGCATGTTTGGCAAAATCACCCATGAGATCCGGGCCGCTGACCTTGATAGTTCCCGGATAATTCACAATTTCCCGGGTGGTATCAGCCATTCCCCCCAGCGTCCCCTTATTAATGAGAAGGGTCTTGAGTTTCGCTCTGCCGCCATAAATCGCTGCAGAAAGGCCGGCAGGTCCGCCGCCAATGATGATCAAGTCATAAGAATTATTGGCGTCTTCCATTTCACTCTACTCCTTTTTCATTAAGCTTCTTGGACTGCTGCAATTTTTTCTTCCACTTTTTCCTCATCCACAAGTCCGGCATGTTTTCCCTGGAATTCCCCTTCATTAAAATAGAGAATTTGCGGCACACCTTTTAAGGAGAACCGCTGAAATAAACCGGCATTTTCTTCTATATCGACATAATAGAAACCAAAGACACCTTCATATTTCGGTTGTAATTCTTCCAAAAGCGGCACAACTTGTTTGCAAACGTGACAGGTTTTTCTTGAAAAAATAACCAAACAAGGCTTCCCCTTGTCGTAAATCATCTCCTCAAAAGTATTTGAATTTAATTGTTGTAATGGCATATTCCCCACTCCTTTATATCAGACGTATTATATTTTCTATGAGGATTTGCGCTTTTTAGATGACGCAAATCCTGTTTTGATATTAGCCGCTAGCGCTCAACGACAACCGCAATCCCCTGCCCGCCGCCGATACAAAGGGTCGCCAGGCCGAGTTTATCGTTTCTTTTCTTCATCTCATACAGTAAAGTTACGAGAATCCGGGTGCCGCTTGCGCCAATCGGATGCCCTAAAGCGATTGCACCTCCATTGACATTCACTTTCTTTGGTGGAAAGCCCAATTCCTTGGCCACTGCTAAGGTCTGGGAGGCAAAGGCTTCATTGGCTTCAATAAGATCAAGCTCTTCCATCCCGACGTCTGCTTTCTGCAAAGCCTTTTTTACAGCGTTGACCGGTCCGACTCCCATAATAGCCGGATCCACCCCTGCCATTCCATATCCTTTCAATACCGCAAGATAAGCGAGCCCTAAGGAATCAGCTTTCTCTTTACTCATCATGACACAGGCCGCCGCCGCATCATTAATGCCGGAAGCATTGCCGGCGGTTACCGTACCGTCTGTTTTGAAAGCGGGTCTTAACTTCGCTAAAGTTTCCACCGTTGTTCCCGTCCGGGGGTGTTCATCGGTGTCGAAAATAACCGCTTCCCCTTTTCTTTGCGGAATAACCACCGGTACGATCTCTTCCGCAAACCGTCCTTTTTCAATTGCAGCCACAGCCTTTTCCTGGCTCCCAGCTGCAAACTCATCCTGCTCCACGCGGCCAATGCTAAATTTTTCAGCGACATTCTCCGCAGTAATCCCCATATGGTAATCATTAAAGGCACACCACAGACCATCCTTGATCATACTGTCTACAATTGTGCCGTTGCCCATGCTTTGGCCCCATCTGGCTTGGTTCAAGACAAAGGGGGCATCCGACATGATTTCCATCCCGCCTGCTACAACAATATCGGCATCTCCGGCCATAATGGCCTGAGCCGCAGAAACAATCGATTTAAGTCCCGAACCGCAAACCACATTAATGGTTTGCGCAGTCGTTTCCACAGGTAGCCCTGCTTTTAAGGCTGCCTGGCGGGCGGGATTCTGACCCAGCCCGGCTTGCAAAACATTTCCCATGATGACTTCATCCACTTGCTCTCCTTGAATCCCTGCCCTGCGAACCGCTTCTTTAATAACCAGCGCCCCTAAATTTGCCGCCCCGTACCCTTTCAGGGCACCACCGAATGAGGCGATGGGAGTACGAACCCCACTGACTATAACAACCTCTTGCAACACTATTCCTCCTCGCCCTTATACTGTCGGCTTGCCGTTAGTATCCCGAGCTATCTGTACATGTAGCCTCCGGCCACCAAAAGTTCCTCCCCAGTAACCCAGGAGGCTTCTTCACTGCACAAATATGCGACGGCGTCAGCTACTTCCGACGGTTTCCCCATTCTCTTAAATGCGGTCTTGTTGACCAAATCTTCAAGCACATTCTTCGGCACAGCACGCATCATCTCAGTATCAATCACACCGGGTCGTACACAGTTAACATTGATATTATATCTTCCGCCTTCTCTGGCCAGACTCTTCGTCACAGCAATAATACCCGCTTTGGTAAAAGAATAATTAGCCTGTCCGGCTTCGCCGCTGGAATTTGTCGAAGACAAATTGCAAATTTTTCCGTATTTCTTATCTTTCATAATCAGCCAAGCTTCTTGTGTGCAGTTAAATAAACCTTTACCATTCACGGCGATCACATCATCCCATTGTTGCTCTGTCATTTTATGAAATATGGCATCTCGCGTAATTCCGGCATTATTCACAAGGATATCCACCGTACCAAACTTGTCTGCAATCGCTACGAAAGCAGCTTTCACCTCAGGTCGATTGACAATATTACATCCCAGACCAATAGCCTTTTCGCCGCTGGGGTCAAGTTCGAGTGCCAATTGTTGAGCTCCGGCCGCATCGACATCAATTATCACAACCTTTGCTCCCTCAGCATAAAACTTCCTCACAATCGACTCCCCGATCCCTTTGGCTCCACCGGTAATTAAGGCAATTCTTCCATCAAATCTTGCCATAAACAAACAACACCTTTCTCTACATACTTTTTTGTTCAGAGATACCTCTCCAACATCTTTTGGGTCCTATGTTTTCAACACACGCAAAAAACATGCCAAATGATAAACGAATATTTATATTTCGATTTGTAAAGAGTTTTTAGGAATCTTGAAGTAAGCCTTCATGGCATAAACTCTTCGTATATAGCAAATTCGCTATAATTTATGTTGCAAATTTACTATATATATTATTTTCACAACTAAAAGGATGAAAGACAAAATCAAAGCCTCTTCAAACTGAACTGCTGAAGAGGCTTTGATTCATATTCATATTCAACTTTTTATTTCTGATTCCTTAGATTGACCACTTGAACCTTTCTGTAGATTGCTGAGCGGTCAACGCATAGTATCCTCGCTGCTTCACTTACGCACCCATTACATTCATGTAAAATATTTTTAATATATTCCTTCTCGACTTGATCCATTGTCTTCTTGAGTGGGGCTTTTGAACTTACAGTAATATGAAAGGTCCCGTTTTCTTGATGATTTAGGTTAGTCACAATATTTCGCGCTAAATTTGTCATTTCCTCAACCTGGTAATCAATCACGCGGCCCCTGGTTGTTATCGCTAAGCGTTCAATCAAATTGCGAAGTTCGCGGACATTTCCAGGCCAACTATAGTTCAGAAATCCTTGGAGGGTTTCAGTTGAAAACACCTTGTCGTACCCATACTTTTTATTTAATTCTTCTAAGAAGATATTACTCATAGTCATAATATCCTCGGGACGTTCGCGCAGAGGAGTTAAATGAAGAGGAACGACATTAATCCGGTAAAAGAGATCTTCCCGAAAGGTTTTACCCGCAACCATCACTTTCAAATCACGATTTGTAGCAGAAATTAAGCGAAAGTTTACTTTTTTTGAAGCTGTTCCCCCAATTCTTCTCACTTCGCCGTCTTCTAAGATACGCAATAATTTTGCCTGAAGGATAAGCGGCATCTCACCGATCTCATCAAGGAAGATCGTCCCCTTATCGGCCAGTTCAAATAATCCCGGTTTTCCCTTGGCATCTGCACCCGTAAAGGATCCCTTTTCATAACCGAACAATTCAGCTTCAATTAAGTTTTCGGGAATCGCTGAACAATTCACCGTGATAAAGGCTTCTTTCGATCGGCCGCTGATACTATATAGATACTTTGCCAGTATTTCTTTACCTGTACCAGATTGGCCGTATAAGAGGACAGATGTTTCTGTTGGTCCTACCGAATTCGCTTCAAGCAGTAAGTTTTTCATGGCCAGACTCTCAGCAACTAAATGCCGGTTCTTAAAACCTTGATCCCTTAAATATTGAACTTCATCTTTATAGCGTTGAACAAGTTCCCTCTCTTTGTCCAAAGTCTGAGCTAATTTCACAAGCGTATCCTGATCCCGGCTATTACTGATAACCATCGTAATGTTTCCATGAGTATCAAGTAACGGCCGGCTGGTGCACATCAGATTTACACCATCCCGGGTTTTAATTACTCCAGTCACTGTTGTTTTCTTCTCGATGGCTTCCAGGGCAATTGATTTATCCCAATAACCTTCTTCAACAAGTTCTCTGATATTTTTACCGACCATTTTCGTCGTTGGTAAGTTCAGAAGTCGTTCAGCTGTCGGATTTACCATTAAAATATTCCCCGTGGCATCAGTAACAAAAATTGAATCATAAGAATTATCCATGACTTCTTGAAGGGAATATGAGTTGCTTTTAATAGAACTTTTTGTCTCAATCATTAATTTCACCCTTATTATTAATTAAATAGTTCACTGACAGGAAAAATTATAAAGTATAAATAATTATAAATTATAATAAAGAATTGAACAACACTTTAAAGACAGGTCTATTCTACCGGCTCCAGTGTCGACTATCCATTGTGATATGATTTACTGTCAATGTTAAATGTATTGCATCTATTACATATATAGTAAAACTACAACAGTTAAGCGTTGTAGTTTTACTATATATTCTCTCTGAGTAAGATGATAATTATCCATTCAAACGGTAGATTAGACATCTAACTTCTATTTGTATCTTACACATGTATTTGGCATGATTTTTGCTTATAGATAGTTTAGTCCAAATTCTTATAGTTTGAAAGGAGTGTCTTCCTAATGGATTGGAGAGAAACGTATAAGAGCCGCTTAACAACTGCTGATGAAGCAGTAAAAGTCGTTAAGTCAGGTGATTTCGTTATACCCGGTCATGCAGCAAGCGAATCAGAACTACTTGTAAAGGCTCTAGCCAAACGTTACCTTGAGTTGGAAAATGTCACCATAATCCAAGGGGTTTCCCTTGGTAGTTCACCTTACTGTAAACCTGAAATGGCAGGTCATTTTATCTTGAAATCCATGTTTGTCGGTGCAAATACCCGAAAATCAATCTGGGAAAACCGTGGGACCTTCTTCCCGCTGATGTTTCACGAGTTCCCTCGAGCTTTTCGCGAAGGTTATTTAGGATCTGACGTCTTTATCACGATGGTTAGCCCGCCTGATGAACATGGCTACTGTAGTCTGGGAATGTCAGTCGATCACTCGAAAGAGTTAGTAAAATGTGCGAAGGTAGTCATCGCTGAAGTTAATCCAAATGTCCCACGTACCTATGGAGATACCTTTGTTCATGTCAGTGATCTTGATTACATTGTAGAGAACCATGGCCCTATTCTGGAACTCACTCGTTTTGCAACCATGGATGAAGTTACTCAAGCCATAGGTCGAAATGTAGCTAAGCTTATTAAAGATGGCGATACACTCCAAATGGGTGCCGGAACTATACCAGATGCCATACTTCACTACCTCAAGGATAAACGTGACCTGGGCATTCACACGGAAATGATTTCCGATGGTCTTATTGATCTTATTGAGTCCGGAATCGTTAATTGCTCTAAAAAAACCTTAAATCCAGGAAAAATCATTCTAACCTTTGCTCAAGGGAGTAAGAAGGTTTACGAATATATCAATTTAAATCCTATGTTTCAATTTCATCCCGTTGATTACGTCAACAACCCTTGTGTCATTGCTCAAAATGATAATATGGTGGCCATCAATTCTGCTTTAGAAATTGACTTGAGCGGTCAAGTTTGTGCTGAAGCCTTGGGGTCCAAACAGTACAGTGGCATAGGCGGACAATTAGACTTTATCCGGGGCGCAGCAGCTTCCAAGAATGGTCGACCCATTATTGTCCTCCAATCCACTGCTAAAAACGCCACAATCTCAAGAATTTCCTGTCAACTAAAACCCGGAACCCCTATAACGACAACTCGTAATGATGTTCGTTGGGTTGTTACTGAATATGGGGCTGTCAATTTATTTTGCAAATCTGAGAGAGAAAGAGCTGCAGCTCTGATCAGCATCGCCCATCCAAACTTTAGAGATGAGTTGAAAGGCCAATATGCTGAAATTTACGGTCGGGTTTTGTAAAGAGAATTTAGAATAAAGAAAATAACGAGGTGGAATTATTATGAGCTTTCAAAAAAGCAAGGATGATATCGTTTGTGTAAGTGCAGTTAGAACACCTTTTGGTAAATTCGGTGGTTCAATGAAAGATATTGATATTTACGATCTCGGGGCCATTGCCATGAGAAACTCAATGGAAAAGATCAACCTGGATCCGGCTTTAATTGACGAAGTATGGTGGGGTAATGGGGACACCAGCAGCACAAAGGATCCCTTTACACCCGTTGTCGCACGTCAAACAATGCTGAAAGCTGGGATTTCCCCCGAGACCCCTTCGCTGGCCTATGACCAAGCTTGCACCTCTGCCCTGAGTACCGTTAAATATGGAGCCCGAAGCATCAAATTAGGTGAAGCGAAAATTGTCATGACCGGAGGGTCAACGAGTTTCAGCACTGTTCCCTTTTTACTCCGAGACATTCGCTGGGAAGGGAAAAAGCATTCTTCCTTTATGATCGAAGATCCGATTATTCCCCTAGGATATAAGGATTATGCTCCTGTAGCTGTCGATTCGGGTTTTGTCGCCATTGAGTATGATGTATCCCGCAAAGAACAAGATGAGTTAGCTCTGGACAGCCATCTAAAATACGGTAAAGCTTGGGAAGGCGGATTTTTTAAAAATGAAATGCAGCCCCTTGAAATAACTCAAAAGGACAAAAAAGGAAATGTCATCTCTTCCAAAGTGTTAGATATTGATGAGCAATACCGTCCTGATATCACTATGGATAAACTGGCGAAATTAAAACCAATTTTCGGCAACCCAACCTGTACCGCAGGAAATGCCCCCGGAATGAATGACGGTGCTACTGCTCAAATAATCACAACCAGAGAAAATGCCGAGAAACTGGGGTTGCCTATTCTTTATACCTTAGTTGCAATTTCTGCCATTGCCCTGCAACCAAGAATTATGCCAGTTTCCCCTGCTTTTGCCATTAAGAAATGCCTTGATGACGCAAAAATGACCATGGATGAGATCAAATTGATCGAAATCAATGAAGCCTTTGCCTGCGTCCCCTTGGTTTCACTTAAACTCTTATCCAATGAACGATTCCTTAAGAGTGACTACAAGGCGATGGTTAACGAAGCATCAGCTCAACCGATCTTGGATAATGATAATACTCAATATCGAAAGCTTAAGGAAAAGCTCAATCCTAACGGAAGTGCCATCGCTGTCGGTCACCCAAACACGGCAAGCGGTGCACGTATAATGATGACTGCCGCCTATAATCTCCAAGAAAATGACGGCGGTTATGCGGCTTGTGCTATTTGTGGAGGCTTAACTCAGGGTGCCGGAGCAATAATTTGGGTCGAATAAGCACTGCTTACGCAGCAATTTAGATTAGCGTCAGTTCTCTATGCTTTCCGTCATATTTCTTGATAAGATCTTTAACTATCTTCAGGCTATAATGCGATACCAATGCTGGCACTAAGATTTAGTTAAGGTAAGAGGGGATGTAACTAAACTTACTTTCCAGTTTGTTACATCCCCTCTTTATTCGATATTTCCCTATATACTAGAGGATCTATTCACCACGTCAAGATGTATAATCCTCTTTTTCTGGGGTAACGTACCACCAGCTCAAAAATTCTTCAAGTTTTGCTACAGCCCCCTCTTGAACAGATACATATATTTTATAGGCAAAGCTTTATATAAAACCTACTTTTATTAACAAACGTTTAATGAGTATAATTTTCCTTACCAGGCTACGCCTTGACAACCTTCACTCGGGTATCATAGAAACAAATACTTCCCCCGGTAAGATCCTGGAGGCCTACATTTTTTAGCACAGGGTCTACTCGCATTACCGGATTAAAATGTGTTCCTTTCCCTCGCCGGGGATCTCCTTTGATCACTTTGCCGTCCACGGTAATATCCCGAGACCCATATGCAAAGTGACCAAAGCTTACGTGGAAGGCGACGGTTCCGGGACGTATCCCCTGAACTAATTTCACCTTTGCGACCATCTGAATCTCCCCTTGCGGTCCCAGCTTCCAAACACCGTCTGGGTTCGTCGCCGAAAGCAGCCGAACTTTATCCCCATCCCGGATACCTAGTTTTTCCCCATCAGCCCCATTCATCAGGATACTGTTTTCTTTCTCCAGTGCTAATAACCAGTAGTTCCCGGCAGTTCTGGACTTGGTGTGGTGAATTGGGCGATAGGTGATCAAGCTAAAGGGAAAACCATCTTCTTCATCCGTCAGCAACTTCCCGGTGCAATCCGCCGGGCCGGCGACATAAGCTGCATGAGGAATAAAACTCTTACCCGTCATAGAATTTTTGGTCTTGCCGGTTTTCTCCTGATAAATATTAATTAGTGTGCCATACTTGTTTTTTAGTTTTTCTCCATCGAAGGTATCCGAATCATCCTGGAAGCGCCCCCCTCGGTTGAGCACATAAATGACCTTTTTCCAGTTGGCAGCTCCACAGGCGTCTTGCCAACGCTCCGGATCAAAGATTGATTTAGGAAGATGCTTCCGTGCTGCGAGGAAAATCTTCTCTTCCTCCTCATTAGCATCAGGAACCGGGTTACCATCTGTAGCTACGTTTGCCACTTGTTTCAAGTAGAGGTGATCCGGATGGGTAAGGGGAACTCCTTTTTCAAACCCATCCGGTCCAAAACCGGGCAGGTTCATCTTCTCAGCCAGGCCCAGAATGAAGCTTTCAAAACTCAGGGGCATCTCTTGTCCATAGACAGTCGCACTATCGGTAAGGGGCAGGGCCGCCGGCTGGCGAATCGGTTGAGTTTTATGGGGAATACTCGGATGGCCCCCTTGGAATTCCCAGCGTTCCAAATAGGTGAGGTCTGGTATGATATAGTCTGCAAAAGTCGAAGTTTCACCCACGGTAATATCAAAGGTGACAAACAATGGCACTTTCTCGACATCCGTCAAAATATCTACTAAGGGACCGGCAGCCGGCAGGGTGTATATAGGTGAACCCATATAAAGGAACAATGCCTTGCCGGGATAAGGGTATGCATCTCCCATAGACGGAAGAACCTCCTGATAGACATCACTGGCTAGTGGGAACCAAGGCCGCTTGGCGGGATATCCGCTAAAGATGGTTGTATCTTCGTATTTCACATTATGGCGAATCAAAGAGACTCCGAATTCGGGTAATTTACCTGGTTGATTAGCAACCTTATAAACCTGACCTTCTTTAGCCCCGGCTGGACTGTAGTCGGATTTTTTTATGAAACCTCCTTTGTAGTCAAAATTTCCGTTTAAGACATTGAGGGTAAACCAAGCAAAGTTATTATAGAAGCCATTAGTATGCTGGGAAGGTCCACGATGGATATCGACCACGGCTTTTTTACCATGACTCGTAAATTCCTTAGCCAGAGTTTCAATGTCCCCCGCTTCAACCCCGGCAATCTCAGCCCATTCAGCAATGGTTTTCTTACTGGCTTCTTCTTTCAGAATCATTAGAGCGCTCTTCACTTTGATCCCATTGATTTCGGTGTCTACGAGCAAGTCGCCGGTTACAGCCTCGGTCTCACTGTTGGGATCAAACATGACGGGTTTACCGTCTTTCAGCACAACAAACAGTTCATCTTCATACTCTAACCCCTCTTTAGAGGTCTTCTTAACTTTAGCACCACCAATTTCCTGGGCTCTTAAAAAAGCACCTGGTTTTCCGTTTTCAACTTTCACGAGCCAAGCACCATTAGACCAAGTAGGTTCTCCCGCAGCTTTAGCAGCTGCCTTATTGGCACACTCTAGAAACTTAGCATCATAGCGTTGGTTTTCGATGATCCAACGGATCATACCCATAGCAACCCCGGCATCCTCTCCGGGTTTAACCGGAATCCATTTCCATGCTTTAGAAGCTAGTTTGGAGAAACGGGGATCAATACAGGCAAACTTAAGACGACCGGATGAAAGACCATCAATAATACGAGAGGTCTGAAGGGGCGGTCCATAGTTAGCTTCAAAATGATTGGCCCCGACAAAGAGAATAAATTCTGCCCCGGTGTACTCTCCCTGCCAGTAGAATTTACTTCCCCCTGTCCAAGACATGGCATTCTTTGCTGCATCATATTGCCATTGTTCACTCATAGCTTTACCTGTGAAGTAGAGAGAACCTTGGCAGACTGTTGTATGACCGTGAGCATTGATGGACCCCATACCTCCGATAGTAAAGCGCTTCAGCAAATCTCCACGTCCATCCTTTAAACGACCCCACTGAAAAACGAATTGGTTATTCTTTGGACCAAAGTCCGGATGTTCCGGATCAATTAATTTATCCAAATGCTCGTTGAATTTAACCTTAAACTCATTGACGAGCTGTTGCTTCTTGTCCTTGTCTTTCTCAGCAAGAAGCTTTTTGATTTCCTCGGACATTTCTTTCCCAAGTTTGGCATCCTTCACCCCTCGGATCTGATTGAGCCCCTCCACTACACGGTCTTCCTCCCCCGGTACATTAGCGAAGAGTTTACCTCCGTTAGCAATCTCCTCCAGGGCTTGTTCAAAGGGAATTCCAACCCACTTATTCTCCCCTCGTTTTCCAACACGTTTTAAGACTTTGCGAATCCGATAAGGATCGTAGTAAGCCTGGAGTCCTGCCTGCCCTTTCGGACAGATGGCCGCATCTATTTTGCTAATCGTTTCTTTGTAATCCGATTTATAAGGCAAATGAGGATAAAGGTTCCAAGGTGAATAGGGGCTTCCCTCAATTTTCAAGGGGATTCCCTCACCGGACTTCACTTTAATAGGACACCCTGTATTACACTGCAAGCAGGAGGAAGTTATGATGGTTTCCGGATTATTAAATCCGTACTCCTGAGCTTCCGTACCCGCATAGGCTCGCTTCTGCATGTCTAGAAATAATGGGCTTCCGCCAACAAACGCTGCGCCGGTAGCGACTGTCGCTCCCGTTAAAAATGTTCTTCTGCTAATCTTTTTCTTAGTGAGTATGTGGTCTAACCCAGCGGTTTCTTTCTTACTCATTCGTCTGCCTCCTTATCCTAAACGTTAACTGATCTATTCGATTTTGTTGAACCTTTAGTATGGTCAACCAATACTTTAGGAATCAACCAAGAAATTGCTAAAATCACAGTGGCTAGGAGCCCTACTGCAACCAACCATTCTAAAATCGATGGACTATAACTAAGACTCAATCTATAATCTTGGAACGCCTCCGGTAATCCTGCTAAATCCGGTTGTGTAAAGGCTGCGGTAACAAATGTGACTTTGTAAACCAGTACCCCAAATAACGAGAGAAGTGCTCCGTAAAGGGCTGTTGCTGGTTTTGTAAGAAGGATAATAGCACCTACGCCCCCAATACCCACAAACAGAACCCAGAATTTCCAGTCTGTCATTTGGGCCATGGCTTCGGGTAAATTTGTTTCTAAGGCAAGATGGCCTACTTCGACCACAAGATGCAATACCATGGCGTATAGTAATGATTTACGCAGACCGTTACCAGCTTGCTGAAGCAAATCAGGGGCACACAAGGCAGCTGCTCCATAGATCAAAGCTCCCCCTGCCACAATCGCTGAGGTGACGAAGGCTAAGGCGCTCCCCCAGGAATTCCAAAGAGGACGGGCAATCATATCCCCAAAGAACAAGGTTTCAGCCCCAAGAAATAGGACAGATAAAGCAAGTCCCACATAGACTAAGGGTGAACGTAAACTTGAAACCCCTTTAAAAATCATAAATGCCACAGCTATAATGAATAGTGCATATCCCCATGACGCCCAGGCCAAGGGAGACTCAAAGGATGGAGAAAAGAAGATACTAATTCCCTTCATAGGTTTCCCTAAATCCAGGGCAATAAAGGCAAGAGCCCCAATCAGTGAGATTGCTGCAGAACTATATCCCAATTTAATCCAACGCACCGAATTATTCTTGTATCCCAAGAAGAAGCCAAACCATGTCGCTCCTGCAGCCGCAGCGACAAGAAAGATATATAGGCTAACCCATAGTCCCCAGGGGACATAACTGCCGTAATTGACCACGGAATCTCCCCAAATAAAGGCTTTACCAACTGCAGAACCGATCCCAAGCAAAGCTAGTAAACCTAAAACCAATTGACTTAGTTTATTCATGCCCTATCACCTCCTATAGATAATAAACTTGAGGTCCTGTCCCCAAGTGTTCTTTTAATCGAGTAGGTTTTCCAGAACTTAGTACCTTATTGATGAGACTACTCTTGTCATTGAGGTCACCAAAATATGTGGCTCGCCCTATGCAGGTTGTGACGCAAACGGGCAGCATCCCCACTTTTATTCTGCTTGTACAAAAATGACATTTTCGAGCACTGCCAATCACAGCTGACCCATGCCCGGTTCTGGAAAAGTTCTTCCCATATTCATAAAAGGTTGCTGTTTCATAGGGTTGGAGTTGTGGTGTGGCCTTAGTATAGTAACTTCCCGTATCAAAGGTCCGCGCCCCATAAGGGCAGTTGGCTAAACAGGAGCGGCATCCGATACATTTTTCATAATTGATTTCCACAATTCCGTCCTTTCGCTTAAATGTTGCTCCCACCGGACATACCTTGACACAGGGTGGGCTTTCACATTGCATACAGGGTCGGGCTAAAAAGGAACGTTTAACCTTGGGAAAACTACCGGTCTCTTCCTCCATCACCGGGCGATAAACCACTCCCGGGGGGAGCTTGTACTCAGAAACACAACCGATGGTACAGGCATGGCAGCCAACACATTTGCGCGTATCGATTAACATACCCCACTTAACTGATTCTGCCGGGCGAGCCAGTGCGGCTTCTACCTCTTTTTGCATCGTAATGATAATATCATCTTGAGCCATGGTCTTCCTCCTTACAAAAATCTTCACCTTTGTGATTGATTTCATTATTGCATAGATTAGTTTATTTAATAATCAGTAAAAACCCTGAAAATTTATCAGGGTTTTTGCGCAGGGAGAAAATGAAAAACCCCCATACCAAAAGACCGCAAAGGCAGCTTCTTGCACAGGAGTGAAGGAATCGTATGGAGAGGCGGTACGGCCCACAAAGCTGCCCGACCAGAGCGCCTCAAATATAGCCTTCTTGCATAGCATAGCGAACCAATTCCGAACGTCTTACACACCCGGTCTTTTCCATAACTCTAGACTTGTGGGTCTCCACTGTTTTAATGCTCACGGATAAGACTTCACTGATTTCCTTATTGGTATGACCCAAAGCTACCAGCTTTAAAACCTCCGTTTCTCGACTGGTTAAATTAATGGTTTTTTTAAGACCTTCCTTGGGTTCCGAATGATAGATGGACTGTATAAGCAGGCTGGTCATGGCCGGATGAAGGAAGATCTCTTTCCTGGCCACTGCCCGCACCGCCTCTAAGAGTTCAGAGTCTGCAGCCTTCTTCAGAACATAACCACTGGCACCGGCCTGCATGGCCTGTTGCAGATACTCTTCAGCTTCATGCATGGTCAGCATGAGTATCCCGGCCTCAGGGGTTAATTGCTTAATCCGGGCAATAGCCTCAATTCCAGTCATGCCCGGCATAGAAATATCCAGAATCACCACATCAGGTTGGTGTAATTGTACCTTTTCCAGGGCATCTTCACCGGACACAGCTTCTCCAACTACCACCATGTCTGCTTGAGAATCAAAAAACATTCTTAACCCCGTACGCAAGATGGTATGGTCATCGACCAGTAAAACTCTTGTCTTTTGGATCATGCTTTACCTCACTTTCTAAGGGTAGCCTTACATAGAGAGTAGTCCCCTGACCGGGTTCGGATTCAATCTCTAAGGTTCCGCCTAACAAGGTTGACCGTTCCAGCATACCCGCCAGACCTAAGTTTTGGCGTCCTTGACTGCTTTCCTTTAAAATCTGTTCAACGTTAAAACCGACACCATCATCTTCAATAATCAGATTCACGCCTCCGGGGCGAATCTCCAGCACGATGCTGACATTGCGGGCCTGGGCATATTTAGCCACATTGGTCAGTGCTTCCTGGACAATTCGATAGAGAGTCGTCTCTATTTCACTTGGCAAGCGCCCCGCTACCTGATTATGCACCTCCAGATCCACCATCAAGTTGGCCTGTTGACGTTTGTATTCATTGATATACCGTTCCAGGGCGGCAATCAAACCCATATCATCTAATATAGTAGGCCGTAGTTCTACAGCCAGGCGATGTACATCTTCTAAAGTCAGATAAGCAACTGTTCTCAAGTCTTCCGCCTTCGCTCTTGCTTGTTCCAGGTCGGTTTCCTGACTTAAAAGTTTCAGCCCAATGATCAGGGAGGTTATACTCTGACTCGTCTCATCATGAAGTTCGCGAGATATTCGTTTTCTCTCTTCTTCCTGGGCGGTAATCACTTTATTGAGTAATTGCTGACGTATTTGTTCTTTATCCATTAATTCCGCCAATAAGGCTTCTCGCTCTTGGGTATATCGTTCTAAGCTTTCAGCCATCCCATTAAATGAACGACCAAGTTGTCCGATCTCATCTCGCCCTTGAATATCGACTCTATGGCTTAAGTCTCCATCAGCCACAGCTCCACTAGCCTCTACTAAGCGCTTAATAGGTCGAGTTAGCAGATGGGACATGAAGAATGCGCCGAACAAACCTAACATAGTTATGCCAAGGGTCGTGACCATCAACTTCACAGAAAGAGCATTAATGGTTTGGTTCATACTCGCTTCAGACATGCCAATTCGTACCCATCCCGTATTCTTGCCCAGGGGGACGAGGACATCCAGTATAACTCCCTCTTCAGAGTCTACTTCTATGACATTCTCTTCATCAGGGGTTTCCTCAGGATGGCGTAATTCCAGCAAGCCTGCAGGAATTCCCTGGCCAAAATTATGGGCAATTAATTGTCCCTTCTCATCCAGAATCAGCACGTAGCGAACATCTTCATTGTGTAAGGAAACAGTTTTAGTCTTTTCATAAAGACCGATTAAGTCTCCCACCAGGATTAGATTCATGCTCTCGGAAGCAACTTCATTCCCAATGGTGACTGCTCGTTTCTTGAGTTGATCATCTAAAATGTCGGTCATATAGGAGCGCATATCAATAATAACCGTTAAACCCAATAAGCAGATAAACAAGCCCACAATCCCCATGATTTTCACAGAAAGTGGTGCTGATTCTTGTATTTTCAGGACTGTTCGAGAAGTAATATTCTTGATCCTAGCAAGCTCCCTTTTAAACATATTATACCAACCCTACTTCTTGGGCCATTATTTCTATTTTTTCATAGAGCATTTGATCGGGATGAACAAAACGATCAAAATGCAATAGTTCCATAGCTTTACGCCCTTGTTCATTCATATGCATGGTCAGCAAAGTGTTTTTCAAAGCAGCTACCAGCTCAGGATCAGCCCTATGAGAAACAACAACGGGAGGGTTCCCCATGACTTCCGATTGATCGATCACTTTGATTTTTCCCAGGATGCTGGCATCCCGGGCCACGGTCAAGTCATAAATCAAGCTGTCAACAGCGGCACCATCAACAATTCCTTCAGCCACGGCACGAATGGATTTATCATGACTATAGGTGTAAATGGTTTTCTTAAAAAAATTATCCGGTTGGTTTCCCATTCTTTTAAGCATCACTTGAGGAGCAATTCGACCGGAAAAGGATAAGGGATCCATGTAGGCAAAGGACTTGCCTTTCAGATCTTTAAGAGAGGATGCTCCGGAGGATGAAGGGGCAATGATGTAAGATTTATAGGTAGTCGACCCGGCAATTTGGGGAGTTACCAGGATTTGTTTAATTTGATTGGCACCGATATCCCCGATAAGAGCCCCTGAACAAATAAATGCTAACTGTACCTCTCCGGCTTCAATTAAACGATTGGTTTCACTGTAGTTTTGCCGTTGAACCATCTTGACCTTCATGTTGATGCGCTCTCCGATAATGTTTAACAAATCCCCATAAAGATTGACGTTTTCCATGGGCGAGATAACAGAAGCCACGGCAATATTTAAAACAGGCTTTCCTTCTGATTCAAGTTCCTGTTTGGGAGGAGTCTGTAATTGGGAAAGCTGAATCCTGGGACGTTCTTGATTGGTCTTCAGGTTCCACCAGCCTGAAGCGGCAGTTCCTAATATTCCCAGCTGGGCAACGCCTAAAGCACCCATCCAAATTATTTCTCGCCGGGTAAAATCTTTTTTGGACACCTTTGAACCCTCCCTCGCCAGCATTTTACATTCAGTTCTCTTGGGTAGTGCTTACTATCCCTATATTCTACCTTTTAAATTCCAGCTTGTCACCGAATATATCTTATGAATCCTGGATCCATTATTTGTAAATAGATTGCATTTAATCTTAGACATATTATGAACGCGAAAAGCCAGTTTTCCCTTCTGCAGAAAAACTGGCTTACTCATTTATTCATTCATTTCTTTAATTCATTTTTGAAAGACCTATTTTACAATTAAAACAGGACAATTAGCCCTTTTGGCAACCTTATGACTAACTCCCCCTAAGACAAACTCCTGTAAGGTATTCAAGCCCCGGCTGCCGATGACAACAACATCAAATTTACCCTCATTGGCATATTTGACGAGGACAGGTCCCGGCTCACCGTGGATAAACTTTATCTTAAACTCAACCTTCGCCTGTTTCATCTTCTCTTGTATGGGAAGCAATTTTTTATTTCTTTTTAGGGTTATTGCGTCGGTATCTAACTCACGCAAGACGTCCGCTTTAGATGCCTCACTGTTGATCACATAGACAATCTCAATGGTTGCCTCAGGATTATTCTGCGTTAACAAGATTGCTTTTTCTGCAGCTCTTAAGGAATGTTCCGAGCCATCGGCTGCCAATAGGATTTTATTAAACATAAGTTCAACCTCCCATTTATAAATTTATATCTTATCACTTCTCAGTGTTTAGGCGGCTCAGAGTTCAAATCTGTGTGCCTGGCCAATTTATCAATCAATCGTGCACTCTGCTCGTTTAGTCCGCTCAACGTTACCTTGATATTGTATTGCCGGTATTTAAAGACGATCTTATCAATGGCAGCAACAGCTGAGTCATCCCATAGATTTGCATTGCTGAAGTTTATAATGACTTCTTGAATATTATCCTTATTATCCGTCGTAAAATCAAAGACATTCAGCAAATCTGTTACAGAGACGAAAAACAGCTGCCCACTGATTTTGTATGTTTTCACTAACCCGTCAGGCTCTATTTGTTTCTTGGCATAAACCTTAGAAATTTTGGCTGCAAAAAAGACAGCGCTTAGAATAACTCCCGCCATAACGCCTAAGGCTAAATTATGAGTGACTAAAACCGTCAAAACGGTAGAAATCATCACAAAGGCATCCGTTTTAGGAGTAATTCCCAAGGTTTTAAGCGATTGCCAGTCAAAAGTCCCTACAGAGACCATAATCATGACGGCAACTAAGGCTGCCATAGGAATTTGCACAACATAATCCCTGAGACCAATAATTAGAACGATCAGAAACGCCCCTGCAATAAACGTAGATAATCGACCTCTTCCACCTGATTTCACATTAATGACTGACTGACCAATCATAGCGCATCCGGCCATCCCTCCGAATAAACCCGCGATAATATTGGAAATACCCTGACCCTGGCTCTCTTTGTTTTTATTACTCCCTGTATCCGTCATGTCATCCACAATCGTGGCGGTGAGCAATGATTCAGTCAGCCCTACCATTGCTAAAGCAAAGGAATAGGGTGCAATAATTAACAATGTCTCCAGGGTTATCGGCAGGTTAGGTATGGAAAAACTGGGCAAGGAACGTGTAATAGTTCCCATGTCTCCGATCACAGGAACCTTGATGTCAAGTATTATGGCAATAGCTGTAATCCCTACAATCGCCACAAGTGTAGAAGGGACTGACCTTATTATCAGGGGTAGACCGTAGATAATCACTAAAGCCCCCACTGTCAGAACGTAAGCCGGCAATGATTGGCCTAAAAGATAAGGAAATTGAGAAATGAAAATCATAATTGCTAAAGCATTAACAAACCCAACCATCACAGAGCGAGGTATGAATTTCATATACCTGGCCAGTTTGAAGGTCCCAAATAAGATCTGAAATAGTCCTGTGAGTATCGTAGCACCCAACAGATACTCGATGCCATGATCTTTTACTAAAGTAGTAAATAAAAGAGCCATTGCTCCTGTCGCCGCCGAAATCATTCCGGGCCTTCCTCCGACAAAGGCAATTACAATCGGAATGATAAAAGAGGAATACAGCCCCACCATTGGGTCTACCCCGGCAATAATTGAGAAGGCAATCGCCTCTGGAATCAAAGCCAGGGAAACGACAAGTCCCGCCAATACGTCATTTTTGATATTGCCTAACCATGACTCTCTGAAGGATAAACTTTCCATACAAACCTCACTTTTACAAAAAAAGCTACTTTCGATAGTGTTCCCCGTGGAGCAAAAAGAAAATACCCCTAACTGATTAACTCATTGAGGGCATCTAAATATCGAGAGTGCCTGTAGTACATTATCACAAATAATCATAAACGGCAATTTGTCAAAATAATGTCGCCAAAAACTTAAGTTGATCATTTTGATCTTTTTTTGTTGCGAATAACAAGCACTAGTTTCTGTAATCTCCATACTCAAGGCCAAATTTTCTAAAATCCTAAATAGAACATATAAAAGGCAATAAGCAGAATTACACTGCCCATAAAGAGCTTCAACCCTTTGTTGAATGTACCGTACCTATTGTTAGATGTCATATTTCTTACAAACCCGATAGATGTTCCTGCTGCAATTACTAAGGCACTATGACCTATAGAATAGAGCAATAACAAAACAACTCCCCAGATTAAGCTGCCTCTATCCGCTACAATCGCAAGAAGAGTAATCAGGACAGGAGTTGCACAGGGGGATGAAAATAATCCGCCTAATATTCCCGCTATAAATGCTCCAATGTACCCTCTTCTGGTGTTCTTGGCAATAAGAGTAGTTGATGGAATGAAATTGTAAATCTCCCAGGTTTGCAAGGCCATTAAAACCATCAGTACCCCCAACAAAAGATACCACCAGGAAGCAGATTTTCCCATTAGTTTGCCGACAAGTGAAGATACTGTTCCTAATATGGTAAAGGTGACTGCTGAGCCTGCCGAAAAGGTAAGGGAAAGCCGAAAGGCCTTTTTAGGGTGTGAAATAATCGTGAAGCTCTTTGGATAGTCCCATAGTGTGATTAACTTTTGGGCTGCCTGGTTCACTTCGTCCAAAAAACAAACCTAAAGCCATGATACCCCCAGCCAAAGCGCCACAGGTTCACCCTGATCCGCCCATTCCCACTGGAAACCCAGAGGCCATCGCAATGACATCATCTGGCACATCTAATTTAAATTCATCTCGGATGGTTCGGATAATAGCTTCCGAACAAAAATAATCACCCTGTCTACAGTAGTCTTCAGCTTGTTTACGGATTCGATTCTTAATATCCATCACTAAACCTCCATTTTATAACTAAAGGGTAATTTAAACTATAATACTCACTATGACTAATGCTTTCTAAGCCAATGGTACGACTGTTTAGAAAAACCGATTGAAATAGTTGCATAAATGTGGATTTGTAGTATTCAGAGCTCCAAAACGTTGACCCAAATACACATAAATACGATTTACGCATGCTGAGTGAAACGAAGCAATCTTACAAAAGACATCTATACGAACATAAATAACACTCCACCTAGCATAGCGATAACAATAACAGTTAATACAAAAGCAATAAGTGCTTTTGGCTTTAACATAGATGACAGTATGGCGATTTCAGGCAGGCTGGCACCTGTACCCCCAATAAGTAATGCCATAGCCGGACCCATCGCCATACCTTTTGCAAGCAACGCACTAAGGATTGGGATTGCCATTTCGATACGAAGGTATAAGGGTACTCCGATAACAGCAGCAATAGGTATAGCATACCATGAGCCATCTCCAAGGTATTTTTCTATGATGGTGTTTGGAATAAATGCAACTGCAATTCCGCTGATGGCTGCACCAATAATAACGTAAGGGACAATTTGTTTAAAAAGTACCTTTCCAAACAATAATGCTCCCCGAACCTTTTCGGCATGTCCCCCATTTGAAGGTGCTGGTGAGCAACAACTTGAGGTAGTAGGTGCACAACTTGGCGGTGCAGCAGAACAACTTGAGTCAAATTGCGTGAAGCTTACCGGTATAGATCCACAGCTCGATGTAGCGTTTGTTTTTGAGTTATTTACTGAAAGTTGACTTAAAGATTTTACATGATGCTTTACACTGCTAAATCCAACGGTAAGCCCAGCAATGATTGCACAGGAAAACGTCCAAATGAAATAGATCAGTGCTGTTTTAAGGCCAAATGTGGCAAATATAATACCTACTACAACAAAATTCGAGAGTGGAGCTGAAATAAGAAACGGTAACACGGTTGAAAAAGGTGCTGACATTTCAATCATTCCTCTTGCAATTGGCACCATGGAAGCACTACAAAATGGTGTGAGTACACCCAAACCGGCTCCCATCAGAGCTCCTTTCACTGGTTTCTGGTTTTGCAATTTTTTTTGGAGCTTCTCTTGTGGAACATACTCTCTCACAAAACCTGTAATGATTGAAATAACTCCAATGACGAGCACTAATACCCAAGCTACATGCCAAAACTCCGCTAAAGCAATTTTTAATTGTTCTTCAAACACCTTAATAAACCTCCAAAATATTTTTAATATGCATATTAAATTATGCTGAAACTAAAAGTGGTAAATATTGTTGAGCCCTATATATCTCGCTTAATCTATGGGGGTTCGGACATACCCTAAACACACTTTCTTTTATTCTTCTAGTTATTCGGACGAACGACTAAGACATCACATTTAGCATGGCGAACAATATACTCTGACACACTCCCAATAATGAGACGTTCTATAGCATTAACCCCATTTGCACCACAAATAATTAAATCAACCTTATGGTCGGGGGCTATTTTATTGGTGATTTCAACTTTTGGCGAACCATAGCCAAAAAGTAATTCAACATTTAACAAACCAGCCTCTTTTGCTTTTTCTTCAAAAAAGGTTAATAATTGCTTTGCGTAACTCTCAGGGTGTTCGGAGGACAGTTTTCTTGTAGACTGCTTCAACTGTTGCAAAGGAACGAACATCCACAATATGGGTCATAAATAATTTTGCTTCATTTCTTTTGGCAATTGCAACAGCTTTGTCGAAAGCATTTTCTGATTCTTTGGATCCATCAACACCCACTAAAATGTTATTATAAATAATTTGGCTCATACTTGTCACTCTCCTAATAACTTATCCTTGTTTACATCAACTTCTTCAATATTGACAGCGTAGTAATCTTTATTGAAAGAAAACTATCTTTAAACTATTGATGCTTGTTACCACTAAACTTATACCTCCTTAAATAATATAACATGCTTAAATGCGCGTTTGTGCATGTGTTTATTATGCTTAATTAATTCTCTATTGTCAAGTGATTTGATTAATATTTGAAGAATCCGTTGTGAATACCCTAGGAACTGATGTAATAGGTTCTGGGGTTAGACCTTATTGATCCAATCAATCTTTTTATTTGCTTTGCTAGATAACAGTTATTCGTTGTCTGCTATTTGCAGCATACGATTTGACGCTATCGAATGAAAAGGTTGCTAAATTAATCAAATTCACTTATAATATATATGCAAACATGCACATGTATACATTATAAGTGAGGTGGCGAGTCCAATGTATGAACCAAATCCATTTGAACGATATATGTCCATTTTCAAAGCATTATCCGATGAAACACGCCTCAAAATCATCTGGCTTCTCTGCACCATTGATTCTAAAATTTGCGTATCCGAGATTATGGATGTGCTGGGGGAAACTCAGTACAATGTATCTCGCCATTTAAAAGTATTGAAAAACGCGGGACTTGTCTACGAAAAAAGAGAGGGCAAATGGACGTTTTATTATCATCGCCCGCCTGAAGATGAATTTGATACATATGTAAAATCGGCCGTTGCCAGTATCCCAGCTATTTTAATGGCGCAGGAAACGCTTCGTTGCAACCATAGGTTGGATATGCGAGTGGACGGTAAATGCGTGGTTGGTCTGGACAGTGAGGAATGGGATAGTGAACTTAAAAAAATTAAAAATAACGAAGTAAATTTGTAAAGTAGTCGGGGTTTGCACATCATGGTCTCTGTGCCCCCAATGGTGTAGAAGAAATGAATGCCATTTTCTATCGCAACAGGGCGTCCCTGTTGCGACTCGAAGGAAGGGGATCTTCCGTAATAAAAAGTCCTAAGATATGGAATGCAATTAAAGATATGCTGGGATATTGCCCCTACTGCATGGCTGGCAAGCAAGTCACAAGCAAGATTTCGGGCAAGAATCAACCTACAAAACCACCTAGCGATAATGAGAAACGTTTCCTTGAAGGCATAAGAACCGGGCGCAATATTGCATTAGTCGGTGTTTTTTGTCCTATTTTCTGGACATCACTGTTCATGGGTGCTGAAAAATCTGTCTTATTGTTCAATGCTGCTCATTCCGGTATTTTTATCTGCATTGGTGGTGCACTCTCACTCTTTAATATCATTAGACTTCGGCGGTTTCGACAAGAAATAGAGGTGAAGAAAAATTCTGCACTGCTAGGAAAGAAAATGGTTGATTCTGCAAACTTCATTGGCAAGTAATACCCAGCCCACTCTTAAGTTTTGCATCTGAAACAAATTATCACAAGAAAATGTAAATGAGGCATCTGTATCTAAGTACAAATGCCTCATTTAATAACTCACGGCTGCCCAACAGATTAGCCCAACTCCTCTGCCACACTCTTTACCGCCAATAATGCGGTTTTAATCTCAAAGGCGAGTAGATCCACGGCAAGACACCCCATATCAATAGGAAAAACTCCAGCTGTCTGAGCGGCATCCAGCAAATAGTAAGCACCATACTCATGAGCAATTGCCCAATTTCTTGAATGGGCAGCAATGTACCCGTTACATTTGAGGCATGCAAGGTTACCACTAACTTGGTATTCTCTGAAAAGTCTTTCAGTAAACATCAAAATCGATCTCATTCCCTGGTATTCCCGGGACTTCGCTAACCTCACCCCCCTCTGGTGAAGAGCCCAAAGGAGTCGGACCACGGCATTATGCTCCCTTTTTGAGGGCCATAAATTTTACTAAGGAAAGATTCCACAATACTCTCCATTAAATCCATGGTTGCCAAAATGCCAGGCTATTTCTTGCAGGGTTTCGAAAATCCGGTATATTTCTGATCATCAGTTAATCTCCTTTGAGTAATTTAGTTGACGCTATCAACCAACCTTGCTAGCCAAACCCCGATTTTCGTGATCTTATGCCCCAATCCTAGAATGATCTTTCAATACGGCAATAACCGTTACACAGGTCATCGGCTTTGTCACCGATTTGCCTGTCCCAAATTGAAAGGCGCCTTTCAATTTGGGACAGGCAGACATGGAGGTCAACACCAACTCCTAAAGATTCGACTAATTCCCCAAAGTACAGAGACTCATTAATGGGTCTTAAGTCAGATGTTTCTAATTACAAAAAGATCATACGGGGATTAAAAAATGATGACCTGGCTGTAACCTTTGTCCGAACCAAATCATAGAATAAACTGACAGGCTGATAGAAATGCCGGTCAATAGGAACGCGAGGAGTGAAAATGATGGCTGTTAATGCCATGTCTTTAAATTCAACGCTAATTGTCAAATACCAAAATGGATCTACTCCTGAAGGCAGCCCGGTGATCAAACAAAAAAGCCTGAATGATCTGAAGGCTGACACCACGGAACAAGATGCTTATGATGTGGCGGCCGCTTTATTCAGTCTGGGCCAGAATCCCGTAACAAGCGTCCTCCTTAGAAAAAGCTATGAGCTGCTTGAAGAGTAGCTCTGGTAAAATTAATAGGAAATGAGGTGACCCCATGGCCGTGACAACGACTAAGATCTTAAGATTAACTTTTGCGACAGCTGGGGGAAAAACCTTCTCTATAACCATTCCGGATCCTAAGGTAAACCTACAGCAGGCGGATGCCGAAACCGTTATGGACATGATTATTGAGAAGAATGTCTATATTACCACCAGCGGTGAGCTAACCGGAAAACGCGATATCAAGGTGATCAACACTTCAACCGAGGACCTCTACGATCCGCCCCAGCTTTAGGCGGAAATATGCAGACAGAAGGCTGACCATTAAGGGGTCAGCCTTCTGTTTTCTCTGTTAAATTGGCCCCCAGGGAGGAATTGGACAGAGACGTTTGATCGTAAATTTTTCACACTGGCGAGTTTAAGCTCATATTCTATGAAAAAAGCACTGAAAGGATCAGCAATTATTATGAACGCTTTGACAACGAATCGCACGCCGCCTGTGATTGCAGCTGAAATTAATACCATTAAATATCAGACGGGAAAATTTCTACTGACAGGTGCTATCGAGATCGGCCAACGCCTGAAAGAGGCCAAGGGGCTGCTTCCCCATGGGGAATGGGGCAAGTGGCTGGAGGAGTCCTTCAGCTACTCTCAGCAAACCGCCGCCAAACTGATGCGCATCTTCGAGGCTTATGGAACCCCGCAGACCGTCTCCCTCGACGCCGGCAACCAGGCCCACGAGCTGCCGAATCTGAATTATACCCAGGCTCTTATCCTCTTAGGAATCCCTGCGGAAGAACGGGCGGAATTCATTGCCGAGCTGGATGTGGAAAACATGTCCACCCGGGAGCTGGAAAAGGCGGTGAATGACCGGAGCCAGGCCCTTAAGGAACGGGATCAGGCCCTCAAGGAAAAAGGAGATCTCCAGAAAACCCTGGATGACCAGGTGAACCAAATAACCCGGCTGACCACTGAGCGCGACAAGCTGAAGACCAAAGCTGTGGAGTTAAACCAGTCCCAAAGGGAGATGGAAACCAAAGAGGTGCAGCTGCAGTCGGAGTTAAACTCCATTAAGAAAAGCACCTCTTACGAGGATATCCGCGTGATGAATAAGAAGCTTAATGAAGCTCAAAACAAAGCCTGCGCCAATCGAGTCGCCTTTTTATACGATAGCTTGGACAGAACCCTCAAGGAATTAACCGCAGAGCTGAAAACCCTGTCTGCCAAAGATCCCGCAGCCTATGAAGCCTATAGCAAAAAGGTGCTTAATTTTTTAACGAAAGGTTTAAAGGAAAGAACCCAGCAGTGATTGGCTTCGCCGCAAAGTTAAGATCCGACGGCTATCCCCTTCCCAACCCGGGTTTGAAATGCGCATTTCAAACCTTATTCCCATTAGAAGCCTTTACCCCATTTCAGATGCTAGCTGCCAGCCTTTCCCCTATTGCAACCCTACCGCTTCAGCCTCCAACCCAACCTAGGTTAAGACTCTCATCATCTTCCTTGTCAATAGCTGAGGTTTAATACTCAAGGCCCAAAGTCGCAGTGTCTGCATTTTAAGAGACGTTTGTGGCGATCTGAAAAATTTAATTCTAGAAAAGAAGGATATTATTAAGTGCTGTAGAATAGATATTCACTGACTATATGTGCACGGTGACAATAGTCGTTATGCATATATAGATAAAAGAAATAAGTGAATCTACTTCTTAATCATCCTCTCATGAATTAGTTTTTTCCATGATAACTTGAAAGGAGGAAATACTATGCATTTTGCAGTATCCGGTGTCGATGTATTACCCTTTATTCCACCTTTGGTAGCCTTTCTGGTATCATCATTAACAGCCTCTGCCGGGGTGTCGGGTGCATTTCTGCTGCTTCCCTTCCAGATGAGTGTTCTGAACTTTACCAGTCCGGCAGTGAGTCCTACTAACCTAATCTATAATATTGTAGCCATCCCCGGTGGTCTCTACCGCTACATCAAAGAGGGGCGCATGGCCTGGCCCCTAACTTGGGCGGTGGTCATTGGTACTCTGCCGGGGGTATTCCTTGGGGCCTGGGTTCGCATCCTCTACTTACCTGATCCCAAAGTCTTTAAACTCTTTGTGGGCCTGGTGTTGTTGTACCTGGGCTACCGGCTTTTGTCGGAAGTGATGGGCTGGAATAAGAAGGTTAAAGAGCAAAATAAAATCATGCAGAATAAGTTTGCCGAACAAGTGGCTAAACTGAAGGTAGAAAATTCCGGCCGAATGGCTTCCGGTCTGCCTGCAGGGGCAGTGGTTAAGACTAAGACTGTTTCCTGGAAGAAGATTGAGTATGAATTCTGGGGGGAAACCTATTCCTTTAGTGGAATATCCATTTTGGGCCTCTCTTTGGTCGTGGGTTTAATCGGCGGCATTTATGGCATTGGCGGCGGGGCCATCATTTCTCCCTTCTGTGTGGCTGTGCTGGGTCTGCCGGTTTATACCGTAGCCGGTGCTGCTCTGGCAGGTACTTTCATCACCTCCATTGCCGGGGTTGCCTACTACCACATTCTGGCTGCGAGCAACGTAGCAGCCGGTGCGGCAGTGACTCCGGACTGGATGCTGGGCACACTCTTTGGTATCGGTGGTCTGCTGGGCACTTATGTGGGTGCTCGTATTCAGAAGTTTCTGCCCGATAGATTTATTAAGATTATCTTAACCGGTTTAATTCTGTTCCTGGCTTTCAGCTACATTGGACAATATTTCTTCTAATTTACTAGATTTATACGCCATCCCAACCGCTGGGTAATCTATAGAGAGTATTCTCTTATTTTGGGTATAAATAATTAACAGGGTGTGGTAGAGTATGGTCACCGGGGAAATTACTCTTGATATTGATGAAGAGAACAAAACAAGTCTGCAGCAAATCCTGGGACAGTTAGAAGGAATTCTGCAGTATCAGTTAAAGCACCGGGATGTTATTGTTTTCTATGACTCCCAAAGGATAACCTATGATCAGATTTTGGAAACCACCCTGCAGGCAAATTACCACATTAGCAGGTTTTATGTGACGGAAGAAGAATGTTAGATGCAGAATGAATTTCGAGGTGAGTCTGTGAAAGAAGAAGCGCAAAACCCCGCCTTTGCTTATATTGCCGGGCGCATAGATAAGATGCTGGTACCGGCTCTGCTTAATTTTTTGGCCCATAAGCCAGCCCATGGTTACGAGTTGATTCAAAAGATTAACGAATCAGGTTTCTCCGAAATCGAAGCGGATCCAGCCACCATTTACCGCAACCTTCGCCGGATGGAAGATGATGGGCTAGTCCTTTCTCAGTGGGAAACTGCCCACACCGGCCCCGCCCGACGATCCTACCAGTTAAGCCCCGAAGGTCACCAGGCGTTGGAGTATTCTGTACAGTTAATTACTGAAAAAGTGATCAAAATGCAAGCTTTTTTAGAGCAGTACCAGCAGGAGGTGAAGGAGAGATGAGTCATCAGAAACTCTTAAAAATATTACATGCCGGGGCATTGCGCAAACCGGTGGTGGAATGTGCCAAGTTGCTGCAAGACGCTCGTCCGGAGCTAAAGGTTGAGCTGGAGTCCTATGGTTCGCGTGCCTGTGCCAGACAAGTACGTGAGGGCAAGGTGGTGGATATCCTGGCTTTGGCAGACCCCATGATCTTTGCTGAGCTGCTTGGGCCTGAGTATATAGACAAATACTACATTTTTGCCAACGACCAAATTGTCCTGGCTTATAACGAGTTTTCCAGGGGCAGTGGAGAAATCAATGCCCGGAACTGGTTTGATATCCTGCTTAGGGAAGAAGTCACCTTTGGACGGTCGAACCAACATTTAGACCCCTGCGGTTATCGTACACTGATGGTCTGGCAGCTGTCGGAGCAATATTACGGACGGAGGGGTCTCTTTAAAGAGCTGGACCAGATCTGCAGGGGGGACTTGATTTATCCCAAATCCTATGATTTGGCCTCTGATGTGTTGGTAGGTAAACTAGACTATGGCTTTGAATACCTCTGTGTGGTCAATCAGTTTGGCTTGAGATATCTGACTCTGCCGGAAAAGATAAACCTCTCCAACCCGACCTATGCAGACTATTACAGCCAGTCTAGCGTGAGTTTGCAAGGAAAGAATTCCGGCGAAATGATCACTATTCCCGGTGCACCTATTGAATTTGCCATTGCTATTCCGAAAAATGCGGAAAATCCGGTAGCGGCAAAGGATTTTCTGGACTTGATTTTAAGCAAACAAGGTCAGCAAATTTTAGAGGAGTGTGGACTGATCCCTTACTAAATCTTTGAATTGAACAACCGCGCTCTTATTCAGGTTTTTTTCACTTAAAGCTTCCCCGTGCGTTTTTGGGGTTAGTATTTCACCGCTCGTTGTTCAATCTACTCACTCTAACTCACTTTTGGTTTACCCTGCAGAGTTAAGGTGAAAAACCATGATAAGCCCGAGAAACTGATTCAACAGTTCCTCGGGCTTACTCGGTCTGCAGTTAGTTCTTCAATGACAAACCTCAAAAGTAAGGTGATGATAAGAGCAAGCCCCAATAAAGTAAGCTATGGGAATAATAGTTAGCCCAATTCCTATATAGATGAATCCCACACATCCGAAGGTTTTATTGAGAACTCTTTGGTTTCCATAGCCAAATTACAATTAAACCTAAACCTAAGCAGAGGATTAAAAACATGTTAATCGCAGGGAAGGTAATGTCTGTCTTATTAATGGCCTCTCGTATTATTGCTGCCGGCACCACTGTCAATCTTTTGCTTCCTATAATGAAATAAACAAGGAGAAAACATGACATGAGATTTAACAGAGTAAATCTTACCGTCATAATGACCGGCTTTTTATAAATCAATACAGCAGTTATTAGGATGAACATTATAACCGGAATTATATAACCAATATTGATTCTCATTTCCAGCCATTGGTTATTAAAGGCTATGATAGCTGTTAACAACCCCCAAACAAAGGTGTTGTAAATTAAGGCAAATAATCTCATAGAATCCTCCCGATAATAAAAAATAATAGACAGGTACAAGAAATATCCCGTACCTGCCATGTGTTAACTACTGTGCCAGTCTGAATATTACTGCAACCTTTGTCCCATCCGGGGGGAGAACATCTGGATTACCGGTAATTTTAACTTGTTTTTTTAATGTAAGTTCATTAGCTTTAAAGGCAGCGTCGCTGGTAATACCCACTGCACAGCTATCCAGGCATAGAATACATCCTGTTTTCAGACTCGTTGCAGCCTCAATGTTACCTCCAAATCGTATATCCATCGGTCTCTTCTCATTTGACTTTAATATGTCACTGAATGGTATTTCTTTTCCGAGTCCATTCCAGGTAACAAATACATTAAGCTTAGAACCTTCAACGCTCTCAGCTGCCAATTTCATGTCATCTAAGGAAATGTTGTTGCCTGGTTTGGCGCTTATTTCCAGAAGGGCATTGTAAAAATCATTTTGATTAGCCATTCCTCTTAATACTGACTTTTCCCCGTTGGTTCCTTCCTTAAAAACTACCCCATGTCTGGTATCTTCGGTTAAGTACTTGCCATTTACTTGAGCCAGCATTTGGATTTCTTTCTTATCCTTATTGACCACCATAGTCTTTGTGTCTGATAGTTCACCCAATTTAAATTCCTTGTTTGTCTCTGTACTTTGAGTATTTGACTTTGAACCACATCCTGTTACTAATGCCATAATTACTACAAGTGTTAAAACTAAGGATAATACCTTTTTCATTTATTCATCCTCCATTATTTTGAAATGTCAAATATTTTTTACCAAACAGTGTCATAGTGCCGTATTTAATAGAGTTTGGAATTAAATTACTTTGTCAAAGACACTCCTGTTTGTTTAGAACCTTAGATTGCAACTCATCAAAGGAAACTCTCCTCTTTAAGAGGACTGATACGATAACCATCAGAGACAGTATTCCAACAACTAGTATAAACAGTAGATCTTTCATCTAAAGCCTTTCTCCTAGGTTCGTAAAAACCAGAACCCCGGGAATAATTCCAATCATTGTTGAGAACATGCAGGCGAAGTATTTTATCTTGGTAAATCCTGCTCCAAAGAGGGTTCCGGGTATTGCTCAAAACTAGCTACCCTTATGGTCTCAAAGTCGAAGTTGCTTTATGTTTTGCTGTATAAATTTGACGGATGAGGACAACCAGGACAGAGAGCGCAAAGAGGATCAGAAGCGCTGTTACAAACAATTTTGCTCCACCCGTTAACATGCCGCCGACATAAGAATAAACAAGGGTTGCGGGTAACTGTCCAAGACCCGTAGCTAAAAAAAAGGGCCAAAATTTCATAGAGGTAAGTCCTGCAGCATAACTGACGATATCAAAGGACATAAAAGGAAGCAGTCTGCAAATCAAGATGCTCTGTTTTCCGTAACGTTCAAAAAATAGATCGAATTGCTTAAGGCCAGCTTTGCTTGTGATTTTTTCCACCACATCTCTGCCCAAAATTTTGGCAATCCAAAAACAAAGTGCCGCACCTGCCATGGCACTGCTCCAGGATAAAATGGCACCCTGCCACCAACCGAACAGGTTGGCATTTGCAAAAGTAAGCAGGAAAGCGGGAAGCGGTGCCAGAACAGATTGTAAGATCATCAGAAGGAAGGAAACTACCATAGCATAAGGACCGTAAGAGTTTACAAATTCTTTCACAACGGTAAAATCTCCGCTGGCAAACATGTTGAAAATATTGTTCAAGGTGTTTCTTACAGAAGGAATTAGAAAATAGCTACAAACTGCCAGAACGATCAGGGCAAGAACAAGAAGCTTACCACCTAGTTTTGGATTTTTCTTTTCCATTTTAAAGTTAATTCACCTCTTTCATTATTTAATGAACCCAAAAAGCATTAATCACCCAAATCTGCCCTATCGAGCTTAAGGTGTGATCATTCCTGTACAGGGAACCATGGAATCTCTGTGAAAACCCGATCCAGCGCACACTTTCCTTCGTCACCCAGGATAAAATCGAAAAAAGCCTGAGCAGGTCGGCGCGTATTTTGAGTCGACTGGATAACATACAGCCGACGTTTCATACTTAGATTTTTTAATCGCCTAACCGCCAATGTTTTGAAGGCCAAAGGACGGACAACAGCCCAAATTGAGACAATGGACAAACCCAAACCCGCTTCAACGGCTGCCACGACCGCACCCGTGCTGCCCAGTTCTACACTCCCCTTTTTCTCTCCCAGCTTAACTCCGGCTTGAGCCAACCAACCCTCGACGGTCTTCCGCGTCCCTGAGCCAATCTCCCGCCACACCATTTTTTCCCCGCAGAGATCTTCTGCCCGGATCTCCTCTGCTTGCGCCAGGGGATGGTCCGGAGGCAGGATCAGAACCAGTTCATCCTCCGCACAAGGATAACATTCCAACTGCCGCTCCTTCACTGCATTTCCCACTAAGCCGAGATCCACTTTGTTTTCTAATACGAGGCGAGTAATCTGCTCTGTATCTCCTATCTCCACGGCTATGTCCACTTCCGGATAATTTCGGCTGAATTCCCCCAGGGCAAGTGGTAGTATATACTGTCCGGGAATCGAACTCGCTCCTATACGCAAAGATCCTTGAACGGTTTTGCTCATTTTAGCCAGCGCCCTTTCTGCTTCATACATCAATCGGAGCACTTCCAGCACATAACGATTAAGAAGTTGTCCTTCTTCCGTGAGCACGGCCTCTCTGGCTGAGCGATCAATGAGAGGCCTCCCATAGTACTCCTCCAAGCTTTGGATGTGCTTTGTTACCGCCGGCTGGGTAAGGTTAAGCTCAAGCGCCGCCTTACTAATACTTCCGCTTTGAGCCACCATGGCCAAAGTCTTCAAACGTGCCAGATTCACAGGATCAACATCCTTTCGATCAATATGTTATTCTCCTTGTATTATAATATTCCTTCATACAAAACATTCCACTTTGGAATAATACCAGCTACAACGCCCCCTGTCTACAGTTAGTTCTAAAATTACATTAAAAAACAGCTGTATTTTCTGAGTACAAGAAAATACAGCCACCTTATCTGTCGCTTCCGGTGGAAAAAAATTTGCTGCGACAAGTGTGTTATTAAAAAGGGCCTGAGGCTAAACCTATTTCACTTATGATTTTCGAGGATCTTAGCTATTTCCTTCGGCTTTAAAACCTTACCAACGGAAACAACCTTCTCATCAATCACTAAGGCCGGGGTCGACATTACCCCATAGGCCATAACCTCCTTAAGGTCATTGACTTTAATAATTTCCGCCGTTATGCCTGTCTCTTTTAATGTTTTCTCCGTATTTTCTTTTAAAGTCTCACAATTTTTACACCCTGAACCTAAAATCTTAATGATCATACCAATCCACTCCCTAACTTTTTTCGTTAAAATATCAAACAAAAGATTTAAAAGCCAATTAACCCCCATAAATATGCCATTATAAACTCTAAGAACTTTAACTTACACCCCATCCATGACATCCGTAAATGCAATTTTTCGGAGATGTTAAACTTCGACTACATCAATAAATAACCAAAGGCATTGAAAGAGTAGCCAATGATAAGAATTCCCAGAGTAACAATACCCGCAAAAATCGCTAAAAGTCTCATCTTCACAACTTTCTTTAACAAGATCATGGAAGGCAGTGAGAGGGCTGTTACAGCCATCATGAAGGATAAGGCAGTTCCAATCCCTACCCCTTTTAATACTAAGGCTTCAGCGACGGGCAAGGTTCCGAAGATATCCGCATACATTGGCACACCCACAAGGGTGGCTAACAAGACCGAATACCATTTATCCTGGCCCAGGACTGCTGAAATGATGTTTTCAGGAATCCAATTGTGGATGGCCGCCCCTATTCCTACCCCGATGAGAATATAGAGCCATACTTTTTTAATGATGTCTAAGACCTGATCTCTGGCATAATCCATTCTTTCACGAGTCGTCAGCTCTTCTTGATCCACCTCAAGTATCTTATTGCCAAAGACAAAGGATTCTACATACTTCTCAAGCTTCGCCTTACTAATGATGGTACCGCCAATCACTGCCAGGACAATCCCAACAACCACATAAGCTATGGCAATTTTCCAGTTAAAGATACTGGCCAGTAAAATAACTGAGGCTAAATCGACAAGAGGAGAGGATATTAAAAATGAAAACGTCACACCGATCGGCAGACCTGCACTGGTAAAGCCTATGAACAAGGGTATGGAAGAGCAGGAACAAAAGGGTGTGACCGTTCCAAGTAAAGCGCCTAAAATATTAGCAGAAACTCCTTTGTATCTGCCTAATATCTTTCTGGTTCTCTCCGGTGGGAAAAAACTTTGGATATAGGAAATTGTAAAGATTAAGACTGAAAGCAAGATGAAGATTTTTATGACGTCATAAATATAGAAATGAATGCTTCCGCCTAAGCGATCCTGGATGCTTAACCCAAAAACCTTTTCTACCAAGAGCTTTACTAAATTACTGAGCCACTCCATTCTAAGCAATTGGTTATTTAGCCATTCAAAAATAAACAAGTGATCATCTCCCTTGATTCTATATCCCAAATTACATTGAGTTGCCATAGCATCTCAACCTTATTATTTTGACAGTGAAGTCTTTGTTTCTTCAATTTGATTTAGAATAATTGCTTCGACAAGATCAATCATCTCATAAATTTTCTCACTTTTAATTGAATAGATAACCTTAGATCCCTCTTTTCTGCTTTCAACAATACCCTGATTTTTTAACACAGTAAGATGCTGAGATGTGTTAGATTGTTCAGAATCAAGATCAGGTAGAATATCACAAACACACAGTTCACCATTTCTTAAGAGCTTAACTATTTGGATTCTTGTAGGATGACCTAATGCTTTGAAGACATTTGCAATGAGTTTGTTACCCAGATAAGTCATTGAATCACCTCATATAATTAGTATATTAGCAATTTATAATATACTAATTATATGAGGTGAAACTTATTTTGTCAATGTTATAAAAAACGAAAACTCCCAGCTCAGTTCTGAGAGTTAAGAGTTAAGAGTTAAGAATTACAAATTCATCATCCGCTTGAGTCAGGTATAGAAAACTTGGTTGGTGCCTGAAGACACTGTCTTCGCGCGGATTACCTTTCTTGCAGTATATAACGCAAGTTTATACTTTCTGGTAGTACAAAAAACCAGCAGAGACTACTCGAATTTGAGTGATCTCTGCTGCTGCTTAAGATTGTAATTCAATTCTTAAATTATTTTTCCAATTCTAAAGCTGCCTTTAAACCTTCTTTTTCTTCCTCTAAAAAGGCCCCGAGCAACTGGGCTAAACCTTGATAGAATTCCGTACCGGCTTTCTTAGCCAAGACCGTGACAAACTCCCCCAGCCACGAATTGAGATGAGCCTGAAAAAACTCTCTTTGCCATTCCTGAAGCCGCTGCAGATCCTCAGCCTCTTGGGCGAGACCGGTCCGCCGGCAAAGCTCGGCCATAAAGGAGAGTTCAATGGCCACATGATCCGGGATGAGATTCCAGCCCTCCGCGAAGATAATCTCCCATTCCTCTAAAATACGATGCATATCCTGGGCCGGCTCCTGCCAGAGACGCCCATAGGTTCCATCAATATTCCGATGAGTATAACAGGATTCATAAGGAAAGGTAAGTTTGGGACCCGGCACATTAAATAAGGCATCATAGTCCAGCTGCAGCTCTGCAAAATACTTAGGGTCTTCAGCTGCCCTTGTTAAGGCTTGTAAGACTTCTTCCTTGCCTGAGACAGGGGGCAATCCCAAGTGAAGTTTCTCCCGAAAACCTGGATTAAGCCAGGAGTCATCCACTTTGCGGGCTAAGGACCCTGCAAACAGGTTATAGAGAACTGCCCGGTTCAGAGACTCGCTTTGGAAATCCGCTGACTGCGTCATTACTTCACCTTCTTAGACTTTTTCAACTTTCACCCGAGAATCATAGAAGGAACAGCTTCCCCCAATCTTATCTTCCAGGCAGACGTTGCCAATGGAATCGTCAACCCGCATAGCATAATTGATGTTTACCCCTTTGCCCCGCTTCGCATCCCCCGGCATATTTTTGCCGTCGATGACCGCATCTGCAGCGCCATAGTTCCAGTGACCATAGCCAACGCTGGCAATGACCACTCCCGGCCGTACTCCCGGCCGCAGGCGAACCTTCCCTTGAACTCCCTCCTGATTACTGGGCCCGCTCACCTTAACCAGCTCGCCGTCCTTCACCCCCAGTTGTTCCCCGTCTTCGTTATTCATTTCGATGAAGTTCTCCGGTTGAATCTCTGTTAACCAAGGAGCAGAAATGGTTCTGCTGTGGGTTTGGAAGGCCTGCTTGTAAGTGGTTGCGATAAAGGGATAGCCGTCGTCCTTAATTTCTTGGTCCTTGGCATCCTGCACAGGATAGTATTTAGGGATGCCGTCAAAGGGTTTGCCCGTCATAGAATCCTTGGTGGTGGCGACTTTTTCTGCATAAATTGTACAAAGGCTGGCTACCTTACTTTTCATCATCAGTCCCTCGTAGGCCCCGCCGGCGTCAAACACTCCGCCCCGGGCAAGGATATAGTTTACCTGAGCTTCTTCCGTAGCCCCGGGTATTTTTCCGTATTGGCTGGCAAAGTTAGCCACCAATTTCAAATACCAATCTTCTTCTTTATTAAGAGGTATCCCCGCCCCAAAACCATTATCTCCAAACCCGGAAAGGTTCATGCGCTTAGCCAGATCAATGCAGATGTTTTCCAGGGATTTTGTTTCCGGCAATACATGGGTCATGGGCTGACGAACATCGGCCACTAACCCCAAAATCGTCGGTGCGGCTCCCAGAGCATTCCATTGTTCCAAATAAGTGACCTCCGGCAGGATATAATCCGCATACATAGAGGTATCGCCAATGACGATATCCGTAGCAATAAAGAGGGGAATTTTCTCAGTATCCTTAAAAGCTGCAATAATCCGGTCTTTCATGCCGGGTATAGCATAAGCCGGGGTTCCCATGTGCAGCCAAAGGATCTTCGCCGGATAAGGGTAGCCATCCATCACTCCGGCCACCACCTCCTGGTAAACATCTTTGGTTAAAGGAAACCAGGGACGCTTGGCAGGATAGCCCTTCTTCTTAAATTCCGTGGAATCCTCATAGTTGGCTTGTTCCCGGGAAATCCGGACTCCCTTGGGCTTCACGGCACCGGGATGAAGTTTGGCCACTTGGTATTTTCCGTTCTTATCTCCCATGTAACTGAGGGATGTGCCCCCGGCCTGATAGCCGCCGCGGTGATCCACGTTGCCTACCAACATATTTAGAATACAGATGGCTCGGCCGGCTTGGAAACCATTGGTGTGCTGGACCGGACCCCGGTAGAAATCTGCCACCGCCAGCTTGCCGCAGGAGGAGAACTCATCGGCGACTCGGATGATTTGTTCTTTGGGAATTCCGCAGATCTTGGCGTACTCATCCAGACTTTTCTCTTTAGCTCCTTCAGTTAAAAGCTGGAAGGAGGTTTTGCAGGGGATTTGATTGACTGCCCCTTCCTCGAGCAAGTCCCCGGCATCCGCTTTCCCTGCTAAGGTTGGAACTCCGGCAACTAAAACCACGTAGTCCTCTTTAGTCCCTCCCAGCCCTGCTTCATCTCCCCGCAAATACTTGCCATTATCGCTGCGAACCAAGTAGGTGGCGTCTGACCAACTCGCTTCTCCTTTCTTGGCGGCGGCTTCTTTGGAAGGCGCTTCCAGAAAGGACTTGTCGTAGCGCTGATTGTCAATAATCCATTGGATGATTCCTAAAGCTAAAGCGGCATCCGTTCCAGGTAGAACCGGAACCCATTCGTCGGATTTTGAAGCGCTGACAGAAAATCGCGGATCCACCGTAATCAACTTACCCTTATTTAGTTTGAAATTAGCCAATTTACGGCTTAACCCATTCATCGGGAAATTTGCCTCTCCATAGTTGGCACCAAAATTGAGTATGAGCTTCGTGTTTTCAAAGTCTGGCTTCAAGTGATGTTTGCCCGCAAAGGTAAATCCAGTGGCAATGTGGTGGCTCTGTTCACACACCGTTGTGTGCTCAAACCAGTTAATGGAGCCGAAGGAATTATTCACAAAACGTTTGACAAGTTCAGAACGGCTATTCTCGATCCGTCCCGCTAAGAAGACAAATTGATTGGCTTTGGGACCCAGCTCCGGAGCTTCGGGATCGATGGGGGTGTTGAGATCGTTGACAGCCTTTAATCCCTCAACATTTCCTTCCCCGAACAGATTTCCGCCTTCAATGATTTCTTTGTAGGCTTGATCCCAGCTAATGGCTTGCCATTTATTCTCTCCCCGTTTGCCCGCCCGTTTTAAGGGCTGTTGGACCCTGAGAGGATCATAGAGCAGCTGGAGGCCGGCTTGCCCGCGGGGACAAAGTTTTCCTGCCGACTTTCTGGCTTCTTGGGGATCGGCAGCATAGTTCAGGGGCGTATCCGTGGTCATCTGGCTGTAGGGATTGCCATCCAGTTTGATAACCACACCGTCTTTGATTTTGCCTCTTAAACTGCAATCACTGCGGCAGCCTAAGCAGGTTGAGTAGACAAAGCTTACGCCGGGGTCAGTATCCAAAGCATCTTCCGAGGGGGAACCCTCTTTCCAGCCGGGAATTCCTTGGGAGGCAGTATCTGCGAACACCATTGGGGCCACAGCCATGGTTACACCCAAAGCAGCGGCACCCTGGAGAAATTTTCTGCGTGTTGTTTCCATCTTATTGGGCAACCCCCTTCGTTGTTGGAATGGTTTTATTTCCTTGTATTTCTGCTCGTTCCTGAGCTCCCGGGCGATTCATAGGCAGAACTGAGTATAAGAAGGACAATACCACTATCACCGCCAGAGCAATCCCCAACACAATGGCGATGTCCTGTCCGGAGGTCACGTACTCGACGATTTTGCTGCCCGTCAGGGGCAATTTTTGGCCGCCGATCACCAGGTTTATCCGCATGGCCAGCACTCCGATAATCGTCAGAACGGAAGCAATCACCACGGCCGGGAGACTTTGACGGGCTTTTTTGGATAGGAGAATTAACAAGGGAACGAGCATGCCCAGAATGTTTTCCAGTCCTAAGAAACTCCAACCTTCGTTATGCAGGAGGAAATAGCCGGCAGCATACCCGGATTCAGAGGAATACCAAAGAACAATAAAGTAGATAATCATGAGAGCTCCGTCCACAACAATGAACCACTTCATGAGGTTGGCAATATCCGCAATTAAGGCTTTGATATCCTCGTTAAGACGGCCAAATTTGAATTTCTCCACCAGCATCAAGACGATTATAAAAAGACCGGTGCCTGAAACCATGGCTGACATCAAGAAAATAATCGGCATGAGGGGTGTATGCCAAATAGCACGAGCCTGCACATTGCCTAGTATGAAGCCCGTATACCCGTGAACCGCTAAAGCCAGAGGAACCCCCAAGGTTCCGAAAAATTTGGCTTGTTTTTTGTCATTCTCTTTGGACGCTTCAGACATATCCGTTTTGCCAAAGAGCAAAAAGCGGTAGAGGGATGCTTTAAAGCCGCCTTGGTTTAAGCCCTTGACAAAGTCCTGACGGAAAAGAAACCAAGCATAAATCATCAGGCAAGCCGGATAGAGAATCAGAAGATAAACGCCCCAGGACATGGCTGAGGTAAGATTGACATGGGTGAAAAGATTAATGAATCTCCCCGGCTGAGACAGGTCAAAAAGCAGATGCAAGGGGGCAAAAAGCAGCAGGACAATGGCCATGATCACCCCCACTTTTGAGACTTTTTTATACTTTTCAATTCCAAAAACAGTTCCCAAACTGGTCAGGATAAAGGAACCGGCGCTCATTCCCGTGTAGTAAAAATACAAGGCAATGAGTAAACCCCAGTAAATCTCATGGGGTACGTCAAAGAAATGAACCGTGATCATTATTTTCCACCCCCAACAATGTTTAACAGATTGGGACGCAAGGCCTTTTCATCTGCTCTGATGTAGTAGGTCTGAGGACGATTATTGGTTTCCGGTTTGCTCACCGTCACAGCCTCAGTTGCCAGCAATTTGGCCACTTCACTCTGGGGATCATTCAAGTCCCCAAAATAACGGGCACCGCCGATGCAGGTGTTAACACAAGCCGGCAGCAGACCTGCTGCAACCCGATCATGACAGTAGGTACATTTTTCAGCCGTTTTGCGCTCCCGATTAATGAAGCGGGCATCGTAGGGACAGGCGGCAATACAATACTTGCAGCCGATACAACGCTCATAATCCACCAGTACCGTCCCATCCTCCAGCTGGTAGGTGGCTTTAACGGGACAAACATTGAGGCAGGACGGATTCTCGCAGTGATTGCACAGCCGAGGCAAGCGATGGCGGGAAACATTGGGGAATTTCCCGGTTTCCAGCTCCTCGACCCAGGATCTGTTGACACCCAGCGGCACATTGTTCTCACTTTTACAGGCCACTTCACATGCATGACAACCAACGCACTTGCGCAGGTCAATCACCATAGCATACCGTTTTCCCATGGTCTCATCTCCTTATCATGATAAGTGCTTGCCACCTTCGCCAAATACGGGCAGGCGCCGAATTTCTCCAGGACACCCTATCGGTCTTGACAACTTAGATGGATATTTAGGCTCTCAAGACTCGGAGGCAGGTGAATTTCTTCACCTGCCTCCATCTTATCCCTGAATTTAGTCTGCCTGTAGCGGGATTAATCCTAAATCTGCTTCTCCTTATCCCTATAGAAAAAGCCTTTTCTGTCAGGGTTTATCCTGACAACATCCCCAGGATCTCCCCCGGAATCAACACCCCCAGATACTATCTGTGACTTCTCTATTCCCTAAACTCTGCCACTGTACCATTCCGCCCACTAAAACCTTTAAATGCAGCGGATCATATCCTTTGCCCACCAAAGTCTGCCAAGCGGAAAAGGCTCGAACTCCCGTACGGCAAATGAGAATCACATTTTTATCCTGGGAAATCTCAGACATTTGAGCTTCCACCGACTCCAAGGGAATATTGATGGCTTGAGGAACATGCTCCGTCGTAAACTCACCGGGTTCACGAACATCAATGATCTGCCAGTCTGCTTTTGCTTTAAGCCCCTCGTCCAATTGACCGGAAGAAATCATGGATTCCCCGGTTAAAGACTTAGGTAGAGAGTTATTTGCGACAGAGGTTGAATCTGCATAGTCGTGAGTCTGGTTTTTCGACGTTTCTAAAGCTCTTTCTTGTTTCTGCGTACTCTCTGCGGGCGTTGTCACTGTGGGTGGATTGGTATTTTTAGAAATTCCGCAGCCCGTGATGAACATCGCCATAAGTAAGCCAACCCCAAATATTCGTGCTATGCGTATGACGCTAATTGACAACTCGTCCCCCCTCTCCAATGAACAACTTTCTCTAGCCTTATTTTACGGAGAAATTTCAATGTATCTTACCAAGAAATCCTAAACAAGATCGTCTTAACCTTAAACATACCCCTTCTTATGGTCTTTGCCAATCAGGAAAAAACCTGACACCTGTCAGGTTTTTAAGCGTTAATAATTCCATTTTCCATGGCGTAGCGCACCAGTTCAGCCCGTTTACGCAGTTCAAGCTTTTCCATGACGCGAGTTTTATAGGTTTCCACTGTCTTTACACTAATATGCAGCAGTTCGGCTATATCCTGATTCGTATGTCCAAGAGCCAGGTACTTAAGGACTTCCCGTTCCCGCTCGCTGAGTCTTTTTTCCGTTTTCTCCTTGCTGCCCGGATTTTGCGGACCCACCATCTGGTAAAGCAAAGCGGCAGCCAGTGGAGGATAGATATAGAGTTCGCCCCGGGAAACGGTGCGGATAGCTGAGAGCAGTTCCACATCGGCGGCCTTTTTTAGAACATACCCTTTCCCTCCGGCCCGAATGACTGCTTTCATATACTCTTCATCATCATGCATTGTCAAAACCAGGATTTTCATCGCCGGATGCTTCTCTAAAATGCGGTCAATGCATTCTATGCCGCTCAAGTTGGGCATGGTGAGATCAAGTAAAACCAAATCCGGCAGAATTCCATCCACCATCTTAACGACTTCTTCCCCGTCGGCTGCCTCTCCTACCACCTCAATATCCTCTTCCAGATTCAATAAAACCCGCAGTCCCGCTCTCATTACGGCATGATCATCCGCCAGCAGAATTCTTAGTTTCTTTTCAGACATGAGACGCCTCATTTCCTTGCCTTTGATTCGGTTTACCGGGGATTTTAATAAAAACTGTGGTTCCTTTCCCCTTTTGGGACTCGATCTTAAAGGTTCCCCCCAGTAAAGCAGCCCGCTCCTGCATGCCAAAAAGTCCAAGTCCCCGCCCGGGCTGGGATACCTTTTCCTGAAGATCAAAGCCTTGTCCATCATCTTCAACAATCGCCGAAACCCAGTCTTCCCGCCAATCCAGCAAAACGGAAACCATACGGGCTTCAGCATATTTAGCCACATTGGTTAAAGCTTCCTGCACAATGCGATAAAGGGCTACCTCAATAGTGGCGGGGATACGCTGCTCTTGAAACCCGGTGACATTAAAATCGACTTCCGTTCCATATTTGGCTTCATATTCCCGAATATAACGCTCCAAAGCCGGCACTAATCCCATATCATCCAGGACACTGGGACGAAGTTCTCTGGCCAGGTGATGAACTTCGTCCAAGGTCTGAGAAACAATCTGACGCATATCCTGTAAGCGATCCCCCACGGCACAAAAGGAGGCTTCAGCTTCCAGAACTTTTAAGCCCACCATCAGGGAGGTCAGGGCCTGGCTGGTTTCGTCATGCAGTTCCCGGGAAATGCGTTTGCGTTCCTCTTCCTGGGCTGTCATCACTTTTTCCAGGAGCTGCAGGCGCAGCTCTTCCTTTTCTCTAAGTTCCAGCATCAGATTCTCACGTTCCCGGTAGTTCTGACTTAAGGACGCCGTCATTAAATTGAAGGCATTGGTTAAAACTCCGATTTCGTCTTGAGAATGAACGACCCCTTGAACATCCAGCTCTCCTTGGGTGACTCGCTGGGTTAAAGCTACCAACTCACGAATAGGATGGGTTAAAAAACGGGTTAACAAAATGGCAGCGATTATCCCTAAGGCAGACACAAAAAGGGCAATCAGGAGCAGATTCCAAGTCATCCCCAGGACCGCTTTTTGCAGACTGTTCTCATCCATGCCTACCCGTGCTATCCCTAATTTGCTATTTAAGATTGGCACGGCAACGTCGCGGACGACTCCCACTTCTGTGCGAAAAACAGTCAAATTAAACTGATGGGAGCCATCCACAGTGTTCGCTTTCAGCAACTCTTTGGGAAATGCCTCCCCAAAGGTGTGAGCTAACACATTTCCTTGGGGATCAACAACAAAGATGTACAAGACATCTTCATTGTTTTTGAGGGTATCTTGCAAGAGTTCATAAACAGCGTAAGCATTATTGATTAATAACTGGTTGGCAGCCCTGGCCGCAACATCACTTCCGATGGAAACTGCCCTCTTATCCAGTTGGTCGCGCAAATTGTTGGTTAAGATATTTCCCATCTCCCAAACAATCATACCGCTCAAAAGGATGACTATTCCCACCACTAAGCCGAGGATTTTATTCTGCACTCGAACCAGCTTAAGTTTCTGCTTGAGATAATTTGCAAAGGAATTCCGCACTGATTTTTCAGATATCCATCTAAACCCTGACCTTAATGACATTAGAAGCCTCTTTCCTCTTTATCCAATATTCCCAGATAACAACCGTTATTAAACTCCGAGTTTAGCTTAATTCTCCGAGAGATTACTTTTTGACATCAAGCTCGGCATTGGCCTTGACCATGATTTGAATGGGCTCATAGGCTGCAGAATCAGGTAAGACAAATCGGTCATACAAGAGGGACTGCAAGGCCTTTTCGCCCACGGGATCATTATCCATTTGCAATAATGCTTCCAATAAAGCTGCTTTAAGATGGGGTTCAAGCGTTTTGTTAACAACTACCGGGGGACTGCCAACCTCGGGAGAGCGAGCAATAATCCGTACCTTTGCCGCCAGGGAAGGATCCTTAGCCGCAGAATATTGATACACCAAAGAATCCACTCCGGCAGCATCTACCACATTATCCAAAGCTGCTTTAATGGAGTTGTCATGACTGTAGGTGTAAACTACCCGGCTAAAGAACTCAGTAGGCCGGCTGTTTAAGAGGGTCACCATATAGGTTGGGGAAATAGTCCCGGAAAAGGAAATGGGATCTGTGAAACCAAAGACCTGACCTTTAAGGTCTGAAAAGGACTGAAATTTACTGTTTGAATTCACAATAATATAGGACTGATACGTTGATTTCCCATTCACTTCAGGAACAACCAATAATTCCAGATTTTCTTGCTGGCCTGTGACATAGGCCCCGGAACAAATAAAGGCCACGTCAACCCCCTGGTCCCGAACCAGGTCATTGATTTCCTGATAGCTTTGACGTTGTATCAATTGCACCGGTCTGCCAATTTTCCTCTGCAGATAGTCAGCCAGGAATTGATAATTAGCCAAGGTCTCACGTGGTGACAAAACTGAAGAAATCCCCACCCTTAAGACATTTTGATTCTCCATGGGCTGGGGATTGGTAAGAGAATAATCCGTTGGTTTTACACTGACAGTGGGTAAACCCTCCGTACTATTGCAGCCCCCAAGCACCAATAGGATATATAAAAGGATTAAAGTCAAGCCAAACTGCCCGCCGGACTTTTGGGTTCCTGAAAAACGCATACTTTTCACCTCTTGAGTATTTCCAAGTTCACAATATTATTTCGTTTATCTTCGCCGATTTCCTGCCCGTCCATTCTTTTTACTTTAATTTCCAGAAACGGCATGCTTATATGGCTTTTCAATTGCCCCTATATATTACTGGAGTTTGAATGAATACTTTGCCTTTCTATCAATAATAATATTTGAGAAATCACCGCCAGTACCGGCAATTCAATTAAGGGTCCAATAACTAAAGCTAAGGCTATGAGTGGCTCATCCGGAAACGCCGTAACGGCAATCGCCAAGGCAATGGGTGAATTTCTTGCCAGGGTTGTAAGATTTAAACTAACGGAGTCTCTATAAGAAAATTTTAACAGACGACTTATATATCGTCCTACTAAAAAGTTAATCAGGAAGAAGAGCAAAACGGGTATCAATAAGGTATACACAACCTTTATATTTACTATTAAGTATCTGCCCTGTGAAGCAAACATGGCCGCAATAGCTAAGCTTAAAAAGATAATCTGTCCTGTACTAAAGAAAGGAATTAAGCTCTCCTCAAGGATTTCCGATTTACTCATCTTATGTAAAAAGAACCTGGTGGCGTTGGCGAGTAAAAATGGTAAAGCTAATACTAAAAAGACACTTTCCAGCAATACGGAAATTTTGACAGTTTCCAATACCCCGGCAAAAAGGAACAGATAAAGTGGTAAGAGAAGGACTTGTAGGATCAGGTTGACAGGCAGAATCGTAGCAGACATAGGTACATTCCCTTTGGCAATGCCCGTAAAAACCAGATACCAATCCGTGCAAGGTGTAACCATTAACATAATAAAACCGATCCATAATGCAGGGTGGTCTGAGAGAAAAAGAGCCCCCAATCCCCAAGCCAAAATAGGTGTCCAGATGAAATTAATCATTAAACTTGCTCCCGCAAATTTGGTGTTTGAAAAGGCCTTCCTTAAATCTTTAATAGGAATTGCTAAGAACAATCCATATAACATAAGGAGTAAGAAAGGAACAATAAAGTGTTCCGCATTTAACTCTATAACTGAAATCTGACCAAGTGCCAGACCTATGCTGACAGCGAATAAAATTATAAGTGTATGCAGCTTTTCCAGTGTATTCATGGTCATGACATCCTTTCATTGCAGGATAAAGGTGCTTCATTTTTTATGCACAATTGATAACAGTTATCATTATACAGCAAATTATACAGCAAATTTTGAAAGGTGTCTTTATTACTTTAGGTAAGTTTATTATAAGTTCGTGTTCTTACGTTGCGGTGCTCAGTAAACTAACTCCATTCATTTAAGTTCTTTAAACAGTTAATTATTATTGTTTACGCTAAAGGGGATGTAAGGAAACTTGTTTTCCGGTTTATACATCCCCACTCTATTTGTAA
>NZ_JAJDOO010000014.1 GCF_020595055.1 Desulfosporosinus shakirovi | reverse complement strand
GGAGTAACCGATGGTTTTCCCTTTTTTAATTTTGCGAACTTAATTGTACTCTATCGGTTTTCTTCTCTTCATTTGTCTAAGCTATACTCTATAATGCTTATCGTGCGGCTATTCGTTCTGCTTTTGCTGAAGGTCGGTTTTTCATGAATAAGGCGATAATTCCTGCAACAAGGGGAAGAAAGAATAAAACGGAAATTGCCGTTGCTAAACCGTAAAGATCTCCTATATGACCGATTATAATAACCAGTAGACCTCCGATTCCTCCGGCAAAGCCCATGGTTAATCCGGATGCTAAAGACTTATTATTAGGAATGGCTTCTTGGGCTGCAACAACGGTCACAGAAAAGCTGGATAATAGAGAAGCACCAGCAAGGGCTAAGAAAATAATACTCAAAATACCTTGCGTGTGTGAAAAGCCATAAAATAGAGGAGTGGCTAGGATCAGCGAACTGACAATTAAGAGTTTGCGGCCATAACGATCTGAAATATATCCACCTAAGATTCCGCCAATTGCTCCAGAAAACAGCATAATGAAAACTAAATGACTAGAGGCAATTGAAGAAAGATTTTGTGCTAGAAAATATAAGGGAAGAATGGTTAACAATCCAGTATAGGCTAATGCACGAATCGCAATAACACTGGTAATAGCTAAGAGTTCCTTGCGTGCAGTTTGTAAAGAATGTAATACTTCGGATAAAGTAGGAGCGTTTCCGCCAAGGACATTATTCTTGGGGGCAAAGAAAAAGAGTAACAAGGCGACTAATATTCCTGGGATAACCGTATAAACAGTAGCGCTAAGACCATAGGTTTGAAACAAGGGAACCAGTAAAAGCGGGCTGAGAGCAAAGCCAATATTTCCAAAAGCTATAAAAGTAGATAAGAGAACTGCTTTTCGGTCACCGCTGACAACAGTAATCATTGTTGAAGCTTGAGGATGGAAGGCGGCAGTTCCAAGACCTGCCAAGGTAGCTAGGAAAACAAGCAGGAGGTAGTTAGTGACAAGACCGGTCAAACTGAGCATAATCGCCATCCATAGGGTGCCCACATGGACAAGCCAACGCTTCCCCTGCCGGTCGAGGAAGTAACCAAAGATTGGCTGAATGAACGAAGAGCTAATAGTAAACGCTGATACTAAAATGGCTGCTCTAGTGGTACTGAGAGCCGTTGCTGCAACCAGAAAAGGAAGCATTTGAGGAAGATAGTTACTGTACATATCATTAAGCATGTGAGCCAAAGATAATATTCCGATCGTCGAATACTCAATAGGTTGCTTAGGTTTCATTTTGAGAGCTCCTTTCGGTCTTGTCATTATTAATAAGAGCGTAGTGGGTAAGAAAAAATTCGAAATTAGCATGCCGTTGGACAATATCCTTAGCATAATCATGAAGTGCAGTGCTTCCGAGGGTAGTGATGGTGTACCATTTTCGAGGAGGACTCTTGTCTGAGGTCTGCCAAGTTGATTTCACCCATTGTTTTGCTTCCATTTCCTGAAGGGCGCGGTAAACACTGGGACTGTCCGTTAAGCAATAAGGCATTTCTGTCTGTAAGCTAGAGAGAATCTGTGCTCCATAGGCAGATGAGGATTCCTCTAGAAAGAGGAGAATAAATGCGTTATTGTGACGGCTTTGTTTTGAACGATACAAGACTATGCCCCCTTCGTACTGTTTGTTACAGTATACTGTTTATTACAGTATAATTCCTGTCAGGAATAAGGTCAAACAAAAACAATATACTTGATCATTAATATTGAAATGTAATACATTGAACATAAAGAGACTGGTCTCTAGACAAATAGTTAATGTAGGGGTAGTATTTAAGAAAATGTCAATACTATTTTAAACAAAATCAACAGATAGGGAGATTGCGATGGATTTTGCAGGGAAAGATAAGGCCACTTATGTGAAAGAGACGTTTAATTCTATAGCAGGGCGTTATGACTTGATGAATAGCTTAATGAGCTTAGGAATGGATAAAAGATGGCGGCGTCTTGCGGTTCAAAAGGTCGGGGCAACGTCTGGTATGCATATACTTGATGTTTGCTGTGGGACAGGACAACTTTCAATGGAAATTGGAAATGTTGTTGGGCCTGAAGGGAATGTAACAGGCTTGGATTTTTCGCAAAAGATGCTGGAAGTAGCAGAAAAATCCTTGAGCCAAGTATCAAATCCGGCTCATATTCGATTTATTCAAGGGAATGCAATGGAGCTTCCTTTTCAAGATAATTCGTTTGACGGTGCAACTGTGGGCTGGGGATTAAGAAATTTACCGGATTTGAGACAGGGATTGCGAGAAATGGCGAGAACAGTTAAGCCGGGCGGGAAAGTTGTATCTCTTGATATGGCAAAACCTTCACTGCTGGGTTTTAAACAAGCATATTGGTTATATTTCGATAAGCTCGTTCCCTTAATGGGCAAGTTTTGGGCAAGAAAAGCCAGTGCGTATCAATATCTTCACGACTCAGCCCGAGAGTTCCCGGCTCAAGAAGAATTAGCTCGTATCTTCACAGAGTGCGGTTTAAAAGATGTAACCTTCAATAATTTGGCCGGTGGTGTTGTCGCCATAGTTTCAGGGAAAAAACCATGAGCTGTGAATCCTATTCAAATCCTTTTGCTAATAAAAAAACCGTTGCTAAACGGTTTTTTTTATAGTTATCATACTAATTTTTTGCCCAAAATAGGGGCTGTGTTTCTTAATTTCTCTGCATGATTCTTTGCAAAGATGTACATACTATCGTTGTTACATATGAATATTGTGAAAAGGAAGGGATAAGCATGAAAGTTCGTGACGTTATGACAAGCCAAGTTGAGTCGGTTACTCCGAGTTCTTCAATTGTAGACATAGCACGGTTGATGAGGAGCAGTGATATAGGGTCAATTCCTGTTTGTGAAGGGAATAAAGTACTAGGTATCATTACCGATCGGGATATTGTCCTTCAGGTTATAGCAGACGGTAAAAATATTCAAAGCACATCTGCTAAAGATATCATGAATTCAGAGGTTATCACAGTTACTTCTGACCAAGATGTGCACGAAGCCGCACGTATAATGGCTGAATATCAAATTAGGAGATTACCGGTTACTGAGCAGGGGAAGATAATTGGAATAGTTGCCTTAGGTGACTTAGCCACTGAGAAAATACACGTAAATGAAGCCGGTGATGCCCTTAGTGGTATTTCACAAGGTGCTCATCATTAAAAAATAACTAGTAAGGTGAAAAAAATGAGCGATTTACGAGAGCGAATTGACTTAGGGACTTGGGGAGCGTTTCGCACAGGATGGTGGGTACTTCACATTGTAGGCATAATTGTTGTTGGGTACATCGGCTATTGGGTCGCTAGGATGTAGAATAGAGCCATAAAACAGCTAATAGCGTTGTGAAAAATTCACGACGCTATTAGCTGTTTTATGATAGAATAATGACAATACCTACAATATTACGAGAATAGGATGTGTTCACTTTGGGTTTAAATGTCGGAAGAAAAGGTCAGGCTAAGACAACGGTAACTGCTTCAAATACTGCTAGGGCAATGGGAAGTGGACAACTTGAAGTCTTCGCGACGCCAGCAATGGTGGCGCTAATGGAACAAGCTGCTGTAAATTCTTTAGCATTGCCTGTTGGACAATCCAGTGTGGGGACTTCCTTGACTATTAAACATAGTGCGGCAACACCCTTAGGCGCTAACGTCTTTGCAACGGCTGAACTTGTTGAAATAAACCGTCGGCAACTGGTTTTTTCAGTTGAAGTATGTGATGAAGCGGGTCAAATTGGTCTTGGAATGCATGAACGTTTTATAATCGATATTGAACCTTTTCTTGCTAAAACACAAACTCGCAAACAGGGGATGTAACGTGGACGGATTTAATACATTACCTGAGCGGAAAACATGGGAACGGATAATTGATAAATCTCGCTTTATTGGTATTGCGGTTCCGCTGACAACTGTGGAGCAAATTGATAAAGCTATGCAGAATATTCGCGAAGAGTATCCAAATGCACGTCACTACGTCTATGCATATCGACTGCATGACGGGTTTATTGAGAAATCCTCAGACGATGGTGAACCTCAAGGGACAGGTGGCCGGCCAATACTGGATATTCTGCAACATCGAAATATTTGGAACGTATTATTGGTTGTAGTAAGGTATTTTGGAGGAGTATTACTGGGGACCGGCGGGTTGTCTAGAGCTTATGGAGGAACTGCCCGGCAACTAATTAATGAGACAGAACTAAAAGAATTGGCACTCTATCAAATATATGTATTAAGTGTGCCTTATGAATGGTTTGAAATGCTTAAGTATCAATTTGACCAACATAATTGGATAATTGAAAAGGAAGACTTTAGAGACGTAATTGAACTTCTTGTTCATGTTCACGGACAAGAAGCTGAGGTGTTTCAAAAATGGGTTGATGATTTTACTAGAAGACAAGTTCGTTGTGAGGTTCAAGGCACCATCTGGAGATAACTAAAAACATAAAATTGAAATAATTCAGAAGAGTAGAACTTTAGGAAAGTGAACACAATCACTTTCTTTTATTAATCATATATGATAATATGATGATGAAGATCAGAACGATTAATGACGTAGTTAAATACGATAGTGAAAAGAAAAACAAAGTTTTGAGTGAAGGGGGCGTTTTTATGTTAGCTTTCATTCCTATACTAATCATCGGTGGATTTCTGGGAGGATGCGCAGTTGTTATCGCTGCTTCATGCGTTCAACTTGTTAAAGTAGCTGTAAATTTGCCGAAAAATGATGGCAGAATGCCTAGAGCGATTGAAGCTTAATAAATGGTAATACAAGTTAAATGTAATCACCCAAAAACACCCCTCGATTAAAGGGGTGTTTTTCATGTTTGTACAGGTAAATTAAAAAGAAATTATTTACCTAAAGATACTTTGATTTCGGCCCGTTGTTTTTGCTTCATACAGGGCATGATCTGCTCGCATTATTACGGAAGCAGGAGTATCAGTGGAACGCCAAAGTGTGACGCCAATACTTACAGTAACAGAAACATTCATACCGATTATTTGATTGTAAACTTGGGTTTTCTCCACGACTTCTCGAATTTTCTCGCTGATAAATAATACGATCTTTTGTGTTGCCTCTGGAATAAGAATGGCAAATTCTTCTCCTCCATAACGGGCAATTAGATCCTCTTCTCTTAAATTATTTCTAAGTTCTCTCACGATAATTTGTAATACTGTATCTCCGAATTGATGTCCGAAGCGGTCATTAAATTGTTTGAAGTTGTCAACATCAATCATGAGTAAGCCAAAAGTAACCGATCGTTTATGACGTTGACAGAGTGAAATATATTCATGCAAGCGTTTTTGAAAGTATCGATGATTATATACGCCAGTTAATCCGTCAGTAATTGATTCTCGTTCTACAATGGCATAAAGAAGAGCATTCTCCAAGGCAGAAGTGGCGTGACCAGCAACCGTTTCTAAGAATTGCATTTGTTCTGGAGTTATCTCCGCCTGTCGAATCGCGTGAATATTTATAGTGCCTGTTTTGTGCTGGGCATTCTGAAGGGGTAAGCAACATATCCATTCCCAATCCTGTGTTCTATCTCCTGGGGAGCAATAATAAGTAACACCTTCAGATAATACTTGAGCGAGAAAAGACAAATCAAGATTTGGTGGCATTTGAGGGTATATTGTACGTGAGTCAAAGACTCCAATAACTTCAAAATCTTGCGTTTTCTCATTGTAAAGGCATACGCTTGCTTGATCAATGCTAATAAGTGAAGCAATTGCACTAATAATATTGGCAGCAATCACTCTTGGATCAAGGGACGCATTAAGTGCACGTGCAATATCTAAAAGAACATTAGTCTGCAGACGTATTTCTTCTAGTTGACTTTCTAAGGTTTGTATTCTTTCCAATAACATAGAGGTTTTTTCTTCCGGGTCGTTTCTCTGATCGCTAGACATAGATATGCCCCCTAAACCGAAATCTAAGCATGTATGATGAGCAGACATGTTGTATATGGCTACAATGTTTATATTATTCTCTCTAAATTTGAATAATCCTTTGATAATATATTTTTTTCCAAAAAGAAACTTTAGTAAAGAATGCAATTCGAAAGAGTAATAAGAAGGAGAAACAAGACTTCTGTCGAATTTTTATAAATACTGTTTAATATAAGGAGGGGGCCCATGTTCTGACATATCAAATTGTCGTTGTTTTAATAAGTATTCCATTTGTTGCGTTTTTGATTTGGCAAGCGAGGGTATTTGGTATATCCCGAATGAGAGCATTCGCAATTTCTGTTTTATTGTGTTGTGCTGTATTATTGTTTCCTTTAGCTCTTCGGTCAGGTAGGACAACTTGGTGGATATTGTTTGTGCTGATTTTGATTGTTTCTGGTACAATATGGTCAAAAATACAATTATATAGAAATACAAGAAACAATAAAGAATTACTGGATGTACATGAGGCTATCTCCGTTAATTCAGAGATAGAGATCAAGATCACAGATGAAAAAGAACTTGTGGCAGAAGAAAAAATCACGGATGAAAAAGAGCCTGTAGAAGAAGAAACGATCATAATTGAAGAAGAACGGGCTGTCGAGGAAGAGAGCATTTGTGATTCTGAAAAGGCGCTTTCAATCGATGAACTTATTGATTTAGGTTTTAAAGAGAAAAACTTAGAAAACTTTCAACAGGCAGCCTGTTATTTTTTCCGTGCATTAGCTCTTAATCCGATGCCGGATTTAGCCTTGTGTTTAATCATGGATTGTTATTGGTTGCTTAACAATCTAGGGGAACGTGATTATGCTATAACGGAGTTAAAGATACATGTTAAAACTAATATATCACGATTTGATCCAGTGCTTCAGCATCGCTTTGTTACATGGATGATCAAAGAAAACCTTAACAAATATTTTAATGATTAGGGGGCTTTAGCCTATGAAGAAGACAAAAGTAATAATTGGCTTGCGTGTTATTAGTATTTCGGACGGGACACAAATTGGGGTTGTCAAGGATTTGGTTCTTAACCCACAGGGCAAATCTATGGATTTTATAATTATTGACCAACCTTCGGATTATTTTGGTGCTAAGGTCGTTTCCTTCACTGATATCTTAGGCATTGGAGAATTTGCAATTACTGTCCCACATCAGGGAGTAATACAAGATGTTGCGCAAAATACAGAGATTCAGAATTTGTTAAAGCAAGATATCCGAGTAATAGGAACAAAAGTGTTAACGAAAAAGGGACAACTTATTGGAGAAGTCAAAGAAATAATTATTGATGAGGAAACCGGCTATATAGCTTCTTGTCTTTTTGAATCAGAGGGACAGATGCAAAAGATTGAGGCTGAAAAAATCATTACTTTAGGTAAGGAATTACTGATTATTGAAGGGGAATCGATTCCCCAAGACTTTGACAATTCCAAATTCAAGGATGAACCAATATCTCAAATAGAGAATCCTGATCTGTTACAGAATATTGCGGAAAATGAAGATGGCATCGGTACCGAAGATTTTATTGAGAAAGTGGATGCATCTGAAGAGCTAGAAGCTGATTTTAACCTGTTTGAACAACGCCAACTCCAATATTTCATCAGCAAAAAAGTTGAGAAGGATATTATTTTAGACAATGGGGATATTTTGCGTGCTGGAGAATACATTACGCCTGAAATGGTGACTCACATTAAAACTAGAAGCACGTTGATGGAAGTTACCTCTCATTTGCAGAAAAACTAAGAAAGATTAATGGATGTAGCTACTATGAAAAAAACAAGGTTTCTTATCTTAGCTTTATTGCTACAACTATGTGTTACACTGGGGTTTGGAGCTGTTATTTCGTATGGCAATACGCGTGACCGGGCACCATCAGGGTTAATGATATGGGACCAGGATATTTCTGGATTAAGTAGAGATCAAGTATCTGCTCTAATAAGAGAAAAACTCCCAAATACTGTTACGTATGAGGATCAAGTTTATCCTTTGAAGTGGGAACACACTTATACAGAGATTGAACATTGGTTAGATCAGGTTTACCCTGCTACAACGGGCTCTTGGGTTGGAGATGTTTTTCAAAACCTGGCGCGACCCTTGATCATTTCATCCGATAGCATTAGATTAGATCAAGCAGAAATTATTACACAGCTACAAGAATTTAGCAGGTTGATTAATCAACCTGCCCAGGTTGCAACCATTAAGTTTGATGCTGGTCAATTGAAAAAGACAGACGGACTATCGGGAAGAGACCTTGATATTGAAGCGACCTGGTTAAAGATTTCCCAAGATCAGGTACAAAAAAATGTTGACGCTGTTGTGAATGTTATTCCGGCTAGGCCCAGCACGGATGATATATTTGAAATTGGAGATAAATTAGGAGACTACACGACCTATTTTAATCCTCACGATGGGCAACGAACTAATAATGTGCGTTTAGCCACTATGGCGTTGGATAATCGATTAATTCCACCTGGAGAAGTATTTTCATTCAATGAGGTAGTTGGAGAACGTACGGTAGCTACTGGTTATTCCCCTGCCATTGTCTTTGTAAATCAGTCGATGGTCAAAGACATTGGAGGAGGCATTTGCCAAGACTCTAGTACGCTATATCAGGCTGTACTTCAAGCTAATCTGTCTATTGAAGAGAGGCACACACATTCCTTGCCGGTTTCCTATGTTATGAGAGGGCAAGATGCTACAGTATCTTACGGAATTCTTGATTTTCGCTTTCGAAATAGTACTCAAGGGTATTTATTAATTAGTGCACGAACCGGTCCAAACTGGTTAAGAATACGATTATTCGGATTGGCTGATGAAAAACACCCAGAGCTTCAATATCCACAGGGTTATCCGAGAGGTCCGGAATCGTGGGATAAAGACCCAAAATAGAACTTATTTATATAGTTATATGTAGAAAATTGACTCCCGATAGGAGGCTATGCAGCCCTAGCGGGAGTCAATTGTTACAGTAGACTAAATGACAACAGTTTATAAGCAGTCGCTTCGGTTCCTGAGATGGTAAGTTATAAATACTGAAAAATTAGTTTTGCAGCTACTAATAGAGACATTATAACAAATAGAGGCTTCACTATTTCAACACCACGATGAATGGCAAGCTTCGTGCCTACATAAGAGCCTAAAATCATAAATATGGCCATGGGGATTCCATAAGAAAGGAGAATCTTCCCATTCCAAGCAAAGAGGAGAAGAGAAGCAATATTGCTTGTGAAATTTAAAACTTTGGAATTTGCAGATGCAACGACGAAATCGAATCCAAACAATGCGATGAATGAAAAAATTAGGAAGGATCCTGTTCCTGGACCAAAAAAACCATCGTAGAATCCAAGGATCAACGCAAATAGACAGCCCGCAACTATCCTTGAAGGACTTAGTTCCTTGAATTTATTCTCGATCCCTAAGTTTTTATGGAACAAAGTGTATATTCCAACAAATAGAATTAAGAATAGGACAGCTTTATTCAAAAAATCGGAACTGACACTGAGAACCGTCCAAGCACCTAGAAATGCACCGATTAGTGTAAAAGGAATCTGCCACTTGACGAGTGGAAAGTGAACTTTCCCAGAGCGAGCGAAGGTTATAGAACTGTTTAAGGAAGCCAGGGAAGCTGCAAATTTATTAGTTCCAAGTGCTAGATGGGGGGGGACACCCACCATTAGTAATGCTGGTAAACTTATAAGTCCTCCTCCTCCAGCAATTGCATCGACCATTGCTGCAACAAAACCAAGAATGCATATTATGAATACATCTAGAAACATTATTATACCTCACTTTAGACATCGCTTTTATAGTATACTACCAACTGCTATTCCCGTCATCAACTTCTATATAATATGGACTGTGAAAATAGCGAAAAATGGTGTAGGATTATATAATGGTTAAATAATATGCTTCGACAGGAAGGAGCAAACCTCTATATGCGGCAAGTAAGTGTTAATTCGTTAACAATGGGGGATGTCTTGGGTAAAACTATTTTCTCCAGCGCGGGCAGAATCCTTTTAGGTAAAGGTGTTAAACTCACTCCATTATATATTGCCAAATTAAGAGATATGGGGATTTCTATCCTTTACATTGAGGATGATCGTTTTGATGATGTAATTGTAGAGGATGTTATTAGTGAAGAACACCGTCGTGAGGCTATGGAGATTTTAGAGAAAAGTACAAGGTCTGTTCGACTGGGAAAAGAGTTCGACGGTTTTGATTTGAAAAGGATTATCAATAAAATCGTTGAGGAGATTCTATTCAAAAAGGATATACTAGTTAACATGATGGAAATGCGAAGTTTGGACAACCAAATGTTTGCTCATTCAGTAAATGTTTGTGTACTTTCGACTATTTTAGGGAAGGCCCTGTTACTTGACCGTGAAAAAATTGAGACTTTGGCTATCGGTGCAATCCTGCATGATATTGGAAAAGTACGAGTGGATTCCAAGCTAATTTCCAAGGTTGACTTAACAGCGGAAGAAGTTGAGATTCTCAAAACACATACAACACTGGGCTTTGAGGATCTTAGGAAAAGAAAAGATCTGAATTTAGTCATTGCTCACATTGCTTTTCAACATCATGAACATATGAATGGGACAGGCTATCCACGACAGTTGAAAGAAGGTGAAATTCACCCTTTAGCGCAGATGGTAGCGATTACGGATCTTTATGACAAGTTGACTTCTGACCACAGCAATGTAAAACGTATAATGCCGCATGAGGCTTGTGAAATTCTAATGGGTCTGGCTGGTATACTCTATCCCTTAGAACTGGTCAGGGTATTTCTAAGAAATATTGCTGCTTATCCGACTGGGGTTACAGTAAAATTAAATACCGGTGAGATTGGGGTTGTGGTTGATCAGAATTTGAGCATGCCTGCCAGGCCGATAGTACGAGTTTTTGACGAATCAGACTTTGGGTCAAATGTCGTGAAAGAGTACAACATGGTAGAGAAACGAACTATCTTTATTCAGGAAGTTTTAAGCTAGTTAGCGGAGGTAACATATGACAAAGATTAGTTCTGATGGGCAAGTATCACAGTATATTTTTGATGCTTTACAAGAGCGATTTCCTGATGTTCACTGTGAGTTAGTGTTTCACACGCCCTTTGAACTATTGATAGCCACAATCTTATCCGCTCAATGTACTGACGAAAGAGTGAACCTTGTGACTGCTTCTCTATTTGCAGAGGCAAATACTCCTGAAGGGATCATAAACTTGGGGCAACCCGCACTTGAAAATATAATTCGTTCTTTGGGACTCTTTCATAACAAGGCCAAGAATATTCTAGCCGCTTGCAAGGTGCTCGTTGAGAATTTCGAGGGAGAGGTTCCTGCTGATCTTGAGTTACTGAGAGCTCTTCCGGGTGTAGGGCGAAAAACTGCCAATGTTGTGGTTAGCAATGCCTTTGGAATTCCGGCAATCGCGGTTGATACCCACGTTTTTCGAGTTGCGAATCGCTTAGGGATAGCTTACGAGAAGACCCCAGAGAAGGTTGAAGAAGAGCTCATGCTTACATTTCCACGGGAAAGATGGTCTTTAGTTCATCATCTTTTGATCTTTCACGGAAGGAGAATCTGCAGTGCTCGAAAACCGCGTTGTGAAGAATGTCCTCTTACTAAAGTCTGTAAAACTTACCCGCAATTTGTCAAGTGAATTTGTTGAAAATAGAGAGGGTTGATCACAATGAAATATGTCCGGTTTATAAACAGTGAAAAAGAAATTCGATTTGGAAAAATTGAAGGAGAGGGGATTCATGTTCTCGATGGACCTTTTATTGATCCTTCAAGTAAACCAACCGATATTATATTATCCTTGAATGAGGTTACTTTGCTTGCTCCTGTGGATCCCAATAAAGTAATATGTGTGGGGCTTAATTATGCTTTGCATGCCAAAGAGTTAGAACATTCGTTGCCTGCCGATCCAGTCATTTTTATTAAGCCTCAATCCAGCGTTATAGGCCCAAATGATGAGATCATCTGTCCCAAAGTAAGCCAACGTGTTGATTATGAAGCAGAATTGGCTGTAGTTATCGGAAAAACTGTCAAGGACGTCAGTGAAAGCGAAGCGGCAGAGGCTATTTTTGGTTATACTTGTGCAAATGACGTAACAGCAAGAGATTTGCAAAAAAAGGATACTCAATGGACTCGCGCAAAATCATTTGACACGTTTTGTCCAATCGGCCCTTGGGTTGTAACAGATATTGATCCGAGTCACTTAGACATACAATCAATACTCAATGGTGAAATAAAGCAGTCTTCGAATACCCGGAATTTCATAACTTCAGTTCCAAAACTGGTGAGCTTTATGTCTCAGGTCATGACGCTTAATCCTGGGGACGTAGTACTTACTGGTACTCCTGAAGGAATTGGAGCTATACAGTCAGGGGATGAAGTTATCGTTAAAATTGAAATGATTGGGGAACTACGCAATACCGTAAAATAAATCATTGAATGACACTTATTACTTGCATAACATGGGGGTACAAGCATGATTCGAATCGGACATAACCCTAACACTAATATGTTGCCTATGTTCTTTTTTTTGCAAAAGGACCACCCTTTACTGGAATCGGTTACCGCTGAGCCCACGGGACATAATGCAATGTTGGCTGATGGACGGATTGATATGGCACCGATAAGTGCGTTTTCCTATGGAGAGCATTGGAAAGAATATGCGATTTTGCCCAATCTGTCGGTTTCTACGAAAGGGCGAGTAGGATCAATTCTGATATTTTCGAAAGTGCCTTTAAAGAACTTGCACGGTTTGACCGTCGCTTTGACAGATACATCTGCAACCTCAGTTAATCTTACTAAGATTTTGCTTCACCATTTCCAGGGAGTAGTTCCTAACTATTTGACCATGTCCGCTAATCTTCAAGAGATGTTTGCTAAAGCTGATGCAGCGCTCCTAATTGGGGATGCAGCTATTCAAGCAGCGCTTCTTCATCCTGATTGTTATATCTATGATTTAGGTGAGGAATGGCTTAAATATACTGGCTGTTCCATGACATATGCGGTTTGGGCATTCCCAAAAAAACTCTTAACAGAGAGGAAGCAAGAAATACAGGCCACTTATCAGTTGCTCTTGGAGGCTAAAACTAAGGCACTGTGCCATATAGAGAATATCATTGAGACATGCCAAGTCATGCTTGGAGGATCCCAGGATTTTTGGAGAGATTACTTTACACAGTTTAACTATGGTTTAGATCCCTCGTTTGTCTTAGGGCTAAATAAATATCTAGATTTATGTTTTGAGCAGAATTTGTTGTCAAGTCGTCCAGTCCTTGAGTTTTGGCCTAAGGAGTAAATTATGGGATATTGGGTTTACCTTGCAAGATGTGGTGACAATACAATCTATACCGGTGCGACAACAGATCTTATGCGGAGGGTGAAAGAACATAACAGCGGTGTTACAAGAGGCAAAGGAGCAAAGTACACTGCCTCCCATCCTCCAGTTACTTTGGCACAAGCTTGGGAGGTTGAAACATGGAGTGAAGCCTTGCGCTTGGAATATGCCATAAAACGATGCCTCCGTATAGAAAAGGATCAATTAATAAAGCAACCTGAACTTATTTACCACCTTGCGGAACGACGTGGCCTTAAATTTTCGATTTTAGAGGTTTCTCAAGAATTGGTAGATCAGGCGAATTGATAGCAGTTAATAGAATATTGGGAGGGGATTTCATGCCAATTGTACAAATCGAATTATTAGAAGGTCGTACACTCGAACAAAAAAGATCACTCGTAGAGAAAGTCACTCAGGCAATTATAGAATCAACAGGGGCTGCGCCAGAAGCTGTCTCAATAATTATTCGGGATATGCCAAAGGAAAATTACGCTAAAGCTGGTAAGCTTGCTAGTGACAAATAGGTTAATTAGGTTAGTTATAGCATAAAAAGCAAAGTGCGAAGAGTATTCTCGTCTTCGCACTTTGCCTTTATGTGATTAGATGGGGCTATACATTGTAGGCACTTCCTCCTAAAAACTCTCTTAAAATAGAGTTGAAAGGAACAGTAGAAATATCTAATATATCAAAAAAGGATAAAAGGGTTAAGAGGTGAACGGCCATCTCATAATGAGGGCATTCTGGAGTTATAGAGATCAGTAAATGTTCGGCATAGGGTCGTAATGCGTTGAGTTCGTATAGCAGGCTAGAATTAAACATGACATCTGCTTCTTCCTGATAAGGAAAGATATTGTTGTTTTCTCCTCGACGAACACTTTCCCATTGGGCTAAAGTTCGAGCAGGATCACTCCCGCGGAATTTATAATCTCTTACAAGACGGCGTATGAGTCGAACCTCTGTAGTGGGAACTCGAGTATAAGCATCAATATTGAGCTGGAAAAGGGCACTAACATATATCTTGAACATTTGAGTACGATCAAGTGAAGGAAGTAAAGATGGGTTAAGTGCATGTATTCCCTCTATAACAAGAATTTCATCAGGACCCAGACGCATAGTTCTCCCGGCAGGACATCGCCCGCCGCATACAAAATCAAAAAGCGGAGTTTCAACTTCTGATCCCCCAATCAGAGCATTTAAATGGGCAGCAAGAAGGGGTAAATCGAGAGCTTCCAGGCACTCAAAATCGTACTGTCCATTGCAATCTAAGGGGGTTTTTTCCCGAGGTAGAAAGTAATTATCAAGAGATAATGCAACTGGGCGAAGACCGTTAACGCGTAATTGAGTTGACAAGCGTTGGGCAAAGGTTGTTTTTCCAGAAGATGTAGGCCCAGATATAAGGATAACACGGACTTTGGAACGTTTCTTAAAGATACGATCAGCAATTGAGGAGATCATCTTTTCATGTAAGGCCTCAGCCAAATAGATCAGGTCCTGAGAAGATTTGGCGGAAATAATTGCATTGACATCTTGAACGTTAGAAAGATGTAAGTTCTCCAACCAACGCTGGGTTTCGGAGAATGTTGCAGATAGTTTTTCCGGTGGAACAAAGGGAGAGAGCGATTCTGGATGATTGGCATTAGGAAAAAGCAGAATAAACCCAGGTAAAAAGTGGATCAATTTAAAGTGCTTTAAAGTCCCAGAACGCTCTAATGGAGGATAGATCGTAGTGATCATTTGCTCTTCTATTTGGCAATGAAATAAATGATCGTTACCAGTCTCATAGTGAATAGTTTGATCTGTATTCACCCAAGTCTTCAAGTGGTCTTCAATTTTCTGAATTTCCCTTGAAGACAGTACTGAATTTTTGAGTTCACAATATACACCATCAAGGATAGAGTGAGAAATTATAAGTTGTTCGCCCGGAAAAAGCCCTTTAATGAGTCCTATAAGTCCAATAATTAGAGTTTGCCGATATTTGCGGATTGAGTAATCAGACATTCACGATCTCCTTTCGTTTTTTGCTATATTTCACAATGGTATTCGATAATAGAGTATAGGTTTCCTTTAAAACTATGATCTGATTTCAGAACTTAATTATGCATTTAAGCTTTTAAGAAGGAGATTTATTATTATAGGGCGAATATACAGCGAATAGATTGTAAATAATTAATCAAGTTAAATAGGTCTGGGAGGGAAACGTATTGTACGAAAGCACACGGGGTAATCTTTATGGACAAACTGCAGCGCAAGCTATAACATTAGGAATGGTACCGGGCGGGGGACTTTTTGTCCCTTCAACTTTTCCCAACTTGAATTGGAAAGACCTTCAGGGGTTAACATATCGTGATGTCGCCAAACGTGTCATGATGCCATATTTAGCGGACTTCGCTGAGGAGTCTCTTTCCGAAATAGTCAACGTATATTCAGATGGCAGATTCGATAGAGAAGACCCTGCACCTTTGGTATCCTTAGGGAGATTTGGAGTGTTGGAACTTTGGCATGGACCTACGGCTGCTTTTAAAGACATGGCCTTGCAAGTATTGCCCGACTTAATGAAGGTTAGCCTTGAACAGTTTGACAGGGAAGAAGATGTATTAATTCTTGTAGCAACCTCCGGTGATACTGGAAAGGCTGCCTTAGAAGGGTTTAAAAACAGAAAAGGGATGCATATTGTTGTCTTTTACCCAGATGGTGGTGTGAGTCCTGTTCAAGAGCGTCAAATGACAACAACAGAGGGATCAAATACTCATGTAGTGGCTGTTGTGGGTGGGAACTTTGATCAGTGTCAAACAGCCGTAAAGCACATCTTTGCTTCAGATTCTTTAAAGGCAAAACTTCAAGGGAGAAATTTAATCTTTTCCTCTGCTAATTCAATTAACTGGGGTCGGCTTTTGCCTCAAATAGTATATTATTACTGGGCTTATTTACAAGCAGTAAGCCAGGGGAAAATTACCTCAGAGGGAAAGATGAATGTGGTAGTCCCTACTGGAAATTTTGGAAACTTGCAGGCTGCGTACTACGCTAAGGTCATGGGTCTTCCGATTAATCGGATAATATGTGCTTCAAATACTAATAATGTCTTAGCAGATTTTTTTGCAACTGGAGTTTATCAGAGTCAACGTGCCTTTTTTCAAACGATCTCACCTTCAATGGATATTTTAGTCTCAAGTAATTTTGAGCGGTTTCTATATGAAATGAGTGGGCGAAATGCAGAGAAGATTCAATCATGGTATGACGCAAGTAATCAGGGGACGTTTACAGTTGATCCAACTACCCTGAAAGCATGTCAAGATACAGTTTATGCAGGATGGGCGAATGAAGAGGAAACTCTTGAGACAATAGCAAGAAGTTATAAAGCCTATCAATATGTTTTTGATCCACACACTGCAGTTGCTATGAAAGTGTACGAGGATTATCTTTCCGCAACAAACGATCAAACATTCACGGTTATTGCTTCAACGGCAAGCCCTTTTAAATTTTCCTCAAATGTCATTAGAGCGTTAGATGGAGAGCAAGAGGCGAGTTGTAAGGATGAATGGGAAGCTCTTGAGCGTTTAAATCTATTTACAGGATGGAGAATCCCTCTAGGTCTGCAGGGATTAGACAGTAAGATAGAGAAAAAAGCTGCATTATGTGTACCAGAAGGGATTGCTGAGCTAATTGAAAAAATGTTTATAGATTAGTCTAAATGGACTATGTAAAGATTAAGGAGTGAGGATGACTCTCACTCCTTAAAATACTCTCTCGTGCGGGTGTGCTTTTGGGTAAGAACCAAGAAGTTTAACGGAAATATGTTCTTCCTTAAGTGCCCAAAGCACATCTTGAATGAGGGGAGCAAAGACATAACCGTCTACATCAACAAAGAAAACATACTCTCCCAGTTTTCGTTTTGAGGGACGGGATTCAATACGGCTTAGATTGATATGGCGTTTGGCAAATTCACCCAAAATACGATATAGGGCGCCGGGGGTATTTTCTGCAATAACCAAAAGAGAGGTTTTATCTTCGCCGCCAGACATTTCTGCAAGGCTATGACCAACCAATACAAAGCGTGTTGCATTTAATGTAGCGTCTTGAATGCATTCTCTTACAAGGTGAAGGTTATATAGTTGAGCAGCTCGACGAGGACCTATAGCCGCCCAGTTTTCCCGAATCGAAGAAATTCTATGGGCTGCCTCAGCTGTGCTCAGGCAAGTGATTTGTTGTGCATTAGGGAGATGATTCTCCAGGAAATCCCTGCATTGCCCAATCGCCTGTTCGTGAGAATAAACCCGCTCGATTTGTTCCAGAGGCATAGGTTCGTGTGCTAAAAGGCATTGGTCAATGGAATGGATAAACTCATTGGTGATAAAGATGTGCTCAGTTTGACCTAGTGTATCCATAGTTACTCCAACTTGCCCTTCGGTAGAGTTCTCTAAAGGGACAAAGGCCAAGTCAATTTCATTATCATTACAGGCGAAAAGCAATCGTGGAATTGTAGAGAATGCGATAAGCTCAGGCAGTGAATCATTTAATTCAGGCTGAGAAGCTATAAATAAATGAATCGCCTCCTCAGAAAAGCTGCCTTTAGGTCCTAAATAGCCAATTTTTTTCATGTCCAGTATGTCTCCTCTCTAAATAAAGAAAACTTGGCAAGCATAAAACGCTGGCCAAGGATGGCCGAGTGTCCCTGGAGCCAAGGACGGCGGGAAGGGACCGCTGGGAATGTATAAAAAAATCCGTCCCATCCCGTTTAAGGAACGATTCGGAGTTTTACGGCCCGCCCTCAAGGAGTTAAGCGATTTCTGTGTCCATTATGTAAAGACTTGATGAATATCGAATATATTTCTACTATCATAATACAGATAGAGATTAACGGCAAGTTTATAGTCGAAAGAGAAGAATTACACACTTGCATAGGTCGCAGTGATCTAGTAGAATATATCTTGGAAGGTTGGGGAACCTTCCAAGGGGATAGTGGACAAGGTGAAGCAGGCAGTGGTACGTACGCTGTCTGTTTCGCTATGTTTATAGGTATTTTGGGTATAATTTTTATAGGAGTACAACAATTTGATTTCTCCTATTACTTATAAAGTCTCTAAGAAATAGTAATTTACATGCAGGATGTATATAATAAAAGATAGGTAATTATTACTGGGGGGGTAAATATTCGTGGATCAGCAAAAACTTAAGACTAGAGCAGAAATACCAGAAGCTAATAAGTGGCATTTGGAAGACGTTTTTTCCGATAATAATCAGTGGGAGGCAGAGTATTCTCATGTCGAAAACCTATTGGAAGAAGGAAAGAAATTTGAAGGGCATTTAGCCGATAATGTGGATATGTTAATCTCGTGTTTTGACTGGATGGATGATTTAAGTCTTCGTATAGAAGAAGTATATGCATACGCGCGTATGAGGCGTGATGAGGACAATAGAATTGCTAACTATCAGGCTTTAACAGATCGAGCAGGTGCTCTCGCCGTTAAGGTTAGTAGTGCGGCATCTTTCGTTGTTCCTGAATTATTGGCCATGCCAGAAGGGAAACTGAAAGAATTCCGAGCAACGTCCACAAAAATGGAACTTTATAATCATGCGCTGGATGATATTCTTCGCAAGAAAGAACATATTCTTAGTTCAGCTGAAGAAAGATTATTAGCTGAAGTTGGTGAATTGGCAGAGGCCCCGGGGGCTATTTTTTCCATGGCTAATAATGCGGACCTTAAATTCTCGAATATTGTCGATGAATCTGGCCAAGAGATGGAATTAACAAAAGGTAATTTTATTCAGTTCATGGAAAGTCAAAAGCAGGAAGTGCGCAAGGCAGCTTTCAAGACGCTCTATGGTACGTATGAGAAGCAAAGAAATACCTGGGCAGCTACCTTGAACTCAAGCATAAAGTCAGACATCTTTTTTGCTAAAGCCAGACACTACCCCTCAGCCCTTCAAGCTTCTTTAGATGATGATCGCGTTCCGTTAAAGGTTTATGATTCTTTGATTAATACAGTGCATGATTTTTTGCCTCATATGCACAGATATATTCAATTGCGCAAAAAAACCTTGAAGCTTAGTGAATTACATATGTATGATATTTACGTCCCCATCGTCCCAGAAACGACCATGAAGATAACCTATGAAGAAGCAAAAGATATGGTCATTGAAGGATTAAGGCCTTTAGGGGAAGAGTATACCCGTATTCTGGAAGAAGGATTTTCAAAGAGTTGGATTGATGTTTATGAAAATGAAGGGAAAACAAGTGGAGCATATTCTTGGGGTACATATCGCGCCCATCCATTTGTGTTACTAAATCATCAAGATACACTGGATTCTATGTTTACCCTTGCTCATGAGATGGGACATTCATTACATACTTATTTATCAAATCGGAAACAACCTCATCTTTATGCTGGATATAAAATCTTTGTCGCTGAGGTTGCTTCGACGTTGAATGAATCATTAATTATGGAGCATCTCTTGAAAAAAACAACAGACCCTAAAATTCTGGCATATTTAGTGAACCATTATCTGGAGCAATTTCGAGGTACTATCTTCAGACAAACTATGTTCGCGGAATTTGAAAGAAAAGTTCACTCAGTTGTTGAGCAAGGCGGTGCCTTGACCGCGGATAATCTCTCGGAAATGTATCGCGATTTGAATTCAGTCTATTATGGAAAGGATGTCGTCCTTGACCCGGAAATTGCCTTAGAATGGGCACGTATACCTCATTTTTATAACGCTTTTTATGTTTATAAATATGCAACAGGTTTCTCGGCGGCAATTGCCTTTGCACGGTCGATACTGGAGGAAGGTCAACCAGCCGTGACTCGGTATTTAGAGTTCTTAAGCGGTGGAAGTTCGGATTATCCAATCGAATTACTGCGAAAAGCAGGTGTGGATATGGAGACCCCTGCACCTGTAGGGAATGCTCTTCAGGTTTTTGCGGGACTTGTAGATCAATTGGAGAAACTCCTGAATTAAATTAGGGTTTGACCAAGGTTTGAAAGCGAGGATCACTACGAACGGGGAGAAAGTCGTGTTCGTTACGGGCGACTTCCTTGACATCGGTATCAAGAGCAATCGCAGGTTTCAGATATTCTAGGACTTTGTCAATATTACCCTGGCGACCGTAAATGCTGGCAATGCCATAATAGCTCCATGTATCTCCATCGTCCAGTTGCAGAGCCTTTTGATAGGATGCGATTGATTCATCCCAGCGACCCGCCAGTTCATAAGCCAGCCCTTGGTTAAAATGTGCATAGACAAACGAAGGATTTAAATCAAGGGCTTGCGTAATAAGAGCAAGCCCTTGATTGTGGTGTCCTTGAAAAGCGAGAGCAGCTCCTTTGGCATTTAGTGCTTCATAACAATGATCATCAATTTGTAAAGCGTGATTGAAAAGATCAAGTGCTTCAGGGTATTGGCGTTGATAATAAAGCTTAAGCCCCTGTTCGTAGAGAACAAGTGCTTGGGAATCTGATATATGGACTGAGAGCAGAGCTGAGGTTCGGGAGAGCTCCCTATCTTGAGGTTCAGATGAAGAATCAAGGCTTTTCTCAGGCACGGCAGGTATTTCTTCTGGTTTAGTTGGGGATTGGGTTTGGTCAAATTCAGATGTAAAAGAAAACGTGGAATTAATTTGTAAAGTATAGAAAACTATTATAGCAATAACTAGGCCTACTCCAAGTGAAATGATAATTTTTGACGATAATCGTTTACGCATAAGCACTCCTTTGAGCATATGAATAGAGTCCAACAGAATTCTTTGCTAATTATAGCATAATTACAGAGATATATAATTAATATCCCTATAGACTTAAGTTGAGAATATAATTGCTAATTTCCATAATTGGAAAACTTGACAAGGTAGGAATAGCGGAATAAGATAATTTTAGAGTATTGTACCGAACCATCAAGTGTAAATGGTGTTTATCCTCTGGAATGGGGGGTTATAAAAATGACTGGTGTTTTATCACAAGGTGCTTTGCAACAGATTATTCAAGTTGCGCAAGGATTCTACGCTCGGAAAGATCGTGCCCATGATTTAGAACATGCTTTGAGAGTTAGAGAGTGGGGCAGAAAACTGGCTCTGGAAGAAGGCGCAGATATAATTGTCATTGAATTGGCTGCACTTCTCCATGATATTGGTCGTTCTGGTGCAGTGGAAAAAACTCATGCAGAAAGCAGTGCTGGGTTAGCCGTGAATATCTTGCAAAAAAACGGTTATTCTGAGGGGATAGTCAAACAAGTTAAAGAAGCAATTATTTCTCATTCTCGTGAGGCGGGGCATGAACCGAAGACCCTTGAAGCGAAGATTCTGTATGATGCTGATAAATTAGATTTTGTAGGTGCAATCGGGTTGGGACGATTGTTTACTTGGGCTGGAGTCCAAGGGTGGACTTTAGTAGGAGAAAACTCCTGTGAGAAGTTTTACTATGATAGAATCTGCAGCTACAGAGATCACTTGTTTACACAGTCTGCTAAAACATATTTTGATCCATTATTTCTTTATATGGAAGGATTTTGGCAACAATTACGTGCCGAAAGACTTAAATTATCTAATTCTGGACAAGCTGACACTATATAAAGCTTGAAAGGATGAATCAAAATAATGCGTTGGTTTTGGCGACTGTTGACTCTCCTTGTTTTTCTGGGACTCGTTCGAACTTTATTGGTTCCAGAACCGAAAACCTTTATTATTTGGCCAAAAGATCAAAATTGGGTACAAATGATTCAAGGGGAACTAAGACAATGGCAAAAATTATCCCAGGATCTCCCGGCGAGTATTGAAGTTGAAGTGCGTCGTCTTTGGAAAGATTTTAAACCAAATGGAGACGGCAAAGAAGTATAATAAACAATAAGAGTTATATTTATGTGATACTTTTAAAAAAACTAGAAGTATGGTATATTAAGAATTAATTGGATTAAAAAGGAGTGAAGATAATGGTTAATATTACTGAAATAGCTGCCCAGAAAGTTAAAGAAGTGCTTAAGAATCAAAATAAAGAAAATGCATTTCTTCGCCTTTATCTTGTAGGCATTGGCTGAGGTGGGCCGAATTTCGGCATGACTCTGGAAGAGTCAAAAACGGATGAAGATGTTCTTGATGTTGAGCATGGTGTTTCTATTCTAACGGATAAAAAACTTACTACCCACTTAGAAGGGGCAGTCGTCGATTTTATTGAATCCAACAATGGTGGTGGATTTGAAATTCGAACGGCGAAGTCCGGTGGTGGTTGTGGAGATAGTTGCGGTGGAAGCTGTTCGTAATTGTTCGGTGAAAGAGAGCTCAGTGAGCTCTCTTTTTTAGTATCTTATATAGAACCATTTATAAGAACAATTTATCCCACGTATGAATTTATATTTAGTAAAAACTTACGGTTTTTTAGTCATTTTTGGTTATACATTTATAAACATAAAACTTGAATGGGCTTGAGTATACTAGGTAAATATGTTAGTCTAATCCCCATAATAGATACATTGCCGATAAAAGGGAGGAAGAACCATGACTATGCCACGAGAAGAATCTAATCATGCAATTATAACCGTAATAGGGCGTGATCAGATTGGAATTATTGCTTGGGTATCCGGGCGTCTTGCTGAATATCACGTAAATATTCTAGATATTAGTCAGACAATATTAAATGAATTTTTCACAATGATTATGGTCGTAGACTTAGAGCCATCTGCATTAAAGCTTGACGTATTAGCAAGCGCCCTGGAACAAGAGGGAGACGACAAAGGATTACAGGTAAAGGTTCAACACGAAGATATTTTTAAGTTTATGCACCGTATCTAATTGTAAAAACAGACAGATGGAGTTAAGTGAATAGTGGAGGTAAGTCATGACAATCACATTCGCACGAGAAGAAATACAACAAACAATTAATATGATTCATAAGGAAAACCTTGATATTCGGACTATTACAATGGGAATTAGTCTGCTTGATTGCAGCTCCGATGATATTGGCAAGATGGAAAAGAAAATTTATGATAAGATTACCAAAAATGCAGGGAGATTAGTTGAAGTTGGCGAGCAAATCTCGGCACGTTATGGGATTCCAATTATAAATAAACGGGTTTCTGTTACCCCCATAGCTATCGCTGCAGCACAAATGAATGTAGATGAAATGGTACGGATTGCTAAGACATTGAACCGGGCTGCCCGCGAGATTGGAATTAATTTCGTCGGCGGTTTTTCTGCGCTAGTTCAAAAAGGGTTTACTTCAGGAGATTTGGCACTTATAGATGCTATACCACAAGCCCTTAGTGAGACGGAATTTGTCTGTTCCTCAGTGAATATCGGAACAACAAAAGCTGGAATTAACATGGATGCGGTGCTTAAAATGGGCAATGTAATTCTAAAGTCTGCGCAACTCACTGCAGACAATGACGGGATTGCGGCTGCTAAGTTAGTGGTATTTTGTAATGCCCCAGAAGATAATCCTTTCATGGCGGGTGCTTTCCATGGTGTAGGCGAACCGGATACAGTTATTAACGTTGGTGTCAGCGGCCCAGGGGTTGTCGCAAAGGTTGTGAAAAAATATCCTGAGGCAGATTTTAGTGAACTGTCAAATTTGATAAAACAAACTGCCTTCAAAATTACCCGTATGGGAGAGTTAATTGCGCGCGCGGCATCAAAGGCTTTAGATGTCCCGTTTGGAATTATAGATCTTTCCTTAGCCCCTACTCCCGCAATTGGAGACAGTGTAGCAGAAATACTTGAGAATATGGGTCTTGAACGATGTGGAACCCATGGAACCACCGCAGCCTTAGCTCTGCTCAATGATGCAGTTAAAAAGGGGGGAGCAATGGCATCATCTCATGTTGGAGGGTTAAGCGGCGCTTTTATACCTGTTTCGGAGGATGCAGGAATGGTAAGGGCTGTCGAAGAAGGGGCTTTGACCCTTGATAAGTTGGAAGCAATGACCTGTGTCTGTTCAGTCGGCTTGGATATGATTGCGTTGCCGGGTGATGTTAGCGCAGAAACGGTTTCGGCCATCATAGCAGATGAAGCGGCCATAGGGATGATTAATAAGAAAACTACGGCAGTGCGAGTGATTCCTGCGATTGGTAAAAAAGCCGGAGATCGAGTAGAATTTGGAGGACTTTTGGGAGGAGCACCTGTTATAGCTGTGCATCCCTATTCTTCAAAATTGTTTGTGCATCGCGGAGGTCGAATTCCTGCGCCAATTATAAGCCTTACAAACTAATTCGAAATTTGTTGCTAAGTATTCATAAAGTTAAACGACCTGTAATGAGGTCTTTTTTCTTTGTGTCTTCATTTTACTTAAGGAAAAAACATAAACTTCTTGGATGTGGCTCAAAAATAGCCTTTCTAGGTAAACATTGGTTGGATGGCGGATTTAAAGTGGGATAACACTGTTGTAGGGATTTAAGTGAGACCATTCATATAGTAAGGTTACAGGCAGGTTTATCGTCTTCTGGATAGGCCTAACCCTATATCCGATTTAGGTCTTAGGTAATTTCAACATATAATAACTGGAATTGATATTTTTCCGCAGAGAGGAATTTTTTTCCTCAGGAATTTTGCAGGACATTTTAGGTTTGTCTCGAATAGTATTAACTATAGTAAAAGCTGAATCCAAATCCTGTACTTTGGAGCGGGGGATTATTATGGGGGTGAATCACGTGCCTATTCACGTGTAGGGCTTACACCTGCTGCCCGAATCCGTCAACTAACCTCGCAAGCTAAGAAAGGTGGATTTTTTCTTGGCGGTTTCCTCATCTACGTGTAAGTGGTTGGGAAGCGTTGCTTTGTCGGGCTTGCTTTTAGCAAGCTGCCTTCCTACTTTAGCTTCAGCTCAACCCACGACGATAAGCCGTACCCCTATGAAGTCCTTGTTGCTAGTTGCTGATAGTTTATCGGCAACAAGTTATACTCAGACAGTACGCAAGCAAATGCAATGGGTCGCAAGCCCGATCACCAATGTCAGTGTGGAAAGTGCTGCTTCCATACCTGAATCTATATCTATACCGAGCGAGCCAGTCGCTGTTGCCGTTGCTGAGAAAACAACTCAGCAAAGTAATGATGCACAAACAATTATAAAAGTACAGACTGCTAAAAAAGCTTCAGAACCTGTTCAAGTCGCAGCCGCAGTGCAAGGAAAAGCCGCAGTGGAAACAGAACTGCCTAAACAACAAATATCTAGATCCGGAAGCCCTAATCTTGTGAGTAATGCTTTAAGTCTAAAAGGTGTACCTTACGTTTTTGGAGGAATTAGCAAGAGTGGCTTTGATTGTTCGGGATACACTCAGTATGTTTTCAAGGGTTCGGGCATATCCTTGCCAAGGACATCTCAAGAGCAATTTAATGTGGGGTCACCTATAAAGAAAGATCAACTGCAAACGGGTGATTTGGTATTCTTCACGACGTATGCAAAAGGACCGTCCCATGTTGGCGTTTATATCGGCGGTGGAAATTTCGTACATGCGTCAAACAGTGGTGTACGTACAACAAGCCTTAGTGATGGTTATTATTCTAGCCGTTATCTGGGGGCACGTAGAGTCAACTAGTTTACCTAATAAGGGAAACTATGACAGTACAAAAAGGTCCAGCAAGAATTTGAGTTCTTGCTGGACCTTTTTGTATTATTACTTTCAAAAATTGTTCTAAAGTTGTGGTAACCAGGGGATAGGTTTGAATTTAACGCATTCCCCACCTGGTTTAGAAAAAGCTAACGACGAATTCTGGATATAATAATCCGTCATTGAGCATTTATGAGTTCGTTTAAAGTAACATTTTCGACATACTTCAACTCGATAATTTAGGATCACTGGAAGAATTCTCCTTTCTATTCGACAGCTAAGGTTGGCTTAGTGTCGCGAAAATATTCATAGATTGTGGTGGCTGCATTTTGTGGAATTCCAGCTGCTTGAAGCTCTTCAAGGCTGGCACACTGAATCTCATCCAGAGATGGAAAATGACGTAACAGTTGCTGCTTGCGTTTAGGGCCAATACCTGGGATGCTGTCTAGTGCAGAGAAGGTCATATTTTTAGTTCGTTGTTGGCGATGGAAGGTAATTGCAAAGCGATGGACTTCATCTTGAATTCTGCCAAGTAAAAAAAACGTGGGATGATTTTTAGTTAATGGGACTTGGACCCCTGACTGATCTAGAAGTCCATGAGTTTGATGTCGGTCGTTTTTAACCATGCCAGCAACGGGGATGGATAAGCCTAATTCTTTTAATGCCTTTAAAGCAGCGCTTACTTGGCCTTTCCCTCCATCAACTAGAATTAAATCTGGAAGAGGTTCGTTTTCTGATACTAATCTTGAATATCTGCGCATAACCACCTGATTCATGGCAGCAGTATCGTCCAATGTTTCCATGGGTTGAATTTTGAATTTACGGTACCCCCTGCGTTGAGGTTTACCTTCGATGAATTGTACCATACCGGCAACGTTATGAGTTCCCGCAATGTTTGAAATGTCAAAGGCCTCGATTCTGCTGGGAGCTGGGATGCTTAAGACTTCTCCAAGTGTTTCTAAAGCCTGCCCTGTTTCATTTTGCTGCTTAACTTCAATAGTAATTGAGTCGTGAAGGGTGGTCTGGGCATTCGTCATTGCCATTTGGATTAATTCTCGTTTCTTCCCTTTTTGGGGGACAACGATGGGAAATAGTCTAGATAAGACCAGAGATTCAATAGATGGGAGCAAAATTTCTTTGGGCCATACTTGGCGTTCAATATAGAACTGAGCGATAAAGGAAATGAAGGCTTCTTCTGGATCCTCGTAATAGGGGAAAATATAGCTATCTCGAGCTAACAATTTGCCTTGACGCAAATAAAAAACTTGAATGCACATCTGGTCTGTCGTTATAGCATATCCTAAAACATCGCGATCAATAAAGTCATTGAGCGTGATGTTTTGCTTTTCTCCTAATTGCTTCAAATCTTCAATTAGGTCTCGATATTCTTTGGCTCGTTCGAATTGAAGCGCTTCTGAAGCTTTAAGCATTTTTCCATTTAAGAGAGCGAGAATATCGCTTTGATCACCCTTTAGAAAGGTGGAGACCTCTTTCCGCATTCCTGAATAGACATCGGGAGAAATGTCATCAATACAAGGGGCCAGGCATTGCTCTAAGTGGTAATATAGGCAAGGCTGTGAGGGTATCTGCCGACATTTTCGAAAAGGAAACAATCGATTAAGCAAACGTGCAGCTTCCTTAGCGGCTGTTGAATTGGGATAAGGTCCATAGTATTTAGATTTATCTCTTTTTATTTGTCTGGTTACAAGGACCCGTGGATGACTTTCCTCAGTAATTGTTAGGTAGGGATAAGTCTTATCATCACGTAAGAGAACATTGTATTTGGGGTTATGCTTTTTAATTAAATTACATTCTAAAACAAGGGCCTCAACTTCGGAATCTGTCGTGATATATTCAAAATCAGCAACTTGACTGACTAATCGGGCGGTTTTACCATCATGTGATCCTGTGAAATAGGATTTAACTCGGTTTTTGAGTATTTTTGCTTTGCCGACATATATAATTTGCCCCTGATTATCTTTCATCAAATAGACCCCTGGTTTTTCTGGCAACAACGTCAATTTTTGTCGAAGAAGATTCATATTCCCCACCTCAACTCTTATTTTAGAGGGTGGAATTATGAGATGCAAGTTTATTAATCATATCTTTGCACTGACATACGTATATATGGTAATGAGATTGCGGGTGTCATAGCAGACCTGAAGTACAAGTACAAATGGAGGGAAAGGTATGTCTAATACTTGGAGACGACCACCGCGCAATGAAATATGGCGGGATTTACAAGCCCTTGCTCTATGGATATTGATTATTGGAGTTGTGGGTTACGTTCTTTTTCCAAGCTTTTTTAAAGATATCTATTCGCATCTGGCGGACCCTGTTACTCAAACTAGTACTCTTAACGATCAATATACTCTAAATAATTCAATTAGTACAAGTTCTGATTTGACAGATCAGAACTTCTTTGGGCAGGATTATTCTAGTGTATCTAATGCACTATATAATAATAGTAATGACGAAGTATCCATAGGTTACTGGGTTATCTTTGTCGCTGACGGAGAATTCAAGCAGTTGTCAGTAAGCAGTAATACCTACACCTATTTGCTTAGCTTAATAGAAAGTGATGTAAATGCTGCCGGAAAAATTACGATGATATTATCTTCAAACGGTAAAATAAGCAAGTATAATGTAAGTCAAGAGATATACGCCATTATTACCAATATGGCTTTAATCGTAAATCGTAATAATACCTAAAAATTACAATAGGCTCAACGGAAGAGCAACTTGGCTCCTACAGCGAAGAAGCCAATCCCCAGCAGTTGCCATGGACTCCATGGCAGTCTGTTCACACCTAGCAAGCCAAAATGGTCTATGAGTACAGCGGTACTGACTTGGCCAATAATAATCGCTGTGGTGGCATTACACACCCCCACTTTTGGGATGCTCACTGCAACAAGTCCTACTATGATGACACTTAGAACACCGCCCAGATATAGATACCAAGGGGTTGAACTCCAATTATGGTTTAAGAATGGTGCTCTCCACAAGAGAACAGCACCTAGAGAGACAATGGTTCCAATGATATGGACAACGAGTGTCGCCGAAAGTAAAGATGTCTTTTGACTTAACGATGAGTTTATGGTGCCCTGAACAGCCATAGCAACCCCTGAAATAGCTGCTATTAAAAAAGGAAGAGAAAGCAATTTTAACATTTAATACCTCCTGAATAAGTTTTTGGAAGCATGGTGAATAAAGCCATTTCCGTTAAGATGTATCAGTATTCATTACCAAGGTTAAGGGGAAAATGTAAGTATCGTAAAAATAAAATAATTGAAAAAGAGGTGCATCATGGACATTGATTACAATTTGGTACAGCGCGCCCAGATGCTACTCACTCTGGACCATCCTTTAACACATGTTCGAGAAATCCTGCTAAAGGAAGGATATCCTCAAGAACAAGTTATAGAATTAATGGATGCCACCGAAGAAGTATTAAACTACCTCGTTCCGCCACAATATGATAAAAATAAAATAGGAATCGATATCTTACACCCTGGAGAAGAGAAGACACAGGGCAGGAAACCGACAGTTGATATATTAATTGACAAACGATCTGGACGGTTGGAACTTATAACCTCAGACCAACCTGAGACCTGGCGCGTGGCCAACGAGGTTCGCAAAGCTATCAAGCGCCAACGCAAAGCAACGAAATATTATCATTAAATATTAGCCTGACTGTAAAAGTATTTACAGTCTTTTTTTATTTAGTTCGACATCTTTCTATATCTTTTCTCGAATTTCAGGAATTATGTTATAATAAGAATAAGTAACAATTTCAGGAAAGAAGGGTCCATAGTGGAATTTAATCCAGTATTAAAAGGGTTAGAAAAGGTATATACAAAAATTATTAAAGAACAAAGACTAAACAGAGAAGACGGTTTAGAACTTTTACAAACGACTAATATACTTGGTCTTGGTCACCTGGCGGATGAGCGGAAACGTGCTATGACTGGTGATCAGGTTTTTTATAACAATAATGCTCATATTAACTATAGTAATGTATGTAAAGTGCGGTGTGGACTTTGTGCCTTTGCAAAAGACTCTGGTGAAAAGGGATCTTATACAATGTCAATCGATGAAGTTGTCAATAAAGCAGGACAATTCGCAGAGCAAGGAGTTACTGAACTTCATATTGTAGGGGGAATACATCCGGATCTTCCTTTTTCGTATTATCTGGACATGATCCGAAAGATCAAAGAACGTGCTCCTCAAGTTAGCTTAAAAGCTTTCACTGCGGCAGAATATGATTTCTTTGCTCAGATTGAGAATGTGCCTGTAATAGAAATTCTTAAAACATTAAAGGACGCCGGTCTGAGCTTTATTACGGGTGGGGGAGCAGAAAATTTCAGTCCAAGAGTACGAGAAATTATTTGCCCCGGAAAACTAAGCGGTCAGCGGTGGTTAGAGATTCATCGTCTTGCACATCGGCTCGGCATTCCTTCTAATGCCAACGTGCTTTATGGTATTATTGAGACAGATGAAGAACTGATTGATCATCTCTTAGCGTTACGGGATTTGCAAGATGAAACAATGGGATTCAAGGCCTTGATTCCTACGGCCTTTCATCCCAAAAATACCAAATTTGAAGATCTGCCTCAGGCCAGTGCTATTCGCACCTTAAAAGTAATCGCAGTTTCTCGCTTAATATTGGATAACTTTCGTTATATTAAGGCTTATTGGGTTTCTTCAAGTCCTCAAGTGGCCCAAATGGCGCTTTCATTCGGTGCTAATGATCTTGATGGGGTTGTACGGGAAGAGAAAATTTATCATACGGCTGGTGCCACAAGTCCACAAATGCAAAGCGAATTGCAGTTAATTAGCATGATTCACGAACTAGGCCTAGAGGCCGTTGAGAGGGATACCTATTACAATGTGATTAAGACCGTACGTCCTCAATAGAGTTAGAACTAAGAGGTGGTTAAGATGCACATCGCAGTATTGTCAGATACCCATTTACGCAAAGGAAAGTCTCTCCCTAGTTTTGTTTGGGAACACATATCTCAAGTTGATGTAATTTTGCATGCCGGTGATTTAACCCATATTGGGGTGTTAGAGGAACTTTCTTGTATTGCCCCTGTTCGAGCGGTTAGAGGAAATTGTGATGGCTGGGATGTTTCGTTGCCCGATCATGATATAATTGAATGCGGGACATTAAATATTGGTTTAATTCACGGTAATACCGGAAAGGGGAAAAATACCCCGGACCGTGCCTATTCTTCATTTGCAGATTCTGCAGTTAATATCATTGTTTTTGGTCATAGTCATTCTCCATATTTGGAATGGAGAAACGGTATCCTTTTGTTTAACCCGGGTTCTCCAACGGATAAAAGACGGGAACAATACTTTTCTTTTGGGCTGATGGATAATTCTGCAAGGGCAGGTCCAAGCCAAGCATCTTTACTTCTAAATCCGGAGGAAATCATGAAACATCGAAGGAATAAGGTCAAACGTGAACACGGTATTATTCAAAATGCTTTACTCTGGTTAGAAAGTTTAAGCCGTTTAGCGGAAGTGACAGACATCATTCCTGGTGTTATAGATGTTAGTCGGTCCTCAGAAAGAGGCATTGTTTATAAATACGAAACTCAAACGGGATGTAAGCTATTGCTTAAAAGTAATGGATCCATTCAAGAAGCCTTTGTAGTAACTAAACACCCTGGACGTGTTCGGGAGTGGGTTGATACGGAGTTTCCGCCCGATTTACCACCAACCATTGCTAAAAGCATATATCCAAATGACTCCTACGAAACTAAAAAGAAGATATTAAAGATTTCCACAAAACCAGCGGTCGAATTAGAATACAAACCTTCCATACCAAGGCGCCAATCGAAAAAACAAAAGCGCTCTAAAGCTGTACCGTCTTATTTTAAAGATGACGATGCACTAAATGTTGCTGACCGATTGGACAGTTCTACACTGAAGGCCTTGAAACAGTTTGAAAAATCACTGGAAACCGTTAAGACTGAAAACCTTAACGCAAAAGATAAAAGAAAATCGTAGATTAGCAGCTTAAGACGCATGTCTTGTCAGGCTGAAAAAATTAGTAACTTATGGCTATATAAGCTGTTCAGCATACGAGAGGTGTATAAGTATGGAAGTAAGCAACATATCGACAGCACCTAGTTCGATTAGTGCATCTTTTCTTAATAGGTTTCAGCTTGGAGAGCGTCTATTGGTGGAAGTCGTTCAAAAACTCAATGACGGGGAAGGGACTGTTCGAATAAAAGGACAAAATATGCACGCTCTTTTAGAAACTTCTACTCAGGCGGGGGAGAAGTTTTGGGTTAAAGTAGGAAGTTTAAATGAGGGCGGCTTATTGCTGATACGCGAGCCCATCCTTGGGAAATCGAAAGATATTTCTTCAGCCCCTCAACAATTACAACTGATCATAGAGAGGGGATTACCCAATAACCAAGAAATTATTGCCTTGATAAAATCATTCCAAACATCAAATTTGGGGTTGTTTCGTTCATTGTTTGGGAGTATGCAAGGGACTTCAATAACTGATGAATTGTTAACCAACTTAAAAAGGGCAATCCCTCAATGGAACATTTTTTCAGAAGATAATGGAACGGAAGAACTATTGTCGAGTTTGAAAAAACTTGGTCTTAATTATGAACAACGGATACATCAAATGATGAAATTAGATTATCCTGAACGGGAAAGCGAGAAACAAAGGCTACAGGAGACCTTCAAAGGAGTGCTCCTTAAAATAATCCAAAGTCAAACAAGTGAGGACATGTCTGATTCTGATAGTCCTCTGCTACAATTACTTCAGAAGATAACCGGTCAACAACTGTGGCTTAAAACAGGAACTATGGACAGTGCTTATATGATGCTCCATATTCCACTCTTTAATAAAGAGCAGTTTATTCCTGTCCAGATAGCCATTGAAAGTGCGCGAAAGGGACTGAAAATGGATGAACAACACTGTAGAATTGCTGTCTTAGTTGAAACTCAGGAGCTCGGAGAGATAGGGATTGATGCTTTTTTTAATGAGAATTCATTCACATGCCTTGTTTTAAGTAATGATTTGCAATTCTTGCCGGCTCTCATTGAAACAGTTGTTCCTGAAACAAGGGAAAGGTTTGCAAAACTGGGATTTCACATAGAGAGAGTTGAAATGGGAGAATTTGATCAAAATCTTGAATTTAAACATTTCCTTCAAGGATCTCGCCGTACTGGAGTTGATATTTCGAGGTGAAAGATAAGAGCGAAAACAATGACAAGATGCAGTTTAAGAAGGAAGAGAAGGCAACTGCCTTAATATATGATCAAGCCGGGGCACCTCGGCTAGTGGCAAAAGGGGTAGGAGAAGTGGCTCGGAAAATTATTGAAGCCGCTGAAACAGAGGGAATCCCTATTCAAAAGAATGCGGTACTTGTTGAAGCCTTAATGCAAGTGGAGCTGACTAAGGAAATACCGCCTCAACTTTATCGTGCAGTCGCAGAGTTACTAGCGTTTATTTATCGCTTGGAAAATGCCAAAACCTCATCTGGATCGTAATTGACCATACATAATTCATAGAACGCTTCTGCAAACTATCAAAAGAAGGAAAATAAGGATGCAGGAGGTTCTCTATGAAGACATCATATGAAGCGCTTAATAAGATCCTTAAGGGCGAACATATGGCGATCAGACAATATCAAGCGTATATTGACACACTGACTGACAGTCCGTTGCGCAACCATCTTACCGCTATTCTCACAGATCATAAAGAGCATGCAAGCCGTATAGCATATTACATCCAAACCAATGGGGGGCAGGTTGAGGAAGGTGCAGGATTGGTGGGTATTGTGGCAGACTGGAAAACTCGTCTGACTAATTTGAGGGAGATAACGCCAATAGAAATGCTGAAACGTCTCTATGATGGTGAAGATAATGGGTTGGCTAGAGCTGTTCAGTATTCTGAACAGTACTTAAACAGTGCGGAGAAAGAGGTGCTTAATCCAATATTCTCAGATGAACATGATCATCTGAAACAATTACAAAATCTGTGGGAAGGACTTTACAATAATATTTGATATATGAGTTAGTTTCATAACTCATAGCGCTTGCTATGAGCGGACTTTTTACCCACAAAAAGAGGAGTACCTCCCCAAAATCTCGAAAGTGTAAGTGTCTAAGCAAACACCGAGAGGTTGAAAGGAGAACTCCCAATGTTTAGTATTCGCCAAGAAAGTCTATTCTCCTTGGAAGAAATTTTGGAAATGTCACCGAAAAAATCCTATCCCCTCCTTCTTGATCCGCTGGATATTAACCCGTTGTTGAAAGCTGTTTCCAAAAAAGCATTCCTTGGAGCTCCAACACAACTTAACTATTCAGCCATGATCTACTCTTTATTCATCCGTGTCATCGAAAGAATTCCCACGATTAAAGACTTGCGAAAGCGGCTGAAAAACAGCATGGAATTTCGTTTTGACTGCGGATTTACTTTAGCGGACTCAGTTCATAGTGAGGCTTCCTATTCTAGGATGATACAAAAAATCCATGCTTCATCTGCTTTAGAGCAAATCCAAAATGACTTAGTGTCTCAGGCGTTTCAAGAGGGTTTTATAGATGGTAATGTTGTCGCAATCGATGCAACCCATATTGAAGCGAGAGATCGATTGCCTGAGAAAAAGAAGGAAGAAGAGGTTCCGGCCCAGCAATCTACCAAAAAACGCGGACGAAAACCCAAAGCGGAACGAGAGAAATGGCTGAGAGAACAACAGGAACTGGAGGAGAATCGGCCCCTTTTTGAGAAGGAAATTGAAGCTCAACTTCCTCTTGATTTCAAGACGATAGAAGCGCAAATCCCTCAACTTCCTCACTGGGGAATTGAGAAAAACTCTGAAGGGAAAAACGTGTTCTGGTTCGGTTTTAAAGGTCATCTTCTCGTGGATTGTAAAAGCCAATACATTTTAAGTTCTCTACTCTCTTCAGGAAATGTTAATGACGGTAAAATGGCGATTCCGCTGCTTAAGGCGTTGAGTGAATTTCATCCTTAGATGAAACCATCATACGCGCTTTTGGATGCAGGTTACGACTACACTGCCATTTACCAACAAGTTCAAAGTTTGGGAGCAAGGCCCCTCATCGATTACAATCCCCGAAATGAACAGCAACCAGAAGACAAGGATAAATACTATCGACCCAAGTGTCAGAATGGTCATTCCTACCGATATGATAGCTATGATTCCCAACACGACGCTCTAAAATATACTCAACCTAAGGAGTGCAAAGAGTGCCCTCGGAATGAAAACAACCAGTGTCAAAAAGTATTCAAGGTTAAGATTTCATCCGACCTCAGAAAATACACTGTACCAGCCAGAGGAAGCAGTAGCTATTTTGAACTGTATAAACAAAGAACCGCGGTAGAACGAGTGAATGCCTATCTCAAAGAGTACTTCCAGTTAAACAACATTCGACATAGAGGAACCCTAGCCAAAGTCGATTTTGAAATATCCGTCTTGGCCTATACACTCGGTAAATTAGCGGTAGACCGTTTAAACAAGTCAAAAAAGATCGCCGCATAGGGTTTTCAATAAAAAGTAGGTTGACAAAATTCTGGAGGTATCCCCTTCGGAAAATAAACATTATGAAATTGACTCATATAATAAAAAAAGCGGCAAATTGCCGCTTTTTATACTTAACTCATTAATTGGACAGAGCATCCTTTTCGCGTTGTTTCTTTGATAAACGCTTCCGTGCTAACATATTGGCCACTTTACTATTGTCTCCTAAAATCATTCCTTGTAATCTCCATTCGCGGAAGAACTGCCAGAACTGTTGTTCAGAGATTCTACGGGTAAAGCCTTCAGACTCCTCATCATAAGGCCAAAATACATCGACCCAAAGTGTTCCATTGTTGCTTAAAACCAGTAAAAAATGTACCAGTTCAGGATTCGTAGATTCAGAATCACGCATTAATATGTGGGTACGACCGTTAGGAAAATCAGTTCGTATGTAACTCAGCTTCATCTCAATCCCCCTCTGATAATTCCAGAGATTCCTGACATATCAGGTTTAGTATAGCATGAAATGAATGATAAAACGATGGGCATTTTTAACTGCGTCGACCATTATGCCTTATCTTAAATTATGCTAAGTGTTGATTGAAAGTTCACGAGATTTGACGTATGTGTTAAGTAAGTTTAGGACAAACTAAAAAAGCTAACTTTATATAAAGGATAATGGGGGGTATATTATGCTGACAGTTATTCATACGTTCAACGGTCCGGACGCAGATCGAATTTTAGGGGAAGTTCGAACCGGGATACAATCCCTTGAAGATATAGAGGGATTTAAATTTGCATCCGTCAATAAACAGGAAAACACAAGAGATATAATGCTTTTTTCGAAGTGGGAAAATCGTTCCGCTTACGAAAATTGGGCAGATACTGTTGGAGAGAATAAGGCCTTCAAACAAGCATCGCCACAAATATTTGAGGTTCTCGAAGAAAAATACTAAAGATATAACAAAAATACAAGGGAGGTGCCTGGGTGAATTATCACTGGGCACCTCTCTTGTATTTAGAATTTATGTATCAAGAATATAGGCGGATGTCTTAACAAAATTCTTGTACGCAGTTTCAAGGCATCTCATTCCTGAATCTAGGGTGCCTAATGGAGACACCAGAAAGGAAGTAGCGTTGACTTTACTAACTGGCATTATACCCATTAAGGAGTTAGTCATAAAGATTTCATCAGACGATAAGAGGTCAGATAAGGTGTATAAGCCTTCTTGTATAGAGATTTGTTGAGAGCGAGCTAAATTTAGAATAACTTGACGACGAGTTCCAGGTAAACACCCACTAGAAAGTGAAGGGGTAAAGAGAGTTCCATCTTTCAGAAAAAAGAGATTACTCATTGTTCCTTCAGCAAGGAATCCTTGGGTATTAAGCCATAAGCCTTCTTCACACCCATGGCGACCAGCTTCTTCCTTTGCCAAAATATTTTCCAGGTAATTTGTCGATTTAACAGAGCACAAAGGAGATTGTTCATTCCTAGGGTAAGGCAACATGTTAAGCTGTATCCCTGAGGCATACTGTTCAAGTGTGTATGGTATTGAACGTTTGTGAAGCAGAAGTCGGGCAGGATGCCGGGTCAATGGTGATCCGCCGCTTAGAGTGATCCTCAGGGCATATGGGTGGGTTTCCGGGGTTTGTTGGATAAACCCTTGGATAAGTCGTAACCATTCTTGTTTATCTGGCAACCTGAGGCCGAGTATCTGAGCGCCCTTGTACATACGTTTCCAATGCAGATCAGAAAATAATGGCCCGCACTCGGTGATAAGAAGAGTTTCAAAAAGTCCAAATCCAAATAAAACCAAACGATCATTGGTTAAAATCATTTCATCGGGAATCATGTAAACTTCCTTTCAAAACCCTAAAAAGTGCTTTAGCTTTATCGAGAGTCTCAGTATATTCAGCCTCGGGTCTGGAGTCTGCAACAATCCCACCTCCAGCATGGATAAAGGCCTTTCCATCCTTTAATAAGATGGTGCGTATGACAATATTAAAGTCCCAGGCACCATCAAAGCCCATATAACCTATGCTTCCAGTATAAAGCCCACGAGTATGCGGCTCTAACTCTTCGATAATCTCCATAGCTCTAATTTTTGGAGCACCGGTGATTGACCCCCCAGGGAAAACTGCATTTAAGATCTCACTTGGTTTTAACCCTGGCAACAATTGTCCGGTAATACTCGAGACAAGATGCCAGACTGTTGGATATTTTTCCAGCCTAATCAAATTAGGAACTTTAACCGTTCCAAACTTGCAAATACGCCCGATATCGTTGCGCTCTAAATCAATAATCATAGTTAATTCCGCACGATCTTTGGGGCTGTTTTGAAGCTCAACGGCTTGTTGTTGATCAGCCGAAGGTGAGTCTTCACGCGGACGGGTACCTTTAATCGGACGAGTCTCTATTTGTCCTTCCGGTTTAATTCGTATAAACCGTTCAGGAGAGCTGCAAAGAACTTGAAAATCTGAGTAAGGCAGAAAGGCAGCGAAGGGAGCAGGATTTTGTTGATGAAGTTGAGAGTACAGATTCCAGGCATCTCCTTCCCAATTCACGTAGAAGCGTTGGGTGAGATTGGCCTGATAAATATCACCTGCGTAGATATAGTCAATTACACGCTGTAAATCTGCTAAATATTGTTCTCTCGTGACACTTGGTTCGATTTTAGAATAGGTTTGAGTTTCTAATGCGTCAAATGTTTTTTGCTGGGCTTTCTCTCTGGCAAATGTATTTAATTTTTGTTCCAAGCGTTGGATTCGAGTAAGAGCTGATTCAGCACGACATCTTCCATCTTCTTCAATACCACAGGCAGCAATCCAATATTTACACTGATCATGATCATAAATAACGATTCCATCATACCAGGCAAAACGCCACAGCGGTAAGTTCATGTCATCTTTAGCATACTTTGAAAGTTGCTCAATTTCATTTTTTAGGTCATAACTTAAAAATCCAACGGCCCCACCGGAAAAGGGAAAAGGAGAATTAAGTACACGGTATTTACGATTTATATCATCAAGAAAGTTTAGAGATTCAGATCGTTGAAGAGGGGTTAAGTCTTGCTTTGAAAGGTAGGGCCATATTAGTTCGAGTTGATCTGGATAGGCTGTGGCTTCTAAAAAAGGGGATGACCCCATATAAGAATACTGGCCGAGTTCTTTGTAATCATTTCCACTATCCAGGAAAAAAGGGGAGGGCTCTTCTTTAAATGATTGGAATAAGAGATAAGGGGGAATTGACAAAGAAAGTGGCTGAACCACCCATTGTGAGGGAGAATTATTGTGCTGCCATAACTTGGCATTTTGAAGGGCGTTTTTTAATAATTGATGACCAGACTGAGTTAAGATCGCTTCAGGATGAAATTGAATGCCTTCTATCGGCAGTTCAGTATGGCGAATACCCATTATTTCTCCATCGGTTGTTTCTGCGGTAATTATGAGTTCTTCAGGAAGGGTAGAACGCTCGATTATCAAAGAATGATAACGTGTTACTTCCAAAGGATTGACAAGTTCTCGGAAGACTCCCTGTTGATCATGTCGAATAGGCATTGTTTTCCCGTGAATTGGTTGCTTGGCACGGATAACCTTTCCTCCAAAAAATTGTCCTATAGCTTGATGTCCGAGACATACCCCTAAAATTGGGATTTGACCTTTAAAGTGTTCGATAACAGCTAGGGATAGGGGAGCTTCATCGGGTGTACAAGGACCAGGTGATAACACAATCAGGTCGGGATGCAACTCTTCGATATCTTTAAGAGTGCACGAATCTCGACGTTTGACTATGACATCTTCACCAAGTTCACCGAAGTATTGGTAAAGGTTATAAGTAAAGGAATCATGATTATCCAGCATAAAAATCATAAATTTATTCCCCTATCGCACATTGCAAAATTTTTAGATTTAGCGATGATAGTCAAGCAAAACAATAGTCAAGATATAGGTTTCTAATGAAATATAGTGTCTCTGGTTAAGCAGTCTTTATCCAAATATGGACGTTCAAGCTGTTTTTTTGTAATAGACTCCTTGATAAGAAAGCTTGGGGGTAGTCGCCAAGCTTTTGGTGCATTAACGCCAGGTTTAGTGTTACTAGTTTCAGTATTACAGTACAAAAAGAAAAGTTGCATTAATGCAACTTTCTATTCCACTTTATGCAACGCATCTGTTAACTCCAGAAAAGCTGGTTGAAGGTTTGGATTTTCAATCCCCTGTAATATAATTGTCTGATTGAGGATAACTTGCCCCACATTTGCCCCTTCTACCTCTATTTGTATAGACTGTACATCTATCGTAAGTACTTTGTTGTCTACTACAAATTTCATGCGCTTTGGTTGAGGGAAATTAGCTTGTATTCTCGTTGCTTTAACTGGGGTCTCTGTAGATGTTCCCAATGAATTGGGAGTGTGTAAATCGCTCAGGACAAACGATGCCTCTAAGAGGAATTTTTGCAGTACCGCCATATTCGTGTTCCAAGGTAATTCTACCAGCTCTGATTGGGTCATTCCTGAAGGAGAAACAGTCAAGATTACATATGTTCCGTCTTGTGTTAAAAAGGGTTTGGGAGAACATCCGTTAAGGAAAAGACCGGCGAATAAAATCGCGAGACTGAGTCCGAACATCGATATCCTTTTTTTCAACAATGGGGAATCCCTCTTCCTAATCAAAGATAGTCGAATTTCAAATTCATAAAGAGTATTCGCTATGGATTTTGAAAAATCCTGCTTTGTTGGTCCGAAAGTTGAAAATAGTGTACAATATCATTAAGAGAGGGGTCAACATTTGTGGATAAGGATATCGTGTTTTTTGATGTGGAGACATTGGACTTGGAGCTTGAAAGTGATAAATTCAATGAATTTGCTGCACTTCGAGTTCGTAACGGACAGATTCACGAATCATGTCGTTATCTTTTACAAGGAGTAACCGGTAAATTGCATATGGATCTTCAAATAGAGAAACTTGGTAATGAGTTGCTACTATCTAGTGATCACCAAGAAATCATAAATTTTCTTGGTGATGCAGTTCTAGTTGGTCATGAAATATCGGGCTGCCTCTCTATTCTTGAAAGGAAGTTAAACGTTCGTTTTCAGCAACCTTTATGGGATACATTAGACTTAAGCAAGGTTTTTTTCCCAACTATGCATCATTACCAACTGTCATACTTGGCTGATAAGCTTTCATTACCATTAAAAGATGAAACACTACATCCGTCGGAAGAAAAGGCCTGGTTAACTTGGAAGCTTTTTGAAGCTTGCTGGAATAAAGGCTTGAAGTTTGATTTGAGCTTTTTTAATCATGCCAAAGGCTTTATGGCGGAATGGGTAGGTAAAGATTTTATTGAACAATTGCATAAAGAAATTATTATGTCCTTTCCTGACCGCCCAATCCGTACGGATCTAGTTCTTACTCCTTTTACAGACGACGGCCTGTTTGCCACTGAAAAGATATCGACAAGTATTCCGGAATCTATAGACTGGGTAGTAGACAATTTTTCTCCGGGAGGGAACCTCGAACAAAATTTACCAAGTTATGAAAGCAGACCGGGTCAAGTGAAAATGGCAAGATTAATAGCTAAAGGGCTTTCTTCTTCACAACACGTTGTTGTTGAAGCTGGCACTGGGACAGGAAAATCATTTGCATATTTGATTCCAAGCCTATGGTCAGCTAAAAAAACCGGTCAAAAAGTCGTTGTAGCGACCCATACAATTCCACTTCAGGAACAACTTCAGAAAAAGGATATTCCGATTTTAGAAGCGGTGTTGCCGTTTTCGTTTAGAACCTCTGTACTAAAAGGGAAAAGTAATTATTGTTGCCTCAAAAAATGGCAAGGGTGCTTAGTTAATCGAGAAATATTAGGCAACCAACAAAAACTGGCAGTATTAAGTGTCCTAGTTTGGTTAAGAGAAACCTTAACGGGGGACATCCAAGAACTTTCGAAAGTTCCTGGACTCATGGAACTTTGGCCAAATATAAATGCGGATAATGAAACCTGTATTCCGGGAAGGTGCTCGAAAGCTGGAGTTTGCTTCTTGCTTAGAGCTAGAAAAAAGGCTGAAGAGTCTGATGTTCTGATTGTTAATCATTCACTCCTTTTCTCGGATCTAAAAACAGATTATAATGTCTTGCCTGAATATCATCAATTAGTGATTGATGAGGCCCATCAGATCTATCAAACGGCACTGCAACACCTCGGTTCTGAACTAAGTCTAGAAAATGTCACGCGAATTATTGATAATATATATCGGCCAACCGGAATGAATTTTTATGGGACAACCAAACAACGTCTGCAGTCACTTGCAAGCAGTGTGCCATCTGTGCCCTGGGAGATATTTACTAAACGGTTGGAGGGAGTTCCTGAAACTTGTGCGAGTGTCTTAGAACAGATGAAAGAATTATTCGAGTTGCTGTCGATGATTCTAGGAATGGAGCGAACGTTCCGATTTGTTACCCAACATACAGTTAAACCTTGGTGGGCAGGACTTAACGTTCAGATCGAAAACTTAGTGGGAAGACTCAAAGGCCTGCTTACCGTCCTCGAAAGTTTAACAAGCGTCCTAAGTGGAGATGACGCAGATGAGATTGAGGAACTAAAATATACCTTAAATGGTCATCAGAGAGACTTACAATCATTTGTAGACACGCTTATACTGGCGATAAATGTAAATAATCCTAAACAAGTAACTTGGCTTGAACAATCTTCTAGATTGTATTTAAAGACTTCTCCAATTGAAGTTAGTGAAATTCTAAGAGAAAAGATATTTTCACGTCTCGATTCCGTCATTTTGACGTCAGCCACCTTAAGCATCTCAAATTCATTCGAACATTTTCTTCAAGATATTGGATTACCAAAGTCTACTCTAACTGCACAGGTTGATTCCCCCTTTGACTATGAGCGACAGATGCAATTTATTGTAGTTAAAAAAGGGATGAACCTTCAAAATACTGATGGGGAAAAGGCAATAGAACTTGCTCAGTTTATTGCTGAAGTTGCAGGGCGAATGAATGGTCGGACAATGGTTTTATTTACTGCTCACAATATGCTACGGCAAACGTATGAGTATTTGAGTCCTTTACTGGCTAAGGATGGAATTGAATCCTTGGCTCAAGGAATACAAGGTGAGCGCAGCACGTTGCTTGAAGCTTTTAAAAGGAATTCTAAGAGTGTTCTTTTGGGGGCTAACAGCTTTTGGGAGGGAATAGATATTCCCGGCGATACATTATCTTGTGTCATTTTGGTTAAGCTTCCATTTTGGCCTCCTTCGTTGCCATTAATAGAGGCCCGCTCTGAGTATCTAAAATCTCAAGGACGGGATCCTTTCCATGAACTCCTTTTGCCTGAAGCGGTTATTCGTTTTAAACAAGGATTCGGGCGTCTGATTCGCTCTAAGGGGGATCGAGGGGTCGTCATCTTACTGGATGATCGGGTCATTGAAAAATATTACGGAAGATTCTTTTTAGGTTCATTGCCAATAAGGACCCATATTCGAGGAGAGAATGCACTCGTATTTCGAAAAATCGAGGAATATACCAGGGATTTAAGCGAAGAGCTTTTATAATCGTCCTAAAAATGATAGACTAGAGTAAATCAAGAGGAGGAGGTCAATTTTTAGGTGAAACAATATCCCATTTCCCGCGATGGTTGGATGTATCTTGCGATATTAGCAGGGCTAACGGCTTTAGCCTATTGGGTTTGGCCGTGGCTTATTATTTTACCAGGAATTCTGTTTTTATTTGTTTTATTTTTTTTCCGAAACCCGGAAAGGCAAGTGCCTATTGACGAATTAACGTTAGTTTCCCCTGCAGACGGGGTAGTTATGGATGTAGAAAGGGTCTATGAGGACCAATTCTTTAATGGAGAAAGCATTCGTGTTCGAATCTTCTTAAGCGTTTTTAATGTCCATGTTAATCGCAGTCCAATGGCTGGAGAAGTTGTTTTTCGTGCCTATCGCCCGGGTAAAATGATTCCCGCCTTTAAAAGCCATGCTTCGGAGCTGAATGAAAAGAACTTTGTAGGAATTGAAAATAGTCACTTGAAAATTTTAGTGACACAAGTGACAGGATTTATTGCTCGTCGCATAGTGTGCTGGGTTGATAGAGGAGATGTCATGACCAAAGGGGAAAGATTTGGCTTGATTAAGTTTGGATCATGTACAGAAATTTTTGTGCCGACCAATGTTGAAATAATGGTTAAACAAGGAGATAAGGTGCGAGGAGGACTAACTATAGTCGGGAAGGTGAGTGTGGAATGAGGAAAAATCCGATTACTGCACGCATGATCCCAAGTATCTTCACCTTAGCAAATTTGCTGTTTGGTTTCCTGGCACTGATCTGGGTTATTGAAGGGCAGTACACTTTAGCAGCAGCTATGATTGTGCTTTCTGTTCTTATGGACAGTTTGGACGGAAAGGTAGCCCGCAGACTTTCAGTGAGCTCTGATTTTGGTAAAGAACTTGATTCACTAAGTGACTTGGTTTCTTTTGGGGTGGCGCCTGCTATTCTTACTTACCAAGCAATCTTGTATCCTCAGCCAGATTACGTGAGGTATACAGGGTTAGGTATTGCTGCAGTTTTTGCTTTATGCGGTGCTGTACGTTTAGCTCGTTTTAACATGCTTAATATTACGACTTATTTTGTTGGCGTACCGATTACTTTCGCTGGTGGTTTTATGGCTCTGTTAATGTTTTTTCGAACAATGTTGCCATGGTATATTTACTTGGGCAGTATGTTTATTTTGTCTTTTTTAATGGTTTCGACATTTAAGGTTGCGAAATTAGGAAAATAGAGGGGACTTTTACGACACAGCGCTCGGTGCTTACGACGTAAAGAAAACTAACCGTTTAAGCTCTTTTCTCTGGGGAGCGGGGCGGAACACGGGTGGTGAGTGTTCCGCCAGATGAGTCGCCTTGGCTCACTGGCGGCAGTGTACATTCTCCCTGGATGGACTGGTGTCCCCAGAGCCCGAAGACACTGTCTTCCCACGGATTAGCCTTCCTGCATGATGGCGGGAGGGGGCCCTGTAAACTGTCCCGTATCCGGGGTCGCCTAAACGGAAGTTTGCTTTTCTGCTTACATAAAGACGTCGCGCTCGTGTCACACTGCGCTTTAGCTTTGGGGCGGGCAGTTATGTCCAGCTTATGAATTAGTTGTGAATTCGGTTAGTGACAAGAGTTGGGGGCACATTTAGGTCCGACCGTCTTGTCTGGGGTCAATGCGAACTGCCAATCAAGAATTACAAGCTAAATATGACAAGTCTCTCAAGAGCAGAGAAGGTATTTACCTTCTCTGCTCTTTTTTTCACCCTTGTAACGCTTCAGGCATATAGTATGGCACGGGAACTGAATGTTTAGGGGGGACATATTAATGGAAAATCAACAAGTAAGTTGGAATAGCGTGGGATTACGTATGGTGCAAGGCTTAACGACAACAATTGATGCAGTTCGTCAACTAGATGTTCAGGAAGCTTCTTTAGTCATGAGGTTGTTAGGAAAGAGTTGTACCCGCATGATTAAGGAGGGTGTAGGGCATCAATTTGGAATTGCCTTGATAGAAACCAGTGCCCAATTAGCTATGAAAGAGAAGTTAGTTTTGGAAGACGTCCTAAAAGTTATAACCGGCATTATTGGACGGCTTTATTTTACAGCAAATACTGAGGAGGAGCGTTTACTTGTTGCTCAACTCGAGGAGGCAGTAAAGAATTACCAATCCGTTTAGAAGGTCATTCCCCGCTTTGTCTGCATACATTACCACTGAGTAATGGATATTAAATGGGATGCAAAGGAGGAAGGAGACTATGCGAATTTATTATGTTCGGTTACCGGAGTTCGTGCTTAATGTATTAAGAAAAGTTTTTGGTTAAAGTGGTCTGAAATTTGCTTTTCCCTCCTAGAATATATGGTAGAGACAAGCAAGGAGGGAAATTATGCGTCAAAGTCGTTATGTATGGTTAATTGGGATATCACTCTTATGTCTAATTACAATAGTCGTATTGAAAACACCTCAAGCAGTGATATCGACTCTAGCGGATCCACAATACGGGAATTCTCAAAGGAAGACAATCCAACAATTCTGGAAATATATGGATTTGCGCCAAATTGACTTAGCTTGCGATCTGCTAAGCTTACCAAAGGGTTCTGCGGATGAAAGTGAGTTTAAGGTTTGGGAGACCCTAATGAACAAGGATCCAATGTTGTCATTACAAAAAGTGGAGTTTATGAATCCTGATATGGAGGGTTCGCAGGATGTCATTGTGCGTGTTTCATGGACATCGTCGTTAGAAAAAGTGCAGCAGGTAACATTTTCTATGAGCCTGGCTAAAACTGAAAAGGGTTGGCAAATTCAAGGAATTAAGCGGATCAACGATCTCTCGTATATTGGGGGGGATCAAGATGGAGGGTCAGTTTAGACCTTATAACAGTATGAGTTCAAGTACTCAAGTGAGTAAAGCCCCTTTACGCTTATATGTGGGTATTGTCTACTTAGCTATTGGGTTAATATTATATCTGTTTACCAACTGAATTTTGACTTAGTTATAAGGAAATAGTTTGAAACACGGTGTACCTCATTGGGTACACCGTGTTTCTCGAATTATAAGTTTGAGATAGATGAATTCATAACGAAAACTTATTAAGGTATTAGTTGGATCATTGATCAGATTAAAGAATAAGTACAAGTCATTGCATAGTTTGTCGAACATTGGTTTAAACTGAGGCTGAAATAGGTTTACTTTGGAGCGTGCTTAAATACACTCAGAAATGTGTTTTAGGTCACACTTAAGCGATGGCAGGCATGTTAATCTATGATCATGAAGAAGGAGGTTATTTCAATGGCAGACGTTAAAAAAGAAACTCCTGAGATGGAGTGCGATCATTGTGGAACTACAAGCGAATTAGCTCCTATATTGACTTATGCTCATCAAGGTGAAGAAAAACATGTATGTACGCGTTGTTTGCCAATGCTTATTCATGGTTAGGAGTTGAGTAGATGCGCTTTACACTAGATATGAAATTAAAAGACATAATGTCCTCCAATCCAAAAACAGCAGAAGCAATGCAGGAATTAGGATTACACTGTTTAGGGTGTGCTTTTTCAGTCAATGAAACTCTGGCCAATGCAGCACAAATGCATAATTTAGATCCTAATGTCTTGTTGGCAAAAGTAAATTCTGTGGAACAAGGCGAGATGTCGGCGGAGGCTGCTGCAAAAGCTCAACCAGCGGGAGGAATTTTGCAAATGGATAAGAAAACTTATTCAATTGCTCCTCATATACCGGCTGGTGTTGCGACTCCGGAAATCCTGCGTAAGATAGCTGATGTCTCTGAAAAATATCATGCCCAAGCAATTAAGGTGACTTCTGCTCAGCGTATCGCTATCGTTGGACTAAAACCCGAGGATGTCCCTAAAATCTGGGATGAACTTGGCATGGACCCTGGACATGCTGTCGGATTATGTGTGCGAAGTGTAAAAGTTTGCCCAGGCGATACTTTTTGTAAAAGAGGTCTGCAAGAAACACTATCTCTAGGGGTGGAAATTGATAAACGTTATCATGGCATGCAGTTACCCTCTAAATTTAAAATCGGGGTTGCCGGTTGTCCCAATAAATGTACAGACTCAGCTTCGGTCGATTTAGGATTGATGGGTACTAGCAAAGGATATCATTTGTATGTAGGCGGAAATGGCGGAGTTAAGCCAAGACCGGGTAATATCCTTTTGGAAAATTTGCAGAGGGAGCAAGTATTATCGGTTATGGATGCGGTCATTTCGTATTATAAAGAAAATGCCAAGCCACAAGAACGGATTGGACGTCTCATTGACCGAATCGGAATAGATGGACTGCGTGAATTTGCGGAGCAAACAAAACATTAAGAAAACGCGGATGCATTGCCATCCGCGTTTTGATTGTCTTAACCCTTTAATCTAGATTTAGTCAATTTAAATTATTCGACATGTATAGCATCTGTAGGACAGCCGTCAGCAGCATCTTTGGCAGCTGACTCAACTTCACTTGGTACAGGGTTAGTATAGGCTACGGCTAATCCGTCATCTTCCATCTTAAAAACCTCAGGGCAAAATTCCGGGCAAGCTCCACAACCAATACAAGCATCTTTGTCGACTGCAGCTATCATAATATCATCCTCCCTTACCTTCTTAACTATCATTCGACCATAGTATAACCAAAAATAACAATAAACTTAACACTGAAATATACTTTATTTTTTAATGCTTCTTCGTAATTCATGTATTTAATTAAAGAAAATTGTATTATACCCAGCGGTTTGATAAATCTCGATTGTGTTAGTATTAATTCGATAATCTTACGCCACGTAGTAATCGATATGGAAAATAGTGGTAGATTTTGCGATAAATATAAATACCATAAATATCCAAATAAGTGCCTTGAAGTTAGGTCTTACCTCACTTTTGAGCGGAAATTAGTGTTGACTTATTATTTGCGATTTCGACATCAACCATAGCGTATAATAAAAGCACCGGAGAGATGCAAATGCAAATTATGGCGCTAATGCTGGACCGGAATACATTTAAGGCGGGATGATTTTAAGAATGAGTAAGAAAATAAAAATAATTGTTGCCGATGATAATCGTAATTTATGTCAAATGCTACAAAACTATCTCCAAGGCCAAGAAGATTTAATCGTTGTTGGAGTTGCAAATAATGGTTTAGAAGCGTGGGAACTTATTCAAAGCCAGGAACCGGATTTAATCATTCTTGATTTAGTAATGCCTAATTTGGATGGATTAGGTGTATTGGAAAGAATTAACTCGCGTACAACAATAAATCGACCTAAAATAATCATGTTAACAGCCTTTGGACAGGAATCACTTACTCATCAAGCAATGATGCTCGGTGTCGACTATTTTATACTTAAACCCTTTGATTTGGATATTCTCAGTAAACGTATTCGTTCTTTAACTCAGGATATACCTTCATCCCAGCCTAACCATAATTCCTCCGCTTCACCCATTGTTGTTTCAACCGTTGGAAGTGGATTGAACCTGTGTGTAGAAGTGACGACGATGATGCATCAAATTGGGATTCCAGCTCATGTAAAAGGATACCAATATATTAGAGACGCTATTCTGATGGTGGTTGAAGATGTTTCATTGCTAGGAGCGGTAACCAAAGAGCTATACCCAAGTATTGCCAAGAAATTCGATACTGCTCCGAGCAGAGTAGAACGTGGTATTCGCCACGCAATAGAGTTGGCATGGGAACGTGGACATACTGATACCTTGAAGAGAATTTTCGGATATTCAATGAACATTGAGCGACAAAAACCTACAAACTCAGAATTCATAGCTTTGTTAGCTGACAAGTTGAGAGTTATGAGCAAGGTTAGCTAGAAATAGAAAAGACTTGAAAAATTCAATTATAAAAGCATCTCCTTTTAGCTTTAGGGCAAAAGAGAGGTGCTTTCGATTTTGTAATTAAATCTTACAATTAACTATTAAAGTGTTGTTGAAATGCAATTTTATTGATAGACTAATCATTAAAGTAACGCTAATTACTTTAATCAAAACTTTATAGTAGATATAAAGCATAAAGAAGGAGCCGGTTTTTTTGAAAGGAAAACTCATAGTCATAGAAGCAGGAGATGGCAGTGGCAAGGCGACGCAAACAAAATTATTGTTTGATAAACTATCCCTGTATAATTATAACGTTAAGCATGTAGAATTTCCTGATTACCAGAGCAAGTCCTCTGCTCTTATCAAAATGTATTTGAATGGGGAATTTGGCAATAATCCGAATGATGTCAATCCCTATGCTGCGTCTACTTTCTATGCTACTGATAGATATGCTTCCTATAAAAAAAAGTGGGGAGACTTCTATCAGAGTGGCGGCATTATTTTAGCTGACAGGTACACCACATCCAATATGGTTCATCAGGCGGCTAAAATAATCAACCCTGACGAACGGGACGAATATCTCAATTGGTTATGGGACTTGGAGTTCGTAAAGTTCAAACTTCCAGTACCTGATTGCGTAATTTTCCTCGATATGCATCCACAATACAGTCAGATCCTAATAAACAACAGATCTAACAAATTTGGCGACGGTGAAAAGGACATACATGAAAGGAATTATGATTACTTAGTTCACTCATATAACAATGCTACTCAGATCAGAGCATCATTTGGCTGGGAAATGGTAAATTGCGTACATAATGGTCAGTTGCGAAGTAAGGAAGATATTCACAGGGACATTTATGGAATTGTAACAAAAGTCATCCATGGCGAAGGCTAAGGAGGGAAAAAGGATGCTAAAGGGTACAGGACGTTGGTATTTGGTTATTGCGGTTTTGTTATCAATAACTTTAATCCTGTCCGGATGTGGACCGAACACTGCACTGACAAATGGGGATAAACCAAGCGGTGCAACTCCTGTTGATGGTGGAACATTTCGTTTTGGGATGATTTCAAGTCCTTCAGCTCTGGAACCGGCCTTTTTAGAAGAAATTAATGGCATACAAATTGGCAAAGAACTCTATGATGGACTTGTAAAATACGATCCTTCCTCTTTAGAAGTAATGCCCGCTATAGCGGAAAAATGGGATTATTCTGCGGATAAGAAAGTTATTAAATTTCATATACGCGATGACGTTAAATTTCATGATGGAACTGCAGTAAAAGCTCAGGATGTTTTAGATGTCTGGAATCGTTTAGCTGCCAAAGACACACTTTCCCCCGTTGCCTTCCCACTTGAACCTATTGTTGGATTCGCTGATGTGAATAGTGGAGAAGCCAAGACAATTTCAGGACTAAAAAAGATTGATGATTATACGATTGAAGTGACTTTAAGAGAAAAGAATGCAGCTTTTCTAACCTCTTTGGGGCACCCGGCAGTCAGTATTTATAAGATAGAATCTGCGCTAAAGGCGGGTAAAGATTTTGGTACGCCTGTCGCCACTCCCGAAACTTTAATTGGAACAGGAGCCTTCAAGTTCGTTAAATGGAATTCCGATCAAGACGTAACAATAGAGAAGTTTGATGATTATTATGGAACCAAGGCACATGTCGATAGAGTCGTCTATAAAATTTTTAATAATGAATCGACGGCTTTAAATGAGTTTCGTGCTGGAAACTTGGATTATGTGGATATGTTGCCTCCAGGTCAAAGAAAATCTATTAATATGGAATTCCCTGATCAAACCATTAATCAAACCACTTTAACTACACAGTTTATCGGATTTAACCTGACTAAGGTGCCGTTTAAGGATAATGTTAACTTACGCAAGGCAATTGCCTACGCTCTTGATCCCCAGAGTATCATTGATACTGTACTAGAGGGAAACTCAACTCTGTCCAACGGACCATTGCCTTCAACAATGCTAAGCTATGATATAGACCTAAAAGCACCAAAATTTGACCCTGCTAAAGCTAAAGAATATTTAGCTTTAGCAGGGTACCCCGATGGCAAAGGCCTCGCACCGATTCAGTATGCCTACAACTTTAATCAAGAAAATCAAAAAGTTGCAGAAGCTTTCCAAGGCCAATTGAAAGAGATTGGAATTCAAATCGAGCTAAGAAACATGGAATGGGGTTCCTACGTTAAAGCTATGCAGTCAGGCGAAAATCAAATGTTCCGCGTAAACTGGGTTGCGGATTATCCGGATCCGGCTAATTTCCTGAACATTCTTTATTCCAAATCTCAATGGGGGATGAATAATGTTGTTTTTTATTCTAACCCAGTGGTTGAAAGTCTACTGACTCAAGGCTTAGAGGAAACTGACACAACCAAACGTATGGATATCTACAAAAAGATCCAAGAATTAGTCGTAGAAGATCAACCTGCCGTTTGGACATTTAACCCTAACTATCTTCGTTTGTTAGGAAAGAAAGTTCATGACCTGACCATTAGTGCTTTAGATCATAAAGATATGCGTATAGTCTGGTTATCCAAGTAACTTTGGTGCAATTAATATTGGAGTTTATGCTTACTGATGCATAAACTCCAATTTAATGTACGACTATTCGAGTAAATTGTTTGAATTTTAGGAGGAAGCTAATTTGTGATACGTTTTGTCATTCGGCGTATTTTTCAATTGATACCTGTTATCTTAGGGATATCAATGTTGACTTTTGGGATGATGTCTTTTGTCCCTGGAGATCCGGTAGCATTAATGTTAGGACAACATATTTCTCCTCAAACCATGGAAAGTGTTCGCATGGAATTGGGATTAGATCTGCCCTTTTTAACTCGTTATCTAAACTACCTTTGGAATGTCCTGCATGGAAATTTTGGTCGATCCTACATACAACATCAAGAGGTTTCCCAGATGCTCTTAGATAAAATCCCTGTTACCTTTTGCTTAGCATTGGTATCTTCAGCGATTGCGATAATATTTGGTGTACTTATTGGAGTGTTGTCCGCAGTTAGGCAATACAGTTTTTGGGATAATTTTACTACCTTTTTTACGTTAATAGGTCTCTCGTTGCCAACTTTCTGGTTGGGGATGGTCTTGCAATTGGTATTTGGCGTTATTTTTCGTGTATTGCCAATCAGTGGATCTGGTGGTGAAGGGTTTCATCTTCAATACTATATCTTACCCGGATTTGCACTAGGTTTTGCTTCAATGGCAATGTATGCCGGACTGACTCGCTCTAGCATGTTAGAAGTTTTAGGTGAGGATTATATTCGTACCGCACGTGCTAAAGGTCTTTCTAAACGGGCCGTTGTTTTCAAACATGGGATGAAAAATGCGCTTATTCCAGTGTCTACGCATGCAGGTATGGATTTTGCGAGCTTAATGGGTGGCACGATTTTAATCGAGACAATTTTTTCGCTTCCTGGAATTGGATACATGCTTTTTAATGCCATCTCCAGAAGAGATTATCCTGTTGTCCAAGGGGCTACGCTCTTTCTAGCCCTCGTTTTTGTGGTTATGAACTTGCTTGTAGATATTTCCTATGCATTTTTAAATCCTCGCATTCGATATGATTAACGGCTAAGGAGGTAGGAAAATGTCAACTAATTCAGATGCCGATAAAACCTTGGAATTATATGAAACATCCTCACTTTTCTTGGAAATATGGGTTCGCCTGAAAAGAAATAAGCGTGCGATATTTGGCCTTTTCTTAGTTGTTTTCTTAATATTGGTAGCCTTATTTGCCAATGTTATTGCCCCGTATGATCCGGTACAGATTGCTTTGAAAGATTCACTAAAAGAACCTAACTTGGCTCACTTAATGGGTACGGATGTTCTGGGACGAGATGTTTTTAGCAGAATTGTCTACGGAGCTAGGGCTTCATTAATCATCGGTGTGGTGGCTACAAGTATTTCCTTAGTCATAGGAGTCATCATTGGTGCTTTTTCAGGCTATTATGGGGGATGGCTTGATTTACTAATGATGAGAATTACGGATATTTTCTCAGCATTTCCATTTTTCCTTTTGGCAATTGCAATCATGACTTTTTTTGGACCAAACTTGCTAAATATCTTCTTTGCCTTGGGGATAGTGGGATGGACAAATTATGCGCGCCTTGTCCGCGGACAAGTTATCTTAGTTAAAGAAAGTAAATAATAGAAGCAGCTCGCTCTATCGGGGCAAAAGACAGACGAATTATTTTAAGACATATCCTTCCCAACGCTTTAGCACCTGTGATTGTTTACACTGCCCTGAATATCGGAGGAGTTATTTTAGCTGAGGCAGGATTGAGCTTCTTAGGCCTTGGAGTTCGGCCTCCTGCTCCGAGTTGGGGATCGATGCTGGCAGAAGGCAAAGACTTCATCTTTAATGCTTCGTGGCTGGTTGCTTGGCCCGGTGAAGCCATTTTTTTTACTGTACTAGGTTACAATTTATTAGGTGACGGGTTGAGTAATGCTCTGGATCCGCGCTTGAACCTTAGGAGGATAAAGTAATGGATCAAGAATTGTTACTTCGTGTTAAAGAACTTAGAACTTATTTTTACACGGATGCCGGGGATATAAAGGCTGTAGATGGCGTGAACCTTGAGATTCAAATAGGAGAGACTCTTGGAGTTGTAGGTGAATCGGGTTCAGGAAAAAGTGTTACGGCCATGTCTATTATGCGTCTGATTCCTATCCCTCCAGGTAAAATCGTAAGTGGAGAAGTAATGTTTAATGGCAAAGATTTGCTCAAGGCTTCGGAGGATGAATTAATGAGGATCCGTGGCAATGATATTGCTATGATTTTTCAGGACCCTATGACATCTTTAAATCCAGTACTTACTGTTGGAGATCAAATAATGGAAGCTATTATGCTTCATCAGAAAGCAGGACGTACTGAGGCGAAAAAAAAGGCTGTCGAAATGTTAAAAAGGGTTGCTATTCCTGAAGCGGAAGTACGCATTGACAATTATCCGCATCAATTTAGTGGTGGTATGAGACAACGTGTTATGATCGTTATGGCTCTATCCTGTAATCCAAAACTTCTCATTGCTAACGAGCCAACAACAGCGCTCGATGTTACTATTCAGGCTCAGATTTTAGATTTGATGAATGACTTGAAAAGGGAATATGGTGCAGCGATTATGTTGATTACCCACGATTTAGGGATTGTCGCAGAATTGTGCCAAAAAGTGTTAGTAATGTATGCTGGAAATACGGTCGAATACACGGATGTTGTTTCTTTGTTTACCAAGCCTATGCATCCGTATACATGGGGATTGCTAGGATCGTTGCCAAAACTTGATGTGTGGGCAAAACAACATCTGGAACCTATTCAAGGGCAACCCCCTGATCTGCGAAATTTACCGCAGGGGTGTAACTTTGCACAGCGATGTAATCATAAAAAGCTCATTTGTGAACAACAAAAACCGACCTGGCTCGAGAATGAACCAGGGCATTTCGTAAGCTGCTTTTTATATGAAGAAGAGGGTAAGCGACATGATTGAAACTAAGAAAACAACTGAAACCCTGTTAAAGGTTGAGAATCTGAAGAAATATTTTCCTATCAAGAAGGGAATAGCAGTTCAGCGGTATGTAGGTGATCTTAAAGCAGTTGACGGGGTTTCTTTCGAAATTCGTCGCGGAGAAACACTAGGATTAGTTGGAGAAAGCGGATGTGGCAAATCCACAATTGGACGGGTAATCTTAAGATTACTGGAACCAAGCAAAGGAAAGGTCATTTTTGAGGGGAAGGTTCTGAATCAGCTTTCCCATGAAGAAATGCGCCAAATGCGTAGTCAGATGCAAATGATTTTCCAAGATTCATATGCTTCTTTGAATCCTCGCATGAGAGTGGGGGATATCATTGCAGAGCCTATTTTGATTCAGGGAGTTTCGAGTCGTGCCGAGCGAGAGAAACAAGTTTGTAAGATCTTGGAAGTCGTAGGTTTAAGTCCTTATCACGGAGCACGTTATCCACATGAATTTTCGGGAGGACAACGACAGCGGATTGGAATCGCTAGAGCTTTAGCTCTTAACCCAAAGTTGATTATCTGCGACGAACCAGTATCGGCACTAGATTTGTCGATTCAAGCACAGTTGATTAACTTACTTGAAGATTTACAAAAAGAGTACCATTTGACGTATTTATTTATTGCACATGACTTATCAGTAGTTAAACATATTAGTAACTGCGTTGCAGTTATGTATTTGGGTAAGATTGCTGAACTTGCAAATTCAGAGGAACTCTATAAAAATCCTCAACATCCTTATACAATCGCTTTATTATCAGCTATACCTGTTCCGGATCCAACCGCTAAAAAAGATCGCATAATTCTTAAAGGAGATGTTCCCAGCCCAGTTAATCCCCCTTCAGGCTGTCGATTTCATACGCGTTGCTCTAAAGTACAAACTATTTGCAAGGAGCAGGATCCGAATTATAGAGAATTGGAAATGATCATTTCGTAGCTTGTCATCTTGTTTAAGATAACTGAGCGATTGGCTGTCATATAAATGAATAATATTTACAGCAAAAGCCACAACAAAAGTTGTGGCAAATTTATCATGGTGCGCCCGGCGGGATTTGAACCTGCGACCTCCGGCTTCGGAAACCGTCACTCTATCCACTGAGCTACGAGCGCTTATAAGAGGCACTTCAATACTTTATCTAATTATGAGTATTTTGTCAAGCTAAATAGCAGGATCCATTGAATGCGATATTCCCTTTATGATATAGTAAAAGATAAGTTATCTTTGGATTTGTTTCTTAAAAGACTCTACTGTATAATTTAAAAGATAACAATGCACTGTTACAGGTGAAGAACGGGGGTTCCTATTGCTGAGGCGTTTTCGTGACTATTTTACATGGTATTTGTTTAAGCACTTTTTTGGAATCGTAATTGGTTCAACTATTGTAAGCGTAAGTATCAATACATTAATTATTCCTAATGGAATAGCTGATGGCGGAGTCACAGGGATCTCGATAATTCTGCATTACTTATTTGGTTGGCCAGTTAGTTGGGCTGTTCTCCTTTTAAATCTACCACTTTTTTTCCTCGGACTGCGTATGGTGGGAAGAGATTTTTTAGTGTTCAGTATTGTAGGTGTGGGAGTTCTCTCAGCGACGCTTTCTCTGACTACACATCTGCCAGCCTTAACCAATGATACATTGTTGGCCGCGATATCTGGCGGAGTTCTTACAGGAATTGGAATGGGCCTCATTTTCCGATCCAGAGGATCGCTTGGCGGAACTGATATATTGGCGGTATTGCTTACTAGAACTACCTCTTTTAGTGTTGGACAAATCCTACTTGGAATTGATGCGGTTATCTTTCTGGGCGCAGCCATTTTGTTTGGCCCAGAAATGGCTATGTATGCCATGATTTATATGTTTATTGCTACACGGGTTGTGGATCTCGTTCAAGAGGGCTTAAGTGTATCTAAGTCAGTTTTGGTGGTAACTGCTCAGCCTCAGAGAATTGCTGAGGAGATTATCGATAAGCTTGAGCGAGGAGTAACACTTTTTCAAGCAATCGGCGCTTTCTCGGGTGAAGCGAAGCAAGTTGTTTATTGCGTTATTAACCGTTCAGAACTGTCTCAAATAAAGGAAATTGTTCGTGATCAGGATCCTCAAGCTTTTGTAGCTATTTCCGAAGTGCCTGAAGTTGTAGGGGAAGGTTTTTCTTCTTGGAAGGGACACTGAGAAGGGATTTAACGATTAGAGGTTATATAAAATAGTGTTGAGGATAGAGATTTCGCTCTTGAATCATTTAAGGGCACTTTGAAACGAGGGATTGGGATTGTTTAGTCAGCGCAAAAAAAGTCATAGAAGTCGCTGGAAGACAGTATTCTTACTTTTCTTGGTTGTTGTTTTTATGTTCACTGTGGGACCCTTCGTCTGGTGTATGCAACAACTAAAACACGCAAAAAGTGTTTATGATGTTCAGAAGGTTCAAGAGGAACTGCATTGGATAGAGAAAAATGCTGCCTTTTTAAAAAATCTGGCAATTGTTAAAGATACAAACCTGTGGTTGGCGCTTAATGTTGGAAACAAGGACATAGATGAATCCAAGTTGGCCTCATATCAAGACGGAAAACATCAATTTTGGTTGTACCTGTTTTATTTGCAAGAGGGAAAATTAAGCTCAGCTCAGAACGTGTTGGCTAAGATGAGTGACAGCAGCCTTATATCACTGGGGAAAGGTTTGATGTCCATCTCAAAGGGGGATGCTCAGCAATCACAACGTTTACTGACAGATACTAATATTGACTGGAAGGCATTATCGATTGATGAGCAGACCCTTAGGCATTTAACCTTAGCACAAGCAGCCATAATTGGGGAAGATCTTCACACTGCACAAACAGAGCTCAAAGCAGCTCAACAGTTAAATCCGTATAATCCTGCGTGCCTGTCTATGGCATTTAATGTCGCAATAGAAGAAGAGCAATGGTCGAAAGCTCTTGAGATTAGTCAATTAATCAATGCTCAAACATGGCGCACTGCTAATACGTTATTTGAGACTAAAAAAGCTATCCTTGCTATTTACCAAGGCGACAAGTTGAGTCTGTCTAATAGTCTCGCCTCTCTAAAAGAGCTGCCCCAGGGTGATGCTTGCATAACCTATGTGAATGGAATTCGCGTTTTGGAAGAAGGGAAGTTAGAAGAGGGTAAGGATTTACTGGAACGGTCAATAAAGGATGGACTTGAGGGTAAATTAAATGTTGATGCTCAAAAAGCCCTTAATCAAATCAATGAACGGCTAAAAGCGGATCACAGTCTTCGCGCCGCAGTGGCTGAAACCAATGAACAATGGTAGTTAGGCGGGCAGTTACTTGGCGGGGAGAGCCTCTTCTTTCAAATTGCTTTCAGGTGGCCAGGTACTGCTTGCTTGAGATAATAACTTTCCCACAGGAAGTAAAGTATTCCCCTTGCTTTTAAGGCTCTGAATCACGGTAGGTAAGGCTTCAATCGTATCAGGAGCAGAGTCGGAGGCATGAAATAGAATTATATCTCCAGGTTTAGCTCCTGTTCCAGGACGGGGGCCATTAAGCACATTATTAACGACGGCACTTGGGCCGGGACGCTTCCAGTCAAGAGAATCAACACTCCATTGAATCACACGATATCCCAGTTCATCGGCTGTAGCAATAACCTTATTATTATAGGCTCCATTAGGGGTGCGAATTAGTCGTATTTTTTGACTTGTTATTTTTTCAAGGACTTGCTGGGCACTGGTGATCTCTTTTCCTATTTCTTCTGCTCCTAAAGTGTTGAGATCGATATGACGGTTTCCATGCGAACCGATTTCATGCCCTTCAGCTATCATTCTGCGCACTAATTCTTGATGCTTTTCAGCCCAGGGACTGGAAAGGAAAAACGTTGCTTGAATTTCTTCTTTCTTAAGAATGTCTAGTATGGGTTCCGCCGTCTTCTCTCCCCAACTAATATCGAAGGTTAGACCAATAGCTTTGGTGTTAACGTTGACTGAGTAGATCGGTTTTAATTTTCCAGAGAAAACAGATGTAACATTTTCGCGGTAAGCAAGCATGACTAATAAAAGAATTCCCCAGAGAGCAACATTTCGCCATGAGGGACGTTTGAAAATAATAATTCGCATTTGGCACTCCTCCTTCGACTAAAAGATATTCATTGAATAGCAAGATCATGAGAAGTAAAACAAAAAAAACGCCTGTAAAGGCGTTTTAAAACTGCTAGTTAGACTTATATTCCGCTATGCGGCTTCATTGATGAAGAGGAAATCATTTTTCGGGAGCAGAAAGTATTGAGTGTAACTAACGTGAACGCTGGTTTCTTGAAAGCTCAGCGTTAGGCAATTTTGAAAATATGCATTAGGTATAAAATCCAGTATGTTCTAGCGCTGAATGAATTGCTTACCTGACTGGATTAAATTTACTCTAAACAATAATTTCAGGAAAATATGAAGGACAACGAATGAAACCGCTATAAAAACGAGAATACGTACTACGAAAAATGTTACGGCAAATACCAAGGAAAACACTTTACTTAAGACCATGGCTGAGACATATAGTCCCAGAATGAGAATGACCAATTTGAGAGCAACCATCCAGTAATTTGAAGACTGTGCAGGACGATAAGTATTCAAGCCAAACACTCCCTTCTAGCTTAAGATTATCATATTTCGACTTTTATGTCTAGATTACAAGCTAGTTCACTCTAAAGTTATTTCTAAATTACAAGGTCATCTCAACTGACATAATTCTTGCTATCATGTCAACGTTCCATAGCTGCAGTTCTTTGCACAAACATTTGTTTGGACCTTGGATTTCACATATTTAAAACTTATATCTTTATAATATGCCCAATAAATCCCCTCGTGCATATGATGGAACAGACACGGAGGGATTTATATGTATGATTCTGACTTATACATCTGGCGAAACCTTATGGAAGATGGAACACAGTGTCTTGGAGATGAGCAATATCTTAAAGCAGAAAAATATTTCATTCAGGGTTTGTTAAAGGCCTACGAATTAACCGTCCCAGAAATTCTGGCCTTTACACTGCGACTTCTAGCGACGGTTAGAGTGCGCCTGGGGAATTTGGAGCTTGCTGAAGAAGGGTTTAAAGAAGCTTTACGCATTTGCCAAGAGATTCAGAACGCTAAAGGAATGGCTGAAGCCTGGGCGGGTTTGGCAAGTATCTCAGTTAAAAAGAGAATGCTTCCGAAAGCGGTTGAAGAGTATGAACAAGCAATAGCTGTTTACCCTAAATCATCCCCCCAGCTTAGGCTTGGAATGCTTTATGCTGACATGGGTCAAGTTTATACTGCTCTTGAAAAATGGACTTGTGCCAAGAACTCATATGCAAAGGCAGTAGAACTTTGTCGCTTGTATGGTTTCCCAAAAGGGGAGGCAGAGTTGGATGTTCTTTCCGGAGAATTATGCTTTAGACTTGGGCAGAAAACTGAAGCCCTAGGAAATTTAAAACATGCCTGTCAACTATTTGCCCAACTACAGGATATGGTCGCTTTATCGACGACACTTCAATATTTGGCTTTACTTTACTTTGACCAAAATGAAATGCGCTTAGCCCTTGAAAGTCAACAAAGAGCAGTTAGTCTCTGTCTAAAGTTTGACACCAAGGAGGTTTTCAGTGAAAGCTGTTATTTCCTTAGCAAAATTGAACAAAACTTAGAAGATTACCTAGAAGCAAGATATTATCTAGAATTATCGGTTCATTTTTATCCTGAGCAAACTATCGACTTTGCTATACGCTATCAAAATTTAGGAAGCTTACTGTTTCTTTCAATGGATTATACGAAATCTGAGATATACTATTTAAAGGCACTAAATCTCTTTGAATTGTATCAAGATGACCAGCGCAAAGATGAAGTTTATGAAGCATTGGCGCTCCTAAAAGGGTTGCGTGAGCAAAATGACGGTCCGTTAAACACCCGACATAAGCCGGAAGATAGATCTAAACTCCATGGGGAGTTTACCTTGGAGGCCTTAATACATTTAGCAGAGTTTTATGAAAAACGTCATAACGATCGCGATGCCTTGGAATGCTACTGGAAGGCTTTGAAAAAGGGACGTGATGCTGAGGTGGCAACGGATTGGATAGAATACAGGGTGCAACAGGTTTCAAAACGTCTTCGCAAGAAGAAGTAATTTCCAAAATCTTATAAAACTAGCTTTATTAATTATCGGAATTCAGTTAGAATAACAATATATAAGTTGCTGCTAAAAGGAGACGGGGGGGATAATCGACATGCGAGAGGAAGATTCGATACTTCTCGAGTGCTTGGAAGATGTGTATCACACCTTTGAAAAGGCCTTAAAGAAGGCTAATCAGGTTCGTTCGATCCATGTCCAGAAATTTGAGCAACTCCTTGTTGAGATAAGAAGCGAGCGAAGGATTTTTGAAGATATTTCTATTCCAGCTCGACTTATCGTTGAGCAACTCTTAGAATCTCAATTCAGAGTTGGACAGGTTGCGATAGAAGCAGAACGGCTTAAGCAAGCGTTTGCTAGTGTATCCTATGTTAAGGTTGAGGAATTTAGTAAGATATGTATAAAAATTGGGGAGCTAGAGGTCTCTTGGCGAGATGGGAACTACTCATATTATCTGTATCCTGACAAAGTAGAGCTAAGAGCAACTGATGAGAAGTCATCAATTAAGTTGTTTTTTTCCATAGCTTTTAATCGTCAATCAGTGGAGCGTTTTCCAGAAATCCTTATTTCTCCTAATGTTGTTTATATCCATCCACAACTCGAAAAATGGATACGGAAGGTGCAATAATGTCAAATCTTTCTCAAGGATTGATCCAAATATATACTGGGAATGGTAAAGGGAAAACAACAGCAGCATTTGGCTTGGCGTTACGGGCTGTTGGCCATGGTTTTCGGGTTTTCATCATTCAATTTATGAAAGGAAACGATGGTTACGGTGAGTTAGATGGCATAAAACGTTTAAGTCCTGAATGTCAACTTGAACACTATGGGGGAGCAGGATGGGTTCACAAGGGAGAAAATATCGAAGAGAACATCGTTGAAGCGAAAAAAGCTTTCTCTAGAGCGCAAGAAATTCTCCTCTCAGGGAATTGGGATATTGTCATTCTGGATGAGATTCTTAATGCAATTTGGTTTGACCTGATTCCAGAAAGTGAAGTTATGGAACTGTTGACCAAGAAACCGTCTCATGTAGAATTGATCTTGACTGGCCGAAATGCTTCAGAGAGCATGATTGAAAAAGTGGATTTAGTAACAGAAATGGTGCTCAAGAAACATCCCTATGAGAAAGGTATTATGTCACGTCAAGGAATTGAGTTTTAAAAACATCTCTTAGGAGGTGTTTTTTTCATGATCATACACAAATGATTTCAATGACTTATCTTCGTCGACTGGGCATATACTTAAGTATTATCCCGACAAGTCTTGCTGTTGTTAGAGAAGGGAGGGCTACTATGGAAGTCATTAAATGGTTGCGAGAATATCGCGAAGTAGAGGCTGCACTGGCTTGGAGTGGCACTTTTGCTGATTATTTGCAAATGGTTACTAAAAACTCTAAATTGGCGCTGCATGCCCATGCTCGAATCTATGAGATGATCAAAGCGGCCGGAGTTGAAACAATTGGGGATTCGAAAAAGTACAGTTTTTTTGACAAAGAGCTTTTTGGGTTGGATAAGACTTTGGAGAGGCTGATTGAAGAGTATTTTCATAGTGCAGCCAAGCGGTTAGATGTCCGCAAACGGATCTTACTTTTAATGGGACCAGTAAGTGGCGGGAAATCAACAATTGTCAGCCTATTGAAAAGAGGACTTGAAGACTATACAAGAACTGAGGAAGGAGCAGTTTATGCCATTGATGGATGTCCTATGCATGAAGATCCCCTGCATTTGTTGCCGGTATCTTTACGTCAACAATTTGAAGATACGTACGGGATTCGTATCGAAGGAAATTTATGCCCCGTATGCCGCTTGCGTTTGGATGAGGAGTTTGTTGGTGAAACAGAACGCTTTCCGGTAAAAAGAATATTATTTTCAGAAGAGCAACGGGTTGGAGTTGGAACGTTTACCCCATCAGACCCTAAGTCTCAAGATATTGCAGACCTAACCGGCAGTATTGACTTTTCTTCTATCACGGAATATGGATCAGAATCCGATCCTCGCGCTTATCGTTTTGATGGAGAGCTGAACAAGGCAAACAGAGGTCTAATGGAATTCCAGGAAATGCTTAAATCAGATGAAAAGTTTCTCTGGAATCTTTTAAGTCTCTCTCAAGAAGGAAATTTTAAAGCAGGGCGCTTTGCTTTAATTTCAGCAGATGAGTTGGTAATCGCACATACAAACGAAAATGAATATCGGGCTTTTATTGGGAATAAGAAGAATGAGGCGCTGCAATCCAGAATTATTGTTATGCATATTCCTTATAATCTGCGAGTTAGTGATGAAGTTAAGATTTATGAAAAATTAATAAGTCAAAGTGACATTAGAAATTTACACATGGCTCCGCACAGTCTTTGGGCAACCTCAGTCTTTAGTGTACTTTCACGGCTAAAGCCTTCGAAAAAGCAAGGCATGGATCTGGTGAAGAAGTTGCGTATTTATGATGGAGAAGATGTGGAAGGATTTAATCAAAAGGACATTAAAGAATTAACTATGGAGGGAGAAGAACTGGGCGAAGGCATGAATGGCGTTGATCCGCGTTATGTTATCAACCGAATTTCGACAGCCTTAATTCGAGATGAGCATAAATGCATTAATGCACTAGATATCTTGAGAGCTTTAAAGGACGGTTTATCTCAGCATACATCGATCATGAAGGAGGAAAAAGAGAATCTTCTAAATCTGATTTCAGTTGCGAGACGGGAATATGACGAAATGGCTAAGAAAGAAGTACAGAAGGCATTCGTCTATGCTTACGAAGAATCTGCGAAGTCACTCTTAAATAATTATTTGGATAATGTAGAAGCATTCTGTAATTCTACAAAAATTTATGATTCAATAACAGGTGAAGAATTATCACCTGACGAACAACTTATGCGAAGCATTGAAGAACAAATAGGGGTTTCAGAAAATGCCAAGAAAACCTTCCGAGAAGAAATACTGATTCGAATTTCAATGTATGCTCGAAAAGGAAAAACCTTCGGATATGAATCGCATGAACGTTTAAAAGAAGCGATTGAGAAAAAATTGTTTGCAGATCTTAAGGATATTGTCAAGATCACAACCTCTGTCGCGCATCCTGATCAGGAGCAATTGAGAAGAATCAACAATGTTATGGATCGACTTGTCAAAGAGCATGGATACTGCCCAATCTGTGCTAACGAGATAGTGAAGTATGTTGGGGCCCTCCTTAACCGATAGAGAGGACAGGGATTTAGTATGGCGGATGACATCATCGTAAGCCGTGATGACTGGACTTTGCATCGCAAAGGACATCTTGACCAATCAAGGCATAAGGAAAAGGTTGAAGAAGTCATTAAGCAACAAATGGGGGACTTAATTGTTGATGAAAGCATCATCTTAACGGATGGTAAAAAAAGTACAAAGATTCCCATGCGCTCTCTTGAAGAATTTCGCTTTCGGTATGATTTTAATAAGCAAAATCATACCGGACAAGGGAACAAAAAAATGGCTCCCGGTGATATTATTGGAAGGGAACAGCCTGGTAAAGGTAAAGGAAGCGGAGCAGGTGAAGAACCTGGCCAAGATATTTATGAAGCGGAAGTTACGTATGAGGATCTGGCAAGCATTCTTTTTGAAGAATTAAAGTTACCTAATTTAGATGATAAAAAGAGACCTCTTATTGCCCATGATCGTCCCGAATTCAATGATGTACGTAAGAAAGGGCTAATGGCTAATGTGGATAAGAAACGTACATTGCTTGAAAGTATCAAAAGACAGGCCTTTTCAAAGAAAAAGAAGCTGAATAAGGAAGCTAAACTAAGAATATCTCAGGAAGACTTGCGTTTCAAGACTTGGGAGACTCGACCTAATTTTGAGACTAACGCGGTTATCTTGGCGATGATGGATACATCAGGCTCAATGGGTCAATTTGAAAAGTATATTTCCAGAACCTTTTTTTTCTGGATGGTGCGTTTTCTGCGTTTAAAATATGAAAATGTAGAGATGCGTTTCCTGGCACACCATACTGAGGCAAAAGAAGTTACAGAGGAGGAATTTTTTACACGTGGAGAAAGTGGAGGTACTCGTTGTTCATCGGTTTATAAATATGCTTTAGATATCATTGAAAAGGATTATCCCCCAGCTCATTATAATATTTATCCTGTTCATTTTACGGATGGCGATAATATTGGATCGGATAATTCCAGGGCATTGGCTCTAATGAAAAACCTAGTCGAAGTGAGCCAAATTGTTGGCTACGGAGAGATCTTAAGAACACATTACTCCAGTACATTAATGTCAACCTTAAAGCGCATAGCCGATCCTAAGTTGCGTTTGGTAACCATAAGGGATCGCAATGAAGTATATGATGCACTCAAAACAGTTTTCTCCTAAAAGTGAAAGAACGTTATTGAATAGGAGTATGTAAGGGGGGGAGTCATGGACAGTGAGATGCGAGCCCTAACTAATATAGCTCAAGATATCGCGCAGGTGGCCCGTGACATGGGACTTGATTTCTATCCGGTAAATTTTGAAATAGTTCCGGCAGAGGCATTGTATACATTTGGAGCCTATGGAATGCCGGTACGTTTTACACATTGGAGCTTCGGTAAGGCCTTCTATAAGATGAAGATGCAATATGATTTAAATCTAAGTCGAATTTATGAATTGGTCATAAATACCAACCCTGCCTATGCTTTCTTGTTAGAGGGAAATCGTTTAATTCAAAACAAACTCGTCATTGGGCATGTCTATGCTCATGTTGATTTCTTTAAAAATAATCATTATTTCTCCCGTACGCCTAAAGATATGGTTGAACGCATGGGTGCCCATGCCGACAGAATTCACGAATATGAAACCAATTACGGACGTGACAAAGTGGAACAAATCATGGATGCAGTCTTGGCTATTCAAGAACATGTCGATTATAGAGCTCACATCGGACCCATAAAAAAATCTGAAAATGGACTTAAGAGAGATAGACGTGAAAAAGGTGAAGGGCATGTTTGTCAAGGTAAATCCTGCGCCGGAACTTGCAGTGGAGAAGCCGTTCAAGGACTAGGGAAATGGGATCAGCAAAAGAAGACTCGAAAGAATACAGTCTCGTTACCGTACGAAGATTTATGGGGAGACCTGTTAGCAGATGAATGTGGAGTCCTGCCCCAGCAGGAATTTGAAGATTTGTTGCTGTATATTATTAGGTTTGCACCCGGCCTGGAAGAATGGCAAAAGGACATTGTCAGCATTGTTCGTGAAGAGTCACTGTATTTCTTTCCTCAGATCGAAACTAAAATTATTAATGAAGGTTGGGCCACCTTCTGGCATGCCAGGATTATGCGAGAGCTCAATCTAACTGATGCAGAAACCCTAGAATTTGCGATTATGCACAGTCAAGTTGTTCAGCCTTCTCGATTGGGATTAAATCCTTATTACTTGGGAGTGAAGATATGGGAATACTTGGCAAAAACTAAATCCGATAATGAACTATTTGACCTGCGCGAGACTGAAAACGACCTTTCATTCATTCGCAATCATCTTAGTGGTGAATTGGTCGAAGAATTAAATTTATTTAATTTTCGTAAAGTGGGTGCTCATTGGCAGGTTACAGAAAATGAATGGGAGAAAGTCCGGGATAATCTAGTGAAACAATTGGTTAATGGAGGGCATCCTCGAATTGTTGTTATTGAAGGAGACTATGAAGGTAAGGGAGGATTGCTGATTAAACACTGTCATGAAGGAATGGATCTGGATATTATGTATCTCGAAAAAACCTTGTCTCTCGTTCAATTTCTCTGGGGGAAATCAGTAGCCCTTGAGACCGTAGTGGATAATAAGAAATACATCTATGAATCTGCGAACGGAATAGTAAGCCGTCGTCTGGTATCTAAAAATGAAGAAAATGGCGTCAGATAAGAATTATTCACCAGCTCAAAAACAGATGCTAGAATAGGTATCTGTTTTTGAGTAATAAATAAAGGATTTTGGACTATTAAAGTAGAATATATAATATTAAGTCGATGTTTTAAGTTTATATTTCAGACTATGCCCTAATGTGCAACTAAGGGTGATAGGGTTATTGAGGAAGGCAGGAAGGAAGGGCATGCAAGGGCTAGAACAATATTTAATAGATATAATCTATCACTTTAAGTATATTGGCTTATTCATTTTACTCACTTGCGGTTTGGTCGGTGTTCCTGTACCGGATGAATTCCTTATGACCTTCAGTGGCTTTCAAACGTCTTTAGGGCGAATGGATTTTGGGACAACCCTAATGGTTGCTACCTTGGGCAGTTTCTTAGGAATGAACTTAAGCTATTGGATTGGAAGGAGATTGGGAATTCCCTTCTTGCACAAAGTTGCACCTTATCTTCATCTTAATGAAAAGAAAATCGTCAGAGCTGAACATTGGTTTCAGTGTTATGGAGACAGGCTAATTGTAATTGGATATTTCTTTCCTGGATTTCGCCATTTTACAGCTTATTTTTCTGGAATGAGTAAGCTTCATTTTGGACGTTATACAGTATTGGCTGGGATTGGAGCTTTTCTTTGGGCCTTAACATTTATTACGCTGGGACGAATTCTTGGCGTACACTGGCAAAGAATAACTCATATCTTGCACCATTACTTGGCACGGAGTGGAATTGTCCTAGCTATTATCGTATTCTTAATCTATCTCTACAGTGTAAAAACGAAGCAGGGAAAGTCGTTCGTATGAACTGAACCTGTTTAAAAAATATTTCCCATAGATTAGGGAAAGTCAGAATCCAGTGGTATAATACTATGGATAAAAACCTAAAACATAAAGGAGGTCACACGGGTGACAAATGAAACGAATCAGGATCAAGAAGCTAAACAAAACCCCATAGTAATCATTGAAATGGAAAACAATAATACGATTAAAATTGAACTTTATCCAGCTATTGCGCCGGAAACTGTTGAGAATTTTATAACTCTCGTTTCTGAAGGCTTTTATGATGGCCTCATTTTCCATCGATGCATCCCAGGTTTCATGATTCAAGGGGGAGACCCTAATGGCACAGGAATGGGCGGAAGCAAAAAAACAATCCGTGGCGAGTTTAGTGGTAATGGTGTCAAAAATGATTTGATGCATGATCGCGGAGTAATCTCAATGGCTCGTACCTCAGCTCCTAATTCCGCAAGTTCTCAATTCTTTATTGTTGTCAAAGCTTCAAGCCACTTAGACGGTCAATATGCCTCTTTCGGTAAAGTCATCGAAGGTATGGAAGAAGTCGACCGGATCGTCAGTGTTCCGAAAGATCGAGGAGATAAACCTTTGGAAGACCAACGGATGAAGAAAGTCACAATTCAAGCTTAGGTATAGATTGAATTGTTTTGAGTGATTCTATGCAGAAAGAGGAGGGCCATGCCCTCTTCTTTCTGCATATTCTGAGTTCTATTACGGATGGAGGTGTACCATGTTAGATTTGATGCGGTTATTTGCTCAGGTGGTAGAGGAACAGAGTTTTACGATGGTTGCTCGAAAGTTAGGAATCAGTCAACCTGCTGTTTCCAACCAAATACGCGCTTTCGAAGAAAAACTGGGAGTCAAGTTGCTTTATCGTAAAGGAAAGGGATTTGCACTTACTCCAGAGGGGGAGACAGTTCACAGACATACCTTGCATATGCTTGATGAATGGTCAGAGCTTATGCGAGAAATTGGTGATTCTGAGAAACTTATGAGTGGGAAAGTCCATATCGGAGCTTCTCACATTCCAGGAGAATATTTACTGCCAATTTATTTAGCTGCCTTTCGTAAACAATATCCGGAAATTAAATTCAAATTATCCATTGGAGACAGTCTTGAAATGGCGGAAAAGGTGCTTGCCCATGAAGTTGATTTTGCCGTGGTTGGAGCAATTTTTGATACGGAAAAAATAACCTCTGAATTTTGGCTAAAGGATGAACTGGGTTTCGTAATCTCAAGTGATAACCCCTTGTGTGCCAATCAAAGCATTGAACTCGAATCTCTTAGGGAGGACCCTATGATTATTCGAGAGACAGGGTCGGGGCATCGGCGAGCCTTCGAAGAAGCACTCACTAAACAGGGGTTAGACTTGAATGATTTTAACATAGCCTTAGAAGTTGGAAGTACTGAAGCTGTAAAAAATGCCGTTCGTTCCGGTATAGGATATTCGTTTCTTTCAAAACATGCGTTAGAATCTTGTGAGAAACAAGGTCTAGTATGGGCAAACGTCAAAGATTTTTATATTGAACGAGGTTTCTATCTTTTAACCCGCCGTAATAAACCGTTAACGGTTGCTGCTGATGCAAGCTACCGTTATTTGGCTAGTCAAATGTCTGAAACCAGAAGCAGTCGAAATTTGAAAGCAAATTATAGTATTAGGAAGTAGTCTATTCAATGTGCATAAGTTTGTTTATCGGTACTTCTAAATATTTCGACATCTATGTCTAAATTCTACTGCAGTTTTATGAGATAATAATTAAGATAAGATTCTAAAAGGAGAGGCCCGCTTGAACTGGTTTATAAGTGAATTTAACTTTCGAGCATACCGTATGGTAAAGAAATTCCAGCTCCATAAAGCTCCTGATGTTAGTTTAATTTATGGACCAAGAGGAGTAGGTAAATCAACTTTATTGTATCATCTTTATCGACAAGGTGAATCGGAGAATGGAAGGCTTATTACGGATGCCTTGGCTTTTGCTCGTCAGTATGCCTACGCAGCTCAAGAGAAAAAGCTCAATCAATTTCGTGAACGATACCGCTCAGCTCGACTGTTGCTAATTGATGATCTTCAGTGCTTAGCGGGAAAAGTCAAAACAATTGAGGAACTCCATTATACCTATGAGTATATTATCGAAAATGGGGGTAAGTTGGTGATTGCCTTGGAAGCAGACCGGTTAGCCTTAGACTTCCTAGGTGATCGGCTGGCATCACGGTTTTTGAGCGGTGTTGCCATACTTGTCGATCGACCTCAGGAAATTGAATTAAAGCGCTTCTTAGAGGACTATATTCGAGAAAAACGTCTTTTCCTGAATGAATCGGTATTGAGCGCGATCGCAGAGAGAACATCTAATTTATCAGATGCCATTACCACTGTGGGGAAGTTTATTCAATTCGCTGAATTGTGGCAAGATGAATTAAGTCTCACCTGTTTTCATACTTACTGGGACAATAAAGAGAGCGTAAAGCACAACTTAGCTGATCCGACCAACATTATTCAAAAGGTTGGTCAAACGATGGGAGTTTCTGTTCAGGAATTATTAAGTTCCAGTCGCAAGCCAAAAGTAAACGAAGCAAGAGAGATGGCGATATATCTAATACGTACGCTTTGCCATATTTCTTACCCAACAATAGGAAGTTATTTTAATCGTAATCATAATACTGTAATCATGTCGTATAAAAAGATACAAAATAAGCTTATCAATGATGAAGAATTAATCAATAAATATCTAGTCATATTAAATGCGTTTAATCCCTCGGAAGCTTAAAAAGATATAGATGATCTGACTAAAAAACATCATAAAGCTAGATAATGAGAAGGGGTGATGCAATGTCGAGAGTAATACAACGGATCGGGGTACTAACGAGTGGCGGTGATGCTCCTGGAATGAACGCAGCCCTTCGCGCAGTCGTCCGAAAAGGGATTTATCACGGGTTAAGGGTTTATGGAATAAGTCGAGGGTATGAAGGGCTTATTCACGGAGAAATTAAAGAAATGAGCATAGGCTCTGTGGCAGATATTGTGCTTCGCGGTGGAACGATACTGAAAACCGCTCGGTCAGCAGAAATGATGACACCTGAAGGCCAGCAGAAGGCCTTAGATCAGTTGCATAAGCATCAAATAGACGCCTTAGTAGTGATCGGCGGTGATGGGTCTTTTAGAGGGGCTCAAACACTGGCAAAAGGAATTCGGATTGTTGGGATTCCAGGAACAATTGACAATGATATCCCTGGGACAGATCTAACGATAGGGTTCGATACGGCAACTAACACGGTCATTGATGCCGTAAGTAAAATTAGAGATACAGCGACCTCCCACGAAAGAACATTTATTGTGGAAGTTATGGGCAGGGATTGCGGAAATATTGCACTTCAGGCAGGTATTGCCTGTGGAGCCGAAACCATCTTGGTACCTGAGATTCCCTTTGATTTAGACGAGATTTGCGATAAGTTAAAACGCGGTCATCAACGTGGAAAAAATCATAGTATTATCATTATCTCAGAAGGTGCAGGAAGTGCGTATAAAATCGGTGAGGAACTGCGTTCTCGTTCTGGGTTTGAGACTCGTATAACAATCCTGGGACATCTGCAACGTGGTGGTAACCCCAGCGCTTTGGATGCTGTGATTGCGGCTGCTATGGGAGGGAAAGCGGTTGAAATTATTTTGGCTAACGAGACTAATAGAATGACAGGCTATGTCAATCAAGAGGTTATATCCAGACCACTCGAAGCAGCCTATGGAGAGAGGCCGCCTTTTAACAGAGAACTGTATGATTTAGCAAATCAGCTTTCAATTTAGCATTCGAGCCCAAATGCAGAGATGAGGTTGAGCTTATGGAAAATCAAGTACGGTCAGGACTAGGGATAGATTATACAGGAATGATGAATAACTTGCAAAATCCCAGTGGATTTACTAAGGCGGAATTGCAGAGTCTTCAGACTGAGTTGGATAGAGCCCAAACTTCACTTCAGTCGCGTTGGGAGGCCGGTGAGTTAGATTTCTCGAAGCTTTTGGTGTCTATGAAAGCCCAAGTCCCAGGAATCGTTAAATATGCTGATACAGCTGCCTCTAAATTTCAAAACTTTGTTGTTTTAGGAATTGGGGGGTCTGCGCTGGGACCATTAGCAGTACACCAAGCCTTAAACCATTACTACTATAATGAGCTTCCTCCTGAGAAACGCGGTTGCCGACCCCGTTTGTATGTTGTGGACAATATAGATCCAGTCCGATTTAAAGAATTGTTTCAAATAATTGATCCCAGCAAAACTCTTTTTAATGTCATTTCGAAATCCGGCAACACGTCAGAAACTATGGCTCAGTTTTTGATTGTTCGGGATATATTGCGTCAGGTATGCGGAGACAGCTATGCAGAACACATCGTAGTCACGACAGATAAAGCAAAAGGCAATCTCTTGCCAATTGCAATTAAAGAAGGGTTTCAACGCTTTATAATACCAGCTGGAGTCGGTGGCAGATTCTCAGAGCTAACTCCAGTTGGCTTGCTTGCTGCAGCGGTATGCGGAATTGACATTGATCAGCTTTTGGAGGGCGCTCTAGGAATGGATCAGTGGATTCGGGAAACACAAGGGGTGTTCTCTAATCCAGCGCAACTGCGGGTAGCTTTAGCTCATTTTTCTTTGCAAAAAGGAAAGACTGTGTCAGTTTTTATGCCTTACGCTGACGGCTTGAAAACCATGGCGGACTGGTATGCCCAATTGTGGGCGGAAAGCTTAGGAAAACGATTTGATCGCCATGGACAGGAAGTGCATGTAGGGCAGACACCAGTCAAAGCGCTCGGAGTAACGGATCAGCATTCCCAAGTGCAGTTATATGTTGAGGGGCCAAATGATAAAGTAATGACCTTTGTGACAGTTGAGAAATTTATGGACACTCAATTGATTCCATTAGACTCGGAGTTGCCTGAAGATATTCACTTTCTAGGGGGACGCACCTTAGAAGAATTGTTATTCGCGGAACAAAAAGCCACCGAATACGCACTGACTTTAGCGGGACGGCAGCATCAAAAGATTATTCTGTCCAGATTAGACGCCTATAACGTTGGACAATTGTTGCTCTTGCTGGAGTGGGAGACGGCGTATATGGGTGAGCTATTAAACATAAATGCTTTTGATCAACCAGGAGTTGAAGAAGGAAAAAACGGGACGTATGCCTTAATGGGTCGCAAGGGATATGAAACTAGGAAACAAGAAATTGAGGAGTGTGGTAAGACGCAGTACATTTTGCGCTCATGATGCAATTTCACAATAAATTGTGTTCACTAAGGCAGGAAAAATGCCTGCCGTTATCATAGGTGCAGCTGTCCCTAATTAATCAGTTTATCTTTATCATCAAGGTCGATGGCAAAAATTTTGCTATCGACCTTGATCGTGTGGCGCATAATGTTATAGGTCTATTAATATTAGCGAGAAGGATTTTGCCGTCATAAGGCGAATTTAGGTTAAAGAGAGGTGAGAAAGTGGAACCGATTTTTGCGTTGGATATTGGAACACGGATGGTAATGGGACTAGTGATGACTAAGAATGACGAGCAAGGTTATGAGATTTTAGCGAGTGCCCAAACTGAACATCGTCAACGTGCCATGTATGATGGTCAAGTCCATGATGTAGATGAAGTAGCTCGAGCTGTTGCAAAGGTTAAGGCACTCTTAGAACAAAAACTGGATTATCCCTTGAAACAGGTAGCCGTGGCGGCTGCAGGCCGCGCGTTAAGAACAGAAGTTGCAGTTGCTGAACATAAGGGACTGCTTCCAGTACGCTGGGAGCGGGAGAATGTATTAGCTTTGGAAATAGAAGCAGTTCATCAAGCCTTGCGCCAACTCCAATCATCAACTGGTGATGACTTACAAAGTTATCACTGTGTAGGATATAACCCTATTGCTCGCTGGAACGAGGGAGAAGAGATTGCGAATCTGATTGGACAGCGGGGAAGAGTGGCTAAGGTATCCGTAATTGCAACCTTCCTGCCCCGGACTGTCGTTGATGGTTTAGTGGCTGTATTAGGACGGGTAGACTTAGAAATGACAAGTCTGACGCTGGAACCGATTGCGGCGGGTCAGGCTGCTATTCCACCGAATATGAGACGTCATAATCTGGCTTTGGTAGATGTAGGAGCCGGGACAGCGGATATAGCTCTAACTCGAAGCGGGTCCTTTTTCGCCTATGGGATGGTTCCTATGGCAGGGGATGAGGTCACTGAGGAAATTTGTAAGCATTTTTTGTTAGATTTCAAAGTGGGTGAAAAAGTAAAAAGAGAAATACTGAAGAAAAAGCAGTTAAGTTTTACGGATTTTCTTGGAGCCAAAGTCGTTGTAGATCAATCTGAAGTTCTGGAATTAATTCAATCCGTCGTTGGAAAGCTAGCGGAAAATATTTCTAAGGAAATTATAAAACTGAATGATGGTGTTCCCCATGCTATTATACTTATTGGAGGGGGAAGCTTAACCCCATTGCTTTGTGAACTTTTGGCTGAGACCTTAGGAATTCCTCAGAATAGAGTTGGAATTCAGGTGAGAGATCGGTTAGGGGGAATACACGGAGAAAAAAGCTTAAAGGGGCCGGAAACTATTACCCCAATTGGAATTGGCATTGCAGCGCTTGAAGGAAATGGGCTTCAATATTATACTGTATCAGTGAACGGTACACCTGTTCCTATCTTCGCTTTACAATTAACGACAGTTGCAGAAGCTTTACTTGCCGCAGGCATTCAGCCACGTTCTTTTTTTGGTAAGCCTGGATCGGCATTGACCTTTGAATGGAATGGTGAAATGCAGGTTATCAAGGGAACTTTAGGCAGCTCAGCGGAATTGTTGGTTAATGGAAAAACCGGTAAACTGGATCAATCCTTAACAGCCGGAGATGAAATAATCTTCATCCCTGGTGAACGGGGTAAAGATGCACAGATATCGGTTAAAGATATCTTGCCTGTTCAAAATCCAAAATGGATTTTCTGGAATGGAGAGCAAGAGAGGTATGCGCCCCAAGTCTTTGTCAATAATAAGCTGGTTCTAGAAACAGATCATATTCTTGATGGAAACAAAATCTCTTACATTGCCAACGATGACCTTAGTAATCTCCTTAAACAAAAAGGCTATAACCATCAAGAAAAGGAAGAAATGGAAATTAGCATTAATGGAGAGACTCGTATGTTTCACTTACACCATGAGGTTTTGGTCAATGGGAACACGGCAGAGGGCAACATAATCATTAATGACGGAGATTGTATCGAGGTTCGTAAAGTCCAGCTAAGGATAGGTGATCTAAAACTTAAGCCTAATCCAATCACTTTTTATATAAATGGTAAGGAAATGGAATATCCAACTCAAGAAACTATCATAACTTCACAAGGCAGACCAGTGCAGGAAGACGAACTGCTTATAGATGGAATGGATCTATGGGTAGTGGGATATAAACAAATGCCAATCCTTTCAGATCTTTTGCCCTATGTTAAGTTTTCAGATGAGGTGCCTCCTGGTTCCACATTAACCCTAATTGTCAATGGACAACCAGCGGAGTTTACAACAGTGTTACGTCCAGGTGATCGTTTGACAGCAACATGGAATTAAAAACACTTGACAATCGCGCTGAAGGACATAAAATAATAAGGGAGGTGTTGTGAAATGTTGTTCCAATGGTTAGTTGCACTAATTGTAATTGCTGCCTTAGTTATTACTTTGTATTCTGATGCGGGATCGGCTAAGAAGAAACACTCCGACTATTTCCAAAGAGTTCAAAAGCCAACCGGAAAAGCAGAACGTAATGCAGAAATCCCCCGTGGAAATAAACACGATCCATTTTATGCCAAACTAAATAGTTTATAATTTTAAAAGACAGACGGTTACTTTGGTATCTGGTCTGTCTTTTAAAATCATAATACTTTAGGAAAAGTGTTGGAGAAACTTGAGATCATTTCTTATTCAAGCTATAATGTATTAGAAAAACTTGGCTGGTGCCATGCCGAAGAGAATGGTGGTAGCTTAATTATGATGCCGAGACTTTTTACATAGATGACCATGGGTTAATACTCTGCCATAAATGGTAAGGTTCTGTGATTGCGAGAAGGAACTTATTAAAAAGTATATTACGATCAAGTTATACTTAAGGAAAATAATAGAGGCAAAGCGTTTGTAAAATCAAAATACATGGTTTTCAGCTGAGGGAGGATATAATGCATCAATATTGGTTTTTCATTGGAGATTTTCCTATTAGGGCCTATGGGACGATATTTGCTTTAGCTTTCATTATTGGAGTAGGGGTTACCCTGTATTTTGCTAAAGCGGAAGGACACCCGGAATACATAGACTTATTTATGGACTTAGCGCCCATATTACTTATTTCTGGTATAATAGGTGCCCGCTTCTGGCAAGTGTTTTTTTTCGATTGGGGATTTTATAGTAAATATCCTGGTGAAATCTTGGCGATCTGGCATGGCGGACTTTCGATTCAAGGGGGCGTGGTCGGGGCATTATTAGCCGGTGCGATTTACGTTTGGCGAAAAAAATTATCCTTCTGGGAATTAGCTGATATTGCGGCTCCTGGGCTTATATTGGCCCAGTCCATCGGTAGAAATGCTAATCTAATGAACGGTGACGCTTTTGGAGGTCCTACAGGAGGAGATTTTGGAATTCTTTACCCCGTCGGCACCATTGCTCGAAACACATTTGGAGATCAACCGCTATGGCCGGCAGAAGTGTGGGAAGGGCAAGTTGACATAATTATTTTTGCGCTTCTTGTGATTCTAAAATTAAGAAAATGGCCGTCGGGCATGATCTTTTTGTTATATATGTTTTTGTATAACCTGACAAGGTTCGTTTTGGAAAGTCTGAGAGGAGACAGCCCAAGGTTTTTATTCAACTGGACAGCAGCCCAATGGAGCAGTATGGTGGCCGTAGGAATTGCGTTGGTGCTTCTTGTTTGGAGAATATGGAGAAATAAAAAGACGGAGGAAGTCCCTAAAGAATTATAACAACTTGAGCTTTTTAAGGATTCAAATTACATTACGTGATTAGTACATTCTGTATTTTACAAAAGGATGACTCTTCTATACCTAAAATAATTCGGATAGCTTCTAAATTTTTGGTTTGTATTTCACGTGGACTTAGAGGTTCTTCAGCGTCTGCGATCTGTTCTAATATTTCTGAATGGACTGTGATCAGTATTTTTTTTGACATATCCACATTTTGAAAGTGGTAAACATGAAGTTTTTTTTCGTCAACAAGCAAGTTTTTACGTCCGTATGTTGCCCGGTTTATTATTTGAAAGGCGTCGAGTGCGCAAGAATGTGTATAAGCTGTAACTGAGATCCCTGAATCGAGTGCAGCGGAAATCTCCAATTCTCGATTAGCAATTTGGGCCAATCGATAACCTAAGGCTATTCCGGGGCACGTATGCCCGTGAAATTCTATGACCTGTTCCCACGGGGTTTTTTCTATGCACATAGATATTTCCTCCTCCGCAAGCTTTTTGAATTATTGTATAGCCTTACGGGGAAAATGAAAAGTAATAGTTTTTAAAATTAGATTTAGGAAATTGCAGGATTTTTCAGATAAAAGTAGAAAATTATAATAAATAATAAGAGGGAAATCTCACTGCGGGATTTCCCTCTTATCTCAAAGCTCGGTTTTCTGAATAGTAAATTATGGTTGGGGGATGATCACTCCGATGATTCCGCCCACTCCACCAGAAACTAGTGCCACGATAGTTTTCTCAAACATTTTTAGCCAAGACGGAGTGTTCGACCAGAAAACGGAGGATAGGATCAGCACTAAAAGAATAAATCCTATGCCAATAGACAATCCATAGTACAACCCCCTTGTGCCTGCTTGGAAGGCCGTGATAAAGGCAGCAATAAAGACACTTGTACCAAAGATAATATTGATTGACAAATTAGATTCGGGGAGTGATGTGTAGGAGAGCAGAGCACCGAATACCAGAGAGAATACTATGGCTAAGACAGACGCTACGAGAATTCCTTTGAGAATTAAGCTGATTTGAAAGGATTTTGACATAGGTTTATCCCTCCTTTGCTTGTACTCGTAAGAAAGTATAACTTGGCGGTCACAAAACTCAACATCTATGTTCGATTGTGGGTTGCAGGGAAACTTGGCCAGCCTTGGGCAATTAACACGATCGCCAGCGACTAAAGTCTTGGCGCTAGCCTAGTTTTCTTTATTAACTACGTATGCCAAAATTTTAGAAAGTATGACTAAAAGAAAATTGTTCATTAGAGAATGATCATAGGGAGGAAATGTAATGAGAAAGATGATTCCTGATTTTGACAAAATGAAACAGGCTGGAGAGAAAATTAGCATGTTAACTGCCTATGATTACCCTTCTGCTCAGTTCGTCGAAGAAGCTGGGGTCGATATGATTTTAGTAGGAGATTCTTTAGGAATGGTCGTACTAGGATATGACTCAACAGTTCCAGTAACAATGGAAGAAATGCTTCATCATACTAAAGCAGTTCGCAGGGGAGCATCACAGACGTTTATAGTTACTGATATGCCATTTATGAGCTACGCGACTATTGATCTGGCAATCGTTAATGCGGGGAGGCTTATTAAAGAAGGCGGATCGGATGCCGTTAAGTTAGAGGGAGGCATGGACATTGTACCTATTGTTCAAACCCTGACTCGTGCAGGAATACCGGTAGTTGGACATATTGGCTTAACCCCTCAAACCGCTAATCAGCTTGGTGGTTATAAAGTACAAGGGAGAGACCTCGATAGCGCTGTCCAGTTGGTTAAAGATGGTCAAGCTTTGGAGCAGGCGGGTGCTTTTATGATTGTTCTTGAAGCGATACCCAGGCAAGTCGCCGCACAAATTTCTACCGGACTGAGGATACCGACCATTGGAATAGGGGCGGGGTCTGATTGTAATGGGCAAGTCTTGGTATTCCATGACATTCTTGGTCTTTTTAAACGATTTACACCTAAATTTGTTAAACAATATGCCGAGTTAAGGTTAGATAGTGTACGAGCAATACAACAATTTCACAAAGAAGTTAAACTAAGTACTTTTCCATCTGAAGAATACACCTTTGGATTGTCAGACGAGGTTATTCAAAGGCTATATGGAGATTGATAATTTTAATTGTAATTAGTTTGATTAAATTTAAATATTAACAATATTCAGTATAGATTTTTTCCATAAATTTGATATAATATTAATGTTTTTAAGTTATTTTATTTTGGTTATGGAAGGATGGACTAGCATTGAGATTAAAAGAAAAAACTCATCGAAAATTTGTTGAATTTTTCGAGAAGATTTCTACTATGTATCAAGGCAAGGATTTTGAATTAGCATATTCAGATATTCAACGTGAAACAGGTGCTGCAAGTGTTACTTTAAAGCGAGCTATTCAGGCTTTAGCAGAGGATGGTGTCATTGAAGTTCAGCCTGGACGTAACTCAAGATATGCTCGTTTTAAGTATTTATTGGCAGCTCAAGACATTGATGAAAACTCGACAGATGCATTATCATCAGAATCGCAAGGTTCAGAAAACTTGGATAAAGAAGAAACGCCTCATTCCGGAAGAGTGTTTGAATCAATGACAGAAGACGTTGGAGAACTTTTACAGTTAGTCGATCATCTGAAGCGTCGTGTGCGTAATCAAGAAATGGCTATTGCTTTACTGCAAGATCGTTTAGCGGAAATTGAGGACAAAATACGAAAACGATAATTTCCAAGGATTTGCTAGAGATTTTTTGTAACAGTAGTGGTATAATATGAACATATCCTAGCTGGTGCGTATTGACTACCATGGTTTTGATCCTATTATGTGACTAGGGAGCTAAATGCTGGACGATTACAACAAGCCCGTATTCTCAAGAATAAGGGAAGTTGGAAAGTTTAGACTAAGCACCCACCTGCGAGAGCAGGGTCAGAAACCTGGAGTCTTACGGCAAGTTGGGGAAGGGTAGGGGCTATTCCCTACCCTTTTAATTCTAGAGTTAAAAGCATATCAGTGCAACTAAGGCTACCGCTGGGACAAAGTCTTGGCGCTGGCTATTTTTTTGAGGAGTGTATTTATGACACGGATCATTCTAACGCGCCATGGTCAGACATTATGGAACATTGAGGGGCGAGTCCAAGGAAGTTTAGATTCTCCACTTACCGAAAAGGGGATACTTCAAGCTCGCTCTTTAGCAATAAGGTTAAGAGGCGAGGAAATCCAACATATCTATTCCAGCGATTCTCTCCGAGCGATTAACACGGCTGAGGAGATTCGCAGTGAACTCGGACTTGGAAAACTATCGTCAAGTCCTGCACTTCGTGAGTTTTCATTTGGAGAGTGGGAAGGGTGTGTCTGGCAGGAATTACGAGAAACCTATCCGGACATCTTTAAGCAATGGGACTCAGAACCTCATCTTGTCACTGCACCTGGCGGAGAAAATATGGAACTTGTACAAAAAAGAGCATGGGATTTTTTACAACAGATCGCACAAATTCATAAGGGAGAAACCGTTTGCATTGTAACCCACGGATTAACCCTCAAGTTGCTAGTAACAAAAGCACTGGGATTTGAGGTTCATGAATGGGCAAAAACACCCTGGCAACATAACACGGCACTGAATATTTTAGAGGTCAAAGGAGAAAAATGGATTCCATGTATCCTTGGAGATTGTCAGCACTTAGACGAAATTGAATAGTTTAGGGTTAGAAACATAATTACAGGGACAGGCATTTTAAGTGCCTGTCCCTGTAATTATGTTTTAGCAATTGATATCAGTGAATGTCCAGAGCATTCACTTACTCAGTACTTTTTTCCCAATCTTGGGTAAACATGGTCATCAATTTGTTCGATGCAACAGGGGAAGGAACTGTAACGGAAAATTCATGGTTAGCGGTGAATGAATAGCGAGTCCAACCTGAACTGCTTAGAATAAATGAAGTATTATCAAATATTGCTAAGTTCATTCCTAATGGCGGTTGGCTGGGATAATAACGAATTTTCACCCCATTAGATGACAGTTCTTCCAGGGTAACGGGTGTTTTAGCAGTTAGTGATTGATCAAGTATAAGGCGAACGTCACACCCTTTTACGGTTGCATCTATTAAGGCTTGTTTCAGATCAGGCTCAGTAACTTCTGTGCTTTCTATCCATATGGATTTTGTACTTGAGGATATATGTTCTATAAGTTGCTGTCTGACATTAGTATTAGTGGCTAAAACAATGTTATCTTCTGGCAGAGTGGATGTCTTTGGGACATCTAAGGGAAAAGTAGTGGTAAATTCCCAATCCCTTGAAAATACAGTCGCAGCTTTCCATGCTGATCTTCCAGAAAGCTCCACAGCTAGGTCGTGTGCTTGAAGACCATTCTCTGTCCAAGCAGGACCATAAATAAGGGCTCTTGTTTGGTCAACAATTAGATATTTAGTGTGATTATATTGTCCTTTTTGGGCTGGATAAAACTGAACTGAAACATTTTGACTTTTCAGTTGATCCAAAGTTATGCGATTGGCTTTTTGCCATTGATCCAGAAGGACGCGAACATCAATACCTGAACGTGATTTTGTGAGGAGAAGCTGGATAAGATTAGGATCATCAAACACCGCCTGCTCAACATAGATTGATGTCTGGGCGGATTCAATAAGTGCAAGAGTTCGATTATAGATGGCATCTTTGTCAATAAACAGTGCATCAGGAGGCAGATTAGAAACTGGGACCTCTTCAGGAAAAAACTCTGGAACTTTAATGTTACAGCCATTTAAGAATAACATGCTAAAAAACAGCAGAATAGAAATCGAAATTACGGAAATCCGTTTTGACATGCGCATACTTCTCCCAAGTAATTATTGTAGCTACATTATATCATATACCTTCTTAAGGATAAAACTATTGTAGGCATAACCATAAGAAGTTTTTCATAAGAATTGGCAAAGTAAGTTTGAACTTTGAAGGGGCATGGGGTATGAAGATTTCTAAAGTTATTTTGATCACATTAATGCTTGTTTTCGGCTTAGTTACGATTACGTGGTTAGTTTCTTCAAAATCTAATACTACTCCGATTCTCAAGGCTTCAATCTCAGGATTTTCGGCCGAAAATGCGTTTGAACATGTAAAGTATCTTGTGCAGAAAATCGGACCGCGGCCGGCCGGAAGCAAGGCAGAAGTGAAAGCAGCTCAATATATTGATTATGTGTTAAGGCAAAACGGTTGGAAGGTACGCGATCAACCCTTTAGTAAAGTCGTCCTGCGTGAGGCTTCTGTTCTACAAAAGGAACAACAGGTCGAATTAATTAACAGCCAAAATATAATTGCCGAATTAACAGGAACACGTCCCGATACCATCATTGTCGGTGCTCATTATGATTCTGCAACATTCAATGCCCTCGGAGCAGTGGACAATGCTTCGGGCGTAGGAGTTTTATTGGAACTTGCCAGAGTTCTTAGTCAAGAGCCCCACGAAGAAACCTATCAACTTGTTTTCTTCGGAGCAGAAGAGTATGGACTAGTTGGATCGCAATTCTATACGTCTCAAGCAGATTTATCAGCCGTTCGATGGATGCTCAATCTAGATATGATAGGACTCCCTATGGAAATTGATGTTGCAGGAAAAAAATCAACCCCTCCAGAGTTAATCAAGCAAGTTACAGCATTAGCTGGTGAAAGCAGCATGCCTTTTCACCTTAGTCGGGATTTTATTATAATGACACGTGAAAGCGCTCAAGGGGGAGTAAGCGACTACAGTCCGTTTCTCGATCAGAATATTCCTGCTTTGGGATTAGGTATTTATGGTCGGCCCGAGGGGTATTTTCACCGACCGGAGGACGGTATTGACCGAGTTTCGCTGGAAGAGATTCAGAAGATTGGAGATTTTGCGCATCGTTTGCTAACTAATGTAAAAATGAGCACGATTGGCCCAAATGAATGGGATGAATTATATCTGCCTTTCCAGCTCGGAAAGCATGTAATTATTCTCCCTAATTATGTGATACGTATAGTTACTTGTCTTACATTCTTGGTGACTGTTCTAATGTTAATAAAGTATCATAAGAAAAGGAACCTGAAAAAGTTTGAATGGAAAAAGGTTTTAGGAGTGTTAGGAATCTCGTTGTTGCTAAGTCTGATTGTAGTTATTACAAGTGGAATGGGTGAAGCACTATGGGGATTGATTAAAGAAGTGCAACTATTGAACTACGCATATCCCCTGCTTTTTATAGTTGCCCGTCTGGGAATTGCGCTAGGGGTTTTCTTAATTATAGCAAGTTGGCTGTATAAGCTTCCTTTAGTGCGGGATTCCGAACTCTATTGGGTTACTGGAGCAGTAGTGATTTTAGGAATTAGTTTAGTCTTAGCATTAACTCGGATTGACCTGGCATTTCCGTTTGTATTTTGGTTGTTGTGCCTAAACATCCAGTTCTTTTTCCCTAACATTATTTTGGTTTTAATAGGCCCTTATTTCCTTATTTGGATGCACTATGAACTTCTTAATTCCCAACAATGGATTAGTTATTATCAAGCAATACATAACTATTTCTTAGTTTTCCTTGGGATTTACAGTGTATTGCTGATTCCATTTTTTCTAGCGTTGCTGCACGTTGTGATCACCAAGACCCGTCTCTTGAAAAAACTGTTGGTTCTTTCAAGAAAGCCGGCACTAGTTGTTACTGCTTTAGTAATTCTATCACTTGGCTTAGTTCCTGTTTACACCAGATCTTACCCTCAAACAGTCGTCGTCCAAGAGGAATGGTCAGGAAGCAACGAGGGGAAGGTTCACATTTTCTCTGACGAACGTTTGCCCAGAAGCGTCGTAAAAGATTTAAGCGTAGAGGATGGAAAGAGTCTTTACATCCCCATACAAAATGAAAAACCGCCAATTAATGTTGGAGCTTCTATTGCAGAGACTATTAACGATGGACAGAGGATTCTTGACATATCATTAATTTTAAATTATTCGAGGGAACCATACTTGACACGGATCAGGATAGAAAGTGAACATCCTTTTGAAGTGCAGACCGACGAATTTTTACCAATGGCCAAACTTCCTAAAAAATTGCAGCTAAAAGGAGTACAACAATCAAACCAAAGATATTCAATCATATTACAGAGAACACCACCGCATAAAAATAATATCCACATGTCCATCAAGACACAGGGTTTAGTAAGCTGCTCGATCGAAGCAATATTTCCTGATCCATCCCCAAGAATACAAATTGAACATGATCTATTATCTATAGACTACCAGATTTGGTTCGAAGAAATATATCATTTTTAACTGAAACATTGAATAGGCCCAAAAAGAATTGGGAACGATGATAAAGATGATTTGGAGGAGGGTGAAAAAATGTATACAACGATTGCCGTTGAAGATGGACTTGGTAATGTAATTCAGGCTCTTCATAATGCAGGGTTTAAAACGACCCCTTTGGAAGGTCAAACATTAAAAAACAACGTTCGGGCAGTTGTTGTAAAAGGGGACGAAACGAATATTCTAGCCCCTGAATGGTCGTTGAAACTGCCAGTAATTAATGCATCCGGACGAAGTGCTGATGAAATTGTAGATGTTCTCCGAGATCGTCTCTCATAATTCGTAATTATTTTTTTAAATTCAAAGTCATCCTTCTGTAAAGGACGACTTTTTTCGTGACCATAAAGGTATAATATTCCATATAATGAATTGAGACTTGTATCTCATTCAGGAAGGAGTTGCTCTTATGTTCTTTGGTCTTATTCCCTTTGCCTTGGGTTTTGGTTTAGGTACTTTTACGGCTGTACCACGTTATGTTCCGTATCAGTATGCTTATCCTTATTCCCCATATCCCTATCCTTATCCTTATCAGAGATGGTAATAGAATGCGGCCTTAGTTGCACTTGTGTTTAGAAAGTTTATAACGTAAGTTTAGACATTCTGAGATTAAAATGAGAGAAAAGGAAGCAAAAGCTTTCTTTTCTCTCATTTTCGAGGTATATTTTGGAGGATGTCAATCTCATATTAATGGTAGACTGAAAGCGAGGGAACTAAATGACGGTTGCAAAAGCGTTTCTCAAAAAGAATCGCAAAAAGAGACTTGAGCAAGGGCATCCCTGGGTTTTTCCCGGTGAAATTGAAAAGATCGAGGGGAATCCTCAAGGCGGAGATGTTATACATATTGTGAATCATGTCGGACATTTTTTGGCCCAGGGATTTTATAATCCGCTCTCCCAACTTATCATACGAGTAATAACTTATTCAAATGAAGTTGAAGTAGATCAAAATTTATTTCTCCAGAAAATTGAGCAAGCATGGAAGCGGAGACAGTGGTTAGTTTCGGATGCCACATCTTGTCGGGTTGTCCATGGTGAAGCTGATTTTTTACCTGGATTAATCATCGACAAATATGAAGATGTTTTGGTCGTGCAAATTCTTTCCCTAGGCGTAGAGATACGTCGACAGTGGGTCTACGATGCCTTAACTAAGACCTTTAATCCACGTGGGATTTATGAACGAAGTGATGTCCCGGTAAGAAGGCTGGAAGGACTACAAGAAAGAGAAGGCTTCGTTGATCAGCCATTTGATACCAAGGTTACGGTCTTTGAAAATGGTCTGAGAATTTTGGTGGATGTAGCTGAGGGACAAAAAACAGGATATTTCTTTGATCAGCGAGAAAATAGAGTAGCCTTGAAGCCACTGATGACGGGATGGGGCGCTAGGCACGGCATTAAAGTGGAAGGGGACACGCTTCCCGTAGATGCTAAAGGGAAAGCTGTAAAAAATCCTTTTTGGGATGGTGCTGAAGTATTAGATTGTTTTTCTCATACCGGTTCTTTTATGTTGCATTCCTGTCTCTATGGTGCTAAAAAGGTCACCTGTGTAGACATTTCAGAAAAGGCCGTTGAAATGGCTAAAAGTAATGCATTGCTTAATGGCTTCCTGCATCGTACTGAATTTATGGCAGCTAATGCTTTCGATTATTTGAGAGAACAAGTAAATGAGAAAAAAAGCTGGGACATTGTAATTCTAGATCCGCCGGCATTTGCCAAAAACCGTCAATCTATTGAAGGGGCTATACGCGGTTATAAAGAGATCAATCTCCAAGGCATGAAATTGGTCCGTAACGGAGGGATTTTGGTAACTGCATCTTGTTCTTACCACTTAAGTGCTGCACGGTTCTTAAGTATGCTTCAAGAGGCTGCCGCAGATGCTCATAAAGTATTAAGACTCGTTGAATTCAGGCGTGCAGGCATTGATCATCCTGTTCTTTTAGGCAGTGAAGAAACGGATTATTTAAAATTTGCGATATTTGAAGTGTTTAACCGCTAAATTACCAGAAAATCACTTGCAAAGGATTGTCATTATCATATAATAGGTAATATATGGAGGAGGGCTGGGAATGGAGGAAGTTAAAACTTTTGAAAGTATTTGCAATTTATTACGCAATCGCTCCTATAAGTTGACCCCTCAGCGTCAGACAATTTTACAAACATTTCTGGAGCATGTCGATCGTCATTTGAGTGCTGAAGAGGTATATATGCTTGTAAAACACCAAAATCCAGAAATCGGTTTAGCAACTGTCTATCGTACCTTGGATATTCTGGCGGAAATAGGAATTTTGCTTAAAAATGATTTCGGAGATGGGCGGAGCCGATATGAGTTTAGCAGAAAAGACGAACAGCACCATCACCATCATCTGATCTGCTTGGGGTGTGGGAATGTTTCGGAATTTGATGATGATTTGCTAGAGTCTCTTGAAGCCGTGATCATTAAACGAAATCAATTTAAAATTATGGACCATGACTTAAAATTTTATGGGTATTGCAGTCAATGTGGAGAGGGGCATTAAATTGCGCCTTTCCATTTTTTTAGCAAGATTTTATAAATGGGAATAAATAACAAACAGGAGCTGTAAAAGTTAGAATTCTGACGAGTAAAAGCATTATTAATAAGCCTAATTGCGAATTACCGCGCATTTGATAGGCATTTGACGTTCGATTTATGTGCTAAATAGAAGGGGAAAGCAATGCGAAAGGAGAACTTAAATATGGTAAAATAAGTAAAAAGAGGTGGAAGCTATGGATCTACCTATGGCCTCAAATAGCAAACAAAAAAGGCCCGCTCTAAAAAATTCGTATTTGTGGAGTTTTATGCAAGCCAGATGGAATCGTCGGTTTGGTAAGACCGATGAAGCTATCCAAAATTGGGTAGATTTATTGAATCGAGAATCATCTAGACCACGTTTTAAAGAAGTCGGCTATTTAATTGAAGTCCAAGCACTACAAGAAGCAAGAGAATATTTAGAACAGCTGGAAAGTGAATCGGATGAGGATATAGCGGAAAAGAACTATCTTCTTTCGAAGTGTTATCTTGGGCAAGCCCTAATTCCACAGGCCAAAGAAAAGATAGAACAAGCGATCCTCAAAAAGCCGCAGAATGCAAAGTATTGGGACTTACTTGCGGACTGTTATCTAGAACTGGGAGATTGGCGTGAGGCAATTAAGGCCTTAGATAACTCTATGAGAGCCGCACCTCAAAATGCAGATACAAACTATCGGCTGGGGATGATTTACGCTTTTCATGAGGAATATCACGAAGCTTTAAGGTGTTTTCAAGGATGTTGTCAACTTCGGCCCCGTGAATTCTTGTATTGGGAAATGAAAGCAGAGATGCATTTACTTCTAGAACAGTTAAAAGACGCCTGTAACAGTTATGAAAGAGCACTTCGTTATGGAGGAACCCCAGACTTGGCCGCCAGACTGGCTTACTGTTATGTTCAGAATGGTGAGATTAAGAAAGGAATTCAATATTACAAATACACCTTAAAGTATGAACCCGATCATTATGACAGTTTAAGTAATCTGGCAGCTGTCTATCAAAACCTGGGCCGTTCCCAAGAAGCTCTGACCTTGTTGGAACGTGCCAAAAACATCTATCCTAAGGACCCGATACTGCTTAATAATTTGGCTTTTACCTTAGTTCATCAGGGACGTACAAGAAAAGCATCTGAGTATTATCGAGAAGCGTTAGAGTTGACACCAGATCATCCGCTAATTCTATACAATTTAAGTGTTTGCCTTACGCGTAAAGGAAATTGGCAAGAAGGTATAGATTTAATAAATCAACTTCTTAAAATTGATCCAAATCATTCAGCAGGATGGGCTTTGCTGGGAAATATTTATGACCAAATTGACCAATCAGAGGTTGCAATAGACTGCTTTAATAAGGCATTGAAGCTAGCATAAAAGAGAAGGGAGAGACCCTTCTCTTTTCTCGTATCAAATCAGAAAGTTCAGCTGTCTATCAGCTCAAAATCGACGGCAATGACGGCAACAGTATATTTTTGATATTTCATTTTTCTTTTGTAAATAATAATGGTAAAATAGAATGTAATTTGTCTAATAAGGAGCGCGAAATGTTTCAGGTATGTGTTCGAGCGCACTTTGATGCTGCTCATTTTATCAGGGATTATGATGGTGATTGTTCTAATTTACATGGTCATCGATGGGATGTAGAGGTTTGTATCGCCGATAAACAATTGGATCATTTAGGGATGTTGATAGATTTTAAGGAAGTTAAGCAGAGCATACGTAAAACGCTTAAATTACTGGATCATGGTTTGTTAAATAACTTAACTTCTTTTGGTCCTGAAGGAGTTAATCCTACAGCAGAGAACCTAGCCCAGTTTTTGTTTTTGGAATTCAAAAGGGATTTGGTCTTAGAAGATAAGCGCTTGGCGTGGGTAAAAGTCTTTGAATCTCCTGATACATGGGCCATTTTTAAGGAGGATTAAAAAATGGCGGGAATTGTTTTACTTTCAGGTGGTTTAGATTCTACTGTTGCCTTAGCGCTCTATTTGGAAAAGGGCAGTATTGATTTAGCCCTTACCATCGACTATGGACAAAGGGCAAGCAGGAATGAAATCTCTGCTTCGCGAAAGATTGCAGAGTACTATAACATTGCGCATCAGGTTATTCCTATACCTTTTTTGCAGGAACAGACTCACTCCGCTCTTGTTAATCGTTCTGAAAATTTGCCCTTGATAGAATATAACAAACTAGATGATCTTCAAGGCCAGGCGCTAGAAAGTGCACGTCAGGTATGGGTTCCCAATCGCAACGGTTTATTTCTGAATATTGCTGCTGTTTTTGGCGAAAATATGGGCGACCACCCAGTTATAATCACAGGTTTTAACAGGGAAGAGGCTGCAACCTTTCCGGATAACTCCCTAGAATTTATAAAAGCGGTAAACCGATGTTTGGCTTTTTCTACGCAAAATAATGTGACCGTTGTCAGCCCTACTTCGGTTTACGAAAAAAAGGAAATTGTTAGAGAAGGGTTGCGCTTGAACGTTCCATTTAACTATATTTGGAGCTGTTACGAAAGTGGAATTAAAGTTTGTGGACAGTGTGAGAGTTGTCAACGTTTAAAACGAGCCCTGCTTAAGAACGATGCAGAAGAACTGGTAAGAGAATTATTTGAAATAGATCATAAATAATCGTTTTTAAAAGATCTAAACAGAGACCCAGAAGAGAGGAAATATCAATGAAATACTTTATTGAGCAAAAACTCCTAAATTACGATGGCAGCCAACTTCAGTCTTTATTTGCCTATAAAAATTTTGGTTTAATGGGGGACAGTATAAGTGTATTCCGTGGCTCCTGCCGTGTAGAGCAAAACGAGATGGTAGACATGGAGGATGTCTTGGCTAAGGATTGGATTTACAGCGAAGACATGTTGCATTTTATAGTAGAACACTTTGATATGGATTTAGAAAAGTCAATTATTCGGCAACGCCTACTCATCGCTACAATCAAGGAAGAACTCGAAAAACTTGGGGTGAAGAGCCTAAGTCGGAGTGGGGATGATCTTTATGAGGCAGATAAAAAGCTTTCTGTAAGTATTAGCACCCTTTCACCAGTGTCTAGCATGATTCATTGCGGGCTTAATGTTTCCAAGCTGAATACCCCCATTCCAACCATAGCCTTAGGTGATTTCCGGATTCAAGATGTATTAGGATTTGGAGAGAGCGTTGCCAAACATTATTGTGATGAGGTTCTTTCTATTCGTCTTGCGCGATGTAAAGTGCGAGGGGTTTCGTAATGCTTAAGTTGCCAGTTACGGAAATATTCTCTTCAATTCAAGGGGAAGGCCCTTATGTTGGAGTAAGGCAAATTTTTCTTCGCTTGCCAAACTGTAATTTAAGGTGTCCATATTGTGACACGGTGACAACAGCACCGCAACAATTGCGCATGGAGACGGAAGCAGGGTCGGGAGTTTTTAACATGACTGAAAACCCTGTTCCAATTGAAAAGCTTATAAAGTTATTGGAAATTTATGATTTTTCACTTCATCATTCTTTGAGTATCACTGGAGGAGAGCCCCTTCTGTGGGTTAACGAGTTACGAGCAATCTTACCTTTTTTGAGAGAGAAAGGCATTAGGATATACCTTGAAACTAATGGAACATTACCTGAGCAACTGCATCGTATCCTACCCTGGGTTGATATTATAAGTATGGATATTAAGCTGCCATTTAATGGTCAAAGCTTCTGGGATGTTCATGAGTCTTTTCTGCGCTCCAGTCTTCCAAAAGAAGTCTTTGTCAAAATTGTTGTTCATCAAGAAACCAGTCTTACGGAACTCCAGTACGCTCGTGATTTAATTGTGGCGGTAGATCCGCTGATCCCAACAATCTTACAACCTGTAACAGCAACAAATGAGATAACTACCCCTAAACCTTATCAACTTCTAGAATGGCAAAGTTTTTTTCTTAAGAAACTTACTAACGTAAGAGTTATTCCTCAAACACATGTATTTATGGGACAACTATAGTTAAGTTAAATCTAATGAAGGACCATATAGAGTAAAGGAGAAAAGAATTATGGGGATGGATTTACAAAAGATTGAGCAAGCTGTTTACATGATTTTAGAAGCTATAGGTGAAGACCCTGAGCGCGAAGGGTTACGGGATACACCAAAGCGTGTGGCTAAAATGTATGCTGAAGTATTTAGCGGTTTACATGAAGACCCTGGTTATCATTTAAATGTTCAATTTTCAGAAGAACACGAAGAGATGGTTATCGTGAAGGATATACCGGTTTATTCCATGTGCGAACATCACCTTGTCCCATTTTACGGCAAAGCCCATGTCGCTTATATCCCGAGAAAAGGTAAGATAACAGGTTTATCAAAATTCGCTCGTGTAGTTGAAGGGTTTGCCCGCAGACCGCAACTTCAAGAACGTTTAACGTCTGAGATCGCAGATGCTATTATGGCAAAACTCACCCCGCTGGGCGTTTTGGTGGTTATTGAAGCAGAGCATATGTGTATGACTATGCGAGGGGTTAAGAAAGCAGGATCACAAACATTAACGTCTGCCGTACGTGGGATATTTAAGACAAACCCAATTACTAGATCGGAAGCATTTTCACTAATTCAGGGACACAGACGCTAAGAAAGAGGTAATTTTGGGTGAATGATAATATAAACCCGTCTGATCGTCAAGGAAAGATAGAACTTATTGCCTCACAACGCTTAAGTGTGAATGGTGAACTTTATAAAGTGGTTGATTTTTTAAATAAAAACCTCAAGGGACATCACTTAATGTTTGGGTTGACTAAAAAGGAAGATAAAATGGTTATTTCTGTTTACGAAGTAGAATAATCGGAGGAAATTATATGCATATTTTACTGACAAATGATGATGGATATCATGCCTCTGGTATTCAAACATTATATCGTTCACTTCGATCCCTGACAGAGCATGATATTAGCATTGTTGCTCCAGCAGGTGAGCGTTCTGCCACGGGCCACTCTATAACCCTGTTTCATCCTTTGTTTGTAATAGAACATGATCTTGACAGCCATCAAAAGGGATTTGCCGTTAGCGGTACTCCTTCTGATTGTGTTAAACTTGCTATCCAAGGAGGGCTTATTACTAAGCCTGACCTGCTTATTTCGGGAATTAACCAAGGCTCTAACTTAGGAACGGATGTTTTTTACTCAGGAACAGTTTCGGCGGCCATGGAAGGAGTAATACTGGGCGTTCCTTCATTAGCTGTTTCTTTAGCAAACTATCAATTTAAAGATTTTGAACCGTCTACAGTCTATTTAGCAAAGCATTTGGATTATATCATTAAGCGTCATAAGAAAGGCTTAATGAATATAAACTTTCCGGGCAAACCTCAGTCTAAGTGGGCTGGAGCTAAAGTGACAAGACTTGGTAAGGCTATTTATGACAATGTGTTTGAGCGAAGAGTTGATCCTCATGGGCGAGCTTATTATTGGCAATGTGGCAATAGGGCAGAAGATCTTGAAGAGGATACGGATTTAAGAGCGATCCAAGAAGATTTTATTTCGATTACTCCAATGCATAGTGATTTGACGGATTTTAAAGAGATTGAACCTTGGAAAAAATATTTTAACACATCCAACAGTTTGCTCGATAACGGGGTATAATTAAAGGAGTACAGATTATTTCTGTACTCCTTTACCTATTGATTATAAAGAAGTCTCATTTAAGGATTCTTTTGCTCTGCGGATCATGGTTTTAACCATGCTTCCACCAATTCGTCCTCCGACATGACCACATTCTCGAGAGGTCATGTTTTCCCAACCTTGACTCTTAATTTTTGAGCTTATACCTAGTTCATCTGCAACTTCCCATTTGAATTGTTCCAACACCGATTCCGGTAAAATTCCACTATTTCTATTTCTGTGACTCATAAACACATCTCCTCTCAACTCTATCTACTGACACAATTGTAGTATTCACATATGCTTCAATGTTTATAGTGCATAAATAATGGATAGTTATTGTGTTTTTACTAATGGAGGAAGCTTTAATGATAATTGGCACGTTTATATTTTATTTTATATTATTTGCGATCATCTTCTCCTATCCAGGATTCCGAAATAAGAAGGATAAACGTTCAATATTTAAATTATTAACAATTCCTGCTATCTTAGGACTCGGAATGGTTTTTTTAACTGTCATAAAAGTATATTTTGTTTACAAGATTTTGGCATTATTAGTTGTTCTTGTGACATTTGTTTTATCTTATTGGCAATGGGGAAACCAAATTCGTCGATTGTGGAATAAATTTTAGGGCGGAACAAACTTTCCGATCCATGGCAGTCGTTTTAGATCGGCAAAGGTGACGCCGCCATTAAATAATAGAATTGTACCATAAACGACTATTCCAACTAAAAATTCAAGGGGATATCCTAAAGGATGGTTGCTAAAGAACGGATCCAAAAATTGAAATACGAGAAGCATACCTACTCCGCCAAAAACTGGTTGGAGAACAAATCGTTGAAGATCTAAAGGCATTCCGGTGTACCTTGAAATTGCCGCCATATTTAAGACAGCCATAATAAAATAACCAAATGCATATGCCCACGCAGTTCCACGCAGACCCCAATGGGGGAGACCTGTAAGGTAGATGAGCAAGGGGATGCGAATGACAGCCCCAACGATGGAATGGACAACTGGAAGATGAACTTTTCCGATTCCTTGCAAAATTCCCGTTGTGGTTTGTTGTACGTAAGAAAATATCCCTCCAAAAGCTAACACACGCAAGATTGGCGCAATTTCTGAACTCTTGAAAAACGCGGTCAATGGACGAGCAAAATAAAAGAGAATAATAAGGCAAGGAATTCCAATTAAGATCGTTAAACGAATGGCTTCAGCGCTGCGTGCTCGGACGACGTTTAATTGGCGTCTTACGGTTGCTTCAGATATTGCAGGTACCAGTGAGGTTGCTAAGGCAAATGTAAAGACACTGGGAAAGGTAAGCAGTGTAAAAGCAGAACCACCAAGCTGTCCAAATAAGGTTACTGCTTCTCGTGCAGAATATCCCGCTACTTGAAGACGAAGAGGGATGACTATTGCATCTAATGAAGACAAACCCGTAGACAGCAGTCTTCCAACGGTAACAGGAGAAGCTAATTTCCATAATCTGATTAATATTTGGCGTGAGGAAAAAGTTCTTGCCTGATTATCTCGTGTGAGTTTGAGTTTTGCCCTCGAATATTGGATAATAATAGCGATCAATCCGACGAATTCGCCAGCTAACATGCCTAGTGCTAATCCTGCTGCAGCCCATTCTACGCCAAATTTCAAAAGTCTAAGAGCTGCCCCATATCCGACTGCCACTCGAATTATCTGTTCGCAAATTTGGCTTATAGCCGTGGGAACCATATTCTGTAAACCTTGAAAGTATCCCCGGAAGACCGATGACACGGAAACGATAAAAACTGCCGGAGTGCATATGAGAAAGACGTTAATCACTCTTGGGTCAGAAAAGATCTTGTGAGCTATATATGGGGAAAGGAAATAGAGTGAAATTGATACGAAGGCTCCTGAAATACTGAGGAGCCAAAGGGCTAAACGGAAGATGGATTGGGCATTAGAAATACGTCCAAGAGATACTTCTTCGGAAACCATTTTGGCAATTGCGAGTGGAATACCCGCTGTTGTAACAACAAGAGCCATCATGTACATAGGAAATACCATATTAAACAAACCATAGGCTTCACCACCAATATTTATCATTATTAAATATTGGTAGGCGAAGCCCAACAGGCGGTTTAACAAATTTGCACCTAACAGGATAGCTGCACCGTAGACAAAGGTCCTTCTCGCCATGTAACCCTCCTAATCTGAGTTATATATAACCATATGCTTGTGGAAAAAAAGAAATGCTTAGGAAATTTTCGCAATACTTACTAGGCATAAAGGATTTTGGCTCACGATGAAGAAATGTTAAATACATGGAATATTGATCCAATATTGGGGTATTATACCTCGTGAGGGGAGAGGTAAAAGTGTGGGTACTTCTTAAGAACGCCAAAATTTACTGTCCTGAGTATACTGATGATTCGGACTTGTTGATTGTTGGAATTAGCATTGCTGCGGTTGGCAAAAATCTGAGACTGCCTGATTTTGCAGAGGGGGAAGTAATCGACCTTCAAGGTAAGACACTGGTCCCAGGTTTTATAGATGCTCATGTACATATATGTGGAGGAGGGGGCGAAGCGGGACCTGCTTCGCGCACTCCGGAACTTCAACTTTCTCAAATAACTCGGGCTGGAACAACAACCGTCGTTGGTTGTCTGGGGACAGATTCTGTATCACGCTCTATGTCAGAGCTTTTGGTTAAAGCGAATGCACTCCAGGAAGAGGGAATAAGTACCTATATTTATAGTGGGGGCTACAGAGTTCCCATGAGAACACTTTTGCCAACCTTAGAACAAGACCTAGTCTTGATTTCAAAGGTGATTGGTGCCGGGGAAATAGCTATCTCTGATCATCGTTCGGCACAACCTCAAATCAGTGAACTTGAGCATTTAGCTGCAGAAGCCAGAGTTGGTGGAATGCTCGGAGGAAAAGCAGGGGTCGTTCACGTTCATCTAGGAGAGGGGAAACAAGGTTTACACCCTATATGGGAAATATTGGAGAAAACAGATATCCCTATTACTCAATTTATACCGACTCATATTAATCGAACTCATACTTTACTGGAACAAGGGATTCAGTTTCTTTTAGCAGGAGGGCATATCGATCTCACGGCAGGGTGTGACGATTTTTCAGTTGAACTGCAGGTGCCGTCAGTCTTAAAAATGTTGTACCAGCGGCAACTTCTTAATGATAGGATCACCGTAACCTCAGACGGGAATGGAAGTATGCCTAGATACAACGAAGCAGGCATACTTATTGGCATGGGAGTCGGTTCAGTAGAAGTTTTATGGCGTGATATTAAAAGTTCAGTCATGCAACACGAAATTCCTTTGGAGGCAGCCTTGCGTACAATTACAGCCAATGCAGCAAACGTACTGCGCCTTACAAACAAAGGGATGATCCACGCAGGCTATGACGCTGACCTAGTAGTGCTTGATGAAGATCTGCAGGTCGATTCTGTCTGGGCTAAAGGCAAATGTATGATCCGCAATAAACAGCCACAGGTCTGGGGCACATACGAAAAAATAAATTAATATTTCTAAACTTGAGAATACTTGACCCACTCTAATCAATAAATTAGTACTAATCTAGGATCTAGACATAGAAACTCCGCTAATCTGTTGCAAGTAAAAAGGCTCGATCCTTTTTCTTAAATAACAAATCAAGGAGGAATCGTCTTGAAAACCTATGACACAAACCAACTTCGCAACGTCTGTCTAGTTGGGCATGGTGGTGCAGGAAAGACTTCCCTGGCGGAAACCTTTCTATTTAATTCAGGTGCGATCAATCGTATTGGCAAAGTTTCTGAAGGAAACACAATCTCAGATTATCTGCCCGAAGAAGTTAAACACAAAGTGTCGATTAGTACGAGTCTTACTCCATTTGAGTGGCAAGGAGTTAAAGTCAATATTCTCGATAGCCCGGGATACTTAGACTTTTTGGGAGAAGTTAAGAGTGGTTTACGTGTTGTTGAGTGTGGAGTTCTCGTACTTTGCGGGATATCAGGGCTTGAAGTACAATCGGAAATTGCGTGGAATATTATGGAGGAACAAAAACTTCCTAAGATTATTGTTATTAATAAATTAGATCGAAAAAATGCCAATTTCCATAAGGTAGTGGATCAGCTAAAAGATGCCTATCCTGAAGCAAGGCTTGTTCCTCTTCAACTTCCTATGGGGCAGGAATCAAGTTTTAAAGGGTTAATCGATATTCTCGAAAATAAAGCCTACGACTATGACCCAGATGGAAGTGGGAAGTATTATGTCAAGGAGGTCCCATTCGAGTACAGGGAAGAAACCGATTTTTCAAGAGAACAATTAGCTGAAGCAGTTGCGGAAGCAGATGATGAAATATTAATGAAGTATCTTGAAGGGGAAGGATTAAATGAGGCAGATCTGCAAACTGCCTTGAAGGAAGCATTAAGGCAAAATCTTATAATTCCAGTACTCTGCGGTTCTGCTAATAAAAATATCGGGATTTCAAAGATTATGGATTTCTTAGTGAAATTCGCTCCCCCCCCGGAAGCAATTCAAGATAAAGCGGCTCTTGTCTTTAAAACGCTAACAGATCCTTATGTCGGGAAAATGTCTTTCCTTCGCGTTTACGGGGGGAAATTTACTGCTGAATCATTGGTCTATAATTCAAGTCGCGAATTAGAGGAAAAAATTGGGCAACCTTTTTATTTAAGAGGTAAAATCCAGGAGCCTGTTGGATCTGTGTTAGCGGGAGATATTGCAGTTATTGCAAAATTGCAAGAGGTAAAATCAGGAGATACACTATGTGCAAAAGATCATCCTATCGAGCTTGAGGGGATAGACTTTCCGGTCCCTGCGCTATCAGTGGCTATTCAAGCGAAGACTAAAGGGGATGAAGATAAGCTAAGCAGTGCGTTAACACGTTTGCTTGAGGAAGATCCTACAATTAGGATCAGTAAAAACACTGAGACTAAAGAACTAATTTTAACAGGGCTAGGAGAAATGCAACTTGAGATTCTCCAGGAAAAGCTAACCAGGAAATTTGGAGTTGATGTGACCTTAAAAGTTCCTCGCGTGCCTTATCGTGAGACTATTCGTAAAGCAGTTAAGGTAGAAGGTAAACATAAGAAGCAAACGGGCGGACATGGTCAATACGGGCATGTATGGATTAACATAGAACCATCTGAAGGCAGTGACTTTGAGTTTGCTGAGTCGATCTTTGGAGGGTCTGTACCGAAGCAATACATTCCAGCAGTCGAAAAGGGAATTCGTGAGGCTATGGCAGAAGGAACTATGGTAGGATATCCGGTAACAGACATTAAAGTTACTCTTTGTGACGGTTCGTATCATGCTGTTGATTCTTCAGAAATGGCCTTTAAACTTGCAGCGATTATGGCTTTTCGCAAAGGGGTAGAGTTAGCAAAACCCACCTTGCTTGAACCGGTTGTTGAAATAGAAGTGAGAGTTCCTGAAGCCTTCATGGGAGATGTAATTGCGGACCTTAATGGGAAACGGGGAAAAGTGTTAGGGATGGATGCCAGCGGAAAAAACCCATCCATACGGGCACACGTACCACAGGCCGAAATGATGCGTTATGCTATAGATTTAAGAAGTTTAACTCAAGGGAAAGGTTCATTTACTATGGATTTCCTGCGTTATGAAGAAGTTCCAAGCAAAATAAGCGAGACGTTAGTCAGTCAATTGAAAATAGTGAATAATCGTTAGAAAACCTGGGTCGGTTGCCAGGCTTAAATCGTCTGCGATCGCTTTAGGTGAACTGAATGCGCTGGTCATGGAATAGGGGCTGTAAAGTTACAGCCCCTATTTCTATTAAGAATACATTTTGGAATAAAGCAGTTGTCTTTTCTAAAGAACAGGTCCGTTTTTTGCTATAGAGACAAATTATTACAAGTTGTATAATTGTTTTCCATATCTAGCATCTTTTCCGTAAGAGGATGAATACAAATATAGGAAATAGTGCCATGATGTTGGATTGAAGTTATGAAGGTAGAATGATAAAATAGATGATGTTAGCAAGAACTAACATGATGAAAGTAGTGATTGGAGAAGGACTATGTGCACTACGGAAGATAAAATAATAAATGCTTCAATTGTTCTCTTCTCGCAAAAAGGTTACACTGCTGTTACTACTATGGAAATAGCTAAAGAAGCTGGCGTAAGCCAAATGACACTTTTTAGGCACTTTGAAAGTAAACATAATTTATTTGAAAGGTCCTTGGATAAATTTGTTTTTTCTCCTAAATTTAAAGCATTATTTGAAAGCTTAGAATGGGATTTAGAAAGAGATTTGAATAAAATTTGCGCTTCATACCAAGATGTTTTATATAAAAACCGAAAAATTATTCTTATGCATTTAAAAAACGAGGAATTAAATCCGCATTTTGAAGCTGTATTATATAAGTTCCCGAATGAGTTTAAGAAACTTTTAAGCCGTTATTTCGAAGAAATGAGGAATCGAGGGGCTATCATTGAAAATCCAGAAACGTTAGCTGTGAATTTTTTAACAACCAGCTTTGGCTTATTTTTCACATCTTTAGTCATGAACAAACTTACGTTTGATACTGATATTCAGACATGTATTTCTAATTATATTAAAATATTTACAAAAGGCATTAGCTTGTTGTAGATAATTCTCGCCATTACTAATCTAATCATCGAGGGCCAGACCTGAATGATTGAGCGAGCCAAATTCCCAAAAATGTTATGCATAGTGGAGGAAAAAAATGAGTAGCAGAAGAGTTTTAAATATTGGTTTGGACATTGGTTCTACAACTGTAAAAATAGTTGTTTTAGATAAGGAAAAAAATATTCTTTACAAGAATTATTTAAGGCACTTTTCTAACATTCGAAATACGGTTATTGAAGTGCTTGATGATGCGAGAGCTATTATACAGGGACATTTATTGACCTTGATGGTTACTGGATCTGGTGGGTATAATATTTCTCGAACTTTAGAGATACCTTTTATTCAAGAAGTGATTGCGTGTACGAATGCCATAAAGGTTATTATTCCCAATACGGACACTGCCATTGAACTTGGCGGTGAAGATGCCAAGATTACTTTCCTTGGAGAATCCATTGAGCAACGAATGAATGGAACGTGTGCCGGGGGCACCGGAGCATTTATTGATCAAATGGCTTCCCTATTGCAAACAGATGCCTTGGGCTTAAATGAATTAGCTAAAAACTATCATCACATTTATCCAATAGCTTCTAGATGTGGAGTGTTCGCAAAGACTGATATTCAGCCCTTATTAAATGAAGGAGCTGCCAAGGAAGACATTGCTGTGTCTGTTTTTCAGGCCGTTGTAAATCAGACGATAAGTGGTCTGGCTCAGGGACGGCCTATTAAAGGAAATGTAGCATTTTTAGGCGGGCCTCTTCATTTTATGTCGGAGCTGAGACATCGCTTTATTGAAACCCTAAAGCTAGAGAACAAGAATGTCATATTTCCTGAGAACTCCCAATTTTTTGTGGCAATCGGAGCGGCACTGTCTTTTGGTGAAATGGCACCTATCACTCTTCAGAAGTTGTACTCTAAAGTACCTGAGATTCTAAAGGTCGATAATTCTGAGAATAAAGAGTTAGAAGTTTTATTTGCTAGTGACGAGGAATATAACGAATTTGAGAAGCGACATGCTCTGCATAAAGTCAATCGAGTGGAACTTGATAATTACGAAGGAGATGCCTTTCTGGGAATTGATGCCGGTTCGACGACCACGAAGATTGCCCTTGTCGATGAAGCTGGAAGCTTATTGTATTCCTATTATGGCAGCAACATGGGTAAACCCTTAGAGTCTACCATCTCGGCCTTGAAAAGTTTATATGAAAAACTAAATAAGGGCATAAGGATCGTAAATTCTGCCGTTACCGGATATGGGGAACATCTTATTAAAGCGGCCCTTAGAGTGGACATTGGAGAAATTGAAACCGTCGCTCATTACACGGCAGCTAACTTTTTTCAACCAGGAGTCGATTTTGTTCTTGATATTGGCGGACAGGACATGAAAAGTTTAGTGATCCGTGATGGGGTTATAGAATCCATTACATTAAATGAAGCCTGTTCTTCAGGCTGTGGATCTTTTGTGGAAACTTTTGCAAACTCATTAAACATGGATGTCAAAGAATTTGCCCGATTGAGCGAAGGGTCCAGGCATCCTGTGGACCTTGGGACACGATGTACGGTATTCATGAACTCTAAAGTAAAACAGGCGCAGAAAGAAGGCGCTGAGATAAGTGATATTTCTGCAGGAATCTCCATTTCAGTTATTAAGAACGCACTTTATAAAGTCATTCGATTGAGAAATATCGAAGAACTAGGGAAAAAAATTGTTGTCCAGGGAGGAACCTTTTATAATGATGCCGTCCTTCGGGCCTTTGAGAAAATAACCAAAAGAGAAGTAGTTCGACCAGATATTGCAGGCATAATGGGTGCTTTTGGTGCCGCTTTAATTGCTAAGAATCTATATGAATTTGGGTATCAAACAAGTCTTGTTCAAGGAGACGATTTGTTCAATTTTACCACTGAGACTACGATGAAGCGTTGCGGTTTATGTGGAAATAATTGCTTAGTAAGCATTAAGCAATTCTCAGGTGGAAATGAATATATTTCGGGAAACCGATGCGAACGAGGACTGGGAAAAGATCTCGTCAAAAGTGATATCCCAAATCTTTACGAATACAAATACCAAAGAGTTTTTAACTATAAACCCTTAGCCAAAGACAAAGCAACGAGGGGAACCATTGGTATTCCGAGAGTTTTAAATATTTATGAGGACTATCCTTTCTGGTTCACCCTTTTTACAGAGCTGGGTTATCAAGTGATAATCTCGGGTCGTTCCTCAAATAAGATTTATGAGCAAGGAATGGACACAATCCCTTCTGATTCTGCTTGTTATCCTGCCAAGCTTGCGCATGGGCATATGGTTGACTTAATTAATAAAGGGATTAATAAACTTTTTTACCCCTGCATTCCTTATGCAAGGCAAGAAGATAAAGAGGCTGACAACCATTACAACTGTCCTATAGTTACCTCTTACCCGGAGACAATTAATGCAAATATGGACAGCTTGCGGGAATCAAAAGTAACGTTCTATCACCCTTTCCTGCCATTGGATATGCCTCGCAGAATGCTAAAACGACTAATGGAAGAGTTGAAACCTGAGGGAATACCAAAGCATGAGCTAGCGCAGGCGCTGGATAAAGCATATGCTGAACTTGATCGTTATAAGGACGATGTAAGAACAAAAGGAGAGGAAACTCTAAACTATATCCGAAAAAATAAGATCAAGGGAATTGTCCTCGTGGGAAGGCCTTATCATATTGATCCTGAAATTAACCATGGTATACCAGAGATGATAAATTCCTATGGTTTTGCTGTTCTATCTGAAGACGCGATTCAACATCTGGGCAAAGTCCAAAGGCCAATGCGTGTTGTTGATCAATGGGTGTACCATTCAAGAGAATATAATGCGGCAAGTTATGTAGCAGAACAGGGGGATTTAGAATTAATTCAATTGAATTCCTTTGGGTGCGGACTTGATGCAGTGACTACTGATCAAATCAAAGAGATACTCGAAACATTCGGGAAGATTTATACAGTCTTAAAAATTGATGAAATAAATAATTTGGGAGCAGCAAGGATACGTTTGCGCTCTTTGATCGCCGCAATAAAAGAACGAGATAAGAGAAACTTCACTCCTAAAAGACTATATAATTATCCAACAAGAGCTGTATTTACAAAGGAAATGAAGAAAACTCATACAATTTTAGCTCCTCAAATGTCCCCGATTCATTTTCAGTTCTTTAAGACGGCGTTTGAAGATTCTGGTTACAGTATAGAATTTCTGCCCTCAGTGGATAAGTCTGCAGTCGACGAAGGCTTAAGGTATGTGCATAATGACGCTTGCTATCCAGCTATTATTGTCGTTGGTCAACTAATGAAGGCGTTGAAATCCGGAGTTTATGATATTAATAACACCTCAGTTATAATGACTCAAACGGGTGGCGGTTGTCGAGCAACAAATTATATTTCGTTTATCAGAAAAGCGTTAAAAGATGCGAATTTGGAACAAGTTCCTGTCATTGCCTTAAATACGGGAAATTCATCCGGTTTGGAGACCAATCCCGGTTTCAAATTTACTGTTCCTATGTTTAATAAGATAATGCGGGGGCTGGTCTATGGAGATCTTTTGATGAGAGTCCTGTATAGAGTGCGACCTTATGAGAAGTTTCCGGGTTCAGCTAATCTGTTATATGACTATTGGGTTGAGAGATGTCAAGAATCATTGAAGAGTGGAAATAAAAGAGAACACGAAGAGAATATTCGTCAAATCGTAGCAGATTTTGATAGCCTGGAACTTTACGAGGACTTAATCAAACCGAAGGTTGGAGTTGTTGGTGAAATTTTGGTTAAGTTTCATCCGACTGCAAATAACAATGTCGTTGAACTGTTAGAAGCTGAAGGAGCAGAGGCTGTAGTTCCTGACCTTACAGACTTTCTCTTGTATGGTGCTTTTGATAATCGCATTAAATATGAGAAACTCTCCGGAAGTTTTTGGGAGATGGTGTCTGGATACTTTTCGATTAATAGAATTGAATCTTATCGTAAAGAGATGAAGAAGGCACTTAAAGCCAGTAAACGGTTTGAAGCTCCAAAACCTATCGAAGAGATTGCCAAGTACGCGGAAAACCATCTCTCGCTGGCAAATCAGTGTGGTGAAGGCTGGTTTCTTACTGGAGAGATGGTTGAGTTAATTCGCAGCGGCGTTAATAACATTGTTTGTTTACAACCCTTTGCCTGCTTACCTAATCATATTACGGGAAAAGGCATGGTTAGGGAAATTAGAAGATCCTACCCTAAAGCGAATATAGCAGCTATTGATTATGACCCGGGAGCAAGCGAAGTTAATCAACTCAATCGAATTAAACTTATGCTTTCAGTTGCCGTAGAAAATCTTGAAAACAAGTCTGAGGAAGCTAAAAACCCATTGTTAGATTTAGAGACTGAGTTAGTGGAACGTAAGTTGACGATGGTCTTAAGCGGAGAGCAGAATTTAATTGAGTGTAAAATGGATTAGCGTAGATGTAAAGGGCTCAACCTGTTTTTTCCTAAACGGTTGAGCCTATAATTTTGATCGAGCAGAGGCAAGTTTAAGGAGTGGTTAGGTTTACTACCCCGGCCAAACCTCTAATGGCTTGAGCCTCTAAATTTTTTTGATAATGATTAACAATAGAGCTATGATGATTAATAACGCCCCCAAAACACCCAAAAGGCCTAAAAGTATTCTCTTCACCCCCTCATTTAGATCTGCAGAAGAATGAGAGGTTTTATTAATATAGTGTATTCAGCATGTCCGTAAAATTTCGATTTTTATAATTCTGTAGTCACCCGACAAGAAGGAGTTGTTATGCATAACTATAGTCTTAGGGAATCTTTATTGTTTCCACCTGTTTATTTGAATGTAAAGAAACTTAGGTCCGAACTTCAAGGAAAGACTGTTCTTATTACTGGTGCGAGCTTTGGGATAGGTGAGAAGTTAGCTTATTTACTGGCAGATATGAATACTCATTTGATTTTAGTCGCTAGGACAGAGGAAAAGCTTTTAACAATGAAAAGGGAGATAGAAGAGAAAGCGGGCAAAGTAAGTGTTTATTCTGCCGACTTTAGAAAACCTGAAGACATTAAGGAATTGTTAACCTTTATTCATCAGTTGCCTGATGGTTTGGATTTGTTGGTAAACAATGCGGGTATATCGATAAGGCGATCAATTAACCATTCATTAGACCGTTTTCATGATTTTACTCGAACGATGGCTATTAATTATTTTGCGCCAGTTCAATTGTTATTGTCGCTCATTCCACTTCTAAAAAAAAATAAAGGTCAGGTTATTAACATATCAACAATAAACGTCTTGTTAATCCCCTTCCCTTATTGGGCTGCTTATCAGGCATCAAAAACAGCTTTTGATACCTGGTTTCGGTCTGTAGAACCTGAATTGAATGCTATGGATATATCAACAACAACTATCTATCTTCCATTAGTGAAAACACGCATGATCATGCCAACAACTGCTTATCAAAAACTTCCTGCTATGAATCCATATCATGTTGGAAAAATCATTTGTAAGTCAATGTATACAAAAAGACATAAGTACAGGCCATGGTGGTTAATTCTTGGACAGTTTGCTTCACTTATGTTCAGAGGAATCTGGGAATTATCGACTTCGGTTATTATAAGAAAGAGGAGATTCGATAGAGATAATGGTTAAACTCATCAATGTTTTATTCAAAATGAGATTACTTTCTCCATCAGGACTTTATAGCCTAATTTCTGCTGTTTTCAAATATGGAATGAACGTAATGGCTCTATTAAGTTTTGCAGAAAGGATATATGCAAGTAAAACTGTATTAGTGGATGAGGATGAGACATTAAGTTACGAAGAATTATGGTCACAGTCGGAAAGAATTTCCCTTGTTTTGCAAGAAAGCTATCAACTTCGAAGCGGTCAAAAGGTGGGGTTTTTATGTAAAAACCATGCGTCTTTAATTAAATCATTTTTTGCAGTTTCTCAATTAGGGGCGGATATCTATTTGCTCAATACTGAAATGAGCCTGAATCAGTTTAATAACTTAATCGATCAACATGATTTTGACTTTCTTGTCTATGATTTTGAATTAAGTTCTAAAATTGAAGAGTCATCTTATAGTAAAGATAAGATTCTGAGTTACCATAGTAGGTTAACGGCAATCAATACCTTGTTAAATACAACTGGGAAGGAAAAACTAAAATCCCGACGGTCTTCATCGAGTAAAATTGTGATACTAACAGGTGGTACAACAGGAAATCCTAAAGCTGCAGCTCATAAACCATCCTTGCTCAATTATATAAATCCATTTCTGACCATTCTAACTAGACTCAAGCTTATAAATTATAATACCGTTTTTATTGCTACGCCGATTTATCACGGTTATGGGGTAGCTATGCTATTGTTATTTATCGCATTGGGTAAGAAAGTGGTTATTAATAATGGATTTGAAGTAAAAAAGGCGTGTACTCTAATTCGTGAGCATAACGTTGAAGTAGTAACTGTCGTACCATTAATGGTCCATAAAATGCTAAAGCACAATGCAGAAGATTTAAAATCCCTATCCTGTATTGTTTCAGGCGGGGCTGGACTCAATCCAAAACTAGTAATAGATATTCATAATACACTGGGAGAAGTAGTGTATAATCTATATGGTACTTCAGAAGCAGGATTGAATACCATTGCAACTCCACAGGATTTACTCTATTCAACGAAAACGGTGGGGAAAAGAATAGAGGGTGTCCGCTTAAAGATTTTGGATGAAAATAAGAATGAAGTGAACTATGGCTACGTAGGTCAATTGTGCAGTAAAAATAAATGGTCCTTGAGAAACAGTAAAAGTTCTTGGATTGAAACAGGGGATTTGGGTTATCGAGACTCTAAAGGGTATTACTTTTTATGTGGACGGGTGGACGATATGGTTGTTTCAGCTGGTGAAAACGTTTATCCGGTTGAAATTGAGCAGGCATTAATAAATCACCCTCAAGTAGAAGATGCTGCAGTTATTGGGATTAATGATGAAGGCTTTGGCCAACGGTTGAAGGCCTATGTACTTCTAAATAAAAATGCTGATCTCACAGAAAAGGAACTTTTAGAATGGCTCACCTTTAGAATTGCGAGATTCCAGATGCCTAAAGAAATAGCCTTCGTTCATCATTTACCTTATACATTTTTAGGTAAACTTGATAAGAAGCAACTTAAAATGAAATAACCAAATAAGCCCTATCGAAGGGCCTATAAAATAAATCTGTTCAAACCCGAAATGGGCAAAAAGAAAAAGGCTCAAAGCCTTGGCGAGTTTGGCAGGGGATGAGAGAGTCGAACTCCCACTGACGGTTTTGGAGACCGCTGTTCTACCATTAAACTAATCCCCTGTGTTTTTGCAACGAAATGAATTATATCGTAAAAAGGTGAATGTGTCAATATGTTTTTTGATGATTCTTTGGGAATTGAATTCACCATTGAATTTAACCCTCGAATTTATTTGTATTTAATTTGGATATAAGCAGGCAGGATTTTTTGAAGAAAAACAAGAATAGGCATACAATAATAAAGTACATCTATGATCATTTTGTGGATTTATGGCAAGAGTTATAATAATCCATAAAGCAAAATGCTAATGAGGGAGGGGTGTTTTTGAGGTCCGATTTACACATTCATACTCATGAATCAGATGGATTGCTTTCCGTAGAAGAGGTCATTAACCTTGCTCATGCAAATAAAATCCAAACCTTAGCCATTACGGACCATGAAAGTACAGAAGCAATCAACAAGGCTGAAAGTCTTGCTGAAGAACTAGATATTAAGATTATCCCTGGAGTAGAATTGCTAACGAGCTATCAAGGGCATGAAGTGCATCTGCTTGGGTATTTCAAGGACGTGAATCATTCGGTCCTGCAAGAACGTTTAAAGGAACTTCGAGTACAGCGTACTGATTTAGCCCATGACATGGTTGAATGCTTAAAAAACAGTGGAATTTCTCTAAAGTGGCAAGATGTTAAAAAGGAAGTCGGAGCAAATGGAGCAGTTACTAAAGGGCATATTATGAGGGCCATTTATCATCAGGAAGATGGCAACACTAAGAAAAATTGGCGAGAAATAGCCGCTCATTTTCGTCCGGGGGGAGTTGCTTATTTACCCTATCTAAACCACACCTTTGAGGATGCAGTGGATCTAATATTTTCTTGTGGCGGACTGCCAGTGGTGGCCCATCCGGGACTGCTTTGGGATCCCCAGATAGTGTTCGATCTGTTAGCCTACCGGCCTATAGGACTTGAAGTATACTATGGGTATTTGGAAAGACAATCAGCGTTAATAAAATACTATACGGAGGTTGCTGAAAACTATGCTATTATTGCAACAGGCGGCAGTGATTATCATGGACCTTCAGGGTATGTAAAACTGGGGCAAATGGATATTCCCTATGACAGCGTTCTTAAGCTAAGGTCTTACTTAACAATTTAATCTGTGCGTAATAATGTTCGACTCGCCAGAAAGGAGAAAATTGTTGGTTAGGAGGGTTTGGAACGACTTTGTTACCTTAGTTGTTACACTAATAGTGGGGACAGTCGGCCTTATGGTAACAGAACATCTTAGTTTAGCCAGAGCAATATATCTTACGGTTCAGACAGTTACGACGATTGGATTTGGAGATATTGAACCTCAAACCTATGCCGGCATATATTTCTGATTTTTATGATGCTGAGCGGAGTTGGAGTCATGTTATATTTTGCTGGACTATTAGCGGCCTTTCTGATTGGAGGTCAGTTAGCTGGTGTATCAAGATCATGTTATTGTCTGCGGTGCAGGACGTGTGGGCAGGCAAGTCGTTTACCGCCTTCGTAAAGAGGGGGCTCAATGTGTTGTAATAGAACAAAAAGAAGATCTGGCTAACGAATTAATTGCAGAAGGTTTTTTGGTTATTAACAGTGATGCAACTCATGATGAAACCTTAATTATGGCTTCCATAGACAAGGCTAAGGGACTTATCTTAGCTCTCCCAGAAGATGCTCTAAATGTTTTTGTCACTTTAACAGCGAAAGGTTGGAGAGACATTACTCACTTGTGGAATTGAACAGCAGACTGGGGCAAATGGTACTTGCCATTTTGAGAGGCGATCAGGTAATCAGCAAACCAAGCGCTGGAGACCAATTATCGCTGGGCGATCTTTTGATCGTTTTAGGGTTAAGAGATCAATTGCATCGGTTAGAAAAACTAGCTGCAAATCTTTCGAATTGTAAAACCTGAAAAACATCATAGTTTTCGGTTAAAAGGAGAAGAGTTGGGATAAAATACCCTCTATGTGAGAGTAGTAACACTTTTCATGGTGGAGGGAAGATATATGCATAATTCTCGTTCTCAGAAAGATGTCCTGAAGGATATTAAGAAACTAATTCAAACTCATTTCGGAGAAAGCGCTCAAGGAATTCACGTTGAGGTCAGAGGGGATAAGGTTACACTGTGGGGAACAGTGGACAGCCTCGTAGAAAAAGACTTTTTTGCAAGCCGTATCGGACGAATTGCCGGGGTTCGAGAACTGGATAATTCTCTAACTGTAGCTAATGACGGAAACATCTTGGATAAAGACATCGAGAGAGATATAATCGAACGTTTTCAAGGATCTCGTTATGAGGATATCGCTCACTTGGGTTGTCGAGTAAGCCGGGGTATAGTCACCTTGCTGGGGCATATGGAAACTCAAAGTGAGGAGAGATTTGCTAAACGCTTGGCTTCCCAAATACGGGGAGTTAAAGAAATACGGAGTGAAATTCAGTTTTTACAAAAGGCAGTTGACGATGCGACTTTAGTTAATCGTGTCGAAACTGCTATGGTTGCTTCTCCTTGGGTAGATGCTCATGAGATTAAGACTGTAGCTCGAAATGGTCTGATTACCCTCACTGGACTTGTTGACTCTCCTGAGGAAATAGAATGGGCTGTTGATACGGCCTATAAAGTGCCTGGAGTAAAAGCCGTTGTCAGCGAAATATTTGCTCGTCATCAATCTCAAGGGGAGGATTTGTGGTTAACCGAACAGTTAGTCTCTAAGCTTGGCCAACACCGCTTGAATTCTGGACAAATTCGCGCTTTTGTTAAAGATGGAATTGCTTTTCTAACCGGAGAAGTGTACTCAGAAGAAGATCGGGAATGGGCTGGAAAGATGATTCAATATATTCCTGAAATTCATGAGGTCAATAATTCTATAAAAGTCGCGGCACACTCCGCAAAATAAGCTTTAGCTCTAACCTTTTAACATAGATATTATTGATCTTAGAAGCCTTCGTTTGTACTAGTAAAGTATGATGAAGGCTCTGTTTTTTGTGGCTAATAATCCACATGACGCTCGATAAATTTTTAAAGATTAGTCTATAATGCTACACATTATAAATATGAACATAAAATGGAAATTAGAGAAATGAAAAGACATTATATTTTTCGATAGAAACTCATGCTATAATGAGGACTGTATTGTTTAAGGGTAATATTGATTCTTCGGAAAACTTGGCTAGCGCCAAGCCAGTCTAAAAAGATAGAGAAGGTGAGCTGTTGGATCCGATAACACATGGCTTAATTGGAATTGCACTTAGTACCTTGTCGGGTCACCCAGTGCAATTGACTGATCCTGTTTTTTTAGGTTGCACATTAGGTGCAATGCTCCCTGATTTAGATATTATAGCTCACGCAAAAGGTCGCTTGAATTATCTATTAAAACATAGGGGAGCAAGTCATTCGTTGATTGCCTTGACCACTTCGGCACTAGGACTCGGCACTGGGCTTTATTTGTTTTTCCCAACCACCTCGTGGTCAACGGTGTTCTTTTGGACTATGATAGGAACAATGTCTCACGGAATAATGGACTTATTAAATTCTTTTGGTGCAGAGCTCTTATGGCCTTTTTCACGGAAAAAAATTACTGTGGATATGATTATGCTTTCAGACCCTGTGGTACTAGGTTCTATGCTATTGTCTTTAATTATTTCCCTGATTACACCTGAGTTAGCAAGAAACTCCTCGTTTATTGCTTTAGCGCTTAGTGCTATATATTTAGGATTTCGTCACTTAGGGAGAATTGAGATAAGAGATCGTTTAAGGAGTATTTATCATTTGAAGGAAAAAGATCAAGTTAAGGTTATTCCTGCAATGTACCATCCTTTTACCTGGAATTTTATACTTTTCCAAGAGGAACATGTGAGTTTTGGGGTTATTCGAAATCAAATACCATTGATCTGTCGTGTGTTGCCTAAATTGACCGAAAATAATCCCTCGGTTGCTAATGCCTTAGAAGGAAATGTAGCTGAAATATTTAGCCAATTTACTCCTCATTACCATATAATTGCTCATTATTTAGATAATGAAGAGTGCAGGATTGAATTTTTGGATTTAAGATATTGGGTAGACGGAGATTTTCTCTATACGGGTAATGTGTTTTTAGATTTAAATGGCGAAATATCTCATGAAATCTTTCACCCATTACCTAAGCATAAAGGGGTGCTGTTAAGTTATTAGTTCGAAAATCAAAAAAACCTTTTGACATTCGCCTAGAGCATCTACCATAATGAATACAGTGGAGGAGGTGGAAGATATGTCGAAAAGGAGAAAAAACAGTTTCTTTTGGCTTAAAATTAGTGCGCTTTTATTATTAATTATATCGATCTTAGGCTTGCTGGGCGCTTTCGGTTTATCCATCGGAAAACATTTTGATGCTTTCTTTACTTTGACTATGGGAGGTCTAGCTTGGGCTGGGCCCTTCTTATGTTTTATAATAGGGGTTATACTCTGGATTTATGCATCAACTATTACGACGGAATCCTCTATAAGTTCAGAAAGGTCACCTAAGGATGACTCAAAGATACCAAATACTCAGAAACGCCAGGAAAGAAGAAGTAAAGAGAAATCGCAAGACCCTAATGTCTTTCCTCTTCCTGCAGGGAAGATTGTAAGCTTAAAAGGGTTTGATCAATATTTCAATTCACCAGAATTGGTAGAAATGAAGGATAAAGATGCCCAAATGAGTGAGGAAATGCAGGAGATAGGAAGAGATTTTCCATCTTATTTCGGAACAGGAGAATCCGGTTTTCCAACGAAACGCCGCAACATGACCGTTTTAAAAGGGCTTAATGACTATTTCACAGAAGTAGATCAAGAAGTAAGATTAGAGGTTAGCAGCTCTGATCATAAATATTTTGAGCCAGCAAAGTTATCGAAAATACTTACAGAGAAACCAGCAAGCTATTCTACTGTGTTTAAGTCGAAAATAGAACAAGAAGAATACTTATCCCAATTCAAGGAGGATGAAAATCCTCTCAACGAGAAACTTGATTTTGTTGAAAATCGGAGTGAGGACATCAGAATTAGCAGTGAGGCAGGGGGTGTTGTGGAAACATCCCAAGCCATTGATATTCCAATACCTAAAAATGAGACAGTATTAGAGACAACAACAGATTCAGATTCAGATTCAGAAAGGCCGGAAACTGGCTATGGAGAACTAACTGAGCAAACTGTCAAAGGAGTTGCATGGAATACATCAGCACTTACAGAGGCCGTGCTGGAGACGGCCTGTACTGTTGAGAGTGTGCCAATGTCAGACCTTGCAGTTGCTCCTGTGGCCGAAGAGCCTGCTTTAACATTTGAATTTGAGGAGCAAGTGGAGCAAATAGCACAAGTTGAGCAAGTCCTCGATCATAAAGCTGAAGTTGTTAAGCACTGGGAGTTTCCCAATTTCAACTTATTGGAACCACTGCAACACAGAACAATCATTCAAGATACTGAAACATCGAGGCAACTTGAAAAAGTACTTCTCGATTTTGGAGTAAAAGCCAAATTAATTCGTGTGACAAGGGGACCTGTTATTACCCGTTATGAGTTGGCACCTGCACCAGGAGTGAAAATTAGTAAAATTGTTAATTTATCGGATGATATTGCGCTTGCGCTTGCGGCGCGGGATGTCCGCATTGAAGCTCCGATCCCTGGAAAAGCGGCGATAGGTATTGAAGTCCCAAATAAACAGGCGCTTTCTGTACCCTTTAGAGAAGTGTTAGAAACTGCTAGCTTTGGACAATACTCTTCCAAGCTCAAAGTTGCTCTAGGAAAAGATATTGCGGATCAACCGATTATCGCTGATTTAATAAAAATGCCTCATCTGCTGGTAGCGGGTGCTACTGGTTCGGGGAAAAGTGTTTGCATTACGACGATTATTAATTCTCTGCTTTTCAATGCAACGCCGGATGAAGTAAAACTCCTGCTTGTAGACCCCAAGATGGTCGAACTGAGTCAATACAATGGTATTCCGCACTTATTGGCTCCCGTTGTGATCGATCCTAAAAAGGCAGCAAGTGCTTTAAAATGGATTGTTAAAGAAATGGAAAATAGATACGAACTCTTCGCGGCTTCAGGGGTTCGAGATATTGAACGGTATAATCGCTTAAAAGCAGCAGAGACTTCAAGAAATACACCGGCCTTACCGTTTGTGGTAGTGATTATTGATGAGCTCGCAGATTTGATGATGGTTGCGGCGGGGGAAGTAGAAGAAGCAATTTGTCGTCTAGCTCAAATGGCTCGGGCGGCTGGGATTCATTTAGTGATTGCGACGCAACGTCCATCGGTTGATGTAATAACCGGAGTCATCAAAGCCAATATACCTAGTCGAATATCCTTTGCTGTTTCATCTCAAATTGACTCCCGTACTATTCTTGATGCTACTGGGGCAGAGAAATTGCTTGGCAGAGGAGACATGCTTTATTCTCCCTTGGGAGTAAATAAGGCGCTTCGAGTACAGGGGTGTTTGGTAACGGATGAAGAAGTCCAGCGAGTAATCATGCATTGGAAGGAAATGGGCAAGCCGGAGTATCTTGACCCAGAAAGACTTTTTGCAGAAACTACTGTTAAGAGTGAAGAGGGGAATGGACCGGATGATGCTTTGTTCCTCGATGCCGGGCACTTATTCATTAGGACAGGCATGGCTAGTGTATCCTTTCTTCAACGCAGGTTGAAATTGGGCTATACCAGGGCAGCTAGATTAATGGATATGCTGGAAGAACAAGGGGTTGTAGGAGCATATGAAGGAAGTAAACCGAGGCAAGTACTTTTAACTCTGGAAGAATTTGATGAAAGATTTGGATGATAAATATAAAGAAACACCCTTGTCATGTGACAAGGGTGTTTCTTTATGTATGAATGAAGTAAGGGGAAATGGGAATAATGCATAAATGATGTATTAAAATTAAGACGGAGACGGAGAATGAAGTTTTTCACACAATCTTTAAGAAAGAATAAGCCTTATAAAGATATTGTTCTTAACGGCGAAGATTTACTCAGTCATGCTGAAGAGATTGCTCGATCAAATGTTAATCAGGGGACTAGTCAGCTAAAACGATCATTGATGCCCAGAGTAAAACAGAATATGAAATTTTTAGAACAGGCTTACCATGAAATTGCTGATTATTCATCGAGAACACAAGACAGTGTACCTGCAACTGAATGGTTATTGGATAACTTTTATAGTTTAAAAGACTTGAGAGTAGAAATTCAAAGCAGCCTTCCTCAAAAGTTCGAACGTCAATTACCGCAAAATTCTACGGGCGATTTCGAAGGATACCCGCGAATTTATGGACTGTTGATTGAACTTATTGAACACACGGACAGTCAATTGCAAAGTGAAACGCTAAAAGCCTTTATTAACGCCTATCAGGTTCAAGTACCCTTATCTAGCGGAGAACTATGGGCAATTCCCATTATGTTGCGTATTATCCTCTTGGAAAATATTCGAAGGTTAACGGAACAAATACTTTATACTCAAGCAGAAAGAGAAGCAGCCGATCATTGGGTTATGCCCTTGCTGGAATCAGAACACGGGTCGGAAGAATGGGAAAAACTATTAAAAACGTTAAGTCCTCAAGAAGAATATTCGTCTTCTTATGCAGAACAGATCCTAAAGCGAATTCGGGAGGTTGGTGCGGATGTAGGCCCGCTGTTACAATGGGTAGATCGTGTTGTAGCCAAACAAGATACTACAATTGAAGAACTGGCAAAACTGGAACGCCAACGTCAGACCATGTATCAAGTGTCAATGGGTCACGCAATTTTGAGCATTCATTTCGTTAATGCTGAAGACTGGCCTCATTTTTTTGAAGAAGTCAGTTTAGTGGAAGGTATATTTGGAAAGGACCCAAGTAGAGTTTATGGCCAAATGGACTTTCAGTCGCGTGATTTCTATCGACATTGTGTAGAAAAGATTTCAAGAAACTTTAAAGTGTCCGAGTTAGTTGTAGCTCGAAAAGTGTTAGTGAAGGCAGAAGGGGCATATGAACAAGGGGATGCTGTCTCGTCGCATGTCGGGTTCTATCTGATTGGAGCAGGGCGAGAAGAACTTGAACAAGAATTGGAAAAAGATTTTGGAAAGTCAAGGGGCTTCTGGAGTAAGGTTCGGCGCAAAATACGCAAGCAACCTAACTTATATTATTTCGGAAGTTTGTTGATTGGAGCAGGAACTCTATTCACCTTGGCCTTAGTATACGCGCTCGTAAAGACACCCATTTCCCTTGGCTATATTCCTTTAGTTATAGCGTTGTTGATTTGGGCGAGCAGTATTGTCATCCCCTTAGTGAACTGGATGGCTTCTGAACTATTTCGTCCATCATTCCTGCCAAAGTTTGAATTAAGGGAAGGAATACCTCAAAGATTACGGACTATGGTTGCAATTCCTACGCTTTTAACAAATGTTGACAGGGTTATTGAACTTGTCAGCGAAATTGAAGTTTATTATCTTGCCAATCGAGATGAGAACTTGTATTTCGCTCTTCTGGGCGATTTTGCGGACGCAGCGACAGAAAGTGTTCCAGAGGATAAAGAAATTGTTTCGGCGGCAGTGAGTGCCATCGAGAAATTAAACAGCAAATATGGCAACAATCGATTCTATTTCTTCCAAAGAAGAAGACTCTTCAATAAATCTGAAGGGGTATGGATGGGGTGGGAGCGCAAACGTGGGAAACTTGTCGAGTTCAATCGACTTCTGCGTCAAGAAGGAACGACAAGTTACGATATTCAAATTGGAGAACTTTCCATACTGTCAACCATTCGTTATGTAATCACACTTGATGCAGATACCCAGTTACCGCGGGGAATTGCTAAGAGACTCATTGGAACAATCGCTCATCCTTTGCATTCACCTCAACTTAGCGAAGATGGAAAAAGGGTGGTTCAAGGCTACGGGATCCTTCAACCGCGAGTGGGCGTATCAATTCTTAAAGCTGGTGCTTCTAATTTTGCAAGAATTTTCTCGGGAAGAGTTGGAGTTGATCCTTATACTACAGCAGTATCGGATGTTTATCAGGACTTGTTTGGTGAAGGTATTTTTACTGGAAAAGGAATTTATGATGTAGATGTTTTCCATAAAGTAACGGATCAATCATTTCCGGAAAACACGATTCTCAGTCATGATTTGATTGAGGGATTGTATGCACGGGCCGGGTTGGTATCTGATGTGGAACTTGTTGATGGTTATCCTGCTAACTACCTCGCTTATACCTGTCGGCAACACCGCTGGGTCAGGGGGGATTGGCAACTCTTATCCTGGTTGTTTGCGCCGATCCCATTTTTAGCACGTTGGAAAATATTCGATAACCTGAGAAGGAGTTTAGAAGAACCTGCCCTGTTGTTACTTCTTATGCTTGGATTCATGGCTCTTTCTGGAGAACCAATAGTTTGGGTTGGAATAGTCTCTCTAAGTTTATTCTCGCCCATTGTATTATATCTGCTTAATCAACTTTTCAATGACCGGGCTGAAAAGGGAAACTTAAGCCAAGACTTAATGACCTTAGCCATGCAGTTTATTCTTCAGTTCGTGTTTCTTCCTTATCAAGCTTTAGTTATGCTGGATGCGATCGTCAGAAGTCTGTATCGCCAGTTTGTTTCTCATCGACTTCTGTTAGAATGGGAAGCTGCTTCAGATGCAGAGAAACGCATAGGTGCCAGCTTGCAAACCATGTCTCGCTCGATGTGGCCTGTAATTCTCTTTGTTTTGTTGGCAGTTTTGGGCATTGCCTACGCTTTCCCAACAAAGCTTGGACAATTTGTCCCGTTGGCAATTGCTTGGGTCATTTCAATTTGGGTTGCTCATTATGTAAGCGAACCTATTCAGCATAAAAAAATCTCACTTTCAGCTTCAGAAGAGATCGTTTTGCGTCGCTTTAGCAGAAAGATATGGGCTTTTTTTGAAGAATATCTTGGCGAGGAGGATCATTGGTTGCCTCCGGATAACGTGCAAATTGATCCACCAAATGGCGTAGCACATCGAACTTCACCCACCAATATTGGGTTAGCGCTTTTAACAAATTTGGTGGCAAGGGATTTCGGATATATACCCTCAACAAAGGTGTTGGAAAATATTCAGCATATGGTTAATACTATTGGAAAGCTGGAACATTGGAGAGGGCATCTTTATAATTGGTACGATACTCAGACCCTTATGCCTTTAGAACCTCGCTATATCTCGACAGTTGACAGTGGAAACTTTGTGATGTATCTTTTGACGTTAAAATCAGGGTTAGCCGAGATTATTGAAGAAAAACCTTTGCTTGATTTGCAATTTGTAAGAGGGCTTAAGGATACTTATAACCTTTTGCTTGAAGAGGTTGACGAAGATACCTATCAAGAACTGAATTCTTTTAAAGTAACAATGGATCAACTTCTTGGTTCAGATGAGCCTTTGAATCTTAAGAACTGGATGAATCTATTATCACTATGGCCAGCGCAAATTTCAGAGCGTGAATTAGGCAAAGAGGGATTATACTGGGCACATCGTTTAGATACCATGATTCAATCATTTTGTTTAGAACTAGGCGAATTGTGCCCTTGGATTGGAAATGAGCAAGTTATAAATAATCTCAGCCTGAAGGGACTTGCTGATTTCTATGCGAACGGACTTGGAAATGGCAGTTTTCCTCCGGAACTTAGTGAGAGCATCGAACGGGCACACAAGAAGATTCAAGGTTATATTCATAAATCGGAGGAATTGCAGCAACACCTTGAGGGGATGGCTTTAGCTACAGATTTTTATCCCTTGTTTGACGAATCACGTCAGCTCTTCTCAATCGGTTATCGTGTTTCAGACAGCAAACTTGATAACTCTTATTATGACTTATTAGCTTCTGAAGCCCGCCAAGCAAGCTTTTTTGCAATCGCCAAAGGGGATGTGCCTCCAAGCCATTGGTTTAAACTTGGACGTTCACTGACAATGACGAAAGGCAAACGAAGCTTAGTCTCTTGGAGTGGAACAATGTTTGAATTTCTGATGCCACTCTTAGTGATGAGGAATTATGAGGGAACACTTCTCAATGAAACTTATCACTCGGTTGTTGATGTCCAAAGAAAATACGGATTGGATCACAATGTACCTTGGGGTATTTCAGAGTCAGGATTCCATGCTTTTGATCCTCAGCTAAATTACCAGTATAAGGCGTTCGGAGTACCTGGATTGGGTCTGAAACGCGGGCTGATTCAAGACCTTGTGATCGCGCCGTATGCAAGCTTTTTGGCGCTGATGGTTTCTCCTTTTGAAGCATTGTTGAATATCTCCGCGATGGAACAAAAGGGTTTTGGAGGTCGTTTTGGGTTATATGAAGCAGTTGACTTTACTAGTGAACGTGTCCCGGTAGGACGTTCCTATAAACTTGTCCAGAGTTTTATGGCTCATCATCAAGGAATGAGTTTGATAGCGATCGATAATGTCTTATTTGAAAACGTCATGCAACAGCGTTTACACAATGAAGCATTAATTCAGTCTGCTGAACTTTTGCTTCAAGAGCGGTTGCCGGACGTAACGTCAATTATTCCTCAGCCTGAAGATGAACACCAAGCTATCAGGCCAAAAACCAAAACTCTTGATCTCGAGAAAAACCAGTTCATTCTTTTAAACACTGTAAATAGCCCAATTCCAATTGCACATTGTATTTCCAACGGACATTACTCTGTCATGATGACGAATTCGGGATCAGGTTTTAGTCGATATAAGAATATTTGTGTCTCCCGCTGGAGAGAGGATGTGACGCAAGATGCGTGGGGCATGTATTTCTACATTCAAAACCTGAACTCAGGTGACGTATGGTCAGCTACTTACCAACCCTGTAAGAATTCTGGCGAGGAATACAAGGTGACTTATGCACCGGATCAAGTTGAGTACTGTCGGAAGGATGGCAACATAACTACCCATACCGAAGTTGTTGTATCCCCTGAGGACCAAGCGGAGATGCGCCGTGTTTCTTTGACAAATCATAGTAAGCATGATCGAATCGTCGAAGTCACAAGCTACTTTGAAGTGGTTTTGGCTAGGCAAAGTGAGGATCTTGCGCATCCAGCATTTGGTAACCTCTTTATTCAAACTGAATTTGATCATGAGGCACTTTTAGCATCTCGTAGACCACGGAGTGAGAATCAAGCTAGACTATGGCTCATGCATACAGTTGCAACAGAAGGGGAAAAAGTAGGGGCCCTTCAATACGAAACAGATCGTGCGCGTTTTATTGGCCGAGGTAGAAGTCTTGCCAAGCCTCAAGCCTTAGATGCCAACCATCCTTTGTCGAATACTGTTGGTGCAGTGCTAGATCCTATCATGAGCCTGCGTCAGCGGGTTAGAATAACTCCGGGGCAAACTGTGCGGGTCTCATTTTCTGTCGGATACGCGGAGAGCCGTGAGGAGGCAGTCCGTATTGCAGAGAAATATCGTGATCCTCTCTCAGTTAATAGAGCGTTTGAGTTAGCATGGACACATAGTAAAATGGAACTTCGTCATTTAAACCTGACATCAGCACAGGCCAATGAGGCCTTAAGTCTTGGCGGACATTTACTTTATCTCAGTCCTTGTCGCAGAGATGCGGAGGAATGCATTAAACAGAATTCCAAAGGGCAGTCTGCTCTTTGGCCTTATGCGATTTCGGGAGATCTTCCGATTGTCCTTGTTCGAGTTGCTAATGCTGAGCACTTAGATTTGGTGCGCAGACTTTTGACAATTCATGAATATTGGAGACTCAAAGGACTGCTGGCTGACCTTGTAATACTCAACGAAGATGAGAGCGGTTATGTACAGGCTTTCCAGGATAGCTTGCGTGATTTTATCTCAATGGGACATGCCCGAGATCTTTTGAATCAACCTAGTGGTGTCTTTCTTCTTCAAAAAGGGCTTGTTCAGCCAGATGTACTTAATCTTCTCTGCACAGTAGCCCGTATTACCTTTATTGGAGAGGGAGGATCTTGCTCTGTTCAAGTTCGCAAAAAGGCAAAGCTTAGTACGAGGGAATCTGAGCTTCTTGCAGATAATTCTCAAGACCAATCTCTTCAAAATGATCAAAACATAATTAACATGGTGCAGGATGTGACAGAAGGATCAGATGGTCCCTTGCATTTTGCTAACGGATACGGCGGGTTTAGCGAAGATGGGAAAGAGTATATAATTGAATTACAGGAAGGTATGAATACCCCCTTGCCATGGATCAACGTCATTGCTAATTCCAAATTCGGTTTCCAAATATCTGAAGTGGGTGCTGGTTATACATGGTCTCAAAACAGCAGGGAATATAAGTTAACTCCTTGGTCAAATGATCCAATTCTTGATCCGGTGGGTGAAGCACTATTCTTGCGTGATGAAGAAACGGGCGAGTCTTGGTCTGTTACTGCTAATCCGAGACGTGAAAATGGTGTCTATAAAATTCGGCATGGACAGGGATACTCAATTTTTGAGCATTACAGTCGAGGATTGAAGCAAACTCTGCGTTTTTTTGTTCCCATTGATAAGCCTGTTAAGATTGTGGAGCTGACGCTGTCGAACCTTACAGAGCGCTCTTTAAGTTTAAGTGCAACTTATTATGTTGAATGGGTCATGGGGGTTGTTCGAGAGCATACTGCGCCTTATCTGGTGACTGAGTATGACATAAAAAGCAGCACTTTCTATGTTCAAAACACCTATCAAGAAGAGTATATTGGAAGGATTGGGTTTTTAACGGCCTTTGGAGCTACCGTTGCTAGTTACACAGGAGATCGTTCTGAATTTATTGGACGTAACAGAAGTTTGGAAGATCCTATCGGATTACAGCTGGATTCCTTTTCGGAATCTATTGGAGCGGGACTTGATCCATGTTCTGCGATGCGACTGGAATTTTCAATGATGCCAGGTGAAAGCAAAACGATTACCTTTTTATTCGGAGAAACAGCTAATCGCCAAGAGGCAGAACAGATCATTTCTGATTATGAACAACCTAAAAAGATTGAGGATTCGTTTGAAGAAGTCAAGCAGTATTGGGATGAGTTATTAGGGAACATTCAGATCCATACCCCAGATTTGTCCATGAATTTGCTTTTAAACCGTTGGTTACTTTATCAAACAGTAGTGTGCCGATTATGGGCGCGTTCTGCGTTTTATCAGTCGGGAGGGGCTTACGGTTTTAGAGATCAACTTCAGGATGTAATGGCCCTTGTTTATACGGAGCCAACGGTCACTCGTAATCAAATCCTTATCCATTGCAGGCATCAGTTTATCGAAGGGGATGTACAGCATTGGTGGCACGCTGAAAAAGGAAAAGGGATTCGAACTAAATTTTCAGATGATTTATTATGGTTGCCCTTCGTTACCTTCCATTATATTGAGCGCACAGGGGACATCGGTGTTTTGGATGAAATGACTGAGTACTTAGAGGATGAACCACTAAGAGAGGGTGAAGATGAACGATACTCAATTCCAAGAATTTCTGATCAACAGGGAACGGTATATGAGCATTGTCTGCGCGCAATCGAACAGGGCTTAAGTTTTGGAGAACACGGCTTGCCGCTTATCGGCTCTGGGGATTGGAATGACGGCTTCAGCAGAATTGGACATAAAGGTAAAGGTGAAAGTGTATGGCTGGGCTGGTTCTTATATATGACTTTGGTCCGTTTTGCAGGCTTATGTGATGCTCGTGAAGATTCGGAACGGGGAGTTCATTATCGAGATATTGCCGAAGAACTTCTGAAAAATATTGAACTGCATGGTTGGGATGGAGGTTGGTACCGCCGTGCTTATTTCGATGATGGAACACCGCTGGGATCTTCTCAAAATAAAGAATGCCAAATTGACGCACTTGCCCAATCCTGGTCAGTTCTGTCTGGGGCCGCCAGACCAACTCGGGTTCAGGATGCCATGTTGGCTTTAGAACACTATTTGTGGCGCAAGGAAGATGGAATTCTCCTCCTGTTGACCCCGCCCTTTGACAAGTTGCTGCCTGATCCAGGATATATTAAAGGATATGTTCCTGGCGTCCGAGAAAACGGAGGACAGTATACCCACGGAGCGGCATGGGCTATTTTAGCCTATACGACTTTAGGAGAAGGGGACAAGGCGACCGAGCTTTTTCAGATGTTAAGTCCTATACATCATGCTCGTACTGAACATGAAGTGAATCGCTATAAAGTAGAACCCTATGTTATGGCGGCTGATGTCTATGGCACTCATTCACATGTAGGACGCGGTGGCTGGACATGGTATACTGGAGCTGCGGGGTGGATGTATCAAGCAGGATTAGAGGGGATTTTAGGATTTAAACGGCAAGGAGATACAATAGTCTTAAAGCCCTGTATTCCCAGCCGTTGGTCGGGCTTTAGCTTAACTTATCACTATCAAACAACAAAATATGAGATTTTCGTTGAGAATCCTAACGCCAGGATGACTGGGTATACGAAGATCATCTTAGATGAAGCAGAGTTACTTGAACCTGTTATTGTCTTAAAAGATGACGGTCAAACCCATACAGTACGATTAATTCTCTAAGTAAACAGGCCTGCGGTGCGGATTCTGAGAAAATTCACCTTGGCGAATATCGAGAGGAGGATAACTGAGATGGATTTTTACCGTGCCTTATCCGAACACTATGATGAAATATTTCCGCTGAGGGAACCGCAGAAAGTGTTCCTGCATGATTATTTGAAACAAGATAATCTAAGCTCGGTACTGGATATCGGATGCGGTACAGGGACGACTGCCTTAGAAATAAGTCAAACCGGCGTGCGAGTGCTCGGTGTAGATTTAAGCGATGAGATGATTGAGATTGCTAAAAGGAAGGCACAAGAGAGGAAAAGTAGATCTTCATTCGCCATGGCAGATATGCGAGACTTGCAGTTAATACAGGAAGAATTTGAGGGAATCTTATGTTTAGGAAATACGCTGGCACATGTATCTGGGGAAACTGAGTTGAATCAGGTTTTAGGTCAGTTCTGGGAAAAGGGAACCTACCTTTTATTGCAAACAGTTAACTATGACCGAATTTTGACCAATCAAATCATAGAGTTACCAATTATTAAGACCTCTCAGCTTGCCTTTTATCGCTACTACACCCATAGACCGGATGGGAAACTCGATTTTTCCATGAAGATCGAGTTTCCGGACACGAAACACGTTATTTCTGGAGTTAACGTTTTGTTCCCCATAACTAGTTCTATTTTAAGAAAGGCCTTGAAGGAGACCGGTTGGGAAATAACCGGTCTGTGGGGTAACTATGAAAAAAGCCCTTGGACTGAGGATTCTCCGGCTACGATTGCAGCGGCGAAACGTATATCAAGGTAAGAAGTGGACACATCCTAAGTTTTTTACTTAATATAAAAGCTAGTAACCTTTTTGCTTGGTAAATAAAGGTTGCTAGCCTTTTTGTTATTATTTTAAAGAATATCTCCCAATACAAATTACCCACCTTTTTTCAAACACAAGTTTTTATTTTATATCAAATGAATATAAAAAAGAACTTACAATATTAAAAAAATATATAAGAAATAATTATTACTATAAAAGAGGAATTGCATCAAAAATGGAGAATTGATAGATAGTATTTTAATTGTGATTGATTATCCCATAAGTTTCGAAGGGACTCAAACCGCAATTACGATCAATGAGATTTAAAAAAAGGAGATTGGAAGCAAAATGAGAAGCAGGGTAGGGAATGTATTGAATTTATTTTCTAAGAAACCACCATGTGAAGAATCTACTTTTATATTTAACTATGTAGAGGAGAAGTTACAGGGGATAAATGCCGTTGAACCAAAGGTTGACTATCCGATCCATAAAAAGATGATTAGTTACTTTATTAAGCTTTTCGATAATGAACGACAAATGGCATTATCATCAAAAAAGTTGTTAACTATTGCAGCAACATTAAGTAACTTTGACGTCAACATGTCACATATAGCACATCAGTTGATTGACTTTGCTAAAAAAATGTCGTTATTGAGCGAATCTAATCTTGCTGTTGTAGAGCAGACTAACGCAGGAATGAGCGAGGTGAATTCAACAGTAGAGAGAACTTCCACTACACTATCTCAATTATCGGACGCCTCTAAAGATCTTGTTCAGAATAACTATCTAAGTCTTAATCAACTCACAGAAGTCAATGAATTGAAAGATAAGGTTATGCTTGATGCCAATATTATGGGCGAGAAAATTGCTCAATTGGTAGAAATGGCGAATAGAGTCAATGAGATAGTTCAAGGAGTTGGAGATATAGCTGAGCAGACCAATCTACTTGCTCTCAATGCTTCTATCGAAGCAGCGCGGGCAGGCGAAAATGGTCGTGGTTTTTCCGTAGTTGCTGAAGAAATTAGGAAATTGGCTGACGATACGAAAAGAAGTCTGGAAGGTATGAAGTCTTTTGTGGGTAATATTCAAACAGCTGCTAAAGAAGGCAAACAAAGTATGAATAATACGATGGCATTAACGAAAAAAATGAGTCTTAAGATTGATAATATTACAGACACTATGGGGAAAAATGTAGAAATGCTAAAAACGACGATTAATGATGTACAATTCATTAATCAATCAATGGAAGGTATAAAAACTGCCACAAGCGAGATTAATCAAGCGATGGATGTTTCTAGCCGTGATGCTGAAGAGTTAACTATGATGACTCAAATAATTCATAGAGATGCTTTAGCAAGTGCAGAATCTGCAAAGGAAATTGCTAGGATTGATGATGAAATCTCTACTATTGTTAGAGAACAAATGAGTTCTCTGAAGGGTAGCAGTAATGCCTTAAACAATCAAGAATTTTTAGTTACTATTTCAGATGCTAAAAAAGCCCATGCCAATTGGTTAGATAATTTCAGACGAATGGTTGATGATATGACGATTTATCCGCTACAAACGGATGGAAGTAAATGTGCTTTTGGTCATTTTTATCATGCTGTTCAAATAACGAATTCCATAATTGAAGAAGACTGGGAAAAAATCGAGGCTTTTCATAGTGAGTTTCACAAAATCGGGCAAATTGGTATAGAAGCAGTTAAAGCTAATCAACAAGTAAGAGCTCAGGAATCTTACGGTAGAGCAGAAGTACTTTCAAGAAGTATTTTTGGACAGTTAGATAAGGTGGCAGCTTTAGTTGAAGATATGACAACTAAAGGCATTAGGTTATTTGGAAGTAACCTGAGTGATCATTCCTGTGACAAAGAATGTGCAGGCTGTTAGAGCTTATAACCTATCTCAGGATTGGGGGATTTTCCTCAGTTGTTACTTCAATATGAAAAGACAGCCCGAAGGCATCTTCAGGCTGTCTTTCATGTCCAATATTCATGGTCATTTGTTTCTCAGAAAACAAGTTAAAGTTTTAATCACGATATCATACATTGAGCACTGATCAAGCTATACCATTAAGCCGATCATAGATGACCTCTCGAGCTCCGACTGTTAAAATTACAATCAGATTTTCTTTAGCAAAGACGGTATAGATGACTCTGTGTTCCTTTGTTCCACTGCGGAAAGAGACACGATAAGTCTCATAATACGGCCCTCTGAGTCGCTTAAAAACAAACGGATCTTGTTCTAAGCTTTCGAACACTGCTGGAATTTCTCTAAGCTCTTCTTTACGGAGAACAACCAGATCATGGACACCGCGAGTAGTGATCATCACCTGATACAGTCCTTTGCGGTCCTTTTGAATGCACAGTGATGTTAAAGCTTGAGCTTCCCACCACTTAATCGATTGACCATTTTTATGTGCTCTGTGCGCTTCTTCTGATAAACGGTCGAGTACGGTGCTTAGCTTTAATTTGCGTTCCAGGAGTTTGTTTTTAAGACAGTCTCCACTGCAGCCCTTTGCAAGCAAATCACTTACAATTAAGTCTTCAAAAAAATCTGAAAGTGGCCTGACTGAGCGCTCGGCAGTTCGGACAAAAACTTTACCTTCTGAATCGACACACAAATCTAAAGTATCCTCTGCTACTAGTCCAAAGAGTTCTTGCAGTTCTTCAGGTAATATGATTTCTCCTTTTGAGCCAACCTTTACCCGATAAGTTTCCATAGATACTTCCTCCTTCTAGATTATTTTTGTTTATAAAGGGCTAAGGTCGGATGTGAATCAAACCCCTAAATATAATTTCAACAATAGTTTGAATATTCCTTCCAATTATATCGTATGCTTAAGATATTTTTTTGAGTTCTAAGATTTAGATATTGCTTTGTATTTTTTTGCTTACATATTAAAATTTGAATAGAAAACGATTATAATTGTATAATCAGAAAGAACAATTAACACCTTGCCATTCATGACTCGGTGTTATTAATCTTAAACATCCTGTTACAGTCATGGTCCGGCCACCAGCCAACAGTTTTAGTGCTGGAGAGTAAAAGACAAGAGAACTTATTAACTTTTGGAGGGAACATCTTTGGCTAAAAAAAATTATTACGTTGTTAAAAGCGGGCATAATCTCGGGATTTTTAATAACTGGCCTGAATGTCAAGCGTCAGTCAAGGGTTATAAGGGAGCGCTCTATAAAGGCTTTGAAACGAAGGCTGAAGCACTTGAGTGGCAAAATGATGGAGGAGTCTCTAAGGATCTTAGAGATGGCAACAATGCCGGTATGATTACATCATTTATTGGTAACATTGACTTTGAAGTATATACAGATGGAAGTTATTTAAATGGTAAGTATTCCTATGGCTATGCCTTTGTCAAGGATGGTGAAGTCGTTCTCGAAAGTTTCGGGATAGGGGAAGACCTTGAAGCCGCCAGCATGAGAAATGTTGCGGGCGAAATTGCCGCAGTACTTCATGCCGTAGAAAAAGCCAAGTCACTGAACGCACGTATTCGTATCTATCACGACTATTCTGGCATTTCTCTTTGGGTTACTGGAGATTGGCAAGCAAAAAATAAGTTTACTCAAGCTTATGTTGAATTTATGCGTACGAACCATGGATTGTATGAGTTTAAAAAGGTTGCCGGTCATAGCGGAGATCAGTTTAACGATTACGTAGACCGGCTGGCTAAAAAAGCTTTGGGAATAAAGCCAAAATAACTAAATAAAGAGTTGCATGTCTGATTCAAGAGCATCTCTTAAATACTCTTTGCCTGTAATGACTTCAACTTCTGGGAGTAATTCATCTTCTTTAAAGCCCATAACTTCAACAGATAGCTTGCATCCGTAAAATTTGACTCCTTTTTTTCGAGCTCCGTTGAGAAAGTCTGTTAGAGAAGGAGCTTTATCATCTTCCATCATTTCTAGAAGCATTTGTTTTCCCAGACCTGCCATGTTCATGCGCGAAAGGGGCAACTCTTCAGGCCCTTTAGGAGTGACTATTCCAAACATTTTTTCGTAGAGAGTTTTATCATCTGATGTTTCCTTTTCCGGATCGCGAACGAGACAAAGCCCCCAAAATGCGAAGAACATAGTCACATCTACATCAAGCTCTCGGGCGGAATTGGCTAGTATAAGTGCTGCTAGAGCCTTATCATAATCGCCGCTAAACATTAAAAGGTTCATTTTCTTGTTCAATTTGTGCACCCCTTTATGATCGTTATATAAATCCTATTATTAGTAGAAATAGGTATTTATATTAGTTGATTAAATGTAAGATGTTGGGTGCTTACTGATTCTTTCTAACAATTGCATCAGAACATCTATTTCACTAAAATCGTTGTACAATCCAAAACTTAGACGAACTACGCCTGGTCGGGGAATATCTCTGCGTTTTCTGTGTAAATCCATTTGACCTGGGGAGATAGATAAAAGTCTTTGAATATAGGGCTGGGTGCAAAAACAACCGGTCCTAACGGCAATTCCTGCCTGATTGGATAAAATTGCAGCTACTTCTTCATGGGCAATACCGTTAACATTAAAAGGGATTACGCCGATTCGAGGTTCACCCGGGGCCGTATGGGAGTAGACTGTTATACCCGGAATGGATCTTAGTTTTGAGTTGGAATAGTTTGTAAGCCGGTCTTCATATTGGTTGATGTTTTTCATCCCTACTGTGGTCAGTGTCTTAATCGCTGCTGCCAGAGCGACCACACCCATTAGATTGGGGGTGCCTGCTTCTTCTTTATGCGGGGGAGGTTCCCATACTACCCAATCGTGAGTGACAGTTTCGGCGGTACCTCCTCCTACATACTCAGAGATTCCTTTTTTGAAGGTTTCTTGTGGACCGATAAGTACTCCGGTTCCAAAAGGTGCGTACATCTTATGCCCTGAAAAGGTCAGATAGTCAATGCTTTGAAGCGGATTTTTCGGATTCATGTTGACAGAATTATGAGGAACCAATTGGGCTCCGTCAACATGTATTTTTGCTCGGTAGCGATGAGCCAACTCACCTATTTTATGTATTGGATTTATATACCCTGTGACATTGGATGCTCCAGTGACTGTTACAAGTTTAACATTGCCTTTGTGCTTGATTAATCTGCTCTCTAGATCCTCGAGACTTAATTTTCCAGAGGAATCTGTCTGAACATAATCGACTTGAAACTTGTTTCTCCACGGAAGATCGTTAGAATGGTGTTCCATCCAGGTTGACAAAATAACACTTTTTTTGTTTCCATCCCATAAACGATAAGATAATTTATTAATTGCCTCAGTGGTATTTTTGACAAAAATAACCGTATCTCGAGAGGGATCGGCATTAACGAATTTTAGAACAATTGATCGTGCTTCTTCAAAGACTTTAGAAGAAAGTTGTGATTTATAACCTGTGCCCCGATGAATGGATGAATACATGGAAGCAAAGTGATTTATTTCTTCCATAACTGAAACAAAAGGCGGGGTAGAAGCCGCGTTATCAAAATTGATGGCTGTTGTGTATTGACCATTTTTTAGTGGGATTTTTGTATCTGTTCCTATAACTAGATTTCTATAATTAGATCGGGATAATTTAAAGCTTAAATTCATAGGATCACCTCAATCTGGAAATATTCAGTTTTTATACTCTGCTAGCATGATATTTTTTGATTGACAAAAAGGTTACAGAAGTTTTGAAGCGCACAGGATATTTACTCTACTGAAACATACTAAATATAGATACTGAATTGAATAAAGATTCGTGGAGGTAAGTATGAAAAAATCAGGTGAAATACACAAACATACTAAAGGGTATACCCTATTCTTTTTCATAGATTTACCAATAACTGTAGGCTCTGTCGGGTTAACTCAGTTTTCAGGTAGTGCTGCTAGAATAGAAATCGGACAACTGAAATAGAGATTTTCCCTAGTTTAGTATAAAATC
>NZ_JAJDOO010000013.1 GCF_020595055.1 Desulfosporosinus shakirovi | reverse complement strand
GATCCGAACAAAGGGACTAAGCTTGCCACCTATGCGGCCCGTTGTATTGAAAATGAAATCTTAATGCATTTGCGGTCACTGAAAAAGTCCCGTGGCGAAGTATCAATCTATGATCCAATTGGTATGGACAAAGAGGGCAATGAAATTTCGCTTATCGATGTGCTGGGTTCAAACGAAGAGGATATTTCCTTAAAGGTGGAAAATGAATCAGAGCAAAAGGCTTTGCTTGAGCTCGTTAAAAAGCTTACCCAAAGGGAAAAACTAGTTCTTCAATTGCGCTATGGCTTAATGAACAGCCCCAAACGGACTCAACGTGAGATTTCCAAAGCCTTAGAAATTTCCCGATCCTATGTTTCGCGCATCGAGAAAAAAGCCATTCAAAAATTATTGGAAGAGATGGCAAAGACTGATTCAAATAGGTAGTCCATTACTTGCTCTTGTGGCATCCTCTAAGGTATAATGATATAAACTTATGCTTTTTGGAGGATTCTATGTTAGAGTATTTTCGACCTACACGTCAAGCTAATTCTCTCGATCTTATTTCGGTAGAACAGCTTCGTAAGGATGGGATTCGAGGGTTGATTATTGACTTAGATAATACTATGACCCCCTGGAATGATGTGGAAGTGGGCCCTAAAGTGGAAGCGTGGTTTAAAAAGGTTAAATCAGCTGAAATCCGTGCGTGTGTGGTGTCTAACAATAGTAAGCGTCAACGCGTAGCCGTGGTTGCCGACGGATTAGGGATTCCCTTTGTTTTTAAGGCCACAAAACCACGCCGCAGAGCCTTCCGGGCGGGTATGAATCTTCTGAAAACAGGACAAGGGGATACAGCTGTCATCGGAGATCAGTTATTTACAGATATTTTAGGCGGAAACCGTTTGGGTCTATATACAATTTTGGTCACTCCCATCAATGACCATGAGTTTATCGGAACTCGGATTATGCGACGGATAGAGAAATTACTCGTTTGGGTCATGAAGCATTTTGCTTCGGCCAAACCTTACAGTCCGAAAATTCATTAAGCATTCAGGAATGGCTTAGCCATTCCTTTTCGCTATTTACTCATGACTATGCCCAGATAGGTTCAACTGTACTCGGTGGAGTTAAAACTTCCTGAAGCAGTTTCTTATATTTTCTGATCTGGCCTCTAAAGGATTATGTAAAGGAATGTTATAAGTGGAAAAACACTTTGCAGTTATAGGTGACCCAATTCAGCATTCACTCTCTCCCTGGATGCACAATGCAGGGTATAAGGCACTGGGGCTTGACGCGGAATATCAACGCTTTCGCGTTGAAGCCAGCTATTTAGCGGAGGCGGTAAAAGGTCTTCGGGCTTTGGGGTTTTCCGGTTGGAATGTAACACTCCCTCATAAGGAGGACATTGTTTCTCTCCTCGATACGCTTACTCCCCAAGCTAAGCGCGCCGGGGCGGTTAATACCGTGAAAATTCATGAGGGACAACTTATGGGTCACAATACGGACGGGGATGGATTTGTTCGTTCTGTAGAAGAAGAACTCCATGGATTTAAAGGGAAAAAGGCGGTTCTTCTGGGTGCAGGCGGAGCCAGTAAAGGGATAGCTCTGGCCTTAGCTGAGCAAGGGATGTGTTTACATATTCTTAATCGCACGCCTGAAAAGGCCAAGGGATTGGCTCGAGCCATAGAACGCGAGGGAGGCACAGCTTCTTCAGGGGAGTTTGTTCCGGGGGAATGGCTCAAAGATGTGGATCTATTAGTGCAAACGACTTCTGTAGGGCTGCATAGAGAGAGCTTTCCATTCTCATTAGAAGGGATTTCTAAGCAGGCCCTTGTTGTGGATATAATTTTCAACCCTATGGAAACTGCTTTTTTGAAAGAAGCGAAGAAACTGGGGTGCCGAAGGCATAATGGTTTAGAAATGCTTCTATATCAAGGGGCTTTGGCCTGGGAGTTTTGGCTTGGTGGTCGAGCTCCTGTCAAGGAAATGCGCCAAGCCCTAAAGAATCAACTCTTCAAGGGAATGTTTAATAAAGGATAGAGGTAAAGGAAGAGTGAAATGAGTAAAGCAGGGGCCAACGATCTTGAGCGAGGATTTACGCTGTTAGAAATGTTACTTGTTTTCATTCTTTTAGGGGGCTCAGGTTTTTATCTGCTCATTAAGCTTCCTGTTAACTTTGAAAAGCAACGCTTAGCCTTTGAATCCACTCAATTATTGGAAGACATTCGGGATGCTCGTCAGGCTGCCATGGCGGAAAATAATTGGTATGCGGTTAAATTCTATTATCAAACCGGGGATCACCATTACCAGATCTTTAGGCAAGGTAAGATGGTAAAAAATGTGTACCTTAAAGAGGGGGTTAGTTTTCTTGGAAGCCAGGGAAATTTAACCTTTAATGCTTCAGGACGAAGTGTGGGGACGACGATTACCTTGACCAATTCATTAGGAGAGCGGAGAAGTGTCATTGTCGCCCCGGTAGGTATGCGCATTCGAGAAAAGTTGGATATAGAGGGGAAGACGAAAAGTGCGGTTTTTAACAGCGGGAGAATCACACGGTCAGAAATTAGTGGGAATTATCGAGGGACTTCCCTCGGGAATGAAGATTTCTAAGGATCAAGTTGATAAGGCTCTTAGAAAACGTCAAAAAGGCCCCGGACGAGGCGGAAGGATGGCCATTGAACAAGATGAAGTTCAGCTTGTTTCCGGAGTGCGAGGAGGATTAAGTACGGGGGCCCCAATCGCTTTGGAAATTCCTAATCGTGATTGGGAAAACTGGGAGAAAATCATGACTTGGAGAGAAGACGCTGACTTAGAGAGCCGAAAAGTGTTGACTCCTCGGCCTGGGCATGCGGATTTGTCGGGAGCCTTCAAATATCGCACGGAAGTCAGGAATATCCTTGAGCGAGCCAGCGCCCGAGAAACTGCCATGAGGGTAGCAATCGGGAGTGTTGCCAGGCAAGTTCTGACCGCCTTAGGGGTAGAAATAAGGGGGCATGTTCTGGCGGTAGGCGGTGTTCACGCGGAGCGTGCTGATAATGAAGACTATTGGCAACGTGTAGAACAATCAGAGTGGTCTGTAGGAGACCCGATTGCCGAACAACAGATGGGGGAAGGGCTCATCTCAGCACGAGAACAAGGGGAATCCTTGGGCGGAATCTTAGAAGTGCAAGTGCATCATGTCCCCGCAGGATTGGGGTCCCATGTGCAGTGGGATCGAAAATTAGATGGTAAATTAGCCCAGGCTGTCCTCTCAGTGCAAGCAATCAAAGGAGTCTCCTTTGGCTTAGGATTTGAGGCTGGGGACCGAACGGGGTCCAAGGTTCATGATCCAATTTGTTATGAAAAGGGCCAGGGCTTCGGCAGGGTTTCCAACCATGCCGGAGGAATCGAGGGGGGGATGAGTAACGGAGAACCGATCATTCTTCAAGCGGTTATGAAACCGATTCCGACCCTTTATCAACCTTTAGATACGGTGCATCTGGAGACTAAAGCGGCGGTTAAAGCTAGTGTAGAGCGGTCAGACATCTGTGCTGTACCGGCAGCTTTAGTAGTTTTGGAACATGTGGTAGCATGGGTAATTGCTGAAGCGGTGCTTGAGAAATTTCCGGCGGATACTTTTATAGAATTACAAAATGCTTGGGAAGATTATAAAAGATACTTACTTCAGATATAGTTTTTATCTAAAGTAGCTGAGCGTGCGGTGACGATATTCGAATAACAAATTTCGGACCTCGAACATCGGACCTCGAATATCGAATACGAGAGGGAGGAGCTTCATGCGAAACATTGTTCTCATTGGATTTATGGGAACCGGCAAAAGCACAGTTGGAAAGCGTTTAGCTCAGTCGCTCGCTTGGGATTTTGTTGATACAGACTATGAAATTGGGGAAGTAACCAGCTTGAGTGTCAGTGAAATTTTCCGTCGGCATGGAGAGACCCGTTTTCGTTCAGAAGAAAGCATCGTGGTTGCAAGACTCAGTCAGCAGGAGCAGCTCGTTATTGCAACCGGTGGAGGTACGGTGTTAAACCCTCTTAATTGGAATGCGCTGGCTCAGAACGGGACGGTTATCGCTCTTCATGCCTCCCTGGAAACGATTCTCGCTCGGATAGGAACTAAAAATGACCGCCCACTTCTAAAGGCTCCGAGAGAAGCTATTGAGAAGTTGTGGTCTGAACGCCAGGAATGTTACTCTCAGGCTGATTTTATAGTCGATACGTCGCAAAAAAGCGTCGATGAAGTGGTGAAAGAGATTCTTATACAGCTAGAGAGGATGACGAAAAATGAGTTTAGCGAAGTGGCCAAAGATTGATGTAACAGCGGACCGCACGTACCCCGTGTTTTTGGGGGCTTCTCTCGAAGAATTAGGGGAGTACTTACATCTTCAATTTGAGGATGTGGAGCACATTCTTGTTATTTCACATCAGATAGTAGCCGAATTGTACTCGGAACGTCTCAAGAAAGGACTTCTTGATTACCGAGTGAATTTGCTGACAGTCCCCGCCGGAGAAACAGAAAAATCCTTGGAACGTTTAGCTCAGCTAACGACAGCGGCCTTGCGTTGTGATGCGGACCGTAAAACTCTTGTAATCGCTCTCGGAGGAGGGGTTATCGGAGATTTGGCGGGATTTTTTGCCAGTGTCTTCATGCGGGGAATTCGGTTAATTCAAGTCCCTACCACCTTATTGGCGCAAGTAGACAGCAGCATCGGTGGAAAAACAGCCGTAAATCATCCGGCGGGCAAGAATATCTTAGGCACCTTTTATCCACCCTTGGCGGTTTGGACGGACTTTTCAACCCTTGAAAGTTTGCCTTGGGAAGAAGTTGAAAATGGCTTAGCTGAGAGTATTAAGCATGCTATAATTGCTGACCGAGACCTTTTTGAGTTTTTTGAGAAGGAAGAAAAAAGTATCAAGCTCCGGGAAAAATCGATCTGGGGCGAAATGGTGACGCGGTCTTCTGCTGTCAAAGTAAAAATCGTTTCCCAAGATGAACGAGAACAAGGAGTACGCGGCTTGCTGAATCTGGGTCATAGTTTCGGACATGCCCTCGAGACTGAGATGAATTATCGCGGAGTTACACATGGGCAAGGGGTTAGTATTGGGATCATAGCCGCGACTCATCTCGCCTACGCAAAAGGGCTGATGACCAGCGCGGAGATAGATCGAGTTAAGCGGTTGCTAAATACCTATGGCTTGCCGACTGAGATCAAAGGACAAGACCCTGAGGCTTTGTTGCAACGCATGCAATCGGATAAGAAAAATCTAGGGGGACGAAAGATTCTAATTCTGCCCAAAGGAATTGGGCAAGCAATTGTTTCCAAGGAATGTACGGACCTCGAAATCTTAGCAGCTTGGAAACAGGTTATTACTTAATATGAAGGATAAACTAAAAATCTGGCAAGGATTATGGAATCTTTGTCAGATTTTTACTGTTACTAAAAGTGCATATTAAAAACTACCTTTGCCAAAGGTCTATATACAGTTCTATCAAAAAATTTAATTCTAAGTGTAAATTTAAGAGTAAATAGGTTAGAGTAAAGTTAGAAGCTTAGTGCAAGCCAAGCCTTGTTATTAAAAGACCGGAATCCAAGGTGGAAATAGAGCTTTATTGAATAACGAGAATAACAAATTAAGGGCTTTGGGGGTATGGAAAATATCTAGGCAACATCGCAAAAAGGAACATATAGAATTTGCTCTCAATACGGAAAATTCGGTGAAAAATGGTTTCTCTGATATTTATTTAGTTTATGAAGCTCTGCCGGATTTAAACTTTGAGCAGATTGATACTTCTCTGGAGTTTTTGGGAAAGAGGTTGAAAGCTCCGCTTCTGATAAATGCAATGACCGGTGGACATCCTGATGTTGAGTATATTAACAAGAGTCTGGCAAGGGTGGCAGCACGGGCTGGCATTGGCATGGCAGTTGGCTCACAGACAGCTGGCTTGGAAGATCCGAGTGTGAGAAAAACTTATAAGATAGCACGAGAAGAGAATCCTGAGGGGATTATACTGGCTAATGTTAATGCCTTAACACCGCCGGTTCTGGTAAAAGAAGCAATCAACATGATTGGAGCAGATGGGGTTCAGTTACATTTGAATGTTGCTCAGGAACTTGCTATGACTGAGGGGGATAGAAATTTTAGAGGGGTTTTGACCAACATCGAAAAAGTCGTAACCTTATCCAAGGTACCTGTTATTGTTAAAGAGGTTGGCTTTGGGCTGTCTCGAGAGACAGCTAAGAGAATCTATGATGTTGGAGTGCGTTATATTGACGTTAGTGGTAAAGGTGGAACGGATTTTATAAAAATAGAATTTGCTCGCTCTAGTCAGGGCTGCTTAGGAAAATCCCAGAACATCGGTATTTCAACTGCTGCCAGCCTGATAGAAGTTTTAAGTTTGGATTTGCCGCTTTCGGTTTTAGCTTCCGGTGGTTTTACAGGTGAAAGTGATGTAACTTGTGCTCTCGTTTTAGGATCTAAATTGGTGGGTATGGCGGGCCACTTCTTACAGGTTCTTCATAATAGCTCTGAAAAAGGCCTTGATGATCGAGTTGAAAGAATTATAAAAGATTTGCGCCGGTCAATGTTAATGGTGGGGGCTGCTTCTTTGGAAGAATTGTCAAAAAAGCCGGTGGTTATTACGGGCATTACGGCAGAATGGCTTTTGCGAAGGGGCGTTGATATTGACAAATACTCACGGTCTAGAGCATGAAATCTGAAGTAAGGTTGCTTAAAATATATATTGAGGTGTTAATTATGACTGAGAAAGCTCAAAGGATGCTTAACTATTTAGCCAACCACAATACTATGATCCTTTCTACTTATGGGGAAGACGGACCTTGGGCTACTCCAGTTTTCTTTGTCAATCGTGGATTCTACATCTATTTTTTGTCAGAACTTACGTCGAGACACAGCAGTAACTTGCGAGATAATCCCCTGACAGCGGCGGCAATTACTGAAGACTATCAAGATCCGAAAAAGATTCAAGGCCTTCAACTGAAAGGGAAGGCCTACCTTGTGAAAAACCTCAAAGAGACAGCAGTCGTTTTGGCTGCTTATTATAAGAAGTATCCTTTTGCTCTGCAGATTTTACAAAATCCCAGTGCCTTTAAGGGAGTTTCTAAGGCCCGTTGGCACTGCATAATACCTCAGTTTTTGAAATTCACGGATAATACTATAAAATTTGGCGAACATATTGAGTTGAATTTAAAGGATGATGAAACTGGAGATGGTTATGAGCTGTCTGAAGCCCAAGCAAACTTGGATACATGATGTTTTAGATTGGAAAGAAAAACCTATCAATATCACTTTATCAGAATCAGTGCCGGAAGTGGTCAAAGAAAAATGGGATGAGTATGGTTTTAAGGATGCATTCAGTTACAAGGCCTAAAATAAGTTCAATAGTTTGCTGAGTTCTTATAGACAGACTTGGGTGAGAATCAGGTTATTTCTTAAAACCAAGAAGTATACAAAATCTGACAAGGATTAAAGAATCTTTGTCAGATTTTCCTTATTGCAATTGCAAAAGTACATATCGATGTAATGCTATGGAATTAATAGGGGAAAATGGTAACTAAGAGTATTTTCAAGAAAGATATGTCGAGGCTGGAAGGGATTTATTAATGGACAGAGAAAGAAGAAGAATTGTGTGTTAGGAATCTTATATTGAGTTGAAAGTTGTGAGTTTAGAATTGAGAAGCGTGAATTATCCGAGAAGAATAACCCTGAAGAGAAATAACAAGTCACGACTATCAGGTTTCACATTATGGGAAGTTCTGGTTGTCCTTTTCCTTATGGGAGTTATTCTAACCTCATTTACCCCTTATTATTACGGTTCAGCCTCCAAACATGTTCGCTTGCAAATGAATCGGGCTAATATCCAAAGAATCGAAGGAGCCGTCCAGCTTTACAAGATTGATGTCGGTACTTATCCACACAGTGTAACTGATTTAGTATCTGCCCAAAAGAGCATGAGTGATTGGCAAGGTCCCTACCTTAATGAAATTCCAATCAATCCTTTTAACTCTGAACAAAGTTACCACCTTGATTCGTCGGGGCGAGTCGACAACTCCGCGGCTGATTAATGGTCTAACCTTCGTTAACTTAGAGAGATGACATGGTTTTTAATTGGGAAATGGATAAAAACGTGGCTGAAACTGTGGAGGGGGGGAGGGAGCATCCCAAAAAGCAATAACTTCGGCACTGCGAAGGGATATGTTTTATTTGATGTATTATTGGCCCTGTTTCTCTTTTCTTTAGGATTTGGGGTTCTTTTTGAATTGACAGTTGAGGCCCTTTCAGAATCTCGCCGGGCTACAACCCTTATGGAGGGTGCTAATCTGGCTCAAGCGACAATGGATCACTTGGCAGTCCATAAGTGGAGGGATGCTATCGCTGAGGGTAATTGTATCCCAGGCAGAACAATAGAAGGAACAGATGGGAAATTCCGTTGGATAATATGTTCAGAATGGCATGACACCCCCCAACTATTGAAAGTAAGTGTAGCAGTCATTTGGACGGAACGGGGAAATCCGTATCAATATAAGTTGGAGAGCCTTTATGCGGTTGAATAGGCGGAGGGATCATTTAGAATGCGGGTTAACCCTTTTGGAAGTGTTGGCGGCCTTATTGATTTCGGGCATTTTCTTATTGACTGCCATGCGGCTGTTTACAGATCAATGGCGTGGAGCACATGCTCTCAAGAATCACTTGGAAGCACATTATGCCGTTATGACGGCTGGAAAGACGGTCTCTGATGCAATTCGCATGTCCGAAACTGCAAGTTGGGCAGATCCCGGTGTGTTAAAGGTGTTACCTTTAGCAGATGATTCTAACCCTCAGCCAAGGCTTGATTCCTATTTTATCGATGATTTAGACGGTGATGGACGGAAAGATCTATATTGGAGTCATGCAGAAATGCCACAACCGGTGGCGAGCTGTATGATTGGATGGAAATGTGCGGAGGTGGAGCCGGGATTGTGGGAAATTTTCTTACAGGCAAACGTGAATGGGCAAATTGTCACTTGGCAAACGCTTATCAGACGACGGGTATTTTATCCTGCTTCATAAATACCCCCGGATTTCTAATTAGAAGACTGGCCAAGATAATGGTGCAGAATCCATCAGGGTATATAAGCCTTCTTGTTCTTCTGCTGTTAACCTCCTTTTCGGGGCTGGGGATGGAGGTCTATCTAAAGGCCAACGCAGAGAACCGCATGGTAAAACGTGAAACTCAAAGCAGACAAGCCCTCTACATTGCTGAGGGAGGGATTGAGTGGGCCAAAGCCCATTTGCTGGTTAATCCCGAACTGCATCAGGGGAGTTTGTCATTTGATACTGGGCAGGTCGATATCCTAATTGAGTTTAGTGAAGGGGAGTATAAAGTGACGTCTAAAGGACTTTCAGGATTAGCTGTTCGAAGAATTGAGGAGCGGTTAGAGTTAGTTAATGGAACTTGGGTCATTAAGGGTTATCAGGAATTGCATTGGTGACGTCATGAAAAGCAATCATGAATTTGGTCAGTTTTTAGTAGCTAATGGCTTTCTTGATAAAGTTGGATTATCTGCTGGGTTAGAATCAGCCTTACAGACCGGAGAATCTATTGAGGATGCGCTTGTGCGTATAGGTGCGTTAAACCGAGCGGGTTTATCGAAGGCTGTCAGACAATATTTAGGGATCCCGGAAGTAAAACTGACCAGGGTCGCAATTGACCCTGCTGTAGCAGGACTAATTTCTGAAGAAATCGCTCGCCGTTACACCCTTATCCCCTTTGAACGGTATTCCGGAGTTTTGAGAGTCGCCATGTTAGATCCCACCCATGAACGGGCCCTCCGGGATGTCAGAATGTTTACAGGGCTGGAAATTGAGCCTGTATTTGCTATGAAGGAAGAAATCGAGGGTGCAATTCGACAGTGTTTAACGGTAGAACAATCTGTCGCCCGTCTGGCAAACCTTGCAGAGGATGTTTTGGAAAATCAAGGCGGTTGGTCGGTCGAGTTTTCCGAGACTGCTGAGTTAGCTTCCCAAGAGGACGAGGCACCAACTCTTAAATTCGTTCATTCCGTGTTACACGAGGCTGTTGTGCAGGGAGTTAGCGATATTCATTGGGAACCCCGTAAAAGTGCTTTTGTGGTGCGCTACCGAATTGACGGTAAACTTATCAGAAAACATGATCTCTCGGCCAAGGCCGCTCGGAGTATTGTTTCCAGCCTGAAAGTGATGGCTCAAATGGATGTGGCAGAACGGCGATTTCCTCAAGATGGCCGAATGACGTTTAACGCGGGTCCTCAGCGCGTTGATCTGCGAATGTCCTCAATGCCTACTGTGTATGGGGAAAAAATAGTTGTGCGAATTTTAGACCCGGAGATGGCTCAGCGTCCGCTTAATGATCTGGGAATGCGCTTAGAGGTTGAGACGGGAGTACAAGCCTTATTGAAACGTCCCAATGGGCTGATACTGGTGGTGGGTCCAACGGGAAGCGGCAAGACCACTACCCTCTATGCCCTGCTCAGAGAATTAAACGCTGAGGAGCAAAATATTATTTCCATTGAAGAACCTGTCGAATATCAACTGTCTGGGGTGAATCAGGTACAAGTTAACCTTCCCGCAGGACTCAGCTTTCCTGTTGGGTTAAAACATATCTTGCGTCAAGATCCGGATGTGATCATGATTGGAGAAATCCGTGATGAAGAAACAGCGAGAATCGCCATCACTGCTTCCCTTACGGGACATTTAGTTTTATCAACGTTACATACTAATACGGCGGCAGAGGCCTTGGCTCGGCTCATTGATATGGGGGTAGAACCTTATCTCTTAGCCTCGGCGGTTAGTGGGGTATTATCTCAACGCCTGGTGCGCCGGTTGTGTGAAGAGTGTAAGATTAAGTATAAGGTTTCAGAGGCGGAGAAAAGGGTACTCCGTTTACCGGGGTCAGTCGACCAACTGCATGGTGCTGTGGGATGCCCGGATTGTCTGGGGACTGGATTTCGAGGCAGGATTGGGGTACATGAATTTTTGCTGTATAATCAGGAGATTAAAGAACTCGTCCTATCTATGCAAAATGCCAGAGACATTGAACAACAAGCGATGGTTTCCGGGATGCTTACGGTTTTTGAAGATGGGATGTTTAAGGTAATCCAAGGACTTACGACCGTGGAGGAAGTGTTACGTGTTACCACTTGATGCCGTAAAGCCCCTAGTTTCAACTATGGGGATATAAGGCAATTCTAAAGATTTCGTTGTATTATGTAGGTGTGTTTAGATCCGGAATACAAGGATAAGAGGAGACGGAAGAATGTTTTCATTAAAAGAGCTTTTGCTTTTGGCTGGAGAGAATAAGGCGTCAGACATTCATTTGACAGTGGAGAGCCCGCCGGTTTTACGTATTAATGGTTCACTGGTTCAAAATCAGATGGAAAAACTTTCTCAGGCAGATTTAAGTAATTTTGCCCAATCTCTGATGGATGAAAAGCAAGCCAAACGGTTTGTTGAATATGGGGAATTAGACCTATCCTATAGTTTGGCAGGGGTTGGACGTTATCGGGTTAATATATTTCGTCAGAGAGGATCTATCGGAATAGTTATTCGCTTGATTCCTTTTGTCATTCCCAGTCCGGAAGAGTTAGGACTTCCGCCAGTAAGTATTGAGCTGGCTAAACTGCATAAAGGGTTAGTCCTAGTGACTGGCCCAACCGGAAGTGGTAAATCAACTACTTTAGCATCCCTCGTCGACTATATTAATCGAACAAGGGCTTGCCACATCGTGACTATCGAAGATCCCATCGAATATTTACACAGACATAAACTGAGTTTAGTCAATCAACGGGAGGTTGGTAACGATACCCATTCATTTACGAATGCCCTGCGAGCGGTTTTGCGTCAAGATCCGGATGTGATTTTGGTTGGAGAAATGCGGGATTTAGAAACTATCGCTACCGCTGTTACAGCCGCTGAAACTGGGCACTTGGTTTTTAGCACCCTTCATACAAATGACGCAACCCAGTCGGTGGACCGGATGATTGATGTTTTTCCGCCTCACCAGCAGCAGCAAATTCGGGTGCAACTGGCGGCAGTATTACAGGGAATTATGTCTCAACAATTGTTTCCTAGAGAAGATCAGCAAGGAAGAGTGGCCGCTATCGAGGTTATGATGGCTACGCCAGCGGTTCGCAGCCTTATAAGGGAAGGCAAAACTCATCAGCTTCCAACGGTTATCCAAACGAATGCCAAGTTAGGAATGCAAACTATGGATAAGGCAATTATGGATTTAGTGCAAAGGGGTCTAGTGTCTTACGAAGTGGCTCAGGAAAAGATGCAGAGCCCTGACAGCATGAGGAGATGAGCAGGCGGTATTTTCTGTGGAAAGCTGTCGACTTAAATGGAAAAATTCGGCACGGAGCATGGGCGGGTGATGAGAGTACTGAGGTTCAAACCCGCTTAAGGAAGGCAGGATACTTCCCTGTATGGGTTCGAGCAACCCTGAATTGGAAGAATGTATTATTGCCGGCCAGAGTTAATTTAAAGTGGAGCAGTTTCGCTCGTCGCTTAGCTACCTTATTGGAAGCGGGAATTCCCATACTTCAGGCTTTGGAAATGATGACCTCCTCTGAAGAGAAAAGATCTTTTGAGCAGGACCAATGGAAAAGCGTTAAGGAACGAGTGGAATCAGGCAGTGACTTATCAGAGGCTTTGGCCCTTGTGAATCCTTCCCCTAAGGCATTTGTACTCTCCATGATTAAAGCGGGGGAATACACGGGAACTGTCGGAAAGGTTCTCAGTGAAGTGGCAGATGAGTTAGATCAGGAACAGGTTTATCAGCAAAAGGTTAAGGCTGCTCTAGCCTATCCAATGCTTTTATTTTCTGCCGTTATCCTGGTACTATATGTTCTTTCCGTGTGGGTTCTTCCTATGTATGAAAAACTGTTTTTAAGTGTAGGCGCCACTGAATTACCCTTTTTGACTAGAGTCATTTTTGCCGGCAGTCAAAAACTTCCCCTTTTCTTAGGGGGGGGTGTCGGATTAGTAGGCGGTGGTTTGCTGGTTTTTAAATTTACCAGCCCGGATCACTGGAAAATTCGTTTAGACAAGTTGCTGGGTCGCGCTCCACTCATCGGAAAGGTCTATCGTCTCGGGGATTTAGTTCAGTTTAGCAGAATGTTGGCCCGCTTATTAGGTGCCGGAATTTCCTTGTTAGAAGCCCTGCGTCTCACAGCAGGATCGTTGCACAGCCAGGAGATGCTGGCTTTAACAAACCATCTCGTACTAAATGTTCGTCAGGGAAGGAGAATGGCACCTTTGCTGCGTTCCAGTGGAATCTTTCCCAAGGAAGGGGCTGAAATGATAGGAATTGCCGAGGAAGCGGGTCAACTGGATCAGATGCTGCATTATGTCACACGGATTTTTCGCCGCGAACTTGAGGAACACCTGGATCGTTTAATGGGTATGCTTGGACCGGTTTTGATTCTTGCTTTAGCTGGGCTGATCAGCCTTGTTGCTGGCGGGGTTATGCTTCCTGTCTTTGATCTCAGTTCACATCTTGAATAGCAGATTTTTCTGCTCTCCAATATCCAAATCAGAAATTGGGCAATCACGGCAAGGGTGGAGCCTTCTCCTGGACTTGTCCCAGAATCTTACGCGCGTACGATTCTAGGACAAGCCCGGCCGAGTCTGACCTTAGCTATTTGGTTTGCGATACATGGTTTTTAACTCCATGTGCACGTTTTCTCACGCCAAAGGTTATTTTTTTAGGCACATATATTACGCAAAACTACCCTTACTAAAGTGTAGACTTTACGATAAATTTGCAAACCCCACTTAAGATTATCTGATGAGGAAGGGGTTATTTAAGATGAAGGAGGAGAAAAGTGTGAATTATCTCGAACGGGACAAAGGGTTTACCCTAATCGAAGTGTTGGCCGTGATCATTATCATTGCCGGGCTGGCAGCTATAGCGATCCCAAAATTGGTGTCAAGTACAGCAAACGCACGGCAAAAAGCAGATGTGGCGACAGCGCACCAAGTTAAAGCCGCCTTGGATCGATATCAAGTTGAAAATGGAACATATCCCGAAAACTTGAAGGATGATGATGGTGTGGTAACTGCTGCTGGATTTATTCCCAATTACATTAGTAAATTGGACACAACCACAACACAACAGGTAGCAGAGGGTAAAGAAGGTTTTGGAGTGGAAACCCTTGAAGCGGTTGATACAGATGAAACTGATGAAACGGTGCTTGTCATTCCGGACGCTTTACAGCCTACCAATATAATCATGATCTATCTGGCCAGCAACGGTTTGGCCGCAGAAGTTCGAGCGTATGATGGGGAGTTAAAAGAAATCCTATGGACCTCTTCTGTTGATTAGTTATTTAATTAATTGGCAAGTAAATCCCCTATTTAGCACGAGTACGTTTAATATTTATAGCTGGATGGAAGCAGAAGTGCAACCGGAAAGGATGATACTTCATGATGAGTATGACGGCAGGGCTTGCAGAACTCTCAATACTCTCAATGGTGCTGGGACTCATAATCGGAAGTTTTCTGAATGTAGTCATTTATCGTGTCCCCCGTGGGGAATCTATCGTATCCCCAGGCTCTCATTGTCCTGCTTGCGGACATGCATTACGGGCATGGGAACTCATACCTGTGCTTAGCTTTCTAATTCAAAAAGGACAGTGTCGTGAATGTCAGGCACGTATTTCTTGGCGTTATCCGGCCATTGAACTTCTAACGGGAATCCTTTTCTTTTTGACCGCCTACGTTAGTATTGATTCGGGGGTCCACCCAGCCCGGCTGGTCTTAAACCTAGCTTTCGTAGCAGTGCTGATTGCTTTATCCTTTATTGATTTAGATACCTTTCGTCTGCCGGATGTTCTTACCCTTCCCCTCTTAGGGTTTGGAATCTTAGGAGCTTTTCTTATACCGGGAAGCCCTGGCGGCTGGGAGAGTGTGCTTAGTGCTCTGGGCGCAGGGGGAGTGTTCCTGTTGATTGCGCTGGCCTATCCGCAAGGAATGGGTCTGGGAGATGTCAAGTTGGTGGCGGCCTTGGGTGCCTTCTTAGGGTTTCCTGCAATTTTTTTATCAGTTTTTAGCGGAAGTTTTATTGGAGCATTAGCAGGAATTTTTCTCCTGATCACAGGTCAAAAGCGCTTTCGGCAGCAGATTCCCTTTGGGCCCTATCTGGCCTTAGGGGCTATATTTACATTATTATGGGGAACCCAAATCTTTGACTGGTACTGGACTTGGATAAGATAATATTTATGCACCATAATCGAACCTCATTTTAAGGGGGGGCTTAAATGCGAAAAAGTTCCATGGTCTTTGAAGTGACTGATGGAGAGATTCGAGGGTTTTGTTTTTCCATCCCTCCTTTTAGAAAACTGGTTCATAATTCTTCAATGGTCAAATTTGACCGCATTCCAATTCCGACCGGGATTATTGAGCAGGGAATTGTACGGGACGAAAACTCTCTAATAGGCATTTTATCGACTTATCGGTTGCAACATCCAGGCAACTGCCAGAAGGTATACTTAGCTGTTTCTCTGCAACAAGGATTCATAGGGTCATATACCCTGCCTTGGCTTTCTAAATACGATCGAAAATCAGCAATACCTCTCTTAGTTGATGAAGAAATATCGATTCCAAGATCAGATTTACTCTATGATTTCCTTGTTATTTCTGATGAAAAGCATAAGGGCCTGCAGGTTTTATTAGGCGCAACACGTCGAAGCATACTGGAACAGTATGCCTTTATTTTTGGACAAGCGGGTTTTAGCGTTAGTGGAGCAGATTTTGCTTATTCTGTCTTAGGTCAAGCCTTGGGATTTGAAGCAGACAAAGATGTGCTATACCTGCAGGGAGATTCAGGGAGTATCCACATGGCCTTATTTCGAGGAGTGGTTCCAAAAGGTGTACGGTTATTACCTGCTCTTCTATCTAAAGATGCAAATGTGAATGAGGGTCGCGAACAAGGGCGGATTGATGAATGGAAAAACGAAGTTGGACGCTTTCTTTTATACCACCGGACCCAGCAACCAGACTATAATTTAAAACGTTTGGTCTGGAGTGGAGGACCCGAAATTGCTCAACTCGCTCAGGCGTTAGCCGCTTCAAACCATAACTTAAGGGTTGAAGAAGCAATGCTAAAGGATATTCCTGATTCTTGGCAGAAGTTGCTTGAGGATAACAAAGGATTTGCTGAGGTGACCATGGGGTATGGCCTGCGAATCTTATCAGATGGTCCGGGGCTTAACCTATGGTGTCAGCCTGTTGCCAAGCAGAAGGTTAAGAAGACTTATCTTGGTTTAGTCTTTCTGGCCGCGGTATTTTTAATAGCAGGAACTTTGATTTGGTTGTCCCTCTGTCAAAGGGTATTGACTTTGCAAGAGGAAATAACACAGCTATCGACTGAAGGTGCCAGGATTGAGGAGCAGAATCGACAACAAGAAGCTCTAGCGTCGGCTTGGAATAAGGTGAGTATACCCTCGGAAAAAATTGGAGAGAGATTGGCACAAGTCCAAGGCTTGGCGGGCGCAGAATTGAAGATTGAGCAGATTATCTTTAAGCAAGGGAGTTTGTCTGTTCGCGGAAGTGCAAATGACTCCCAAAGTGTTCAAGAAATCATTAACAGTTTGCGGGCTTTAGGATGGGAAGACCCCTCTTTGTCCGGTTATAAGTTGACAGCCCTAAAAAATGTCGAGTTTATTTTAAATGCAAAACAGGGAGGCAACTATGATTAAATACCCTCCTACCCTTTCGATATATCCCTTTTGGCAGCGTCTATCCCTGGGTACTTTAAAGGTTATCTTAGCAGGGGTTTTGATCTGTATTGCGGGTGCATTTTTGGCTCTTTGGCAACCAGCTTATGTAAGAGTGGGCACCTTACAGGAAGAAAAGGCTCACTGGCAGGATGTACGAAGAAAAGGGATAACACAGCCTAATACCATTATTCCCACAATGGATCAGCTGCCCCATATGATTGAGTTGTGTCGAAACGCATTTGCAGATGCGGGCGTGGACGTGGTTTCGTTAAATGTTGAACGGTTTGGGGAGCGGAGAGAGGCGGGCAAAGGTGCAAGGATTGACTATGCTTTAGTTAATTTGCGCTTACTCGGTCAATGGCCAGGAATCGTCACCTCCCTTGCAGCGCTTGAGAAAATGCAAGGAATCAGTATTCATGTTCAAGAGGCGGTGTTAAGTGAAGCAGGTGGAGAAGCTATTTTACAAATCTATTACTGCACAGGTGAGTAAGTTCAAGTTAATGGGATAATAAAGAAATAATTTTCCATAATTAGTAACAAGACATTCTTTCCCTTCCATAGTTTAAGGAGAGGAGGAATGTGACGTGGGCAAGGAATACTGCATTCAACCAGGAGATAATTTTCATGCCTTGGCACAACGCTGGGGTGGAACTTGTGACGATTTTTTAATGGTCAATCCCAGTGTTGATCCACTAAGGCTTCAAATAGGACAGAAAATTGTTCTGCCCGAATTTAAAGGGTCTAAAGGGTTAGAACAGTATGTAAATATTGATGGAGATCAGGGGCAAGAGTTTGTAGGGGAATATCTTGACGAAGTTGAAATGGAAATAGAGGGAGTTCATGTTCGTCTTCGACGCATTGGGGAACCTAAGACTCCCCATGAAATTCATTTTCTGCTGCCGCGAACAGAGATACGCAAAATTCAGCCGGCAGGGGAATGTGGTCCAACAGAAGTGCAAATAATGTTAAGCAACTTAAACGTTATACTCTCTCCGCGCTTGGTGAGTGGGGATGGGGACAGCGCAGAAAAGGGCAGACTAGCGGTTCATACAAAAACTCAAGAGCAAACAACTCCTCAACTATCTCAATCCCAACAGCAGGATCAGAACCAACAAACCCAATTCAATTTTGCCCCTCAATACGGTCAGGGAGCGCAAGCGGCATACTAACAAATTTGGATTAGCTAGGGAAGTCTTCTACAAATAACAAATTATGTGGAAAACTTAGATTTTTAAAGGAGGATGTAACGAAACCTAAAGGTTTCGTTACATCCTCCTTCCCTTATTTTAACCTAAGTTATTTATATGATCAGTCAGGGAATACGGCTGATGCTAGAGTATTTCAAAACAGAACACCGCAAAGAACTCATCTATACTAAGAATCTTGTAATGCACTTATGGATAAAGAGAAAGATTGAGTGATGTGTGACCATAGAAAATGGAATAAATTAAATGATAAAAAAGGGATTGTCGATTGGGAGCGAATAGTATTAGGTCTTGATAAGTTCCTCACAAATAGTTCGTAAAATTATCACAATTCAAGACATGTCGATGTAGCTCAGTGGTGGATTTCTCCCTGCCGGGCCGGGGAATACCCAATAGCGTTACGAGAACCTATAACAGCCGGGGGGCTTTACAGGGTATTTTCGGACAGAAATGGTTTTCCAATCTCGACATGCAACTCGTGAATGATACCTGGGGAAAGGTGCTCTTGGATTCAGCTGGGACAGAACGCCCCTTCATGCTCAAAACCTGACCACCTACGGACTGGATGCCAACGGCTGCACCGTCAGCTTAGACTACGGTCCCTTAGGCTTGCTTAAGACTCTGAGATTATCCAGTAATGAAACCTACGGTTTCAGCTATGACCTGTAAGGCCGGCGCAAGCAGGCAACAGTTTCGAAAACACCCACTGGCCCAATCCTTCATACCTTCGACTATGATTACGATAAGGTAGGAAATCTGATCAGCACTGTCGAAAAGATGGCAGCGGCACGTTTATTGGGAGTATTACCAAACCACTAGCCGGAGACATGTATTCCAAGACGGATGAACTCCTGGGCTTTGACCTCAAGTATACATCCAATCCTACCATAACTTCCGCCTTTCTATATTCCCCCAACAAGTTGGTCGAAAAAGTCGTGGCAGTGAGGAATCAGTTCACCTCAAAAGTAGACGTGAGTCGCCTTACTTCTCTTCCCCTTTCGGATAACCTTATCGTTACAAACTGATCCCATAGTGAGGTTGGTCGAATAGAAATAGATGAAATCCGGTCTTACAAATCGGGCTTGTCCGAGAAACGAATGCGCATTCGATTTTCGGACAAGCCGTCTGTCAAAGTCGATTACCTGTTTGGCCACTAATTGCCTTATTATTCAACGTGTCTATCGTTAATTCATTAATTTCCTGACTTCATCACGGATTATGATATTATGTAAATAATATTGAGGGCGATTGCAATACACTGTTGTCCATTGTCCTTATGCATGGATCACTCCTAAAAATACTATGCTACAATAGAAAATTGTGTTAAAATTTTAAAGGTAGTTAAGGAAGTGATTAAATGGGTAAGATATGGGTGTTTAATGGTCCAAATATCAATTTATTAGGGGTGCGTGAGCCTGAGCATTATGGATCGCAAACATTGGCAGAGATTAATCAGGGAATACTAAGATTAGCTGATGAAGCCAAGATAAACGTTGAGTGCCGGCAAACCAATCATGAGGGGGTTCTCATAGATTGGATTCAAGACTTGACACCTGCTGATTTTTTAATCCTTAATCCTGGGGCTTGGACGCATACGAGTTATGCCATTCGAGATGCTATTAGTGGAGTAAAGGTTCCGGCGGTTGAGGTTCATCTGTCCAATATCCATGCTCGTGAAGCATTTCGAGCCAATTCAGTTATTGCGCCGGTCTGCATCGGACAGATTTCAGGGCTTGGTGCAGAGGGGTATGGATTAGCCATGCGTTATGCTATTGACTACCAAGAGCAGCGGGCATAACGCGCGAATCGGATATTAGAACCACGTACTACAAACCACGAACTACGAAAAGGGGGAGACATTTAGTGAGTCGTCTGCAACAAATGCGTCAACAGATGCACAACGGAAATATCGACGCATATGTTGTAATGCGTCCGGAGAATGGACGATACTTAAGCGGGTTTTCCGGTGGAGAAACCACTTTGTATATTACATTAGAAAAAGCCTTTTTATTGACCGACTTTCGCTACATAGAACAAGCCAAAGCCCAGGCCCCTGAGTTTGAAATTATTGACGCGGGGCAGGACCACTTTACGACTTTGTCAGAAGTCGGACAACAGGCACAAAGGGTTGGCTTTGAAGGGGACTTTATCACATATGCGGACTTTGGCAAATTAAAGGATGCCTTTTCACAAGCAGAACTTATCTCATTACCTGATCTTGTCAGTCACCTGCGTTCGATAAAGGATAGTTCTGAGATTGAGTTGATTCGACAAGCAGTTAAGATTGCAGATATGGCGTTTGATGAAGCATTAAAAACCATAGAAATCGGACAGACGGAGGAAGAAATTGGCCTCAACTTAGAATTTTCTATGCGCCGGGCTGGTGCAAGCGGAGGGTCATTCGAATTCATCGTGGCTTCGGGTGTTCGTTCAGCGATGCCTCATGGGACAGCCAGTTCAAAGAGAGTTCAATTAGGAGAGTTCCTGACAATGGATTTCGGAGCGATTTATCAAGGTTACTGCTCAGATATCACTCGAACTGTGTTCATCGGCGATCCGGAGGACAAGCATCGGCAGGTTTATGCTACTGTCTTGGCTGCCCAGCGGGCAGGGATTCAAGCAGTTGCTCCGGGACGAACCGGAAAAGAAGTAGATGCTGTAGCCCGCGCGATGATCGAAAAGGCCGGTTATGGAGATTACTTCGGACATGGATTGGGACACTCTGTTGGACTGGCTATCCATGAAGGTCCGAATCTAAATAAAAGGGAAGAACGCTTGCTGGAGCCGGGTATGGTCATTACCGTCGAACCTGGTATCTATATCCCTAATTGGGGCGGTGTCCGGATTGAAGATATTGTTTTGGTGACAGAAAACGGCTGTGAAGTATTAACTAAAGCACCGAAAGAATTCATTATTTTCGAGTAAATTTTGTCCTAATGCTAACTGTTGGATAACATCTTTCGCAAGCACCGCCGAGGAAGCACGAAGATTCAGACCGGAAAGAACCTTACCGGAATCAGGGATATTGCTTAGGGATATCTAAGTATTAGATGTTAGAAGAGGACAAACTAACTTATACAAGAATTATTAGGGGGAAGAAATAACATGATTTCTACAAACGATTTTAAGACAGGTTTAACCATCGAATTAGATGGTGATGTATTTTCAGTGGTTGAATTCCAACATGTCAAGCCCGGTAAAGGCGCTGCCTTTGTGCGTACGAAATTGAAAAATGTCAAAACCGGCGGAGTTGTGGAGCGGAGGTTTAATGCCGGAGAAAAGGTTGAAAAGGCCCATGTTGAGCGCCGAGAGATGGATTACCTCTATAAAGATGGGGAACACTTTGTGGTCATGGACAAGGAGACCTATGAGCAAACTTCTTTGACAGAGGCTCAAATCGGAGACGGTGTCAAGTGGTTGAAAGAAAACATGACTTTAGGGGTGCTTTTCTTTGACGTGGAGGTCATTGGAGTTGATGTGCCAAATACAGTTCAACTTGCAGTTGCCGCCACTGAACCGGGAGTCAAAGGGGACACGGCTACCGGAGGGACTAAGCCTGCAACCTTGGAAACTGGTACTGTCGTGCAAGTTCCGTTCTTTGTCAATGAGGGAGATGTTTTGATCATTGATACAAGAACCGGAAGCTATGTTCAACGGGCTCAGTAAAACAAGGGGTCAGAGATCAGATGCCGGAAGTCGGAATTGTTGCAATGGAAGACTAGCAAGCCTGAGGGTTTGGTATGGAGTAACCACTTGAACAAAAGTGGGGGTCTTGTAAGTATATAATATGACATGAAAACACCTTCTATGGGGCAAAGTAAGTTTAGTGCTACCATAGGAGGTGTTTTTTTGTTGCCCAATAAGACGTCAAAGCTTAGTGTGATTCCCCTCGGAGGAACCGGAGAAATTGGGAAAAATCTGCTTGTCTTTGAATACGAGGATTCCATTGTAATCATCGATGGGGGGGTAAAGTTCCCGGATGAAGAATTACTTGGCATCGATTTAGTGATTCCCGATATAACCTATTTAGAGAAAAACCGTGACCGTATTAGAGGACTCTTTATTACTCATGGACATGAAGATCATATTGGAGGACTTCCCTTCATTTTGCCTAAATTGAACATTCCTATTTATGGAACTAAATTAGCCTTAGGGTTAGTAGGGGCAAAGTTTCAGGAGCGGACTCCATACCCAGAGTCTTTGATTAACATTCTTGAACCAGGCGTACCCATTCAGGCGGGGGCGTTTAAAGTGGAAGCCTTTCGGGTTACCCACAGTATTCCTGATGCAGTAGGGTATTCTTTACTTACGCCGGTGGGCAGAGTGATTTATACCGGGGACTTTAAGGTCGACTATACGCCGATTGACGGTCAGGACATGGAACTTGGAAAACTGGCAGCTTGGGGGCAGGAAGGGGTGCTGGCTCTGCTTTGCGATTCAACAAACGCAGAGAGGCCCGGTGTTACTGTGTCCGAAATGGCTGTTGGAAAGGCCTTGCGGGAGTGGTTCGAACGGGCTGAAGGGAAGATTATCATGGCTTCCTTTGCTTCGAATGTGCACCGGATTCAGCAAGCGATTGATGCAGCTGCGGATATTGGACGCAAGGTTTGCGTTGTGGGAAGAAGTATGGAAAATGTGGTTCGAACTGCAATAGAACTGGGATATCTGAAATTGCCGGATGAAAATATCTTAGTTCCCAGTGCTGAGGTTGGAAATATGCCATCTGAGAAATTACTCGTGCTCACCACCGGCAGTCAAGGAGAGCCGCTGGCCGCCTTGACGAGGATGGCCACTCGAAGCCATCGGCAGATCAATGTTTTGGCTGGGGACATGGTGATTATGGCGGCAACACCGATACCCGGTAACGAGAAGTTGGTCGGTAAGACAATCAATCATCTTTATCAAATCGGAGCTGAAGTTGTGACCAAAGAAATGGGACAGGTTCATGTGTCCGGACACGCTAATCAAGAAGAGATTAAGCTCGTGATCCGTCTCGTCCAGCCGCGTTTTCTGATACCGCATCACGGTGAAATTCGTCATCAAGTGGGCTTTCGAAAAATCGGTCATTCCCTTGGCTATGCTGACCAAGACATCGCCATAACCCAGCTTGGCTCACGTGTTGAACTTTCTCCAAATCGAATGGAATTTGGCGAGCGTGTGGAAGCGGGAAGTGTTTACATTGACGGGCTGGGTGTAGGAGATGTGGGGCAGGTTGTTCTGCGGGATCGTCAGCAATTGGCACAGGATGGGGTGGTTGTGGTTGTAGCCGCACTTTCCAAGGCCAAGCCTTATAGAATCTTATCCGGGCCTGATATTATTTCAAGAGGATTCACATTTATGAAAGAAGCTGACACCTTAATTGACGGAGCAAAGAAGGAGGTAGTAAATACCTTAGAAAGACAATTTCAGAAAGACCAAATTGAGTGGGGAGTTTTGAAAGCTAACATTCGGGATAGTCTAAGCAAATACTTATGGGATAAGACTCGGAGGCGCCCCATGATTTTGCCCGTGTTACTGCATTATTAGCGCGTTTAGGATTCATTTAAGATAGAGCGCTGCGGAAGGTAATTATAGACCGAAGCGCTCTTATTTATGTGGTCCCTCCTGCAAATAGGGAGAGGGCCTCAATGTTCGACTTAGTTAAGCGGATTTCACAGTGGTCTGACCTTTATTTGCTGTACTTAAGTATAATTGCAGGAATATTAATTTTATTGAAGAATAAAGCAAATACAAAGGAGTGAGCTTATTATGGATTTTAATTGTAAATGGGATTTTAGCAAGATCACTCCTTTGCGGATTGTTATTCTTTATGGGCTGACTGGTTGGATATGGATTCTTTTTTCTGATGGTTCAATAGCTCTAATTATCTCTGATCAACTGGAGCTCCTCAAGTTGTCGACTCTTAAAGGGGGGCTTTTTGTCTTAGTCACGGCGATTTTGCTTTACTTCCTTATTCAATCCGGATATAACTCCCTTCAGAAATCGGAGCAAGCACTAAAAAAAGATTGGGCCGTCTTGGAACGCTATCGGCTTTTGGCTGATGAGGTTCAAGATATAATTATATTTATCAGCCCGGAGGGACAGATTATGGATGCTAATGAAGCAGCAGTGAAACGTTATGGTTATACTCGTCAAGAATTGACCAATATGCCTGTTAATAAGTTGCGTTTGCCGGAGGATCAGTTAACAGTGCCATTCTTTCTTCAAAACGCGCCCAAAGGAATGCGATTTGAACTGAAGCATGTCTGCAAAGATGGCAGTGTATTTCCTATCGACGTTAGCGCTAAGGGGGCAACCTCAAATGGAAAACCGATTATTATAAGTCTCATTCGCGATATTTCTGAACGTAAAAAGGTCGAGGCTGAGATTTGGCTTGAGAAGGAACGGGCCCAGGTTACGTTAGAGTCCATAGGAGATGCCGTGATAACCACTGATGTTCAAGCGAAGATTGAATATTTTAACCCGGTAGCTGAGGCCTTGACAGGTTGGTCGAATAAAGAGGCAATAGGTTTATCTTTAGAAAAAGTGTTTAAGATTATTAATGAAGAAACAGGGGAATCGGTTGAAAGTCCGGTTACCCGCAGTTTAAGAGAAGGTCGGGTTGTCAGCATAGCAGATCAAATCGTTTTGAAAAATAAGCTGGGGAATACAGTTTCAATTGAGGACTCGGCAGCTCCTATACGGGATAGGGATGATACAATAATAGGAGCTGTTTTAGTGTTTCGTGATGTCAGTTATAAGCGGAATCATATGAAAGAACTGGCCCATCAAGCCCAACATGATGCCTTAACTGGGCTCCCTAACCGTTTCTTGTTCAATGAGCATTTAAAGCAGGCATTAGCCCGGGCGAGACGAAAAGAGGGTAAGGTGGCGGTTATGTTCTTGGATTTAGACCGCTTTAAACTGATTAATGATACTATGGGGCACAATCTTGGTGATCAACTCCTCAAAAGCGTAGCAGAGCGCATACATCAGACCTTGCGTGAAGGAGATACGGTGGCCAGGCAGGGTGGGGATGAATTTCTGGTCTTACTTCCTGAGATCAAAGATGAGATGGAAGCAAAAGCAGTGTCAGAACGGATTTTAGGGGTTTTCTCCAAACCAATAATCTTAGAGGACAACGAAATTTACATGAGTGCCAGTATTGGAATTAGCCTCTATCCGGACGATAGCCTCGATAGAGAGACCTTGGTGAAGCAGGCAGATACTGCCATGTACTATGCTAAGGAAAGGGGGCGGAATAACTGCCAGTTTTTCACTCCGGGACTTAATATTAAAGCCAATCAAAGGCTCTCCACCGAAAATAGTCTCCGCAAAGCTTTAATTCGCGGAGAATTTGTCCTGCACTATCAGCCTCAAGTCAATCTGGATACCGGACACATTGTAGGGCTGGAAGCCCTCCTTCGCTGGAACTCAGTCGAGTTGGGACTGGTTTCCCCAGCGGCCTTCATTCCTGTAGCGGAAGAGACAGGTCTGATTATACCTATTGGAGAATGGGTTTTACGAACTGCCTGTGCTCAAAACAAAACCTGGCAAGATCAAGGGTTTATCCCTTTAAGAATAGCAGTCAATATCTCTGCTCGGCAATTTCAAGACCCAGGTTTTATCAAATTAGTTAAACAAGTTCTGCAGGATACTAAATTGGATTCCCAATGGCTAGAACTTGAAATCACCGAGAGAATTGCCATGGAAAAAGGGGAAATTACGCTTGAAATATTGAATGCCTTTAAAGAGTTAGGAGTACGGATTTCGATTGATGATTTCGGAACGGGATTTTCCTCCCTAAATTATTTAAGCCGCATGCCCATTGATACGTTGAAAATAGATCAGACCTTTATTCAGGACATTAGTAGTGGAGATAATGGGAAGGAAGTTGTAACGGCTATAATTCAGCTTGCCAAAAACCTTCAGTTGAATGTGATTGCTGAAGGAGTGGAAACAAATAACCAATGCTCCTTCTTAAAAGACAAGTTGTGTGATGAAATGCAAGGATACCTCTTCAGTAAAGCGGTTCCTTCGGAAGAAGCTGAAAAGTTGTTTGAGCGACTCGCCAAATAAGTTAATATAGTTGCAACAGTTCTATTAAAGCCTGGCACTAAAATGCTTCCCTTAAGGGGAGCATTTTAGTGCCAGGCTTTAATACTTTTTAGCAAGGATTTATGTCTAAAACTTATAAGGTGGACATACCTTCTATCAAGGGGGGCAATGACGTGTCGCTACATTACACTCTATCTGTCGTTCAGGCACCTAAAGTAATGTCAAATTTACAGAAGACCATGAGCCCTCAAAGAGAAGGGAGCCTTCCCAAACTTAATAAGAGTGCGGGTTTATGGAGGGACATGGTCAGATGGTTTGGGGATGATATACGTTCGATTTTGCTTAACCTTAAGGGAGTAGACTTTAATGAAGTCGAAGAGTTGCGTTTGCGAGTGGGGCAACCGCTTTTGGTTCGGACCTTAGACAAGGACCTTTTTATAAACCAAGAAGGGTTAACGGCGAGTCCCCACAAGGCGTACTTCATTAAGCATGAAGATCTGGCTTCGGCCATAGAACGAATGACTCATAGCTCGGTTTATGCTGTAGAAGAGGATCTCAAGCAGGGGTTCATAACCCTTCCGGGAGGGAATCGAGTGGGTGTAACGGGTGAGGCGGTGCTCCTGCATGGTCAAATACAAACAATAAAACACATTTCATCCTTAAATCTTCGTATTGCCAGGGATATTCGGGGACTTAGTTTAAAGGTCCTGCCCTTGTTATTAAGTTCAGATTGCAGCATTTGTCATACACTTATAATTTCTCCTCCTCGTGCCGGTAAGACGACTCTCTTAAGGGATCTTATCCGTTCAATTAGTAATGGGGTTCCTCAAGAAGGATTAAAGGGTCAGACGGTTGGGGTTGTAGATGAACGGGGGGAACTTGCCGGGATGTGGCAAGGTGTGCCGACCTACGACTTGGGATTTCGCACGGATGTTTTAGATGGTTGCCCGAAAGCCAATGGGATGAGCATGATGGTTCGCTCCATGTCTCCTCAAGTGCTGGCTATGGACGAGATTGGCCATACTGACGATGTTATCGCCATAGCGGATGCCTTGCGGACTGGGGTTCGGATTTTGAGTACGGCCCATGCCAGTTCTATAGAAGAAGCACGAAACAGACCGGTTATAAGTCATTTGTTGGATCAGGGAGTTTTTGAACGTTTGGTTGTGTTAAGCAGGCAACATGGACCGGGAACCATAGAAGGAGTTTACGATCTGAGAACAGGGAGGATCCTGTGATGCTTGTACTGGGATGTATTGCACTGATTACCGGATGTGGGTGTTTGGGACTGTGGCTTGCTTATCGGATTCGGCGGCGACCCATGGAGTTACGAGAATGTTCAATGGCTTTGGCACTGTTAGACACTGAAATCCTTTGGGGAGCAACTCCCTTGCCTGAGGCATTCTGTATTCTAAAAGAACGAACAGATTCACCCTGGCAAGATTTTTTTGCCGAACTTCAAGAGCGATTGCAACAGGGTGAGTCGGCAAGCACAGCTTGGAGAGAAACTATGATAACTCGAAATGCTCAATTTTGTCTCAAACCGGAAGACTGGCAAGTGATCGGGGATGTCGGGAAAGGCTTAGGACGGTCTGATCGGACAGAACAGCATAAACAGATCGAACTCGTTCAACGTCAGCTGATTATAATGAAGGAACAAGCGGAAGCGTGGTCGGGTAAACAAGCCAAGATGTGGTCCTATCTGGGCTTTCTGGGCGGACTAGCGGGAGTGCTCATTTTGATTTAACCAAGGAAAGGAGTGGGGGAATGAGCTTTAATTTAATCATTACGGTTGCTGGAATTGGGATTTTGGTAGGAGTTTTAGCATCTGTATTAAATCAATCCGGCCGCAGTGAAATGGCTCAGGGGGTTACAATTATGGGAGTCATTGTAGTCCTGTATATTGTTGTACAGTCTATAGCAGAATTATTTACTCTGGTTAAGAGTGTTTTTAACCTTTACTAGGGGGCTAAAGTGTGGATATATGGCAAATTGTGGGATTAGCCCTGATCGTTACAGTTTTCAGTGTAGTTCTTAAACAGATCCGCCCGGAGATTGCATTACAACTTTCGATCTTAGCAGGTGCATCCATCTTTATTCTTATTCTAAGTAAAGTGCGAGTAATTGTTGATTTACTGCAGACCCTTGCGGATCAAGCAAATATTAGTTCCTATTATTTACTCATTATATTAAAAATTGTCGGTGTGGCTTATCTCGCGGAGTTCGGTGCCCAAATTTGCCGTGATGCCGGAGAAGGTGCCTTAGCTACTAAGATCGAACTTGCTGCCAAAGTCGGGGTGATAATTTTAGCGATTCCTATTATTGTTGCTATTACAGAGTCCTTGGTACGACTTGTTCCGTGAGGTGATATATTTGCCGCGTTTTATGGTGAGTTTAGTGTTATTAGTTTTACTCTTCTGTGGGGCAACTCCTCCGGTATTAGCTGAGGAGGTTCCACCTCAACCACTTGAAAATGTCGATCTTTTGCAAGAGGTTGATTTAAGCCAAATGCGTGGTTTTTTGGAGCAACTGGATAGTGATGTTCAAAAGGCAATGCCGGGATTTTCCTTGGTTCGCACCTTTGAGGATCTTAAGAGTGGAAAGCTGAGTCTGAAACCGGAAAACTTAGGTAGAACATTGTTGACGGTATTGGGTCATCAACTATTAGGGACTGCACCCCTAATCGGTAAGCTGCTTATCTTAGCCGTACTGGGGGCTGTTCTGGGACAACTTCAAGCAGCTTTTGGCGGAAGTGTCGGCAAAACTGCTCGGGTCATGACTTATCTGGTTCTCCTGAGCTTGGCCATAACTTCATTTAGAGAGGCCTTAGAGATAGCTACCGGAACGATTGATCAAATGGTAGGTCTGATGCAAACTATGTTTCCGGTGATACTGACATTGTTAATTACAATGGGAAACTTGACCAGTGCAGCTTTGTTCAAACCGCTCATTATGGGTAGTTTGACAGTCCTGGCGACAATTGTAAAAACGGTTATTATACCCCTCTTTTTTCTAGCCGCAGTACTTAAGCTTTTTAACCAAATCTCTGAACAATTTAAGCTCGGTAAGCTGGCCGGACTCTTTGAATTCGCTGGTAAACTGTCTCTGGGTGTAATTATGACTGTTTTTATCGGAGTCATGACGGTTCAGGGGGTAACGGGTGGAGTTGCAGACAGCGTTGTTTTTCGTACAGCCAAGTATTCTGCTGATCTCGTCCCGGTCGTCGGGAAGTTCTTCAAAGATGCAGTTGAACTTGTAATTACGTCGGGTTTACTTTTAAAAAACGCAGTCGGGATTGTTGCCTTGCTGGCAATTATTGTGATTTGTTTGGGACCTTTGATCAAAATCTTAGCAATGATCCTCGTATTTCGAATTTCGGCGGCTCTCATTGAGCCTCTTGGTGAAAAGCCACTTGCGGATAGTCTTCAAGAAATGTCAAAAAGTTTAATTTTAATTTTAGTTTCTGTTGCGTCAGTCGGAATTATGTTTTTTATGGCCGTTGCTGTCGTCGTTGGGACGGGAACCTTTTCAGTGATGTTGCACTAAGGAGGAGAGACTGTGCAGACGCTACAAACACTAGTGCGAAATTTGGCGCTAATATTAATGCTGGCAACTTTTCTGGAGATGCTTCTGCCTAATAAATCAATGCGCGGGTTTGTTCAAATGGTGATGGGGCTATTTGTAATTTCGGCGGTCCTCGCTCCGATTACTGCATTATTACATACTCCCTTGTCAATGGAGATTCCGGCATGGACTGCCACAACTCCTCAAGATTTACCGGCTATTGCCGTCGAAGGGCAAGGGGCTAAAATTGGGCGCGATGCTGTTCAGGAACAATATCGTCAGATCTTGATCAATCAGATTAAAGGATTGGTGTTAGGTACTTCAGGAGTAGAGGACGCGGAGGTAGACGTTGAATTTGAAGAAGAAGCAGGAGGGTTAATCGATCAACCAAGGATTGCCCGTGTAAATGTTTTTCTCAAAGGGACCAAGGAAGCTATTCAATCGGTACAACCTGTGATTATCGGGAATTCGCCAACGCCGTTAGAAATACAAACTCCAAAATCTGAAGAGGTGAAAGAGCGAATTGCCACCTTCATGAGCCTGGCCAAAGAAACTATTTTCGTTGCAGAAGGGTAGAGAGAGTTAATAGGATTTGGAAGGAGGTAAACTGGTGGATTGGATGAAAAAGATCTCGACAGATAAAATGTTGGTGGGGTTAGTGTCTCTAATCGCAGTGGGGATGTCCTTTATTTATCTTGGCAAGGGACCGGCAGACCCTGAACAGAGTGTCCAAACAAAATCAGCGTTGACGGCTCCCGCCAACCCAAGTACTAAAATTGGTGTTCTGGAAAAGGAATTAGAGAGTAAACTGCAAACCAATATTTTGATGATGGAGGGGGTAGGGCGGGTCCAAGTCTCAGTGAATTTTTTGACGGGGCTTAAGAATGAGTATGTGCGCAATAATAATGTCACGAAAAGAACGAATAAGGAAACAGATAAAGTTGGTGGAACTCGTGAAACCACAGAGATTACGGAAAATAACCAAGTGGTCATGCCGAGTGGTTCCTCCCAGCCGGTAATAGCCATGGAGGATCGTCCGGAAATCGGTGGAGTATTAGTTATCGCAGAAGGAGCACGTGACCCAAAAGTCAGAGAAGGAATTCATACCGCAGTGCAAACTCTTTTAAATATTCCAAGCGCTAGAATTACTGTTGTACCTATGGGTGGAACATCATGACGAAGCGCATACATCGGCCGATTCTTTTAATTGTTGGGCACAAATCCAGGGTATGGTTAATTGGCTTTATAGGATTGGTCGCCATCCTTGGAATCTTAGGATTGAAGTTGATGGCTTCCGAACCCCACGCCTATATACCGGAACAAGCAAGTTTGCCTGTAAATTCAAAAATGGAGAAATCAATAATTCAGTTTGAAGTTGAGGCTGTTAAGCCTAATAGTTCTGAGGGGGACTATTTTGTTAATTATCGCTTAAAAAGAGAACAATTACGCCAAGAGTCGAAGGAAATGCTTTCTATACTGTTAGATTCGACGGTAGAAGAAAGTAAAGCTCAGGCCCAAGAAAAATGGCTGGAACTCAGCTCGAAAATTCAAAGAGAAGATGAGATTGAGAACTTACTTAAGATAAAAGGGTTTCAAGATGTTGTGGCCGATGTTTTTTCAGAACATGTCACGATAATTGTGTATGCACCAAGTCTAACTCCTCATGAAACAAGCCTTATTCAAGAAATTGCGGTTAGAGTAACGGGAGTTCGCCTTGATAAGATTACAATATCTGCCAAAAAATAGGGACAATTGACAAGAAGTCTATTAATAATGTGCAGGAAAATCACTGTGTCAGAGCGAACTATATGAAGATAGGACGAAAGTCCTGGTGAGAGGGTGAGAGACACCGATAATGAGCAAAATTCTTATTGCTGATGATGCGAGCTTTATGCGTTTGATGATTAGTCAGATTCTTGCTCGGCAGGGTCTTACGAACATTGTGGAGGCTGAAAATGGCCGGCAGGCCGTGGAACTATACAAGTTTAATAAACCAGACCTTACGCTGATGGATATTACTATGCCTGAACTGGATGGATTGTCCGCACTTGTAGAAATTCTTGAGATTGATCCAGCAGCTAAAGTAGTCATTTGCAGTGCCGTCGCAGATGAAAAAATTGTCAAAGAATCCATGCGAATGGGTGCCACAGGCTTTATTGCTAAACCCTTCCGTCCTGATGAACTCTTGTACATGGTTCTCAAACAGTTGAACTAGTTGCGCTTTAGCCCTGCTTTAACCTACGGATAATTAAGTTGCTGCCTTATGTTTGGCGGCGACTTTTTATGTCTTAGACAGTTGAATTTCACATCGGACATTATTATGTATAATAAGAGTTATATTGTATACTTTAACTGGATTCGTTGAAAAAGGTAAACTGCACCCATATAATAAGACATATGTGTTTCATTTTCATTAATAGAAAATTACCCATTGTTTGAATTCAGAGGAATGGGGATAATACAAAGAGGGGTGACGGCAGTGAAACCAATCAAGATCACAGATACGACACTGAGAGATGCTCACCAAAGTCTTTGGGCAACTCGGATGCGTACAGAAGACATGCTGCCAATCCTAACAGAATTGGATGAGGCAGGATATTTTTCGCTGGAAGTATGGGGAGGAGCCACCTTTGATGTCTGTTTGCGCTTCTTAGGGGAGGATCCATGGGAACGGTTAAGGCAGATTAAAAGTCGTGTCAAAAAGACGCCATTGCAAATGTTACTCAGAGCCCAGTCCTTAGTCGGGTATCAACATTATCCGGATGATGTGGTAAGGGAATTTGTGACCCTGAGTGTAAAAAACGGAATTGATATTATACGGATTTTCGATTCTCTGAATGATGTTCGAAATATGGTTGTTCCCATGGAGGCAGCCAAAAAGGCAGGAGCCCATGTTCAGGCGTCCGTTGTTTATACCATCAGCCCGGTACATACCACAAAACAATACTTGGAAACGGCCACGGCACTTGCTGAGCTTGGTGCAGATTCTCTCTGCATTAAAGATATGGCCGGCTTGCTCACCCCGATCAAGGCTTATGAACTAATTTCGTTGTTAAAAAAAGAATTAGGAATTATGATTCATTTACATAGCCATTATATTGGCGGAATGGCTGTCGGAACGTATTTAAAGGCAGCAGAAGCAGGCGCGGATATCATAGATACCGCCAGTGTTCCTTTAGCCTTTGGTGCCAGTCAACCGCCGGTGGAAACAGTGGTTCGGGCTTTTCAGGAAACGGAATTTGACACGGGCCTAAGTCTGCGTAAGTTGTTCCGTATTGCTAAGTATTTTGAGGCACTTCGAAAAAATCGCGGTTTCGAGCGGGGGATCACTCGGATCTCGGATATGAGAGTATTTGAACATCAAGTTCCCGGAGGAATGATCTCCAATTTAGTTTCTCAACTGGAAGAACAAGGTGCCTTAGAGCGAATACATGATGTCTTAGAGGAGATTCCCAAGGTGCGTGCAGAATTGGGATATCCGCCCTTGGTTACCCCTACCAGCCAAATTGTGGGAACTCAAGCGGTATTAAATGTGCTTACGGGGGCAAGATATAAATTAGTTCCGGGAGAAGTTAAGGGCTATGTACGAGGGTTGTACGGTCGTCCTCCGGCACCAATAAACGCTGAAATTCAGAAGAAGATTATTGGAGATGAAGAGCCCTTATCTGTTCGTCCGGCAGATAAACTTGAACCGGGCATGGCGAAAGCAAAGCAAGACAGTCTTGAGTTAGCTCTATCGCCGGAAGACGTTGTGAGTTATGCTTTGTTTCCGCAAATAGCCAAGAAGTTTTTTGAAGAGCGAAAAAGTGGGGTTGTATCAAGAGAGGAACGCAAAGAGGTTAAAGGAACGAAGGGAGAACGCCCTTCATTGTTATCTAAGGAGGATTCGAAGTTGAATTTACAAGAAATTAAAGAATTAATCCAAATTATAGATGAGACTGATATCAGTGAATTAAATCTTGAAAGTGATGGTGTGAAAATCGCCATTCGCAAAGGACCAAGTGCAATAATGGGTGTTCCGGTAACTGCTGCACGTCAAGAAGGGAACCCCCCGTCCGTTTCAGTTGAGGTCCCTGCGCAAAACAGCGCCGAACCTGCAGTAAAAGTAACCGCACCTATTATCAGCGCAAATACAGAAACGATCACCTCTCCTATGGTAGGAACCTTCTATAGTTCACAATCTCCTGAGGCAGCTCCTTTTGTAAAAGTAGGACAGCATATCGAAGCGGGTCAACCTGTTTGCATCGTTGAGGCTATGAAACTCATGAATGAAATTGAGTCGGAAATCGAAGGGAAAGTTATTCAAATTCTTGTAGAGAACGGTCAACCTGTTGAATATGGCCAACCGTTGTTCGTCATTGAAAAATAAGGAGAAAAGAGAATGTTTAAGAAAATCCTGATCGCTAATCGTGGGGAAATTGCCTTGCGCATCATTAGAGCATGTCGCGAGCTTGATATTGAGACTGTCGCTGTTTTTTCTGAGGGAGATCGGGAAGCGTTGCACGTAAAGGCAGCTGACGAAGCGGTCTGCATTGGCCCTGTAGCAAGTGCCAGGAGTTATCTTAATATCCCGAATATCATCAGCGCAGCAGAATTAACTGGGGTTGATGCAATTCATCCCGGATACGGTTTCTTATCTGAAAATGCCCGCTTCTCTGAAATATGTGGATCGTGTAATGTTACATTTATCGGACCATCTCCTAGGGTTATTGAAACTATGGGGGATAAGGCCATGGCCCGCAAGACAATGATTGCAGGCGGAGTCCCCGTAGTTCCCGGCTCTAAAGATGTTATCACAGATGAAGAAACAGCAGGAGCAGTCGCTGAAGAAATTGGATATCCTGTATTAATTAAAGCCTCAGCAGGCGGTGGCGGCAAGGGAATGAGGGTTGCCCAGAATGCTAAAGAATTGAGTAAATCGATTCAGGCGGCCCAGAACGAAGCAAAAGCTTCCTTTGGCAATTCAGAGGTTTACCTTGAGAAATATGTTGAGGAACCGAGACACATAGAGATTCAAATTTTAGGAGATAATTATGGCAATGTTATTCATTTAGGGGAACGAGATTGTTCTTTGCAACGGCGTCATCAAAAACTGCTTGAAGAATCTCCTTCCAGTGCCATAAATCCTGCGTTGAGAGCTGAAATGGGTGCTGTAGCGGTCAAAGCCGCCAAGTCTGCTAACTATTCGAATGCCGGAACAATCGAATTTTTGTTGGATCGGCACGGAAAATTCTACTTTATTGAAATGAACACTCGCATTCAAGTAGAACATCCTGTTACCGAAATGGTTACCGGGCTTGACTTAGTGAAAGAACAAATCCGTTTAGCTGCCGGTGAACCCCTTGGCTATACTCAAGAAGATATTCAAATGCGTGGTTGGGCTATTGAGTGCCGAATTAATGCGGAAGACCCGGATAAGAATTTTATGCCTTCCCCAGGGTTGATCAACATCTACCATGTTCCGGGCGGACCGGGAGTGCGAGTTGACAGTGCGGTCTACCAAGGGTATACAGTTTCACCTTATTATGACTCCATGGTTGGTAAATTAATTGTTTGGGGTGCCACCAGGCAGGAAGCTATTGCTCGAATGAAGCGCGCCCTTGAAGAATTTGTTATCGAAGGGATTCATACAACGATCCCCTTTCATTTAAAAGTATTGGACAATGCTTTTTATCAGCGGGGGGAAGTATATACAAACTTTATACAGCGCCGAATCCTGGGAGAGTAAACTTGGGATTCGATCTTCGATGAACTATGTTCGAATATCGAACTGCTTATCGAATAACCTTTGCTAGATCAGGCTTAATTTGGTATAATATCAACGTCATGAAGATAATGGAAAACTACTATAGATGGAGTGTTAACTCCATCTATAGTTTAGTTGACTTATCTGGAGTACTAACACGACATATGCACGTAATGCAAGGTATGAAGTTCAATATTCGAACCACGAACACCGAACATCGAACTTCGAATTAGGGGGGTGTGAGCATGGAAAATTTGGGAACAGATAATTCCCTTGGGTCTATCAGAATTGCTGATGAAGTTGTGGAAGTTATTGCCGGATTAGCTGCTTCTGAGGTAGAAGGCGTCGTGGGCATGAGTGGGGGTATCGTGGGAGACCTTGCGAACATGTTGGGGAGAAATAAAAACCTGTCCAAAGGGGTTAAGGTCGAAGTCGGTGAACATGAAGTAGCCGTGGACTTATTTATTGTTGTAGAGTATGGTGTCTCAATTCCCGACGTAGCTCTTAATGTTCAGGAAGCAGTAAAAGAAGCCATTGAGAGTATGACCGGTCTTAAAGTGGTAGAAGCGAATGTCCATGTACAAGGGGTTAACTTTAAACCGGTATTGGATACCAAAGAAGAAGACTTCCGTCTGAAGTAAAGAAAACTTAGCTGGCGTCCGTAGACACTGTCTTCGCACGTGTTAGCTTTCTTGCAGCCGCAGGCGGCAGCTCTAGTTGCACTTATACTTTCTGACTAGTGTAAAGAAGGCCCCCCCTGGAAAGACCAGGGGGGGTTTCTGAAAGAAGGGACGACGATGTTGGCATATGCTTTAGGACTCCTTTTGATCCTCGGGGCACTTTGGATATTAGCAATTGCCACAGGATGGGGGCTTCCTTATTTTTTAATTGCCCAAGGGCTTAACTGGTTGAGATGGAACCCTTGGGAAAGTATCATCGCGGCTGGAGTGTTAATTGTGCTGGGATTGTTATTGTTTATGCGTCCCCCTGCGAGGACGGACTATTCCTTTCGAACCTCATTAAAAGGCGGAGATGTTCGGATTTCACACGATGCGTTGCAGGAGATTATTGCTCGCAGTGCAATGGCGTTGCCTGGTGTGTTACAAGTGAAATCAAACCTTAGACAACGTGATGCAGGCCTGGAGATTTTGGTTTTATGTCAGTTTGAACAGGGGGTTCTGATACCTCAAATATCCGGTGAGATTTTGACCAAGGTCAAAGAGGATGTCGAGCTTTATACTGGAATAATTGTGGCAGAGGTGAAAGTGCTGGTGCGTCGCTTAGAAAAGGTTCAATCGGTACGCGTACGATGAATGGCTTTTGGGTGAAAGTTGGAGAGAAGATTTCCCGGTTTTTAGTTTGGGCCTTGGAGAGCCATCCGGGTAAACTCTTCGGAACATCAATAGGATTTTTACTGGGATTGCTATTAGTAACGCTTGGCTTTTGGCGAACCTTAGTATTAGCCCTGTTTGTCATGCTGGGATTTGTTTTAGGAAAGCGCCAAGATGAGCACAAAGATATTTCAACTTGGTTAGAAAAAAAATTTAACAAGTTTTAACGGTCATTATGATTTAGAAATTATGCTTACTTAGGGAGGAATTTTCTTTGAGTCGAAGATTAGCCCGTGAAACGGCATTACAGGTGCTTTTTCAAAGGGACCTGACGAAAGAACCATTTATTATAGCCGAAGAAGTTCAACGTTGGGCTAAGGAATTTGTCGTCCCCGAGCCGAGTAAAGACTTTGCCCAGGAACTTGTAGAGGGTACAATAGCGCATCAAGAGCAGATTGATCACACCATTGCTTCATTTGCCCAGGATTGGACTATTAACCGTATGGCCAAAGTGGATCGAAATGTGATGCGTTTGGCTACCTATGAGATTATCTTTCGGTCGGATATACCCGGTCGAGTAAGTCTCAACGAAGCAATTGAATTAGCGAAGCGTTTTGGCGGAGAGGAATCTGCAAAATTCGTTAACGGGATTTTAGATCGTATTGTGGAGAGCGCAGTGAAAGCAGAGCAGAAAAGTGTCGATGTTTCTTCGACAGTGACATCGAACTCTAACTAAGAATAAGTTTGAATATTACAATTTTTTCAGTACATTTAAAATTGAAGGAAATTGAGCAAAGATCTCGAATTAAAAAATATATGAGAATTTTTATTCACATTGAGGAGGAGACAAATGTACCACGTTGTTAAAAAAAGATTGTTGGCAACCGGTATCGCCTTGCTGGAAGTCAATGCGCCGGCCGTTGCCGCGAAAGTTGAACCCGGGCAGTTTGTAATTGTTCGTCTAGATGAGCTTAGTGAACGCATTCCACTGACTGTCATGGATTTTGATCGAGAAAAAGGCACTATCACCATCGTTATTCAAGATGTAGGGTATTCATCAGCTATCATTACCGGCATGAATGAAGGGGATGAATTCCAGGATTTCGTGGGTCCTTTAGGGGTCGCTTCTGAAATTGAAAATTATGGTACGGTTGTTTGCATCGGCGGCGGCTTAGGTATTGCACCCGTTCATCCCATCGCTCGGGCTTTAAAAGAAGCAGGAAATCATGTAATATCCGTCTTAGGTTCCAGGAGTGCAGATTTGCTGATTCTTGAAGATGAGATGCGCGCTGCCAGCAGCGAAGTTGTAATTGCCACAAACGACGGGAGCCAAGGAGTTAAAGGATTTGTTACCGATGGATTAGCAGAGGTCTTAGCTCAAGGACATCAAGTTAAGGCAATTTGGGCTATCGGCCCCATGATCATGATGAAAGCCGTAGTCGATTATACTCGGTCACTGGGTATTAAAACAATTGTCAGCATGAATCCAATTATGGTTGATGGGACAGGAATGTGCGGTGCTTGCCGAATTAGTGTAGGTAACGAAACAAAATTTGCCTGTGTCGATGGACCAGAGTTTGATGGCCACTTGGTCGATTTTGATTTAGCTATGAAACGTCTCGCTTTTTATAAAGATGAAGAAAACAGGGCTAAGGCACGGTTGGAATGTAACCATGAAGGGGGGCATCACTAATGACTGAGAAAGTTGAAAGCACAAAAAAAGTAAAAATTCCTCGTCATGATATGCCTTGCCAAGAGCCTCAGGTAAGAGCACATAACTTTGAAGAAGTCGCTTTGGGATACGCACAAGAAACAGCTGTAGAAGAAGCAAAGCGTTGCTTACAATGTAAAAATCCCAAATGCGTAACAGGATGTCCCGTGTCAGTTATGATTCCGGAGTTTATCAAGAAAATTGCAGAAGGAGATTTTCAGGAAGCTGGAAATGTCCTGAAAGTTAAAAATTCACTGCCTGCGGTTTGTGGTCGAGTTTGTCCGCAAGAAGCTCAATGTGAAAGTAAATGTATTCTGGGAATCAAAGGGGAGTCGGTGGCTATTGGGCGACTAGAGCGCTTTGCGGCTGATTTTGGCATGCAATCGGGTAAATCTGAGGTTGTGAAACCCCAGTCGAGCGGTAAGCGTGTCGCCATCATCGGTGCAGGGCCTGCAGGATTAGCATGCGCCGGAGACTTGGCGAAAGCGGGGCATGCTGTGACTGTTTTTGAAGCATTGCACGTTGCCGGAGGCGTATTGATGTATGGAATTCCTCAGTTCCGTCTGCCAAAAGAGATTGTGCAAACAGAAATTGATAACCTTAAGCAAATGGGCGTAGAAATCCTGACGAATCAGGTGGTAGGTAAAATCACCTCCGTCGATGAACTTATGGAAAACGGATACGATGCGGTATTTATCGGTACCGGTGCCGGACTTCCCTACTTTATGGATATCCCCGGAGAAAATTTAAATGGGGTTTATTCCGCCAATGAGTTTTTAACCCGGACAAATTTGATGAAGGGTTATAAGTTCCCTGAGTACGCCACCCCTGTAAAAGTCGGAAAGAATGTCGCTGTGTTAGGTGCAGGGAATGTGGCGATGGATTCTGCTCGTACCGCCTTGCGCTTGGGTGCAGAAAATGTTTATATCATCTATCGTCGTTCTCGTGATGAGATGCCAGCCCGTAAAGAAGAGCTTGAACATGCGGAAGAAGAAGGTATCCAATTCCGTCTGCTAACAAATCCTGTTGCTATCGAAGGGGACGAGCGTGGATGGGTAAAAAGCCTGACCTGCTTGCGCTACGAACTCGGAGAGCCGGATGCTTCAGGACGACGTGCTCCGGTTGCTATAAAAGGATCAGAATTTGAAATTCCCATGGACACGGTAGTAGTTGCCATCGGACAAGGTCCAAATCCTCTGGTAACGACATCTACCCCGGGTTTGGAGCTAAACAAGCGAGGCAACATCGTCGCAGATCCGGAAACATTGGTGACTTCAAAACCAGGCGTTTTTGCAGGCGGTGACATCGTTACCGGTGCCGCAACGGTTATTTTGGCTATGGGTGCCGGTAAGAAGGCTGCGGCAGGTATTGACGAATATCTCAAAGGAAAATAAACTCGTTCTGCTCAAGCTGAACATTAACTGAACATCAGAACTCCCGCTTCATAGAAGTGGGAGTCTTGTAAGCTTAATAATCATAATATTTTGAAAGGGGTGTGTCTTTTGTCTCGATTATTAGATGGCAAAGCGGTATCAAAGATTCTTAAAGAAGAAATCCGTGAGGAAATTGTGCAGTGGAAAGAAAAAGGAGTGCAGCCTAAATTAGCAGTAATCCTAGTCGGGGATGACCCGGCATCGGTAGTTTATGCCAGGTCCAAGCAGAAAGTCTGTGAGGGTATAGGTATGGCCTTTGAACTCTTCACCATGCCCAGTGCTACACCTGAAGCCGAAATCTTGGCGACGATTGAAAAACTCAACAATGATCAAAATGTTCATGGCATCATGATTGAACTTCCGCTTCCTAAAGGGATTCGGAAGGAAACAGTTATGGCTGCAGTGCGCCCGGATAAGGATGTAGACGGAGTTCATCCTATCAATCGCGGATATATTCTAAGCGGTGAAGAAGGATTGTTTCCAGCCACACCCCAAAGTTGTATTGAGTTGCTTTTGCGCTCAGGTGTCGAAATTGCAGGAAAACATGTGGTGATTGTTGGCCGAGGTGAAACCGTTGGCAAACCTTTAGTTTTCCTAATTCTCAAGCACAATGCTACTGTTACGATTTGCCACTCAAAAACTCCTGACTTAGGAGCCTTTACCCGTCAGGCTGATATTTTGATTGCCGCCGTAGGTCGTGCTAAGCTAATCAAAAAGGAAATGGTCAAAGCAGGAGCGATTGTTGTTGATGCAGGGATCAATGAAATCCCGGGAGGAATTTGTGGGGATGTTGATTTCGAGGCTGTTCAAGATGTGGCTGAGTTGATTTCTCCCGTACCGGGTGGCGTAGGTTCCTTGACCACTGCCTTAATTATGCGTAATGTCCTGAAGGGAATCGTATTGCAAGGAGGGGTTCGCTGATGGATACGAACAAAATTTGGGAGTGGACCACTGAAGAATTTCTGACTGTGTCTGCCAGTTCTTCTCCAACACCTGGTGGAGGAAGCGTTTCTGCTTATGTCGGAGCTCTGGCAGCCTCAATGACTTGTATGGTTGCTAACCTCACAATTGGTAAGGAAAAGTATAAAGAGGTTGAACCACAAGCGAAAGAAATTTTGGCTGAAGCGGAAGCCATTTTGGGCCTGTTAAAGAGTGGATTAAGTCAAGATATTGCTGAATTCTCGAATTTCATGGACGTCTTAAAGTTGCCAAAAGGGACTGATGAAGAAAAAGCCCTGCGCACCGAGAAAATGCAAGAAGTCTTAGTGTCGGCTACGGATACTCCACTGGGAATTTCCCAAAACTGTTTCAGAGTGTTGCAATTAGCTCAGAAACTTGCACCCATCGGAAACAAGGGAGCGATCAGTGATGTTGGTGTGTCCGCTTACTTAGCAGAGAGTGCTCTGAAATCAGCAATGCTCAGTGTTGATATTAACCTGCCTGGAATTAAAGACGTTGCGTATCAAGAGCGGGTTAAGGCAGAACGAGCCAGACTCTTTGAGCAGGCCGCAGTCATTTGTGCTGAGACAGTTGCTGTTGTTCAAAGCCGTATGTAGTTTGTCGAGGTTCGAGGCTCGAAGTGCGATGCACTAATTTCTGAGGTTTATTTATGGGATATATGGAAACGAACCTAGGCTAAGTATTATTCTTAAGCCTAGGTTTTATCTGTTTTCCAGGCGCCACTTCTTGTGAGCTGCTATAATTAGGAATATCAACTAAACTCAGGAGTAGAGTAATCTTCGTCGCTTTCGAGACAGCCTCAATTTTCAGCTTTTAGCTGAACGAGTCATTTCCCGCTATTGTTCGTTCCTCGAACCTTACGCATCGCCCATTGAATAAATTTTCTCTCCCCATTTCTTTATGTTATGATAGGTATTGAGGTGAAGGGTGTGCCGAAAATATGGACAGTTTCTGAGTTGGTAGGCCGAATCGGTCAAGTCCTGCAGGAACGAACGGAGTTGCAAAACTGTTGGATCAGTGGTGAACTTTCGAACTTTAAAAATCATCGTGCTTCCGGACACTGGTATTTTACTCTTAAAGATGAGTCATCAAGCCTTAAAGGGGTTATGTTTAAAAGTCGCTCGGAACGTGTGCGCTTCATCCCCTCCGATGGTTTAAAAGTCTTGATTCGTGGAAATATTCGGATGTATGATCGCGATGGAAGCATTCAGCTATACGGAGAGGAAATGGAGCCGAGTGGACTCGGACAGCTGTATTTAGCTTTTGAGCAACTTAAAAAGAAGCTCGCTGAAGAAGGATTATTTGATCCCTTACGCAAGAAGAGTATACCTCGTTTGCCGCGGCGTATTGGAATTGTAACGAGTCCAACGGGAGCTGCGATTCGAGATATCATTAATATTATTGAACGGCGGCATCCGGGGATGTCGTGGATATTAGCTCCTGCTGCAGTCCAAGGAGAAGCCGCTCCCCAGGAAGTAGCTCAAGCAATTACTCGACTTAATCGACATGGAGATGTAGATGTTATCATTGTTGGTCGTGGCGGAGGTTCTTTGGAGGAGTTATGGGCATTTAACACAGAAATAGTTGCCCGTGCTATCTCAGCATCCGTTATTCCCATTATTTCAGCGGTAGGACACGAAACAGATGTGACAATCTCAGACTATGCAGCTGATCTCAGAGCGCCGACCCCTTCTGCAGCCGCTGAACTAGCGGTGCCGATACTCTTAGACCTGCAGCTCCAAGTGGCTCAACTACGCATTCGACTAACAGGTGCTATGGGGACTCTCATTGAGCGGAAACGTCAATATGTAGAAGGAATCGCCAATAAGGGACCTCTCAGAGACCCATTTTGGCGTATTGATCAGAGCCGTCAACGTTTAGATGCCCTGCAAATACGCCTTCAAGAGGGTATGACTAGATTTGTAATTGATAAAAATGGTATACTAAAGCTATTGGCTGCTAAGCTTGATTTACTAAGCCCATTGGCTATTTTAGGCAGGGGATACTCACTGACTTATAATACAGAAGGACTCCTTGTGCGCTCCGTGAGCCAAGTAGAGGTCGATGAACAAATTCGGATTCGTTTAGGAGAAGGAAGTTTACACTGCCGAGTGTTGGAGAAGGGAAATTGATCTATGAGTACAAATATATGGACTGAGGACCTTTTTGAGCAAGTGCAAGATAAAATAAATGAGAATGCAACAGAAGAACCATCTCTGGAGACAGGACTTCAACATTTGGAGATGATTGTCAAAATCCTTGAACAAAAAGATCTGCCCTTAGAAAAGGCCTTGAGTTTATTTAAAGAGGGGATTGGTCTCGTTCAGTATTGTTCTAAGGTGTTGGACCAAGCTGAAAAACAAATGGAGATCTTGCTTGAAGGCCCGGATGGACAATTACAAATAATGCCTGCCAGTTTCGATGGGGAAGGATGAACGTGAAAAGTGTTTAAGGAAACCTTTCAACGTTATCTCACAATGATTGAACAATCTCTCGCTCAGTTGCCGTGGGATAAAGACAGTTTAAATGAGAGTATGTATTATTCCCTAATCGGAGGGGGCAAACGAATTCGACCTGTGTTAGCTTTGGCCTCAGCAGAGGCTGTAGGAGGTAATCCTGAAACTGTTTTACAAGCCGCTCTGGCTATAGAGCTTATTCATACATACTCCTTAATTCATGATGATTTACCAGCCATGGATAATGACGATTATCGAAGGGGCAGACTATCGAATCACAAAGTTTTCGGAGAGGCTCAGGCAATTCTGGCTGGTGATGCCTTGTTGACCTATGCTTTTGAAATTCTGGCCAATTTAGAACTTGGTCAGCCTGAAAGAGAGTTGCGCGTCATTCGCGAGGTTGCACTTGCTGCAGGGAAAGATGGAATGGTCGGCGGACAGGTAGCGGATGTCGCTGGGGAAGGAAAAGTCCTTAGTTTAAATGAAATTGAGGAAATTCATAAAGCAAAAACCGGTGCCATATTGACGGTTTCTGCTCGGCTCGGAGGGATTTTAGCAGGAGGTACTGAGGAACAAATCAAGGCACTGACGGATTATGCCCAAGCCTTAGGATTGGCCTTTCAGATAAAGGATGATATTTTGGATATAGTTGGGGATAGCGAAACTCTCGGTAAACCTGCCGGAAGCGATATTCGGCAGGGTAAATCAACTTACGTTTCTTTACTGGGACTTGAAGGCGCTGGTCACCAATTGCATGCTCAAAGGCTTAAAGCTCAGGCAGCCATAAAACCATTGGGGAAAAGGGCAAGCTTTCTAAATGAGCTGGCATTCTATATTGAAGAACGCAAACATTAAATGAGGTCGTTATTATGCCGATATTTCCAGGGATTTACCATAATGCAATTCTGATTTCAGCTCTAACCGCATGGCTTTTAGCCCAAATTTTAAAATTTACAATTAATCTGTTTTTATTAAGGAAACTAAATTTCTCACTTTTTTTTAGTTCAGGCGGTTTTCCAAGTTCCCACTCTGCAACGGTGAGTGCCTTAGCTTTGGGAGTCGGAAAATACTATGGCTGGGATTCGCCTATCTTCGCAGTAGCGGCTGTTTTCGGTATGATTGTCTTGTATGACGCTACCGGAGTGAGACGGGCTGCAGGGAAACAGGCAGAGGTCCTAAACCGGTTAGTCGAACGTTTATACCATGGACCTGACATGGCTCAAGAACGGCTTAAGGAACTGATTGGACATACCCCTTTAGAGGTTTTTGGGGGCGTAATGGTAGGAATCATTGTTGGACTTTTAGTTTAGATAAATGAAGGGCAATTAGAATATAACCTAGACCTAGACCTAATTACGAGGGGGAAAAAGAATGGGACTGCTCGAAAAAATTCATGAGCCGAAGGACTTGCGCGGTTTGGATCTGACAGACCTCAATAGTCTGGCGCAGGAGATTAGGCAAGAAATGATTAAAGTGGTCTCCAAAAATGGAGGGCATTTAGCGCCGAACCTTGGGGTCGTGGAACTAACCTTGGCGTTACACCGAATATTTAACAGCCCCCATGATAAGATTGTCTGGGATGTTGGTCATCAGACCTATGTGCATAAGCTCATAACCGGACGGCTCAAACAGTTTAAGACCATTCGCCAATACAAAGGTCTGTCAGGCTTTCCCAAACGGGGGGAAAGTGCCCACGACAGTTTTGAAACCGGACACTCCAGTACCTCCATTTCGGCAGCTGTAGGGTTTGCTAAAGCTCGGGATGTTCTCAAAGAGAGTCATCATGTTGTAGCGGTTATCGGAGATGGAGCTATGACTGGCGGAATGGCCTACGAGGCCTTAAATCATGCGGGAAATAGTGAGACAAATGTGATCGTGGTCTTGAATGATAACGAGATGTCCATTTCTCCTAACGTAGGGGCAATGTCTACATATCTTAATCGATTGAGGACAGATCCACTATATGATAAACGTAAAGAGGATCTGGAATACTTATTGAAACGAATTCCCAAAATAGGACCACAGGTTGCTAAGTTAGCAGCTAAAGCCAAAGACAGCCTAAAATATTTGCTGGTACCGGGATTACTTTTTGAAGAATTGGGGTTCACATACTTAGGGCCGATTGATGGACATGATCTGGCTTTGGTCGAAAAGGTATTAGTCCAAGCTAAGAATAAGAAAGGGCCCGTTCTGGTCCATGTCGTGACTTGTAAAGGAAAAGGATACAAACCTGCAGAGGAAAATCCGGATATCTTTCATGGGATAGGCCCTTTTGATCCCGAAACCGGAAAAGTGACTAAGAAATCTGCTCCTCCCACCTATACGGCGGTTTTCGGAGAGACCCTTTGTGAGCTTGCCAGGGAAAATCCAAAAATCGTGGCAATTACTGCGGCGATGCCAGGCGGAACAGGTCTTAATGAGTTTGCCAAGGAATTACCGGATCGTTTCTTTGATGTTGGAATTGCGGAACAACATGCCGTAACCTTTGCCGCAGGATTGGCTTTCGGGGGTCTGAAGCCTGTTGTTGCCATCTATTCCACCTTTTATCAAAGGGCCTATGATCAAGTCTTGCATGACGTCTGTTTGCAACAGGCTAATGTTGTCTTAGCGATTGACCGGGCCGGAATTGTTGGGGATGATGGACCTACGCATCATGGTGTATTTGACATATCTTTTTTTAGGATCATTCCTAACTTAGTCTTTATGGCACCTAAAGATGAAAATGAGTTGCGCCATATGCTCTATACAGCGATAAAACATGACGGACCTGTTGCCCTGCGCTATCCGAGATCTGTCGGACAGGGCGTGACGCTGGATAAAAAGTTAAAGCAAATCCCCATTGGTAAAGCAGAAGTCTTAAGAGACGGTCGGGACGTTACCTTAATCGGAATTGGTCCCATGGTTAATACTTGTCTCCTTGCAGCTCAAGAATTAACTTATCGCGGCGTAGATGCTGCAGTCATTAATTTGCGGTATATAAATCCTTTGGATCGGAAACTCTTATCACACTACGCTCAGCTTACAAAAAAAATAATCACCATAGAAGACCATTCTCTTAAAGGAGGCATGGGAAGCGCGATTTTGGAATTTCTTGAAGAAGAGGGAATTGACGGGGTAACGGTTGAACGCTTGGGATATCCAGGGTTCGTCGATCAAGGATCTATTCCTCATTTGTTTACGGTCCATGGCTTATCGACAAAAGGAATCGTGCAAGCAGCAGAACGATTAAAATTGTTTCGTGACGTGGCGCAATCTTAAAAAAGTTCTGCTCACAGATAAAAGGACGGGGTACAGTGGCTAAAGGGAAAGAACGTATTGATGTTTTAATCGTCAAGAATGGGTTGGCAACCAGTCGTGAAAAAGCGAAAGCTATGGTAATGGCAGGGATAGTGTTTGTCGGAGGGCAACGCGTGGATAAGCCCGGGTCGGAATTATCTCAAGATGCGTTGATTGAATTGAAAGGTGAAATCCTGCCGTTTGTTTCACGTGGCGGATTAAAGTTAGCTAAGGCTCTGGAAGCCTTTCCAATCTCCTTTAAGGATAAAGTAGTAGTCGATATAGGCGCTTCGACGGGGGGCTTTACAGATTGTGCCTTGCAAAATGGAGCCAAACGAGTTTATGCCGTAGATGTAGGGTATGGACAGTTAGACTGGAAACTCCGAACTGATCCGCGGGTAGTCTCAATGGAGCGAGTAAATGCTCGGTATCTCTCAACGGACACTTTGCCGGAGCAAGTGGACTGGATCGTTTCCGATGTAGCCTTTATCTCGATTACGAAGATATTTCCTGCAATGATAGCTATTCTTAAAGAGGATGGACAAGTAGTATCCCTAATTAAGCCTCAATTTGAAGCAGGACGAGAGCATGTCGGGAAAAAGGGCGTGGTTAAAGACAAAAATGTGCATAAACAGGTTATTGAGACTGTCCTTGGGCAAGCAGAGGGTATAGGATTTCAGGTCTTAGGGTTAGATTATTCACCAATTCGCGGCCCAGAGGGAAATATTGAATATTTGGCTTGGTTGGGTTTGCAAAAAGAATCGGGAATAGATTGGCATTCAGAGCTGGAACTTGTAGTTCACAACGCTCAGAAAGAGACGGAATAATAAATGGAAAAAATCGTTGGTTTGTGGCGCAATATGAGTAAACCAGAAGCCTTAGCATTGGCTCCTAAGATCGAGGCGTGGTTTCGGGCTCGCGGCTGGGATGTTTTAACAGAGTGGGAGGATATCATCAAGCATAAAGCGGAATTTCTGATATCCTTAGGAGGGGATGGGACCCTTCTCCAAGCAGCGCGTGAAGCCTCCTCCTTCGGAATCCCTGTTTTGGGGGTTAATTTTGGGCGCTTAGGGTTTCTGTGTGAAATCGAACGTGAAGAAGTTTACGGTGCTTTGGAAAAGATTCTGAGTAAAGATTTTGAAATCCAAGAGCGTTTAATGTTGAATGTAGTTGTTAACGGTGGCGTTGTGGACGGAATTTCTTACAGGGTCTTAAATGATGTTGTGTTTTCCAGAGAAGGCAGAGATGGAATCATTACTCTGCAAGCAAACCTTTCGGGAGAACCTACCGTAAGCTATCCAGCGGACGGCTTGATTGTTTCTACTCCAACCGGTTCCACTGCCTATTCACTTTCTGCCGGCGGGCCTATCATCAGTCCTAATGTCCAAGCAATCTTACTCACTCCCTTAGCTGCCCACTCTCTCTCAGCTCGTCCTATGCTTGTCTCAGATGAGGAGGAAATCCAAATTCTCTTAGCTAACGGAGAAAAGTGTATGGTGACTTTCGATGGCCGTCAAAGTATCGTGATTTATTCAGGGCAAACCGTCATTATAAAAACCGATCCGATAAAAGCCTTATTAATACGGCTGGGTACGCGCAGTTTCCCTCAGGTCGTTCGAGAAAAGCTAAGAGATCGTTGGCATGAGTAGGTGCGAAGCAGAAGCACAAGGTGCGAGGTGCGAATTAGGAGCGGTTATGCACAATGCCAGAGCTTGGCTTATCGGGCATCGGCATCGGGCATCGCGAAAGGAGGCTAGTGTATGAAAGCACGTCGCCAGATAAAGGTTCAAGAAATCATCACGAAGCAGATTATTCACACTCAGGAAGATCTTGCAGATAAACTGCGCTTAGCAGGTTTCGATGTAACACAGGCAACAGTTTCTAGGGATATTAAGGAAATGGGATTGATTAAAGTCCCCAGTCAGGGAGACGAATATCGCTATGCTGTTCCCAGCGAACATCATCCGGTAAACTTGCAAGACCGTCTTAAGCGTTTATTAAGAGAGGCTATGGTTTCTATTAATGACACTGACAGCCTTATTGTAATTCGAACTATACCAGGAAATGCACATGCTTTAGCCGCTGTGATGGATAATAGCAACTGGGAGGAACTCATTGGAACAGTCGCCGGAGATGACACGATTCTTTTGGTTATTAAGCCAAAAGAGGCCGTTCAGTCGGTCATGGAACGGATAAGCGCCTTGCTCGGATAGGAGGTTTTGTTATGCTAGCAGAGTTGCACGTAGAGAATTTTGGACTAATGGAGACAGTTCGTCTGAATTTCGGTTGTGGTTTAACTGTGTTTACAGGAGAGACCGGCGCGGGAAAATCAATGCTGATCGACGCGCTAGGGGTTCTTTTAGGTGGACGTGCCAGTACAGATCTTATCCGGCATGGAGAATCACGAGCACGAATTGAAGGCGTCTTCGATGATCTGGCACCTGAGTATTTACAGAGGCTTGAAGAGGCTGGTTATCCGGCGGAAGACGGGCAATTATTTCTTTTTCGTGAAATAAACTCCACAGGGAAAAATGTCTGTCGTGTACAAGGCCGGTCAATTCCCTTAACCCTCTATCGTTCGCTTTGTGTAGGGCTTGTAGATATTCACGGTCAAATAGAACATCTTTCTCTCTTTCGCCCCGAAACCCATCAAGATCTTTTGGATGCCTTGGGGGGGCTCCAAGTTGAAGTGGATGTGGTGAATGAAGCCGCCAAAACCTATCAGAGGATTATCCGTAAAGAGCGTGAATTATCCGTTTCAGAGGATGAACGTCAAAAACGTGAAGAGTTTCTTCGTTATCAAATTGAGGAAATTGAACGAGTTAGTCCGGTACCGGGCGAAGAAGAAGAACTTCTTCAGGAAAAGAAACGCCTAAGCAACTCGGAGAGAATTACCAGTCTGGTCTCTGAAGCCTATGGAGCACTCTATGAAGGTTCAGGGGGCAAACCGGCAGCCTTTGATATGTTAGGGCAGGCGCGCAAAGCTCTGCAAGAATTAGATCGTTTAGATGGCACATTAAATGTTTATGAACAAATCGAGTCTGTCTATTATTCGGCTGAAGACTTAGCTGAACAAATTAGGGCATATCGTGATAATTTTGAGTTCGAACCGGAAAGACTCGACCAGATCGAAGAGCGTCTTATTCTACTCAAAAAGCTTCGGAGATTTGGGACAACGATTGAAGAAGTTTTGGGAAAAAATGCGAGCATGCTTGAAGAATTGGATCAAATCACTCATGTTCAGGAGCAGTTCGAAAAGATACATAACGAGAAACAGACAACTCGAAAAGCCTATGAAATTGTTGCTGAGGAATTAAGCTTAAAACGGCGCGAAATAGCAACGGGCATCGAGAAGGGATTGGCACTTGAACTTGCGGATTTAGCCTTAGAGAAAAGCCGATTTGAAGTTCGGTTTATGCCAAATGAGGAGCCTGCCAAGGGTGGCGCAGAAACAGCTGAATTTTATTTCTCCGCCAATTTGGGAGAGCCTCCTAAACCCTTAGCAAAAGTCGCTTCAGGAGGAGAAATGTCACGCTTGATGCTGGCTTTAAAAAGCCTGCTGGCGAAAGTTGAGTCGGTTGGAACCTTCATTTTTGATGAGGTAGACAGTGGAGTCGGAGGCAGAACAATTCATAGAGTCGGTGAAAAGTTGGCTAAAATCGCCCAGGATAAACAAGTTTTTTGTATCACACATGCCGCACAAGTTGCAGCCTTTGCTGAGGCCCACTATGGTATAGTTAAAGAAGTCAACGGGGAAAGGACTCGAACTCGAGTTGACTCCTTATCTGAGGTTGACCGTGTTGAAGAACTTGCCCGAATGCTTGGGGGCGGGGAAATAGAAATTACCCGTAAACATGCTCAAGAATTACGGCAACACTCTGCTCGAGGCCACAATCTTCGGGGTATAATACACGAAGCGAGAGGCTGATTTACGAAGTACAAAATTTACAATTCAGGATAGATTTGAACCTATAGCTGTCAGCCAAGTACTTCAAAAAAGTAAATTTAAATAGGGTTTTGGTTTAAGATTGCGTAAAGTTTTTTATGCAATCTTTTTATATTGTCTAATTTGCCATTGTTTTAGAGAATATGGAACACTTTTGTCAGGATGAAACAGAAGTGATTTGGATAATTTAACATTAGAATTCAAACGAAAAAACCTTCACTTCACTTATTATATTGACCGCTCTAAAACGAGGAAAAAGGGGAGATACAATGGGGAGAATAGAGTGGAGGATGATAAGAGAGTGAAAAAAAGAAGTGTTTTATTATTAATCAGTCTCTTGTTTTGCACCTTCCTTCAACTGTTAGTTGAATTGCCTCAGATTCATCAAACTCAAGTTAGTCACGAGGAATCTAACTTTAAAGGTATTTGGTCCAGTATTATTCAAGTAGAAAAAACTTCACCTAATCACAAGACAGTTTCAGTAACTGCTTCAGGAGTGTCTCATTCTCAGATGTCAGAAAAGCTGGATGTAGCCTACAAACTTTTTGGGATTTTTCCCTTAAGTTCGGGGGAAGTCGAAGTAATGAGTCCCATAAAATTAATACCCGGAGGGCAATCGATTGGGGTAACCTTACAAACTAAGGGTGTTATGGTAGTGGGACAGGCGCCTGTAGTAGACAAAAACGGAAAGAACTCATTCCCTGCGAAAGAAGCTGGGATCCAAGTTGGGGATATCCTTTTGAAAATTGAAAATCAGGAAGTTAAAACGGATCAAGAGGTATCCAATGCCATCAATCTGGCAGGAAAACAAAAAGGATCTGTCAATGTTTTATTTAAGCATCAAGACCAAGTTGTAGAGAAAACAGTGCATCCGATTTTTTGTGTTGAGACTGGAAGATACCGCATGGGTTTATTTGTTCGAGATGAAGCAGCAGGAGTCGGGACTCTGTCATTTTTAGACCCGGTAACTAATCTATATGGTGCCTTAGGACATGTCATAACCGATGCGGATACTAATCAGAAGATTGAAGTCTATGATGGTAAAATCATTGCCTCAACAATATATGCTATTGAAAAAGGGAAACGAGGGCATCCAGGCGAAAAAATCGGTTCCTTTGTTCCTAACTCTATTTTTAGTGGAACCATTGAAAAAAATACTATGACCGGTATCTTTGGTAAAATGAGTGGACGAATTGAGAATCCTTATTTTAAAGAAGCTATCCCGGTTGGTTGGGAATCGGAGGTCAAAGTTGGTCCGGCTAAGATTTACACGGTAATACAAGGAGAAAAGATAGAGGAGTTTGCTGTTAATATCGATCGTGTCATGAAAAATCGAACGGACAGCAAAAATATGATTGTGAGAGTAACAGATCCAAGGCTCCTGGAAGTCACAGGCGGTATTATCCAAGGAATGAGTGGCAGCCCGATTGTTCAGGATGGGAAACTAATCGGAGCAGTAACCCACGTTTTCGTGAATGACAGTCAACGGGGTTACGGAGTCTTCATTCAAAACATGCTGAATGACAGTTCTCAAGTCGATAAAAGAGAAGCGGCTTAAAGATTAACTTGGAAATTAATATTTAAGAGCAGCCTTTCTAAAGGCTGCTCTTAATAATTCAAAATAAAAATCGTAAAATTCTTTAGGAAAAGAAGGAGTATTTAAACAATTGTCGAAAATATAAATTGAATGTGGCTGAAATGAGGGGGATCCTGGGAATGCAAAGGCCTATACGTGTGCTACTGGCGGATGACAACCGAGAATTTGTCGAGGTAGTTAAGGAGTATATTGAACGGCAGGAAGATATGAGCCTTGTTGGGGTGGCATATCATGGAAATGAGGCTCTGGAATTAATTTCTCGGGAAGAACCTCATGTAGTGTTATTAGATATTATTATGCCCCACCTTGACGGGTTAGGTGTCTTGGAAAAACTTCAGAATACATCTCTTAGACCCAAAATAATTATTTTAACTGCCTTTGGGCAGGAATCAATGACCCAGCGAGCAGTAAGTCTTGGAGCAAATTACTACATTTTAAAACCTTTTGACTTAGACATCTTAGGTAAACGTATCCGCCAATTACAAGATGATTTTTCAAGCTCCGTAAATATTGCTTCAAACTCCGGTACCGTGTCTAATCGAAACAGTGTCTTAAACGCTAATTCCAATTCAAGTTCAAGTTCACAAATTTCCACTGGGATACTGCCTTCAACCTCTAAAAACCTTGAAGTGGAAGTGACAAGGATGATTCACCAGATGGGAGTGCCTGCTCACGTCAAGGGGTACCAGTACTTACGAGATGCTATTGTAAACGTAGTGTCTGATGTGTCACTACTTGGAGCAGTTACCAAAGAGCTGTATCCGATGATTGCTGTGAAATATCAAACAACTCCCAGTCGTGTTGAACGGGCTATTCGTCATGCCATTGAATTGGCTTGGGATCGTGGAAATGTGGATTTCATGAATCGTTTTTTTGGGTACACCATTAATGTGGATCGCGGTAAACCCACCAATTCGGAATTCGTGGCAATGGTGGCTGATAAACTGCGCATGTCAATAATGTATTAAGAGCAATATAAAATGCAATACAAATTTTTAGTAAAAATTTTAATTAACACCTTTATTATACCTGCATTGGGTACAAATAAAGGTGTTTTATTTTTAATAAAATGAGAAATCCCAAATAGTCTTGAGTGAATTATTGCTGGCAGGATTTTGCCGATAGAAAGAGAATGAACTTATCCATAACAAAGGTGATAGTTGGAAGGGGCAATTGATATGGAGGAATTTGACGAGCTAAGAGCCAAAGTAAACACCCTGCAGGAGGTTCGTATTCTGCTTTCCGCAATTATTGATTCCTCACAGGATGCCATTTCAGTGGTGGATGAAAAGGGACTTGGGTTATTAATTAACCCTGCTTACACTCGATTGACAGGCCTGACTGCGAATGATGTCATTGGTAAACCTCCTACCGTAGACATTGCTGAAGGAGAAAGTATGCACATTCAAGTCTTGAAGACTCGTCAGCCTGTTAAAGGCGTTTTTATGAAAGTGGGGCCTAAACGCAAAGAGGTGATTGTCAATGTCGCTCCGATCATAGTTTCTGGGCAGTTGAGGGGAAGTGTAGGCGTGCTCCACGATATCTCTGAGATCCATAAACTGTCAGAGGAGTTGGAAAGAGCGAAACGATTAATTCGTCATTTGGAAGCAAAGTATACTTTTAGTGACATTATCGGTGAAAGCGATGTCATTAAAGCATCCATCGAACAAGCAAGGCGTGCAGCGGTGACGCCGGCTACGGTCCTCTTACGCGGCGAAAGCGGGACTGGTAAAGAACTGTTTGCTCATGCCATCCACCGCTCAAGTGACCGACAAAAAGGGCAGTTTATCCGAGTGAATTGCGGAGCATTGGCGGAGGGCCTTTTGGAGAGCGAGTTATTTGGTTATGTTGAAGGTGCCTTTACTGGTGCCAAACGCGGTGGAAAGTCGGGCCTTTTTGAAGAGGCCAACGGGGGAACTATTTTCCTCGACGAGATTGGAGAAATCAGTCTTAACCTGCAAGCTAAACTTTTGCGCGCGCTTCAAGAACGTGAAATTGTAAAAGTCGGAGATAACCGTCCGTTTAACATAGATGTGCGAGTGATTACAGCTACTAATGCAAATTTAGAAGCTGAATTGCGAGCCGGCAAATTTCGGGAAGATTTATATTATCGTTTAAATGTGATTCCGGTCATTATTCCACCCTTGAGACAGCGAAGAGAGGATATCCCTTTACTTGTCCACCACCTTATTGGAAGTTTCAATCAAGACTACGGACGCTGTGTTGAAAAAGTAAGTGACGAGGCGTTACAAATTTTGATGGGCTATCACTGGCCGGGAAACGTTAGAGAGTTAGAAAACATTTTAGGGAGAGCAATTATTAATATGAGATTAGGAGAAACAGTTGTGGAATTACAACATCTTCCGGTTTTAGCCCATCCGAATGTCAATTATCCGGAGCTGGGTTACGACAACTCGGTACAGTCTGGGTTAACGACCGAAGAAAGAGGGGGATTTGATGAGTTACAACGACAATGGGAACGAGCCATACTTTTAGTTACCCTCCAAAAAAATGGGGGCAATAAGACAAAGTCCGCGCAGGACCTGAAAATGTCACTGCGCAATTTCTATTATAAATTAGAGCGGCATGCTCTTAGCTGAATAAATGATAGCGCTTACGAAGGAAATTCGAGTGATATTTTTATTGTATTCATGGTACGCAATTCTTGCATGCAAATTATTGCATGCAAGAATTGCAAATCATGAATTCTTTTGCATTACTGACAAGATTATTACTATGAATTTTTCATAGGCGCAGTCTTTTTTTCAAGAGGTTTCTTAAACCAAAACCTCATAAATTCAGAAAATTCTTTACTTAAGGTGAATTACTATATGAGGTTTTAGATTTCAGGAATGTCCTGGCAGCGTTATTGCATTAGATAAGGAGAATTATGATTTTTGAAGACCTGAGGGGGAAAAACAATGGAAATTTTTGATTACTTACAGAAGTACGATTACGAACAGCTCGTTATTTGTCAGGATCAGACGTCAGGTCTGAAGGCCGTTATTTGCATACATGACACAACTTTAGGACCGGCCTTGGGCGGAACAAGGATGTGGGATTATGCCTGCGAAGAGGATGCAATCTTTGACGCATTAAGGCTTGCCCGAGGGATGACCTATAAAAATGCAGCAGCAGGTTTAAATCTTGGCGGCGGAAAAACCGTGATTATTGGGGACTCCCGCACCCAAAAAAATGAAGAATTGTTCCGAGCCTTTGGCCGGTATGTACAATCACTGAACGGACGGTACATTACCGCTGAGGATGTTGGGACAACTGTTCAAGATATGGATTGGGTACATTTAGAGACGGATTTTGTGACAGGAGTATCTTCCAGCGGTGCTTCCGGAGACCCTTCCCCGATGACAGCTCGTGGAGTATGGCGTGGGATGAAAGCTACTGCCATGGAAGCCTATGGCAGTGACTCCTTGAGTGGAAAAACAATTGCGATTCAGGGACTGGGGCATGTGGGCTATTATTTGGCAAAACACTTGCACGAAGAGGGTGCCAAACTCATTGTCACGGATATTCATGATGACCTTATAAAACGTGTCCTTGATGAAATCGGAGCCATCGCTGTCCGGCCTGATGAAATCTTTGGCGTTAAAGCAGATATCTTCGCACCCTGTGCCATGGGGGCAGTGGTTAATGATCAAACGATTTCACAATTTAAGTTCCAAATTATCGCGGGTGCTGCCAATAATGTGCTAAAAGAAGAACACCACGGAGACAAGTTGCATGAACTTGGAATTCTCTATGCGCCTGACTATGTTATTAATTGTGGCGGTGTTATCAATGTTGCAGATGAATTGGACGGGTACAATTATGATCGTGCCCTGAAAAAAGTTGAAAAGGTCTATGACAATGTTGCTAAAGTCCTTAAAATCGCCAAAGAGTTTAAAATACCGACCTCTATTGCTGCAGATCGTATGGCTGAACAGCGCATTGAGAGGATCGGACGAATTCGCTCGAATTACTTAAGCTAAGCACTCGTCAACGTTGATTGGTCGGAATTTAATCAGACAAGGAGGAGCTTTTATGCTGAGAGTTGAGTTTGATGAAGACCGCTGTAAAGGGTGTGAGCTTTGTGTGGAGGCTTGTCCGAAACATATTGTAATTATGGTCGATCATTTGAATGCCATGGGCTTTCACCCGGCCACCGTGGCAGATCAAGAAAAGTGCATTTCTTGTGGCTTTTGTGCCAGAATGTGTCCGGATGTCGCAATCACAGTACGAAAGGAGGAGAAGAATAATGGCGAAGGTACTAATGAAGGGTAATGAGGCTTTAGCAGAGGCGGCGATTGACGCCGGTTGCCGTTATTTTTTCGGGTATCCCATCACTCCGCAAAATGAAATTCCCCAGTATCTCGCGAAACGTCTTCCGGAAGTCGGAGGAGTATTTGTTCAAGCAGAGTCTGAGATTGCAGCCATTAATATGGTCTACGGTGCTGCGGGTGCCGGGGCACGAGTAATGACGTCCTCATCCGGCCCGGGAATCAGCCTTAAACAGGAGGGAATCACTTATATGGCGGGGGCAGAGCTCCCTTGTGTCATTGTAAATATCCAACGAGGGGGACCGGGACTTGGCGGCATTCAGCCTGCCCAATCCGACTATTTCCAAGCAGTCAAAGGGGGTGGGCATGGGGACTATAGATTGCTGGTCCTCGCCCCGGCCACCGTTCAGGAAATGGTCGATCTGATGGAGAAAGCCTTTGACCTTGCCGATGAATACCGTAATCCCGTTATGATTTTAGGGGATGGCATTCTCGGACAAATGATGGAGCCCGTTGAATTCTCGGAAGAAAAAGAAACTCTCAGACAGGAGAAACCCTGGGCAACGACCGGTGCCAAGGGGCGAAACCCCAATATAATTAACTCATTATTTCTTGATCCAGCAGAACTTGAAAAGCACAACCATCATTTGCAGCAAAAGTATGACCGAATGAGCAAAGAAGTGCTCTGGGAAAGCTATCAGACGAATGATGCTGAACTGATCTTGGTGGGTTACGGCACTTCGGCCAGGATAGCTAAAGCGGTTGTAGATCAAGCAAGGGCCCAAGGAATCAAGGCAGGGTTGTTCCGACCCATTTCCTTATTTCCTTTCCCGAAAGTCGCTCTGCAGGAGGCCTGTAAAAAAGCTGAATGTGTCCTCACTGTCGAGATGAGCATGGGGCAACTTGTAGAAGACATTCGCTATAACCTTGAGTTTAAAGTTCCGGTCCACTTGTATGGGCGTGTCGGGGGCATGGTTCCTGGCACTCGCGCAGTTCTTGAGGAAGTTAAACGTTTGGTCAATAGCGGAAAGGCAGGTAAAAACCCATGATAACAGTTTTTGATCGACCGGAAGCATTAACCTCAGCCAAGACTCACTATTGCCCAGGCTGTACGCACGGCATTATTCACCGCCTGGTGGCTGAAGTGATTGATGAACTGGGAGTCAGGGAAGAAACCATTGGCGTATCTCCCGTAGGGTGCTCTGTCTTGGCCTATAACTACTTTAATCTAGATATGCAACAAGCGGCTCATGGCAGGGCACCGGCTGTTGCTACGGGAATAAAACGAGTTCATCCCCAAAAAATAGTTTTTACGTATCAGGGTGATGGGGATCTGGCTGCCATTGGTACTGCAGAAATTGTGCATGCCGCTGCCCGGGGTGAGAAAATCACAACGATTTTCGTGAATAATGCCATTTATGGTATGACCGGTGGGCAAATGGCCCCTACAACTCTGCTGAAGCAAGTAAGCATGACTTCTCCTCAAGGCAGAGATGCCGCTCCCCAAGGGTATCCTATCAGAGTATCGGAAATGTTAGCGACTCTGGATGGGCCGGCTTATATTGCCAGGGTGTCTGTGCACACCCCCCAAGAAGTGTCCGAAGCAAAAAAAGCAATTAAGACTGCCTTTAAATTTCAGATGGCTGGTATCGGGTTCACTTTAGTTGAAATCTTATCTACCTGTCCTACGAACTGGGGGTGCACACCTAAAGAATCCTTAAGATGGTTAGTCGATAATATGATTCCTGTTTACCCGCTCGGGGTCAAAAAAATGGCAGAAGGGGTGAATGTCTGATGTTGCAAGAAATTATCTTGGCAGGCTTTGGAGGGCAAGGGGTTATGTCCATGGGACAGCTTCTTGCTTATGCGGGCCTCGTCGAAGGAAAACACGTAAGTTGGATTCCCTCCTACGGCCCGGAAATGCGCGGCGGAACGGCCAACTGTTCTGTCACCATCTCAGATGAAGAGGTAAGTTCTCCCATCATTACCGAACCGGATACGCTGATAGTTCTGAATCGTCCCTCCCTTGAAAAGTTTGAACAGAATGTCAAACCCGGAGGACGATTACTCATTAACTCGTCACTGATCGACATTGAGCCCAAGCGCCAAGATCTTCAGGTTTCGAAAATCCCTGTAACTGAACTGGGTCGTGAAATATTAGGAAATAATCGAGTTTCAAATATGATTATTCTCGGCGCTTTTGTCGAGATGACCCGTGCTGTGAGCCTGGAATCCGTAATTGGGGCTTTGAAGAAAGTCCTGCCGGAGTACAGACATAATCTTATTCCCCTGAACCGTAAGGCCCTTGAGACAGGGATAGAGTTGGCTAAAGGAAGAGAGTTCCTCCATTTTAGATCTTGCGGTTGATCAAGGGGTGAAAGCAGTTGGTTGTCTTTTCAACTAACTGCTTTTTTGTTTTCTTTATTTTTCTTGGCATTATGGACAGTACATAGGGTAAAATAAGTAAAGGAGTCAAGTTAAGGAAAGAGGGGAATTCATTGGAAAAGCAAAATCGACAAGAAGAACGTCTCGATGGAGAAGTGCTTTTTGAGGGGAGAATGCTCCGTTTGGATCGGGATAGGGTTCGTTTGCCTAACGGACATGAGTCAACGCGTGAAGTCGTGAGGCATCCGGGAGCAGTAGGGATTATTGCTATTTTGGATCAGCAGGTGCTTCTAGTTCGTCAATACAGATATGCCATTGCCCAGGAAACCTTAGAAATCCCTGCAGGAAAACTCGATCCTCAGGAGCCTCCCCTTGATTGTGCTGTACGAGAGCTTCGCGAAGAAACAGGTTATCGAGGGAGCATGGAACATATCGGCACATTTTATACCACCCCGGGTTTTACGGATGAGGTGATGCATCTCTTTCTGGCTCGAGATTTGGTCTGGGATCCCCTCACTCCAGATGATGACGAATTTATAGAGGTAGAAAAAATCGCATGGGATGAAGCAGTGCAAAGGGCGAAACAGAATGAGTTCATTGACGCTAAAACTATACTGGGGATATTACTTGTTCAAGGCCGAATGGGATGATTTTTGCAGATTTGCATATACATATTGGGCAAAGCTTAGACGGCAAATATGTAAAGATCACTGGGGCGAAGACCTTAACCTTACCCAATATTCTTCAAGTTGCAAGGGAAGTAAAAGGACTTTCTCTGGTTGGGATTGTTGATTCACATTCACCGGGAGTCCAAGGGGATTTTAAGACTTTACTTGCTTCAGGAGTTTTAAAACCTCTATCAACCGGAGGGTATGCTGCCAATGGGTTAGCGGTGATTCCCGGACATGAGATTGAACTGCAAGTCGGTGAAGGAAATGCTCATTTCTTGGCTTATTTTCCTTATCTCGAACAAGTAGAACAGTATGTTCGGTCTATAAAGAATGGTATTAAAAACTGGCAATTAAGTACTCAGAGGGGATTTCTCCCCATTGATCTATGGCTTGAGGCTGTTACTAAGGCAGAGGGACTATGGTTTCCTGCTCATGCCTTTACTCCTCATAAGGGAATTTACGGCGCTTGTTGCCGGAGGTTGAGAGATGTTCTGCCAATCTTGCCCAAAGCAGTAGAAATTGGGCTCAGTGCCGACAGGGCAATGGCGAAGAGCATCAGTGAACTGGATTCTATGGTCATGTTTAGTAACTCAGATGCCCACTCTCTGCCAAACATTGCCCGAGAGTATAACTCTTTAGCTAGAACAGACCCTTCCTTCGGTGGATTATTGGATTTAATTATAGGGAAAAGCAAACAGGCTGTTCGAAATTATGGCTTGCCCCCAAGAGTTGGCAAATATCATCGTACGTATTGTCTGAGCTGTGAAAAGGTAATCAAGAGCCCCGCTCCACAATTGATGTGCCCTGATTGTGGGAGCAAGCAGGTTGTCATGGGTGTCTTGGATCGTTTGGTCAGTATAGCGGATCGTCCGTTGGGAAAACACGATGTTTCAACCTATGTTCATCAGGTCCCCCTGCGACAACTTCCGGGAATCGGGCCTAAAATGTATGAACGACTTTTAAGTGCTTTTGGCACAGAAATGACCATACTTCATCAGGTTAACATGGAAGAGCTGCGGGCCGTCGCTGGAGAAAAGGTCGCTGCTTGGATTATCAAAGATCGTTATGGTGAATTAATAATAGAAGCCGGCGGAGGGGGAGTATTTGGCAGAGTTGTGGACATACTTTCGCCTGAAGTGGAATAAAATCCCATAGAGGACTATGGGAAGGGGTGCAAAGGATGTGGAAACAACTCGGCGAACACATTCGTCAATATTGGGTTATTTATCTCACGCTTTCAAGTGTTTATCTTGCAGGTGTGGTGTTTGGGGGAGTGGGGGTTAACGCTTTAGGACTTTCTGAAACCTCCCAATTAGTAAATTTTTTAGACACACTTTTAAAAAATCAACCGACTTCTTTCGAACCTGCTTTTCTTGGACAACTTGCCAGGGATATGTTTATCATGATGGCTGGAATATGGATCTTAGGGCTTACCATTATCGGTGCTCCCTTAATCTATTTAATTGTCTTTACACGAGGATTTATTCTTGGCTTTACCATCAGCTTTATTATTGGAGCGAAAGGAACACTGGGAATTGCCTTGGTATTAACGACCGTCTTCGTGCCGACAATATTTGCAATTCCTTTACTGCTCCTTGGAGCAGGACTGGCAACAATCTTTTCATTTCTGTTACTTCGTGGGAAAGCTAGAGGAGAGTCATTGCGAAGAGAATTTCTTTACTATACAGCAGCGGCTGCCTTTGTTTCTATTGGTGCAGTTGCAGTAGGTGTCGCCCAAGGTTACTTTTCGATCCTTGGTTTGCGCTTATTAACCCTTTAGCAGGTTGTTGTTAGATGCCACGGATCCTAATAAAAGTGCAATTGTGAGTAAGACTGAGATTTCAAGGCTTGCTATCCGTACAATGGTTGCATTATAATAAAACTATAATAGTGCTAATGATTGAGATGGAGGTTTAATCATGCTGATTGGAGTACCGAAAGAGACAAAAAATAATGAGAGTCGTGTGGCTATCACCCCAGCCGGAGTCCACGCTTTTACTTTGACTGGGCATAAAGTTCTTGTGGAGATGGCTGCTGGAGAAGGAAGTGGTATCACCGATCAACAGTATATTGATGCTGGTGCTCAGATCGTTGATTCATCCGAAGAAGTATGGCAAGCCGAAATGATTATTAAGGTTAAAGAACCGGTAGCCGATGAATATGCCTATTTCAAAAAGGGACAAATTCTATTCACTTATTTGCATCTGGCAAAAGAACCCGAATTAACCAAAGCACTGATGGAGAAACAAGTAGTGGCAATAGCCTACGAAACCATTCAATTGGATAATGGCTCATTGCCATTGCTTATTCCAATGAGTGAAGTAGCTGGACGCATGTCAATTCAAATAGGAGCTGAATTACTCGAAAAACCTAACGGTGGAAAAGGCATTCTGCTTGGTGGTGTTCCAGGAGTTACTCCTGCAAACGTAACCATCATTGGAGGCGGAATTGTTGGAACAAATGCTGCCAGAATGGCCATTGGCCTGGGAGCAGGAGTTACGATAGTGGAAAAAAGCACTCAGCGGCTTAGGGACATTGATGAAATGTTTAATGGCCGAGTCAGAACTTTGGCTTCAAATCCCTTTAATATAGCCAATAGTGTGGCTAAAGCGGATTTATTAGTTGGAGCGGTTCTTATTCCTGGTGCCCGTGCACCCCACCTGGTAACTGAGGACATGGTGCAAGCAATGTCTCCCGGAAGTGTTATTGTCGATGTTGCAATCGACCAAGGCGGCAGTATTGCTACTATTGATCGGGTTACAACTCATGATGATCCCACCTTTATTAAATATGGGGTTGTTCATTACGCAGTTCCAAATATTGCCGGAGCAGTTGCCCGTACATCAACCTTTGCCTTGACTAACGTTACACTTGGGTATGCCCTTGAAATCGTAAATAAGGGTTATTTTAAGGCGATTCAAGAAAATAGATCCCTGCGTAAAGGGGTTAACGTCATAAACGGCAAGTTGACCCATAAGGCCGTCGCTCAATCCTTGAACATTATGTATACTCCATTAGAAGAAGCTCTGCTCTAAGCAGAGTGCACAGATTTAATTAGGAATGTTCAAATACGAATGAATTGCAGAGCATGGTTGTTTATCATCGAGTGGAATCCGTTAATTCGGAGACCACTCTTTCTTATTGCAGCAATGGTGGCTACGAGCCCGCTGGTGGGAGGGTTATGAAGATAAGGTTACGGTCCCTTTCTTTTTTCTAGGATAAGGACAATCAGGAGGTGCATAGGTTTTAGGGATAGGGGGGGGCGTGATGCGGCCAAAAAAAAGCTGGGTGGATTTTTTCCTTTATCTTGGCAGGGTATTTGTGCTTTTAATAATACTTGCCGTTCTTCTGCCAAAATTAGTTGCTGTGTGCAATAGCTTAATGTCTTCTATGTTACATAATGAGAAAAATCCACATGGCAATCCTTTGCGGGTAGAAATAAATCTTTCCAGAGAGATAAATATTTAACACAGGATGTACTTTAGTTGAATTTATACTTTCCGCTAGTACAAGGAAAATCCCCTGCCAGTGTAGAACTTAGTAAGAAAGGGGGGGGGGAATTGACCTCCGAAGAGAAGAGTTTGAAGAAGTACTTGACCTACTTGCATGTTGAGCGGGGGCTTTCTGAGAACACTAGGCAGGCGTATGAACGTGACTTGCGTCAGTTGATGAGCTACCTTGAACAGCGTGGTACGGACATTTCCGGCTGTGAGGGCAATGATTTGTTTCTGTTTCTGCTAAAATGCAAGGAAGCTGGAAAATCCCCTCGAACTATTGCACGATGTAATGCAACACTCCGAGGATTTTTTGCGTTTTTGCTGGATGAAGGGCAACGTGGCGATAATCCAAGTACATATTTAGTGACTCCAAAGCTGAATCAACCACTTCCGAAGGTGTTGTCGGAAGTTACAATGGACAAACTATTAAAATCAGAGGAGAAAACGGATCTTACTCTGAGAAATTTAACGATGCTGGAAGTTCTCTATAGCAGCGGGCTTCGAGTTTCTGAACTGATTGGGCTGCACTTGTCGGATGTTTCATTGGATGTGGGGTATGTACGCTGTATCGGCAAAGGGAATAAGGAGCGGATTGTACCCTTAGGCGAGCCTGCAATTCGAGGTTTGGAGCGTTACTTAAACGGGCCGCGCGGGCGCTTATGCGGTAAGCAAAAAAGCGATATTCTTTTTTTGAATTCTCATGGACGTCCTCTAACTCGTCAAGGAGTCGTGTATATTCTAAAAAAATGGGGAAAAGATCATAATCTTGAGCAATCGATTTCTCCTCACATGTTTCGCCACAGTTTTGCAACTCATCTTTTGGATCATGGGGCGGATTTGCGTTCGGTTCAAGAAATGTTAGGACATGCAGACATCTCCACCACTCAGATCTACACCCATCTGACACGGAGGCGCTTGTTAGATGTTTTTCAGAAAGCTCATCCACGAGCGGATTATAAGATTAGGGAGTGAAGAAAGACATGCCAAGGCGAGTTATAATTATTGTATTAGACAGCGTTGGAATAGGTGAAATGCCCGATGCTGAGAAATACGGGGACTTGGGGAGCTATACGTTAGGTAATGTTGCTCGTCAGCGTGGAGGACTTAATGTCCCTCATCTTCAAAAACTTGGTTTGGGAAATATTAATTCTATCACGGGAGTACCCCCGGCTCCTGCTCCTGAGGGCAATTTTGGAAAAATGGCAGAACGATCTCTAGGCAAGGATACAACAACCGGGCATTGGGAGATGGCGGGAGTAATACTGGAGAGAGCACTTCCAACCTTTCCCCAAGGTTTTCCAAGGGATTTTATCAAACGCTATGAGCTAGAGATAGGGAGAAAGGTGATCGGTAATGAAGTTGCATCCGGGACCGAGATCATTCAGCGTCTTGGTGAAGAGCATGTACGGACAGGGAAACCTATTGTCTATACTTCAGCTGACTCCGTTTTTCAAGTGGCTGCCCATGAAGAAATTATTCCTTTGCCGGAGCTAATGCGCATATGTCAGACAGCACGTACTATGCTGATGGGTGAATTGCGTGTTGGACGCGTAATTGCACGGCCCTTTCTCGGAGAGACAGGGAATTTTTACCGCACCACAAACAGGCATGACTTTGCACTCGAACCCCCTCATAAAATACTATTAGAATATATAAAGGGACGCGGGCTAGAAGTTTGTACGGTGGGTAAGATAAATGATATTTATGCCGGGCGGGGTGTAACTGACTATGTTCCCTCAAAAGGGAATATGGAGAGCGTTGATAAAACTTTAGCCTATATGGCCAAGGTAGAAGCTGGCCTGATTATGGCCAATCTTGTCGATTTCGATATGATATATGGACACAGAAATGATGTTGAAGGGTATGCTAAGGCTTTAGAGGATTTTGATGCACGTTTACCGGAGATATTTGAAGCCCTGGGGTCAGAGGACATGCTTATCATTACGGCGGATCATGGGTGTGATCCAACCATGCCTGGTACAGATCACACACGGGAATATGTTCCGTTATTGGTTTGTGGGCCAATCCTGAACAAGGGGGTCAACCTGGGCGTGAGATCTACCTTCGCAGATTTAGGGGCAACTGTGGTCGAATACCTTAATACTGAGCCAATGGCCAATGGAAAAAGCTTCTATTCGGATATAGAACGGGAGGGAATTTAATGATTTCGGAACAGGAATATAATTTTAAACTAGCTGAGGCGCGCAGTTACCTTATAGAGAGAGTTCCTTCACTGCCTGAGCTTGGTATTATTCTAGGCTCTGGGTTAGGGGCTTTTGCTGATCTGGTTAAGGAGAAGGTAACAATTAGCTACAAAGATATTCCGCATTTCCCTGTTTCGACGGTTGAGGGGCATGCGGGCAAACTAGTTTTTGGAAAAGTTGAGGATCGCTCAGTTGTAGTCATGCAAGGCCGCTTTCACTATTATGAAGGCTATACTATGCAGGAAGTGACCTTCCCAATACGGGTAATGCAAGTCTTAGGAGTAACCGGACTTGTTGTTACGAATGCAGCCGGGGGAATAAATCCGGAATTTCGTCCGGGAGATCTGATACTCATTAAAGATCATCTCAACATGATGGGTGAAAATCCTTTGCGTGGGTTAAATCTTTCAAATCTAGGTCCTCGCTTTCCAGACCTAAGCGAGGGATATAATTCAGAGTGGCGTAAAAAGGCCTTAGCTATTGTTCAAGAGCATGAAATTCGTCCTCATGAAGGGGTTTATGCGGCCATGAGCGGCCCCAGCTATGAAACCCCTGCCGAAATTCGCCATTTGCGTGTGATTGGAGCAGATATGGTGGGCATGAGTACGGTTCCCGAAGTTATAGTTGCCAATCATGGTGGCATGAAGGTCTTAGGGATCTCCTGTGTAACTAATATGGCAGCTGGCATCTTGCCCCAAAAACTTAGTCATACGGAAGTTATGGAAACAGCTGAACGGGTTGAAAAGAAATTCGTCAACTTTGTGCAGGGTCTCATGAGAGTACTTTAGGAGTGATTTCATATGCGCATGACAGATCTAATTGTGAAGAAAAGAGACGGGGAATCCCTTTCTAAGAAGGAAATTCAATTTATTATCAAAGGGTATGTTCAAGGAGATATCCCTGATTACCAAATGTCTGCTTGGGCTATGGCGGTTTATTTTCGGGGTATGTCCCTTGAGGAAACTGCCGAACTTACCTTGGCGATGGCCAATAGCGGAGATCAACTGGATCTCTCCGCTATTGGCGGGCGATTTGTCGATAAACACAGCACAGGAGGGGTGGGAGATAAAGCTACCTTACTGATCGGTCCAATGGTTGCCGCCTGTGGCGTGCCTGTGGCAAAAATGTCCGGGAGAGGGCTTGGGCATACTGGGGGAACGATCGATAAGCTTAGCTCGATACCCGGATTTCGGGTCGAGCTTACACAGGAAGAATTCCTGACGCAAGTTAAGAAGATCGGATTATCCGTAATCGCCCAGACGGGAAATCTTGTACCTGCCGACAAAAAACTTTATGCTCTCCGCGATGTCACTGGGACTGTCAGTTCCATTCCTCTGATTGCCTCTTCTGTAATGAGTAAGAAGATTGCTGCAGGAGCCCAAGGGATCGTCTTGGACGTAAAGTACGGTTCCGGGGCCTTCATGAAGACGGTTGAAGATGCCCGAATATTAGCAAGGACAATGGTGGACATCGGCAAAGCTCTGGGGCGACAGACGATTGCAGTATTAAGTAATATGAATCAGCCCCTGGGCCGTGCTGTCGGAAATAGTTTGGAAGTCCTTGAAGTGGCGGATGCCTTGCAGGGGAAGGGTCCGGATGATTTAATGAAAGTCTGTTTAGAATTGGGAGCTTGGATGCTTGTGGCTGGAGACTCTGTACCCAATGTTGGGGCAGGCAAGAAATGCTTGCTTCATAGCATAGAAAGTGGTGCAGCGTGGAATAAATTTTTAGCCTTTTTAACAGAGCAGGGGGGAGATGCCCAAGCTGTAATGGATCGACGCCTTAAGCTCGCACCATGGAATTTACCCATCCTTGCTCATCAATCCGGGTACGTACGACCCTTTGATGCACAAAAAGTTGGGGTTTTAGCTATGACTCTCGGTGCAGGTCGAACTACAAAGGACAGCCCCATTGATTTAGGGACCGGGGTCTTACTAGTTAAAAAAGCTGGAGAGTGGGTAGAAGCCGGAGAACCTCTATTGCAACTCTATGGCAGTGATAAAGAGAAGTTAGCAGAGGGACTGCTCTTAGCTAAAGACTTAGTTTCTGTAGGAAATGAAGCTCCTGAGTTGCCTTCTTTAATTGAAGAGGTTATACAGTAAACGATTTATAATTATCGTAACACTCCCACTTTACTCATAATATTCCCCTCCTCACGTATGCATATTATAAGTGCAACTGGGGAGGGGGATTTTTGTTATGGTCCGTGAGAAAAATTTTTACCCTTTGGCCGAAGGGTTATCGACTCAGGATACGTTTGCCGTGCTAGGGGATGCTCAAAAATTTCAAAAGCATAAACATGCTTGGAAGGTTTGGCGGGCATTGAAAGATTTCAGATGTGTTGTATATCCCGTTGCTGAGGGTTTATCTCGCGTAGATGGGAGCAAGGTCTACTCCAATTTAGCGCAACTGACAGACAAGGTAACGGTTGCAGTACCGTGTCTGTTGCCAGAAAGGCTCAAGTCTCTGGTTCCTGATGCGGTGTCTGCAGGATGCAGTAAGATTTGGTTCCAAGAACAAACCTGGACTCGGGAACTCCAACAAGAATGCGACAGCGCAGGAATTGAGGTTATTCGCGGGTGTGTGCTGAGGCACAGACTTTATCCTTCTAAAATAAGTCTGCGCTATTTGAGTCCCTGTTATTGGCATGGACTTAGAGATGTTAAAGTACCTATGAAGCGGTTTAGCAGGTATTGAAGCGCGTGGGTGGAGTTCCCAATGAAGATAAGGTCTGGGTTAAATTAGATATAAAAAAGGCCTTTAGTAATCTGCTTAAGCAATTTACAAAGGCTTTTTGCTATTTTATAGGAGCAATCCAATATAATTTACTTTTTCGGGAATAATAAAGTCACCTTTAATTTCACTAATTTTATGAGGGGGGACAAAAGATGCGCAAAGTTTTATCAATGGTTTTAGCGATGGCAGTTGTACTTGGAAACATAGGCTTTGCTCACGTGCAGCCAGTATTGGGAGTTGAGATCGAGACTGAAGCAACGAGTGCTATTTTGATGGACGCAGCTTCTGGACGAATACTGTATGAAAAAGAAGCACAGAAGGAATTGCCGCCGGCAAGTGTCACTAAGATTATGACATTATTGGTAGCGGCAGAAGCAGTGGCTTCAGAAAAAGTTAAGTTGACAGATATCGTAACAGCGAGTGAGAATGCCTGTAAACTTGGAGGTTCTCAAATCTACCTTGAGCCTGGAGAAACTTTCACCTTAGAGCAGATGTTAATTGCTATTGCTGTAGGATCAGCTAATGATGGCTGTGTCGCAGTAGCTGAACATATCAATGGGACACATGAGGCCTTTGTAGAGGAAATGAATCGCAAGGCTCTAGAATTAGGACTGAAAAACACGCATTTTGCTAATGCTTACGGACTGCCTGCAGAAGGGCACTATACGAGTGCATACGATTTGGCGATGATTTCTAAGGAAGCACTTAATTATCCCCTTATTCGTAAGCTGACCAGCATGAAGGAATATGACCTGCGGGAGGGCAAATTTAAGCTTTGGAATACTAACAAGTTGCTGTGGTGGTACCCCGGTGCGGATGGTCTCAAAACAGGTTGGACTAATGAGGCTAAATATTGTCTGGCATCGACGGTTGAAAGAAATGGATTAAGGTTAATTTGTGTCGTTATGGGTGTACCTCAAGTTAGGGGACATTTTGCTGAATCCATGAAAATCTACAACTATGGTTTTGCTAAATATGAATTTAAACAGTTTGCCCCAGCTGAAGAGAAGCAGGGAGTCGTTAAAGTTAGTAAAGGGGTAGAAAATGAGATAATAGCTATCACAGAAAAATCCTTGGGAGCAACAGTGGAGAAAGGAAAAGATAAAAATTTCTGGGTCGAGACAAAGCTTAACCCAGAAATCAGTGCACCTATTGAGAAGGGTCAAAAATTAGGAGAAGTTTTACTTTATCAAAATGACCAGTTGCAAGCGAGCGTTAATTTAATTGCTGATCATCCTGTTGCCAAAGCTGGGCTCATCAATCAGTTGGGACGTACCATGAAGGGTGTTTTCGGTTTCTAGCCATCAAGGATTCTACTCTGGATCTATGTCTGAACGATCATTAATTTGGGCTAATTTGCGGATTCTAAGGAGCGCGGCACGTTCGATTCGAGAAATCTGAACTTGAGAGAGATTAAGCTGACTGGCGATTTGACTCTGGGTCTTATCTTCAAAAAATCGCATTAGCAGGACACGCTTCTCTCTCTCAGGCAACTTGTCCAAGACCTCATTAAGGGCAATTTTTTCGAACCAGCCAGGCTCAAGACCCTTTTCATCAGAGAGTTGATCGAGAACGTAGATGGGATCCGAGTCGTCCTGATATAGGGTATCGTAGATGGAAGTAGGGCTTTGGATAGCTTCAAGTGCAATGACGATCTCATCTCGATCAATACCGATACTATTGGCAATTTCTCCGATTGTTGCTTCTCTGCCTAAGGTGGCTGACAGTTCATCACGAGCGCGATTCACTTTATAGACAAGTTCCTTATAGGAGCGAGGAACTTTCACGGGATGATCATCCCGGAGAAAACGCCGTATTTCTCCGATAATCATTGGCACGGCATAAGTTGAGAACTTGACGCCATAGGTGAAGTCGAATTTGTCGATGGCTTTAATCAGCCCGATAGTACCAATCTGAAAGAGGTCTTCCATCTCATAGCCTCGATGAGTGAAACGTTGAACTAAATTAAAAATTAGTTTCAAGTTACAATTGATTAGACGTTCTCGGGCCGCTGTATCACCCTCTTTAGCAGCATGAAGGTATTCCATCATCTCCTTATCTGAGAGCAAAGGAAAGTGGGGGAGGTTCATTTCTGATAGTCGTTGAATCATAATTTCGCCCCCCCTAATGAGAGGAGATGGGTGTTTGCTTGAAGCGCTTCTTCATGGTAACAGTTGTTCCCACTTCAAGTTTAGATTCTACTTGAAGCTCGTCCATGAAAGATTGCATGAAGACAAAGCCTAGGCCCATTCGCTCAGGATCAGTACTGTAAGCAGGTTGCATTGCTTGCTCAACATTAGAGATGCCACATCCTTCATCCTTTACAACAATAATGAGGGTGTCGTCAGCGATCTCCAGATCGAGGTAAACAATGTTATTGGGGACACTCTGGTATCCGTGGATGATAGCATTAGAAACTGCTTCGGAAACCGCGACTTTAAGCTCTTCGATGTCATTAAGTGAAAGATCCAATTGCCCTCCTATAGAAGCAATGAGTAAACGGGCAATACTCACATTTTCAGCGATACTGGAAAACGTGAGGGTTATTTGGTTGGATTTCATATTAAGCTCCCCTTCCTTCCTCATAGGCATGTGCTTCGTCAATATAGAAGCTAATAATTTTTGGTAAACCGGATAATTCCATGATCTTATAAATGTGAGGGGGTACATTCGTGATTTTAAGTTTTCCGCCTAAAGGAAGCAGTTTCTTGTATCTGCCCAGAATAACACCCAGTCCGGAACTATCGACAAACTGAACATCTTGAAGATTAAGGATGACTGTACGAATTCCTCGTTTCTCAATCTCACTGTCTATGGCTTGTCGAAGATCGGATGCAGTGTGCATGTCCAGTTCGCCGTCTATGCGCAGAAGTAGGGTCAGGCGTTCTATTTTTTTTTCAAGGTTCAAGACCATTCCCCCTAAATTTATCAATACTAATGATTTCGCTATAACCCATAATTTTCCTGCTTGAATTTTAGGAATTACTTGTAAGGCTCTGTCGAAATAGAAAAATTATTAAAGACTGTGGTAATAAGTATAATATATCCCATTGTGCCAAATAATAGAAAGTGCTAGACGCTGATAAAGAAAATATGCTTCCAGAAAGTATATAACAAAAAGTTATACTTTCTGACTGGTAAAAAAAGGAGGAAATGGGGATGGCTGACCAAACCCAAAAAAAACCCTTGTTATCTGTAACTGCAGAAAAATATCAAACCTTAATTAAGCAATATACACCCAAGCCAACAATTATCAAAAATGTAGTTCGAGCATTTATAGTAGGTGGGATTATCTGTTCGATCGGGCAGATTTTCATCAATTTATTTAGCTCGTTTGGTTTAGCACGCGTCGAAGCATCGACTGCGGCGACTGCAACGATGATTTTCTTGGGAGCTTTATTAACTGGTTTAGGCGTTTATGATGAAATTGGGAAGTTTGGAGGTGCGGGTTCAATTGTTCCGGTAACGGGGTTTGCAAATTCTATTGTTGCCCCTGCCATGGAATTTAAGCGTGAAGGATATGTAATGGGTGTTGGGGCAAAATTATTCACGGTTGCAGGACCAGTACTAGTATACGGCATCACGACCTCGATTGTCGTGGGTTTTGTGTACTTTCTTTTACACTAGTCAAAACAGATGCTGACTAGCAACTTCAAGTTTACTAATTATAAAATATTCCACCTTATGAATGGGGATAGGTTGAAATGAGCTTAAAACGAGTAGGAAACCAGACAGTAGTATTTGCTAAACCGCCAGTTATTTTATCGTCCTATTCTATAGTGGGTCCTAAAGAAGGACAAGGACCTCTTGGAAAGACCTTTGATAAGGTTTGGAAAGACGCCCTAAATGGCGAAAAATCCTGGGAAGTTGCAGAGAGCAAAATGCTTCAAGAGGCGATGAATGGGGCCATAAATCAAGCGTCAGTCCCAAAGGAGCAAATTGACTTTATGTTAGCGGGAGATTTACTGAATCAAATTATTTCTTCAAATTTTGCGGCTCGCCAAATGGCCTTACCTTTTATCGGCTTGTATGGAGCTTGCTCTACTATGGCTTTAGGTATAGCTGTAGGGAGTATGTTAATTGATGGCGGATTTGCCCAAAAGGTACTAGTGGGGGTATCCAGCCACCACGATACTGCTGAGCGTCAATATCGGTTGCCCACCGAGCAGGGTGCGCAAAGGGCTATGAGTGCACAGTGGACAGTAACAGGGGCGGGCAGTGTACTTCTCGGAAGCGACGGAGCGGGTCCGCGCGTTACTTCAGCAACAATTGGAAGAGTAATAGACTTTGCAGTGAAAGATGTGAATAATATGGGCGCGGCAATGGCTCCTGCGGTTGCTGATACGATCTTAAATCACTTTCATGATAGGCAGCTTAGACCGGTTGACTATAATCTGATTGCATCAGGAGATCTGGGCGCGGTCGGTTTGGCACTAGCCTGTGAACTATTGAAGCAAAGCGGTATGAATATGGGGACGAACTTTACTGATTGCGGGGTCATGATTTATGACGAGAGTCAGGATACTCACTCAGGAGCAAGTGGGTGTGGTTGTTCATCGGTAGTCTTGGCTGGGGATATTTTGCAGAGAATTAAAGCCGGGAAGCTAAAAAGGGTCATGCTGGTAGGCAGTGGTGCCTTGCATAGTCCAACCTCTGCCTTACAGGGAGAATCCATTCCCGGTATTGGACACGCAGTGGTTATTGAAGGGTAACAGAAAGGATCGTAAGAATATGTTTGAGATGATTGTTCCGGCTTTTATTGTCGGAGGGATAATTTGTATGATAGGACAGCTTCTTATGGACTTAACAAAGCCCACATTTACGCCTGCCCACGTGTTAGTTTCTTTTGTGTCTGGCGGAGCAATTCTTGGGGCGTTGGGGATATACGAACCTTTGGTGAAAATAGGTGGAGCTGGTGCTTCAATTCCCCTGTCCGGTTTTGGTTATTCTTTAGCGAAAGGGGCCATGGAGGCGGTTGAAAAACGAGGGATTATGGGAGCCTTTTCCGGTGGGGTTGAAGCGGCAGCGGTAGGGATTGCGGCAGCTGTCTTTTTTGGCTATCTGATGTCAGTTGCTTTTAAAGCAAAGGGATAAAGCCATGCGAAACGAGAGCCAGGAATAAGAGGGAGCTGCAAAGTATGGATGACAATTCAAGCGAGAAAAATATTCCCGTAAGTAAGAATTATCAAGAAAATATCGAGTATCTAAATCGGGAATTGGGAGTGCCTGATAGTTTTGATATCGTGCTTCGTGAAATGTCTATTGGCGGCAAAAGAGTTGCTATCTATTCCGTTAATGGGATGGTAAACTCGCAAGTCGCAAGTTATATACTGGATGCCTTGATTGACTTAGAACGATCCGACCTCATTGTCAATGCCTTAGATAAACTTGTTAAGGGACGTATCGTTAATTTACAAGTCTCTGAAGTTCAAACTATGGACAAAGTATTCTATTTCGTTTTATCGGGGCCCATGGCCATCTTTGTCGATGGACAGGATAAAGCCATTATTGTGGATGCACGGTCCTATCCTGCCCGTGCGCCTCAGGAGCCTGATATCGAGCGGGTGACACGGGGAAGTCGTGACGGATTTACAGAGACCCTCGTCATGAATACAACTTTAATACGCCGACGTTTGCGAGATCCAAAACTGCGTATGAAGTTAGTTCAAGTGGGCGGCCGATCAAAGACTGATGTTTGCATTGCCTACATTGAAGATATTACCAACTTAGATATGGTAAAAAAGATTCAAGAAGACATCCAGGCAATAAAAATTGACGGCATTCCTATGGCAGAAAAAAGTGTCGAAGAGTTTATTCTCGGAAGTAAATTCTGGAACCCTTATCCTCGTGTCCGATATACTGAACGACCGGATGTAGCGGCTATTCATTTATTGGAAGGGTATGTCGTCATTATAGTTGATACCTCTCCATCCATTATGATCGCACCGTCGACCTTCTGGAGTCATGTTCAGCATGCGGAAGAGTATCGGCAAGAACCGATTGTAGGGGCATATCTGCGTTGGATACGATTTGGAGGGATTTTTGCAGCCCTTTTTCTTCTCCCCCTTTGGTTAGGTGCGGCTCTGAATCCGCAGTTACTGCCGGAATCGATTCAGTTTATCGGTCTCACGGAGCAAACAACAGTTCCTTTACTGGTACAGGTAATATTGGCTGAGTTTGGCGTGGATCTCTTGCGTTTAGGAACAATTCATACTCCCGGTCCCCTTGGAACCGCCTTAGGTCTGATCGCGGCTTTTATGCTCGGGGATATCGCCGTGAAAGTAGGTCTGTTTACCCCGGAGGTTGTCATGTATATTGCGATTGTCTCAGTGGGGACATTTGCAACGCCCAGCTATGAATTAGGGTTAGCCAACCGTTTAGCACGGTTGTTCCTCATCATAATGACTGGACTTTTTAATTTTATTGGGTTTTGGATCGGGGCAGCAGCGGTATTCTTCCTTTTATGGCGGACAAAATCCTTTGGTGTGCCTTACCTCTGGCCCCTTCTGCCTTTTGATGCAAAGGCAATGAAGGCAATTTTAGTTCGTTCTCCCGTTCCGATTGCAAATAAACGCCCAAGCATCTTAAAACCACAAGACAATGATCGTCAGCCGCGGGGCGGCGGCAAATAGGATCTGAAAGGATGCAGCATAAGTGAGAATTGGGTTTCCTCGTGCTCTCTACTATTTTGACCACTTCCCTTTTTGGGCCGGTTTTTTCCATAGTCTAGGTATTGAGTTGGTAACATCGCCGGCCACTCATCGGCAAATTATGGAACAGGGCTTAAAGAAAGCCAGTGACGAAACGTGTTTACCGCTTAAACTTCTAGCAGGCCATATTCAGGCCTTAAAGGATGTTGATTGGATTTTTCTGCCTCGTATAGTTAGTGTCGAAACAGATACATACACTTGTCCAAAATTCCTGGGTATTCCAGAAAGTCTGCTTACGGCAGTTCCTCAGGGAATGCCTGTGTTAACTGTTACCATGAATTGGCGAATGGGCAGACGTCAGGTGTTAAAGGATCTGGAGGGTTTGGGACTAAAACTGGGCAAGGGCAGCCCGGATGTCCGTATGGCCTTTAACGAAGGCATAGAGTGGCAGAAAAGATATCAAGACACAATGGGAGCGGGGTGGAATTTTGAGGACGGTATTCGTGAGATTGAACGAGCTGCAAAGGACTTAAGGGAAAGTGATAAGGTCCCCACCCCAGTGACATGGAAAGAGCAGATGTTTGCAAAAATGTCATCGACGGCATTAAAACCTACAGATGAGCTTCCGATAGTTGATCAGAATGAGGATCGTCTGAGAATTGCTTTAGTTGGACATTCTTACCTAATACATGAATCTTATGCTAACTTAAATCTTCTCAGAAAGCTTCGCGAGAAAGCGAAGGTGGATTTGGTCCAAAACGTCAATCAAGAAGAAGTCGAGACTAACTTATCCGGATTGCGGAAAAAGTTATTTTGGAGTCACTCTAAGCAAATCTTCGGCGCCGGTAATAAATTTGCTGAGGATCAAAGGGTTGACGGTATTATTTATCTTACTTGCTTTGGGTGCGGGACGGACTCGATGGTACAAGAACTAGTGTCTCGAAGAGCCAGAGAACAACATAAGCCCTATATGGTGGTTACCCTGGATGAACACAGTGGAGAGGCGGGTCTCGTTACTCGGCTTGAAGCCTTTTTGGATATGATCGAAAGGAGGAGGGGCCATGAAGGTTACGTTTCCACATATGGGGAATGCCTGGATCGTGATTCAAACGCTCTTTGAATCTCTCAATGTTGATGTGGTGGTCCCGCCGTTTAACAGTAAACGAACTTTAAATTTAGGAACGAAATTATCACCGGAATCGGCCTGTTTACCATTGAAATTAAATCTCGGAAATTATCTGGAAGCTGCGAATGCAGGGGCAGATACGATTGTAATTACTGGTGGAATCGGCCCTTGCCGGTTTGGTTATTATGGTGAAGTGGAACGACAAATCCTTTGGGACGCAGGGTATAACTACGAAGTAGTTACTCTGGAGCCTCCTGATGGAAGTTTGGCAGGGTTGGCCAAGCGTATTCGCTTTTTAGCTGGAAGGAAAAATTCCTGGGCAAAGATTCTAAAGGCTATGCGATTCGCCTATTTGAAAAGTGTAGCTTTAGATAGAGTTGAAGATTTGATACATGCAGCTCGACCAAGGCTCTCACACCCTTTGTATACAGAAAAATTATATGAAAGTGCCAAGCAAAGGCTTGCCCAGACTATGACGGAAAAAGGGGTTCAGGATGCGGTTCGTTGGGTTCAAGAGACTATTCGAGAACGTCAAGAAGGGCTAAACAGCATGAATGAAGGGAGTAATAAACCCCTTCGTATAGGGATTGTTGGCGAGATTTATACAATTCTTGATCCCTTTAGTTCAGTGGGAATAGAGGAGGAACTGGGACGTCTAGGGGTGGAAGTTGATCGTTCTATTTATCTTTCAGGGTGGGTCGGAAGTCATATCTTTCGAGGAATCGCTCCGGGCTATCGATCGATCAGATCCTATCCCAGACATGCCAAACCCTTTTTGCCCCACTTTGTAGGGGGGCATGGTCTGGAAACAGTTGGGGCTGCCGTGAAATTTGCACGGGAAGGATATGATGGAATCATTCAAATTTTCCCTTTATCCTGCATGCCGGAAATTGTGGCAGCCAGTGTCTTACCTAAGGTTCAAGAAACTTATAAGATACCGATTATGACGCTTATTGTGGATGAGCATACTGGCCATGCAGGGATACAAACTCGCTTGGAAGCGTATGTCGACCTGCTTGAAAGACCGCGCCTTCTGCGAGAGAGCATACAAACAAGAGAAGGAGTGTTAGGTGTTGGTGGATGATAAATACTTTCTTGGCGTTGATGTTGGGTCGGTAAGTACAAATATGGTCTTACTGAGACCGGACAATACTGTGAAAGAAGCACTTTATCTAAGAACACAAGGACGTCCTATGCAAATTATTCAAGAGGGGATTAAACTTCTAAGATCTAAAATAGGGAAGTCAGCTGAAATTATGGGAGTCGGAGCTACGGGCAGTGCTCGTCAGCTTGCGGCGACTTTATTAGGAGCGGATGTGGTAAAGAACGAAATCACAGCCCATGCCGTAGCTGCTTCAAGAGTAAATCCTCAAGTACAAACTATCCTTGAAATAGGCGGACAGGATTCAAAGATAATTATTCTCCGAGATGGGGTCGTTTCTGATTTTGCCATGAATACGGTTTGCGCGGCAGGGACAGGTTCATTTCTTGACCAGCAGGCTTCTAGATTGGGAATTAAGATTGAAGAATTTGGTCCTCTGGCCATTGAAGCAAAAAATCCGGTACGAATTGCCGGACGATGCTCGGTTTTTGCAGAATCTGATATGATTCACAAACAGCAGTTAGGGCACTCATTGCCGGATATTTTGGCAGGACTTTGTCAGGCCATGGTGCGGAACTATTTAAACAATGTGGGCAAAAACAAAGACATTAAGGGCCCCATCTTTTTTCAAGGGGGTGTGGCGGCCAACCCGGGAATATGTAAAGCCTTTGAAGAAGAGTTAGGGCAACCGATTATTGTACCTGAGAATTATGATGTCATGGGTGCTTTAGGAGCGGCTTATCTGGCCCAAGAAAAAGTTGGATCACGCCCGGGTAATCGGACCCGATTTCGTGGCTTAGACCTAGGTGAAACGCATTTTCAAGCTAAAAGCTTTGATTGCACAGGGTGTGCGAACCGATGTGAAGTAGTAGAGATCACACAGGATGGCAGGAGCTTGGCCAGATGGGGAGATCGGTGTGGAAAGTGGTCGGTTGCTGGTGCTGCTGATACTGCTATTAGTGGATTAGAACAAAAGGTTGAACAACGGGGAGCTTAAACACAAGTAAATAAGACATTTCAATTTTTTTATTGACAATCCAGTTTAAATAATAGAATCCTGCTTTCCAGAAATATATACAGGAAAGCAGGATTCATATTTATAGAAGAGGAAAAATCACAAGGCAGCCAGTATTTCATCACTCATGAGCAGATCGGTTTTCAGAAATTGTCCTAATATGAAAGCAATTCCCTTGTATAAAGAATGAGAAGTGGCCTCTTTCAAAACAGCAACAAACTGAGGAACCCAAACCAGTAAATGCTCTTCTAAAATTTTTTGATTCTCCAAAATTTCACTAACTTTACTGAGATTCCCTTCCTGGAAGGTGGTTTAGGCAAGACTACTAAGGTTGTACATGAAATCTAGTTCCAGAGCAATGTGGTCATCAGCCTCAGAACGATACTTAGCAGGAAGAAAGTTATAGTTTAAGTAGCATTGGCGTTGGCGTACTTTTAAGGAACTTTCCTGAAATAACAATCTCTCTTTGCTTACATAAACAGATTCCCAAGGAGGAACTGGCAATTTAGTTGGACCAATGAACAATCGTGTATATTCCGTGAGCACCTTGCCATAGCATCTTCCCTATTCACTTCTAATTGCTCAGCAAAATCCCTTACCGATCCTAAACCTTCTTTAATGGACAGCAGAGACAGAGATGTCTGGGTATGATCGCTGTTTAGAATCCGAATTAATTCTAGAGCAGGTTCATTTCCAAATGAGTTCTGCGGATTTGCCAAAGAAGGTCTGGAAATCAGAGATTTTGCAGGAGCTCTAAGTTTGACAATGCCCATAGATATTTATTTTTTAGTAACCAAAATGGTGACGAGTTCTCTTGGCGAACTGGAGCATGCTGTTGCTCAAGTAGGTGTGGGTAAATGGAATGTAAATCTGAGTGATTTGAAAGCAAAAGGTGAAATAAAGAGGCTGACCAATCATTTTCAGACTATGATTGGTCAGCTAAAGGATTTGTATACTAATTTAGAGTTAAAAGTTGAACAGCGAACCGATGAATTGGAAAAAGGCAACTTGATTTTGCAACGACACAAACAGGAACTAGAACAAGTGAATATCAGATTAAAAGAAACTAATCTTTATAAAACTGAATTTTTAGCGGTTATGAGCCATGGACTCCTTTGACCTCTATAATAGCGTTTGCCGAGCTTATGTTAGTAGATATTCCATTGGAAGAAAAGGAACAACAATACTATCTAACAGCAGTCCTCCTCAACAGTCAAATTTTACTGAGGCTCATCAACAATATTCTGGATCTCGCCAAAATCGAGGCAGGGAAAGATCAGCTTGTTACAGAAGTGGTGGATATGACCGACATTATAACCTCCGTAGAGAGTGTTATCGCTCCTTTGGCTAAAAGCAAAGAATTGACATTTCATGTCCGGGTTGCTCCAGAGGTCCCATTAACCAAGGCAGATTCGGAGAAGATACGAAGAGTTGTGGAAAACCTTGCTGGAAATGCTGTAAAGTTCACAGAAAAAGGCGGAAAGGTTGAGATCCTAGTTCAGTTTAACGATCAGGAAAAGGTGATCCTTATTAAAGTAGCCGACAATGGGATAGGGATTAAAGAAGAATACCAAACGTATATTTTTGAGAAATTCACCCAGGCCGACAGTTCCACTCTCGTAAATATAAAGGAACAGGACTAGGGCTGGCTTTAGCCAAAGAATTAGTAGAACTTCATAATGGCTGGATTAAAGTGGAAAGCAGATCAGGCGGAGGAAGTACATTCATTGTAGGTCTTCCTATCAAGGATATTGAGTGAAGAGAAAAAAGAGGGTGAAAATGATGGAGCGCTTAAAAGTTATGTTGGTAGATGATGAAGAAGGTATTCGTACCATAGTAGAACGTCTTATTCGAAAAGAGGGATATGACTTTTCTTATGCTTCCAACGGAGAAAAAGCTTTGCAAATGTTTGCTCATGAAGCTCCAGATCTAATCATTCTCGACGTCATGCTTCCGGAAATCGATGGATTTGAAGTCTGCCGGAGAATTCGCCAAAAAAGTGAAGTTCCTATTATTCTACTATCGGCCAAAGAGGATATTGTCGATAAGAGCGTAGGGTTCAATATGGGAGCAGATGATTATATTACCAAACCTTTCAGTCCCGTAGAGCTGGACTCTGCTCACCCAGAGTATATTATCACTGTATGGGGCGTAGGTTATAAAGTTTGTTATTAGCCATTCGCATGAAGGGCCTGATTACAAAGTTAAACCGTCATTTGGGTTTGGAAATGTGATACAACGTGTTGGGGAGACCATCCCCCAACACGTTGTATTGTAGTTTTGGCATTATTTTGACATAGTAAAGGCATAGTGAGTGAGAGGTGAGTATACTCTGCCCCAAATAAGACCTGCAACAGATTTGAGAAATACGAATGAAATTTGAATAGATGTCATAAATATGACGAGCCGATCTTTGTTTACCAAGGTATGGTGATTTGGTTGCCCAGGGTGTTCACTTATAGAGGGTAAGAGGTGTTTAAAAAAAGCTGGGGCAAAAATATGTTGGAAAATAGCCAATTAAGAGGGCCATCGTTCTGTGCATCTTGTACGGCAACAGGGAACTTCATTGCCGTTTTAATTTTCTTGACGGAAAATAATTGAGTAAGAAGAGGAGGGAAAAGTGTGAGGTTGCACGGAACACAAGTTATAAATCAGCAGGGGCATTTGGAAATTGGCGGATGCGATACTGTAGAGCTGGCCAGCCAATTTGGAACCCCATTATACATCATGGATGAAACCCATATTCGTGACATTTGCAGACAATATCATAGTTCGTTTGTTAAAGGTATGGAAAATACAGAGGTGATTTATGCATCCAAAGCATTTTTAACCTTGGCTATGTGTCGAATTATTGAAGAGGAAAGCTTGGGTTTAGATGTCGTTTCGGGGGGAGAACTCTATACAGCACTTCAAGCGGATTTTGCACCTGAACACATTTGTTTTCATGGCAATAATAAATCACGCGAAGAATTGTTAATGGCAATTAACGTTGGAGTTGGTCGAATTGTTATTGATAACTTTTATGAGATGAGCCTATTAAATGATCTGGCTAAAGAGATGAATCAACAAGTAAATGTTCTTCTCCGAATAACCCCAGGAATTGAAGCACATACACATGAATATATTCAGACTGGTCAGATCGATTCTAAGTTTGGTTTTACCTTATCTAACGGAACTGCAGACCAAGCCCTCGATTTAGCGTTTTGTTACTCTAATCTTGAGGTTAAAGGGTTGCATGCTCATATCGGATCGCAGATCTTTGAATTAGATTCCTTCCGGCATGAAGTTCAGATTATGATCAAGTATATGGCAGATACCCATGTGCGGACGAGTTGCCTGCTCAAGGAATTGAATCTTGGCGGAGGATTCGGAATATACTACGCTTCTGGAGATGAACCCGCCAAAATCTCGGATTATGCCGAAACGGTTAAGGTTGCTCTGGAGGAAGCTTGTCAATGTAAGAATTTCCCTTGCCCTAAAATAGTTATTGAGCCGGGTCGTTCGATTGTGGGGACGGCAGGAACGACCCTTTATACGATTGGTTCAATAAAAGAAATTCCTGGAATTCGTAAATATGTTGCGGTAGATGGGGGGATGGCAGATAACCCTCGGCCTTCCCTTTATCAAGCACGTTACGAGTCAATCCTTGCCAATCGTTCCAATGAAGAAGCAACTGAGTCTGTGTCTATTACAGGAAAATGCTGTGAGTCTGGGGATATGCTGATTTGGGATATTTATTTGCCTAAAGTGAACTCAGGTGATCTATTGGCGGTAACATCTACGGGTGCTTATAATTATTCCATGTCTTCCAACTACAATCGGCTTACACGGCCTGGAGTGGTTTTAGTGAAGGATGGTCAGGCAGATGTAATTGTAAAACGTGAAACCCACTCGGATTTGCTGAGAAATGATGTTTTGCCAGAACGGCTGAAGCCTGTAAAAATGGCCAGCCCATAATCTTTTGGCAGTCTAAAGGACGTATGTACGTTGTTAATGCGTAATACGTCCCTTTTTTATTAGTTAGATAGTAAGGCTAATGGCACCTATTTAAATTTTCATATATCAGCCGAGGGTTATATGCTAAGGGCGAAATTCCCTATCCGAACTTTGAACTATTGTTCTGGATTTTTGTGGACGAACAATTACAAGGTCGAGAGCCACTAGTATAAGAGTAGCGATAAGAATGATGGTTAGACCTTTAGAAGAAGCTGTTGGTGCATAAGAAAAGGCCGGCATAGAATATGAAGAGAAGGGAATCGACGAAGGGACAGGGGATCTCTGTAAAGTTGGATAATTAGAATAGGAATTGGGTAAATAGGGCATAGGGGATTGACCGATATACGAAGATTGACGTGTATAGAGGGCAGGAGTGGCAGGATATGCATTGAGCATTGATGAAGCGGGTCGTTGAGCGGGACAATAGGTGGGGGTAGGCCGAATGGTATTTTGATGAAAGAGGCAAGGATTTCTCATTACAGGTGTATAGAGATGATGAGAATATCCATGATTCAAGGCTGTCTCCCCCTTTCGTTGAACATCAGGTTATTGCAGGTCGATGGGATCAAAGGATTTATGTCTATGAGGTTTGTATTGGTATTATATGTATTTTTAATTTGTGATGCTACATTTAGAAGAATATAATCGATATGTTGAGAGGCAAAAATTGGGCCTAATTAAGAGGCGCTTTTTTTGCCTTTTTGTAGTTTATCGAGAATATTTCGGAGGAGATTGTTTGATGCTAAGGAAAAGAGTTTTAGAATGGAGTGGACTCTGATGCAGGAAAAAAAGAATCATATCAAAACGCTTTTCCGGGTCATTAGGGCCTATAAAAAACCTATGCTTCTCGGGTTATTTCTAGGTATTAGTCTCATTATAGGTGATCTTTTAGTGAATCAGTTTATTATGGGAAATGAAAATATCCCCATTACTCTTGCGAAGATGGAGACAGAATACAGCCAACTTGAAAACAGTACCTCACAAAGCGAGGATCAAATCGTTACGGAAACCATGGAGACTGAGAATAAGCAAGGGACCGAAAATATCGGCAATGCAAATGATACAAATGACTTTGACTCCAGTAAGTGTGATCAAGCTCAGACAGTAAATGGTTCAAATGATTTTAATGATGAAGAGACTGTCTCCGCTATTAATAAGAAGCACTTCACAGTGCTTTTAGTTGGCGTGGACCAAAGACCGGGTGAAAAATCCTTTAGTAACACGGATACTCTATTAGTAGCCAATATCAATACTGTAAACGGCCAAGTCTCTCTCATTTCTATCCCAAGGGACACACAAGTTAATATTCCCGGCTATGGAAAGGAAAAGATCAATGCTGCAGCTCGCCTGGGAAAAGGACTTAAAACTACTAAGGCCTTAGTTCAAGAACTAACAGGCCAGCCAATAGACGGCTATGTTCTGACGAATTTCAAAGGGTTTAAGACAATGATCGATACATTAGGAGGAGTAACTCTAACAATTGAAAAAGATATGTATTATGTTACCGGGGACGCAGAAGATGGAATTATCAACTTAAAAAAAGGAACGCAACGCTTAAATGGGACACAGGCTTTGCAATATGCCAGGTTTCGTCAAGATGCTTTGGCAGATATATCAAGGACATCTCGGCAACAAGCAGTTCTTAAAGCAATGCAAAAAGAGCTGTTGCAAGTTAAGACCTTACCGAAATTACCCGGGCTTATTTCTCAGCTGAATAAATCGATGGAAACAGATCTTTCGGTAAGTGAATTATGGACACTGGCAAATATTATGAATCGTTTTGAAAACCCTGAGATTATATCCCAGACTTTACCGGGTAATTTTCTTATCGAAAATGATATTAGTTATTGGAGAGTTGACCCACTGAAGTCACATTCCGTGGTTAAACGGCTTATAGAAGAGGGGAAAACTACCTCTGTATTTTTTCAGCAGACTTAAGTTATTAGCTCAATATGTGTAACCCTTGTCATTTAACTTAAACGGTTATATACTATATAAGATTAATTTAGTAGGTTGAATTTTTGGAGGGTGAACATTGGATAAGTTGCTTGAGAAGTTGAAAGAATACTTGCACATGGAAACGGAAATCCCTTTTGATGAGTTTTCAGAATATTATCGTACCCTAATTGAGGAACTAAATCTGAAATTCAATGACCTTAATAATGATGATCGTGTAAAGGCTCTTTATATTTGTTCAATTGTACAATCTAATGCGGATGCCAGGGCAAAAGAGAGTAAAGTTAATGCTAAGGCATTTAAAAAGATGAGTGCAAAATGTGCGTTTTGGGCTGATGCGATTAAATTTAATTTAGGTAAAAGTGGAATGTCTTCTGAGGAGATTGAAAAAGCAACGGAAGAGATTAATGAAAACATCTAATCTGACAAAGATTTCGAATGATAAAAGAAGCATCATTGGCTTGATGCTTCTTTTTTTGTTTTGGGATGAAACATTTCATTCCTTTCAAACGTAATAAGAGTGTAGAGAAATTTAGTGATAAATAGGAGGAAACAAAAAATGCCTGAAAGAGTTTATCGATCGGTAAGAGATAAGATGATTGGAGGGGTTTGTGGGGGACTTGCAGACTATTTTAGAGTCGATGTCACCTTAGTGCGGCTCATTGCTTTAATTGCCTTGTTTGCAGGGGGAGTTGGTTTTCTGGCGTATTTAGTTGCCTGGGTGATTATTCCAGTTAATCCGACAGAGCATGGTGGATACCTAAGGAATTATAAACATGATGCTGGGGATGGCGTTAAGGAATTGGTCGATGATTTAGACGAGGCGACTAAGGAATTTGGGAGACCAGAAAATCACCAGAATCAGCAGAGTCATGAAAATCGCACTAAAATTGCAGGCGGTGTTTTGGTTGTTTTAGGATTGGTATTTTTACTTGAACGCTGGTTCCCATTCTGGTTCGATATGAGTAAAATGTGGCCTGTATTTCTTATCTTTATTGGGCTCGCTATTATTGTGCGGGGGGGAAGAAAATGAAAAGAGTCTTTGATAGCGTAAGTCGAGGACTGCTTCTAATTACAATGGGAATTATCTTCTTCCTGCTCAATTATGGGTTCCTATCTTGGAATTTATGGGTGCACGTCCTTGATTTATGGCCTTTAATTCTTATTTTAGCCGGAATTGGGTTGTTGTTTAACCGGAGGATTCCCCTCAGTGCGATTTTGTTAATCTTTCTCTTGAGTATGGTCGGGTATTCCCTAGTTGTGGGGGATAAGCCCGTACCTTGGAGAATGTCAAATAATTTTTATAGTAATCTAAGAGGAACTGAAGCAATTGAGGTACCTGCCAGGATAGGAGGATCAGGAACAATAGACGTTCCATTACCTTCAGAGGTCAAAAAAGCACAGTTAAATTTTGAATTAGGGGGAGCTCAATTTCAGGTAAAGGCATTAGAGAACAACCAAAGCCAAGGGCAACTTATGACGGGGAGTTACAGGTGGGAACGCAGAGGTTCAGCCCCGACAATAAACGGATCGCCCATAGTCATTGAGCAATCAGGAGATACCATAAATGCTAAGCTTTCCTCATCAACACCAGGAATAGGGCCAGGTAACTTTAAAGATATCTCGCTAAATCTTTCGCCGAAAGTACACTATGAAGTTGATATTGAAGCCGGAGCAATCAACGGAGATATTGATTTAAGCCAACTCATCGTGGATAGATTCAAAATTAGTACTGGAGCCGGCGAATTGAAACTTCAATTTGGTGACTTGGGAAGTGCCACCGATGGGGAAATTGAGAGTGGCGCCTCTAAGCTTACTTTGGTTGTCCCCGAAGCAACCGGCTTAAAGATTCGTTTAAACGGAGTGGCCACTAGTACAAATTTCATGGGATCGGGATTACTGTTAGAGAACAAAGACTGGGTTAGTCTGAACTATGCAGAAGCTAAGAGCAAAATCGACTTGGAAATTTCCACTGCGGCTGGAATCCTGCTATTGGAGCGGCCATCAAACAGTATACTTTAGTGGCTTATCAGAATTGAATAGTTGCTATTGTCTGAAGGCTTGGCGTTAGCCAAGTTTTCTTTATTAAAATCAATATCTGCAAGCTTGCTTAACTTAGTTCTGACTGTAACCAACAAGTTGCTGTGAATAGGCTAAAGATGGTATAATTCAAAGATAATCATAAGGATAGGAGATTGAGGATGTAGAATGGATATCATTTTGGCTCATCGCCAAATCGATTTTGATGCCTTAGCATCTATGGTGGCTGCCCAGAAAATTTATCCAAACAGCGTTTTGGTCATGGACGGGAAACCGAATGTCTTTGTTCAAGACTTTTTGGCGTTGTCAAGAGATCAATTGAGGTTTCGTAAAGCTCAGGATATCGATCTGGAAGAGGTTTCTCGGGTTATCTTAGTAGATACTCATGAACTTCATAGAGTAGGATTCTTAGGGGAAAAAGTGGCTAGACTACCTGGGATTGAGGTGGCAATCTATGATCACCATCCTTATGCGGGTGAGCTCAAACAGGGTATGGTTATAGAGCCTGTCGGGGCGTGCGCTACTCTTTTAGTTGAAAAACTAGCTGGACTTGGATTGCCCTTAAGCAGTTTTGAAGCAACCTTAATTGCCATTGGGATCTATGACGATACAGGAAGCTTACTGTTTGATAATACCACAGTTCGTGATGTTCACGCTGTGGCTTATTTATTAGAGCAAGGGGCAAACCTGGGAGTAATCGCTAAAAATTTGCGTCGACCGCTTGCTGAGGAGCAGAAAGAACTCTTACAACAATTGTTAGATCAAGGACAAACAGAGTTTTTTGATGGATTAGCCGTATATATCTCGTATGCTGAGATTAAGGACTATGTAGGCGGTCTTGCCTTATTAGCTCACCGAGTGGGTGAACTTGAAGGTGCCGAAACTTGGTTTTTGTTGGTTAAGATGGAGAACCGGGTGTACATAGTAGGCCGTTCCAGGGGCAGAGGATTACCTGTCAATGGATTAGTTCAGTTATTTGGCGGTGCAGGACATGAAAGAGCTGCTTCTGCAACCATTAAGGATGCTGAACTCCCCGACATATTGAAGCAATTGCGTTCGGCTATTCAGAGTCGCGCTAAACGTCCTCATCTTGTTAGAGATATCATGAGCTTCCCAGTTAAAACTGTCTCTCCTGAGACACGGCTGGGTGAAGTGGAACAAATTTTATTGCGTTACGGGCATACAGGAGTACCTGTCACAGAAGATAAGAATTTAGTTGGGATTATTTCTCGACGTGATGTCGATAAAGCAATTAAACATGGCCTGCAACATGCACCGGTAAAAGGTTTTATGACCACAAAGGTAGCTACCGTAGAGGCTGATGTGCCTTGGGATGAAGTGCAGCGCCTGATGGTTCAACACGATATCGGACGTCTGCCTGTTGTGGAAGATGGGAATCTCGTTGGCATCGTTTCCAGGTCAGACGTTTTACGTCTGGTTCACGGCGGATCAGTTCCTATCGAAACGCAGCTCGCACGAGAACGCAGTATTGCCATGCGTCAGGATATCTTGGATTTGATAGAAGGCCTGCCTAAGGAAGTTCAAAATCTCCTTGAAGCGGTGAGCGAAACTGCCGAGGAAGAAGAGTGTTCAGTTTATATCGTGGGAGGATTTGTCAGAGATTTATTGCTCTCCGTACCTACCCAAGATTTAGATTTTGTAGTTGAAGGCAGCGGCGGTCAATTTGCCCAGGCACTGATGCGGCGTATCCCGGATGGAAAGCTGACGCAGCATATAAAGTTTGGAACTGCTCAGATTATTTTTCCTGATGGAAGTCATCTTGACATAGCCAGTACGAGATGGGAACATTATTCTTTTCCGGGAGCACTTCCTCAAGTGGAAGAATCTTGTTTGCGGGATGATCTGTTTCGACGGGATTTTACGATTAATTCGATGGCGATTTGTCTGAATACTGAGCGCTTCGGAGAACTTGTTGATTATTATGGCGGTAAGCAAGATTTGCATCAAAGGAAAATTCGCTTCTTGCATAATATCAGTTTTATAGATGACCCGACTCGAATGCTTCGAGCAATACGTTTTGCTGAACGCTATCATTTTGATTTTGCTAAAGAAACTCTAGATGCGTTACATACTGCCATAGAGACAGGTGTCCTTTCTAAACTCAGTGTGGAACGTTTTACGGAAGAGGTACTACTCATCTTTAGAGAGGTTAACTATCTGGCGATGGGTCAGATCTTAGTGGAGAGCGGCTTATTTAAAGCCTGGTTTGGCAAGGAGCTTGCTTGGAATTTCAACTTAGTTAATGCGGAGAACAGCAAGGATTGGTCAATTAACATGCGTTGGCTAGTCTCTGTATCCCAAATGGAATCTGCCGAAATTGGCACCTTGCTTGAACGAGTAATTTTAAATAGATCCCTTCGGGATGAAACAATTGCCTATGTACAATTGCGTGAATCATTAATGGAGCGCTTAACTATAAGCGAAATGGACCGTTTGTTAAACAAGGCCCCCAAGGAAGTTGTGATTGTTTTAGCGCGGGATGAACGATTTAAAGTGCGAATAATGGAATGTCTTGAGGCTGGTCAAAGAATTAACATGTCCCTTGATGGAAAGGCTCTCTTACAGATGGGTTTGAAGCAAGGTCCAGAAATCGGAGAAATTCTAGATCGAGTACGAATGGCTTGGCTCGAGGGCAGAATTAGCACCTCAGAAGAAGAGCAGGGAATGGCTCGTCAGTGGGTTAATACCCAGCGTTAGAAGGAGGTATGAATTTGTTCGATTTCAATTTAGTCACTATTATCGCGAATATTCCTGCTTTGATGATAGGGTTTGCCTTTCATGAGTTTGCTCATGCTTGGGTGGCCGACCGTTTAGGGGACCCGACACCGCGAAGTCAGGGGCGTTTAACCTTAAACCCTTTCGTACACTTAGATCTTTTTGGAACCCTTATGGCGCTCTTATATCGATTTGGTTGGGCAAAGCCCGTTATGACTAATCCTCATTATTACCGGGGGGACAAGAGGCGCGGGCAAATTATGGTATCGTTGGCAGGTTCAGTCATGAATTTGATCGTGGCCTTTGTGGCAATGCTGTTATGGTTTGTGACCATGCTTTGGATTCAAGGTTCAGAGTGGTACGATATCATCTATCTTGTTTTCGAGTCTATTGTCTATATGAATCTTGGTTTAGGAGTTTTTAATCTTCTGCCGATTCCTCCTCTCGATGGTTTTGGCGTACTTGGTGGGTTGTTGCCTGAACGGTTTGCTTCCCAGTTGAACATGGTTGAACAGTATGGGATGATTATTCTAATCGTACTTCTCTTTACAGATATTCTCGGAAAAGTGCTTTCTCCTGCAGTATTTGGAATATTGCTGGTTTATCAGAAAATCATTACCTTACTATTAACACCATTTATAGGGTGAAGGTAATAGACAGAATCAGAGGTCGTTGGTCAAGAGTGACCAGAGATTTACAAAAGGGGTGTAAATATGAAGGGAAGAATATTTAGTGGAATGCGTCCGACAGGGGCATTACATATTGGGCACCTGAGTGTGATTCAGAACTGGGTGACCTTACAGGAGGATTATGAGAGCTATTTTTCGATCGTAGATTTGCATGCCTTGACAACTGGGTATGAAGACAGATTAGACTTTATCAGCTTAAGGAGGGAGATAGCCTTAGATTGGCTCAGTGTGGGAATTGACCCTCAAAAGAGTGCTGTCTTTTTACAGTCTGAGGTCAAAGAACACGCTGAGCTTCATTTGCTATTATCTATGTTTACACCCTTATCTTGGCTGGAACGGGTACCCACCTACAAGGATCAAATTCAACAATTAAGCCAACAGGGAAAAGATCTTGGAACTTACGGATTCTTAGGGTATCCTCTCTTAATGGCCGCAGATATTTTAGTTTATAAAGCAAATGTGGTGCCGGTCGGAGAAGATCAAATCCCTCATGTCGAGCTTTGCCGGGAGATCGCTCGACGTTTTAATCATCTTTATGGACCTGTGTTTCCCGAACCTAAAGATCTTGTGGGCAAAGTACCTCTCTTGCCTGGGGTTGACGGGCGGAAGATGAGTAAAAGTTATCATAATGCCATATCCCTTACGGCCTCGTCTGAGGAGATTAAGACGAGAGTGCAACAAATGGTAACAGATCCAGCTCGGCTGCGTAAAGATGATCCGGGTCACCCTGAAGTTTGTGTCGTGGATAAATTCCATAAAATCTACACTCCGGAAGTTGCCGAGGTAGAAGAAAAATGTCGCGCAGGAAAAGTGGGCTGTGTGGCGTGTAAACGGCATCTGGCAGAGAATTTAGAGAAGTTAATAAGTCCTTTTAGAGAAAGGCGTGCTTATTGGGAAGAGCCCGGTCGAGTGGAAAAGGTCTTAGAAGAAGGTGCCCAGCGTGCGCGGGTAACCACCTCAGAGACAATGAAAGAAGTTCGTTGCGTCATGGGACTGTAATGGAACGTGAAAACACTGGTCATCAGGTCGAACTTCCTGCCTACCAGGGCCCGCTTGATTTGTTGTTAACTCTTATTCAACAAGAAAAAGTGGATATCTATGATATCCCGATTGCGCGAGTTGCTGACCAATTCGTGGAAGTTGTACGTCGAATGGAATCTATGGACATGGAAGTAACCACGGAATTTCTGGTGCTTGCAGCCCAGTTACTCTATATTAAATCACGTGAGCTTTTACCAAAATCCCCAAAAAGTGAGCAAAGTCCGGTCGAGGAGGAAGATTTACGACAGGAACTGGTTGAACGCTTACTGGCCTACAGGGCATTTAAACAAGCGGCTAAAGTACTTGAGAACTTGGAAACCTCATCAGGGCGATCCTATTATCGCGAAATCAATGTCGAGGGGTTATTGACGGATGTCAAACCGGAAGATCCTCTTAAGGGGATAGATTTTGATGATTTATGGCAAGCGTTTTGCAGAGTAATTGAACGTGCCGAAAAAGGGGAAGAAATCAGATACGTTGAACCGGACGAAATTGCAATTGACATTATGCTTGCAGATGTTTTGCGTCGTGTTTTGCTTCATCCGAAGGGGCTTCGTTTTAACCAGCTCATGAGAATAGGAACGCGTATGGAAATGATTGTATCTTTCTTGGCGTTGTTAGAACTTTTGAAATCTGGAAAGGTGCGCGCTGAGCAAGTAACACTGCTTAGCGAAATTATGCTATATCCAACTGAAAAGGCCTGGGAATTCATGGAAGAGGAGTAGATAGAATTGCTATTTAGGGAACCGGAAACGGCTGCCTTAGAAGCTCTTTTATTTGTTGCCAAGGATCCCCTGACACCAGAGTTGCTCGGGGAGATTCTGGAGTTAGACTTAGCGATGATCAAAGAGCTTATTTATGAGCTTCGTACTCGGTACGCTGTAGACTCCTGCGGATTAACCCTTTTAGAGATTAATGGAGGCTTTAAACTAGGTACGAAGCCCAAGGTTGCGCGCTATATAGAAATTTTGTATAAACAACCTGCACAAGCTCTCTCCAATGCAGCGCTCGAAGTGCTCTCTATCATTGCTTACAAGCAACCGGTGACGAGAGGAGAGGTGGACTTCATCAGAGGAGTTCAATCTGATCGCGCCCTAGCAACGCTAGTTGAGAAAGGTCTGGTGAAAGATGTAGGTCGCAAGGATGGACCGGGGCGACCCATTCTATATGCCACGACAGAGCAGTTTTTACTTCATTTTGGCTTGCGTTCCCTCGAGGATATGCCAGACTTAGAAGCAGGATCGTTTAGTGATGATGAGGTGGCCAGCGCTCAAGAGTAGCTGATAAACATAATAAAAGCAATCTCCATTTACTTGGAGATTGCTTTTATTATGTTAAGAAAAAGGCAAAAGAATCTTTTCTTGTACCAGAGGCCTTGGTTTGGTTGCATAGGCTACAACTTCATCTTTTATGAGACTGAAGTTGTAGCTATCTGCCAATGACACTGTAAAAAGTATCAATTACCTTCATCGAGGATTATTCGAGATGCCAGATAGGTTCCGACTGCAACTATAATAACAACTAAAACTGTTTCATAGATTTCGAGTAATGGTTTTGCTTTCCCTATCTTAAGAATTTTTTGATATAGTTCAGGGGCCTGATCCTCAATAGCTTTTACTTTAGCCTGGAGGCTGTCAAACTCTTTCGTAATGTCTTGATATTTAACGCAAAGCAGTTCGTTTTTCCTTTGTATAATTCTATCAGTTGAGTTGGTGCGAGTAATAGGTTGGGTTGAATGCGGGGTAGCAAATCTAAAACTTACTGAGTTTCCATCAATTGAAAATTCATCAACTGAATATCCCGTTTTCCGCATACCGCCGATAAAGGCATCGCGCATAAGCCTGTCTTTCAAGGTGATGTTGACATCCATTGTTAACTCTGGGGGTTCGGAGAATTCGCCAAGCTTGAAACCAGTTAACCACCAATGTTCTCCTTCTCGCGTGAATAGTACATTTCCATTCTTCCTTAAGACAAAGGACATCTGCAACAAGTCGGCATCGCCTGCACAATTATAAAAAGTACCTGTAAAGAAGCCAGGTATCTTTAAATCCAGTGCCCCGGTATAAACTCCTATTTCTCCCCCGGTGACTAAGTCATACTGACCTTTCCAAAATCCAATCATCCATTTTTTCTCATTGTATTCGAAATGAATGGGTTCACAGTCTATGATCATTCCCAGCGGCGCTGCCGCTTCGTCAAAAAGCCGGCAGTAGCCAATACTTCTCTGCCAAGGATTCATGATGGAATAGAAAATATCCTGAGTTGAATCATGGGAGTAACCTGCGATTTCAATTACTTTATCCAATTCAGAGTTATCTGTTCCCCGAGTTAAAAAGCCGATCTTGTCAACATTTTTGCTCATTGACAATTCGCCTTGAGATTTTATTTGAACGGACATACATATCCCCCCTTAGTACATATTATTGGGTCAATGTATAGAATGGTGCATGAATTGTCAAATTTGTTTAAACACAAAATTTGACAAAGGAGAGGCACAGGAGATGCTCAATTAGTTGATGACTGATGGTATAGCTTTAGAAGGATAACTGCAAATGTAGTGGAATATCATTGCAATATTGCACTCAACAGTTTAGTTTCTGTAGGTTTGAGTTAAAATACGGGTAATATACAGGGGATAATTCCCTCTCGTGAATAGCGAGAAAGAAAGATTTCTTGCTTATTGCATAATTAGGCATCAACTGGGGAATCTTATCTTTTTAGCACTAGACAGAAAGTACAACTTCCCTTACATACTTTCTGAAGGTCCCTTCTCGCCATCCATGGCAAAAGGGGCAAGCGGTCATCACGGTGCCTTGCCATTCATGGCGGATTCTAATCTCGAACGTCCTGTTTTGTTCAAGTCATGGTCAGCGCATATCAGTGCAAATGAGGCGATCGCCCACGACTGAAGTCTTGGAGCCAGCCAAGTTTTCTTTAGCTCAGTATCTAGGATGATGAATGGAGTACGGAGGGGTTTAGGTGCGAGTTTTAGCGTTATTGCTCGCTATGGTTATCTTACTGCTAATCAGCTTTGTCTTAAAAGTACAAGTAGATTTTCGATACCGTCGTATCGAAGAAGAAGATCATATTGATATTGATTTTCGTGCTTTTAAAGGATTATGGCGGGCAAACTATCAGATTCCAACCCTTCAATTAGAGTGGGAAAAAGGTCCACAGATTGAATTCGAACAGGTTGCACAATCAAAAGGAGGAACTCGTAAGACTAAAACTACTGCACGCGTTCGCTATGTACGGCGCGGCTTTTTGAGTCGGCTGTGGCAGAACATTCCCATGCTGTTAAAGCACATAAATCGCATTAAGAGACAGTTTTATAGAGGGATTCATTGTAAGGCGATCAATTGGCGAGTAGAAATTGGCTACAAAGATGCATGTCATACTGCTATCGCAGCAGGATCTATTTGGACGATGTTTGGGTTCGCTTTCTCCTACCTTTACAGACAGGTGACGATGGAAGTGCAATCTCCAGCAATAGTAGTAATTCCCCAGTTTAAAAAAGAGGGTTTCTTTTGTGATATTCAATGCATATTCCATCTGAGAATAGGCCATATTATTTTCGTAGGACTGAGATTATTACGAACGTTTAAGCGGGGTATAAGGGGGAAGACAATACATGGGGAATCATCCGATTGAATCATTAATGAAAACCGCGATGGAGAGTATCCAACAAATAGTCGACGTTAATACCATAGTTGGCGACCCGGTTGAGAGCCCGGACGGTTCGGTGATTATTCCGATTTCCAAGGTTTCATGCGGTTTTGCGGCAGGCGGCAGTGAATTTGCTCCACCGGATGACAAAGAGGGAGGGAATTCCGGAGGAGGCACGCCGGGTCAAGGTCCGGCTCTGCCGTTTGGCGGTGGTGCCGGAGCAGGAGTATCAGTGCAACCAGTAGGCTTTTTGGTTGTCGGAAACGGAAACATTCGGCTTCTTCCTGTCGATAGTAATGTAGTAGTTGACCGTTTGATTGATACTGTTCCAGATCTATTAGAGCGAATTACAGGTATGTTTCAAAAGAAAAAGAGAACTACAGACGAGATTATTATTGCCCGCGACTAAACAGGTTGCAACCTAAGAATATTGATCAAGCAGAAAGAACGGGATATCTCGTTCTTTTTTGTTTGTCCCTTTCATACATTTTAGTCAGGGGGTGGGAAATGGTTAATCTCATCTGGCTTTTAATGTTGGCGGTCGGAATAATCGTCTCTGCGTTTAATGGTCACATTGAAAATGTTACAATATCTGCGATGAAGGCTGCAGAACTCGGAGTGGAGGTTGCAATTGAACTAATCGGCGTAATGAGTCTATGGTTGGGTCTTATGCGCTTGGCAGAGGAAGCTGGTCTAGTTAAAGGGATTGCGCGTATTTTTGGGCCAGCAATTCGGCGGCTGTTTCCATCTCTAAAACCTGATAGTCCAGCCTTGGGTGCTATTATTATGAATTTAAGCGCTAACATATTGGGGTTAGGTAATGCAGCAACACCCTTTGGACTTAAGGCTATGCAAGAACTCCAAAAGGAAAATCCTACACCTGATGTGGCAAGCCCTGCCATGATTACATTTTTAGCGTTAAATACTTCATGTATTACTCTAATCCCGGCAACGATTATTGGAGTGCGATTAAAAGCAAATTCAGCCAATCCTACTGAAATTATTGGGACGACTATAGTCGCGACCGGATGTGCTATGTTCATGGCGATTTCAGTGGATTACTTTATACGTCACAGGAGGAAGACATGAACGTAATTGCAGAAATATCCCGTTGGGCAATCCCCCTTCTCTTATTACTTATTCCGGTGACAGCCTACCTGCGTAAGGTTCCTGTCTATGAGTCGTTTGTAGAGGGGGCGGAGGAGGGTTTTAAGACGGGTGTACGGATACTGCCGTTCTTAATTGGGATGCTTGTCTCAATTAGGGTGTTTGTAGACTCCGGTGCTCTTAATATACTGTCGCATTGGCTGCACCCGCTTTTTGCCCTATTAGGACTGGAGGCTGATTTCGCTGCCATCATTCCTTTAGCAATTATGCGTCCTCTAAGTGGATCGGGAGCCTTAGGAGTAGCAACGCAACTAATCAATGAATATGGACCGGATTCCTACATCGGGCGTTTAGCGTCAACTTTACAAGGGAGTACAGATACCACATTCTTTGTACTAACAGTCTACTTTGGCTCGGTAGGAATCAAAAAGTATCGTTATGCACTTAAATTAGGATTACTGGCGGATATCATTGGATTGATTGTCTCAGTCTGGATAGTTACTAAAGTGTTTTATTGACCCCTACTTTGTGCATACTAACAATGAACCGAAAGGGGGCATTGTTAGTATGCTATATATTGTTTTACCCGCGTATAATGAGGACCAAGCACTTCCGGAATTGCTAGCAGATATAGATCACAATTGTGCGGCTATTCCTCATCAAATCGTTGTTGTCAATGATGGAAGTACTGATAGTACTTTCGATGTTATTCAGAATTACGCCCAAACACATGACAACGTGCACGGAGTTAATCATGAGAAAAACCAAGGGTTAGGGGCAGCCATAAACAGTGGTTTTCAATATGTTTTAAATCATAATTATCAAGTCAATTCACAGGACAAGCACCCTCCTGAAAAACAAGATTCTCCTGATATTGTTATCACCATGGATGCAGATAATACTCAACCTGCAGACTGTATTCCCGTATTGTATGATGAGATTTGTTCAGGCGCAGATCTAGTGATTGCTTCACGATATGTTCAAGGCGGAGAGCAGCACGGACTTTCGTTTGGACGTAGAGGACTGTCTTGGGGAGCCGGAAGGGTCATGCGATTTTTTGCACCAATCAAGGGAGTTCGAGATTATTCATGTGGATATCGAGCATATCGACTCAGACTGCTGGTCGAGGGAACCCGACAATACGGACCAAATATCATTAAGAGTCAGAATTTTTCTGGGATGGTTGAACTATTGCTAAAAGTTGCTCCTTTCGCAGAGCGTGTCACCGAAGTTCCCTTAAAACTTCACTATGAACTAAAAAAAGGTGCCAGTAAAATGAAAATTGGAGCAACGATTTGGGGATATTTACAACTCATATATCAGTTGAAACGCAACAAGTGGAGTACCGTGAAATGGGCCGAGGAATAAACCGTATACTCTTGGCAATGATTTTGCTTATTGCCTTAGTGTTCCGTTTACGCGGAATTACGAATCCGTTGTTAGATGATCAGGCCTGGAGGCAGGCAGATACGGCAAGTATGGCAACCCATATGATAGGTCATTTAATGGATTTTCCGAATGTTTTCATACCCCAACTTAATTACGACGGAGTGATACCCCAAAGTGTTGAGTTGGAATTTCCCTTTTTGCCTTATCTTTTGGCTTGGAGTTGGAGTATCTTCGGTTGGGCGGATGTTTGGGGACGTTTGTGGTCGGTCTCCTTATCCTTGGTTACAGTGGCAGGAATTTATAATTTGGGGCGAAATATATTCTCCGACAGGGTTGGGCTTTTTGCGGCTGCAATATATTCCTTAATCCCTATGTCAATCTATTATGGACGAGTTGTTATGCCTGAACCTATGGCCCAAGCCTGGAGCATTTGGGCATTAGCAATGATCTGGAGTTGGAGGAATGATCAAAAGGTGAGCGGGGTTTGGCAAGCAGGCCTGGTGATGGCTGGGGCAATACTAGCTAAGCTTCCTCAGCTTATGTTGTTTCCAGTTGCCATTCTGCTGGGTTTTTGGCCGCTTACTGATCGCCGGATAGAGAAACTTATCCGTTACAGCATGATTGTGCTTATTCCGCCATTGGTATATTATTTATGGGTACATTTTAACGTTGCTTCTTCCAGTCAATTTGTATCAGGAATATTAACTGGACAAGTTGTCAATGCAACAAGCTTAGATTGGGAGATATTGAAAAAGAATATTCAACATGGATTTACTGAGATAGTCCTTTTTTTATCCGGAGCTGGGATGCTCCGCATCCTTTTTTCTCGCTCTCAGGCGCGTATGGCCCTATTGGCTTGGTGTGGAATTAGTGTTTTATATATTGGAATAGTTTGTGCCCGTATTCCTTTAGATTATTACTTAGTGCCTATTTTACCTTTAGCCTCCTTATTAAGTGCTTATGCCCTTGACTGGATATCCTCCCTGCCAGGAACAGCGATTGGTATTGTCTTCCTAGTGTTAATCAACAAAGGGTCCTATACTGACTTGGCTCCAAAGTATCAATGGAATCGGGAATATCTCAGTCAAGCTGAGTGGATTAAAGAGCATACTGTACCATCAAGCATCCTGGTATTAAGCGATTCGCCGCCGATGACGTTTTATTATGCACAGAGGGTTGGATTTCGTTTAGACCCAGCCGATACTGAAATTGCCTTCGAAGTTCTTCAACGGTTACAGGGGGATTACCTTGTACATCTTCCTCATAGCACACAGAGCGAACAGTTTTGGGGAAAAGTTCAGAATAGTTATCCTGAGGTTGGACCCGGCGTATATGATTTAAGTAATTTAGACAATTCTGGTGACACAAAGGAATTAAATACTAGCAACGGACAGTTAGGAAGGGGAGAATATGGCTCAAGATAAAGAGAGTAAAGAACGTTTGCAAAAAGTGTTAGCGCAAGCTGGGGTGGCTTCACGGCGACATGCTGAGCAACTTATTCTAGAAGGTCGGGTAAGTGTAAATGGAGTAAAGATCTCTGCCTTAGGGCATAAAGTGGAAACAGATGACTATATTGAAGTCGATGGAAAGCCAGTCCAACGCTCTGAAAAACCGCACTATTATCTTCTTAATAAACCTGTTAGTGTAATTACCAGTGTATATGACCCACAAGGGCGACCCACTGTTACTGATTTAATGAAGGGAGTTCCAGTACGAGTTTACCCGGTTGGAAGGTTAGATTATGACACGTCTGGGGCCTTACTGCTCACTAATGATGGTGAATTGGCCCATCGCTTGATGCATCCTTCATATGGAGTAGAGAAGACTTACCGTGTCTGGGTACAAGGTCCGGTTGGTATTAGCGCTCTTGACAATTTGCGCCAAGGTGTACTGCTGGAAGATGGGAACACCGCACCAGCGATTGTAGAGCGTGTGTGCGTTGTTCCCAAAAAGAGTACCGAGAAGTCTAAATCGAGTCGTTTAGAAATCCTGGAAGTGACAATTCATGAAGGGCGAAATCGCCAAGTTCGTCGGATGTTTGCAGCTGTCGGATATCCTGTCCTTAAGCTTGAGCGGGTTCGCTTCGGTTCACTTAGCCAAGGGAATACTCTTCGTTCCGGTGCTTACAGAGCTCTTACCAAAGAGGAAATCCAGGAATTGCGAAGTAAAGCAGGCTTATGATTTAGGGTATGTAGGATGATCCAGTTCCTTATTCCATTTCTCAATATCTCTTCCACCATAGCCACGCAAGGTATTAGTAACCGCACTGATTTTTTCGTGTTCTGTTTGGATTAGAACAAACCAATGCCCCGTGCGCACTTCATGTTCATAATGGCGCGCGCGAATTTCTGAAAGACCATAGCTAAGCAGTACCTCAGCAAGCCCGCGACCTTGAGGTTGATGCATGAGCTGACTGGCTAGAGGTCCGGCGACAACCACTTCCCCTAAATTGGGTACGAGAAACGGTGGAGCTTGAACCAGCCAAGTATGATACTTGTCGAAAAAGGGTTCGCTGGGATAATAGGCTAATTCGTTAGCAATTTCTTCGCGGTATTGACCTTGGTGGAGGTATTCACTTAGAACCACCACGGATACTTTACTATTCGCCAAGGATTCCCCTTGAATTTCTTCAATTGCCTCCTTGGTTTGTTGAGGACCTTTGAAAATAGCAACGGCTGTTTTTAGCATGTAATTTATCCTCCTTTTAAACGCATATATACCCGTTGAAGTTTTCTTAGTATGTCCACAAATTCCAACCCTAAAGCAAGGCTTGCAGGAGAAAATCAAATCTATGGAGAATATTTAATTTATATGAAATAAAAAGACAGAATGTAGTAAGATGGGGAAACGGAGAGAACCAGTAATGAAAATTCGGATTGGGAATGAGCTCCTGACAGAACACATTCGCGTACGGATTAGAGTGGATTTTCGCGGTGAATCAAAAAATGGACGATTTTTCTTTGGAGGGAAGAGTAAGGAAATAATGGCTGAAACAATGCGAGAACAACAAGTTGCTTTACTTCGCAATGTGCCGCTTCAAGGAATCATTATCGAGGATGTTGATCTAAGTTTAGATGTTTATACAGTATCAGAAGAGAATGGGCGGCGACACCATGAGGTTGCCTATGCTCCGATCATTCTAACCTTGCGTATTGAGAATATCGATGATTTGCTCCCTCTCTTGATTAAACCAGAGTTCCGCAAAATTGAATTTTTAAGTCCTGAAAACATATCTCTTCACAGATTGGATATGGAGCGTTTACTCTTTCGACTTAGTCAATCATTTCAACAAGAATTAAGATTGCTTGAACAAAAATATTTACGCTGACAGTTATTAATTTTGAAACTAAATACCATATACAAAGAGCAAGGAATGCCATGGAGAGCTTTTCTTGCTCTTTTGATTTTGAGACAATCATGCATAGTTAAAGAGAAAATAGTAAACAATTTTCAAAGGAGTAATGAATTGGACTTGAAATATCACTAAAGCAGAGTTATAGTATTCAATGGTGTGATGGTAGGGCAGTCAGGCCACGCAAGGAATTAATATGGGAAAGGAGAAGTCAAACGGGAAAAATGGAGAAATATTAAAGGCTACATAACAAACGAAAGGTGGTATTTGACTTGGAATGGACACAGAACTATTCTGCACTTGGAGGTAGCGTTGGGTTAACGGCACTTGTGGTTTCGTTACCGATTTTTTATCTATTATGGGCTTTAGCCATTAAACGTATGAAGGGCCATATCGCTGGGGTATCCACGCTTTTATTTACTATTATTATAGTAGTGCTTGTTTACAAGATGCCAATAGGTATTGCGCTATCAGCAAGTGCTCTTGGAATTCTGAATGGATTGTTTCCTATTGCTTGGATTATTGTAACAGCAGTTTTTCTATATAACCTTACCGTTGAAGCTGGACAATTTGATATAATTAAAAGTTCAATTGCTTCTTTGTCCAATGATCGTCGTCTTCAGGCCCTCCTCATTGCTTTTTCATTCGGTGCGTTTTTAGAGGGGGCTGCCGGATTTGGTACACCCGTTGCAATTACGGGTGCCATCTTAATTGGACTGGGTTTTGAACCTCTCTATGCGGCAGGTCTTTGCTTAATTGCAAACACTGCCCCGGTTGCCTTCGGAGGGATTGGCGCGCCAATTATTGCCGCTGGTGCAGTAACAGGTGTTGATGCCAACCTTATCTCGGCAGCAGTCGGACGTCAACTTCCCTTCCTTTCGGTGTTCATTCCATTATATTTAATTATTCTCATGGCCGGCTGGAAAGGGGCTAAAGAGGTTCTTCCTGCCATTGCCGTTTCAGGAACCACCTTCGCCGTTGCACAGTGGTGGTCATCAAACTATCTCGGACCTATGCTTCCGGATATTATATCCTCACTGTTTTCCCTCATCGCTACTGCTATTTTACTCAAATTCTGGAAACCTAAAAATATTTGGCGCTTTCCGAATGAGAAAGGGGAAAAAATCGAACAGTACAAAAAATATTCCGGTGGTCAAATCCTTAAAGCTTGGTCTCCATTTGTAATACTTACCATTATTGTGGGGATTTGGGGAACATCTAGCTTTAAGGATTTCATTACAAATCAACTTCAATGGTTTATAAACATTCCGCATTGGCCGGGGTTGGATGGATTAGTTATGAAAACTATGCCAATTGTTACTAAACCAACAGTTTATTCAGCTTATTACAAGTGGGAATTCTTCACTGCTGCGGGGACTGCAATCCTAATCACAGCAATTATAACTATGTTTATTCTTCGAATTAACCCTGCCAGAGGAGCTAAAGTGGCAGGGGCTACATTGAAAACTCTCATCTATCCAACTATTACGATTGCTTCAGTACTGGGTTTCGCCTATATTGCAAACTATTCCGGACTTTCATATACACTAGGTCTTTTGTTTGCCCAAACTGGTCATTTATTTCCCTTCTTCGCACCTGTACTTGGTTGGTTGGGAGTTTTCTTAACCGGCTCAGACACCTCGGCAAACGCTTTATTTGGCCAACTTCAAAATGTCACAGGCCAACAAGTCGGTGTCAACCCTGTTCTGACCATTGCATCCAACAGCTCTGGTGGAGTAGTGGGAAAAATGATTTCCCCACAATCAATTGCTGTAGCGGCAGCAGCAACTGATTGTGGGGAAAGAGTCTGACCTTTTCCGCTTTACACTTAAACATTCACTCTTTCTTTTACTTCTTGTTTGCATTATGACCTACCTACAGGCGTATGTGGTTCCGGGTATGATGCCAACCATCGAAACATTTATCCAGTGAACACATGAAGCTTAAACTAAAAAATTAACTCTAATAAGGGGAAGCGGCAGTTTTTAAAGCCCTTCCCCTTATTATTTGAAGAGAATTTAATTTACATATTGAAATTTAATGATAATTGCATTAATATATGGTTAGATGGTCTGACAGTCAGACAAAATTAAAATTTTCACAATATAGGGGGTAGATGGATGTTAGCTCGTGAAGTCTTACAAGAACTCATTCAAGTGCTGGGTGCGGAGAACGTTCTCACTGAGCAGGAAGACTTACTGACCTATGCTTATGATGCGACCGCCGCGATGAAACATCATAAGCCAGATGTTGTGGTTTCACCCCTTTCTACTGAACAAGTGGCAGAGGTCGTAAAAATAGCTGTACGCCACAATATTCCGATCTATCCACGCGGTTCTGGTACTAATCTTAGTGGAGGGACTATTCCCACAAAGGGTGGAATTGTTCTCTCTATGCTTAATCTAAATAAGATCCTGGAAATAGACCAGGATAACTTGACGGCGACGGTTCAACCAGGGGTGATCATCCAGGCGCTTAATGATGAGGTGCTAAAACTCGGTTTGTTATATCCGCCGGACCCTGGAACAGTCACTACCGCAACGATGGGTGGCTCACTTTCGGAATGCTCGGGTGGATTGCGTGGTCTAAAATATGGGGTAACCAAGCATTATATTATGGGATTGCAAATAGTTTTGGCCAATGGCGAGGTCATCCGGTGGGGCGGAAAAACGGTTAAAAATGTTACAGGATACGATCTGGTAGCCCTCTTTACCGGGGCTGAAGGAACGCTGGGAATTGTTACGGAAATCATCGTGAAATTAATACCATCTCCCGAGGCTCGCAAGAGTATTTTGGCCGTTTTTGATGACGTCGATAAGGCAGGAAAAGCTATTGCTTCGATAATCCGTAATAAGATTATTCCAGCAACCCTAGAAATTATGGATAATGTAACGATTCAAACCGTTGAACATTTTGTCCATGCTGGACTTCCATTAGATGCTGAAGCGGTCCTCTTGATTGAAGTCGACGGATATAAAGAAGTGGTCGAAAGGGAAGCTGTTTTGGTAGAGCAAATTTTAAAGGACGAGCAGGCTGTCGAAGTTAAAATTGCTAAAGATGATAAAGAACGCGATCTTTTGTGGTTAGCTCGCCGGAGTGCACTTCCCGCCCTTGCTCAAAAAAGACCGACAACAGTCCTTGAAGATGCAACCGTACCCAGAAGTAAAATTCCCGATATGCTTAAAGCAATTCGTAGAATTGCCGATAAGCATAATCTCAATATTGCCACATTTGGGCATGCTGGAGACGGGAACCTGCATCCTACGATTTTGACAGATGAACGAGATCAGGACGAAATGAAGCGGGTTCACCTAGCAGTCGATGAAATCTTCCAGACCGCCATATCTTTGGGAGGGACTCTTTCAGGTGAACATGGGATCGGGATTGCAAAAATGAAATATCTAGATTGGGAGTTTGGAGAAGCTGGTGTCGCTGCATTAAGGAGAATAAAAGAAGCCCTGGATCCCAACTATTTGTTGAACCCTGGGAAGATAGTAAGGAGGGACTAATCGTGTCCGTATATAATTCGCTGGATTCGATTACCGAAGAACTCCATAAATGCATGAAATGTGGAAACTGTATGGCGGTTTGTCCTATCTACAAGGAAACACGCCAAGAGGTTGGAGTTGCAAGGGGAAAGATAAGTTTAGTGGAATACCTCCTTTCTGGAGAAATTGAAATGACCGAGAGGCTGGCTGATCGCTTTTCCCTGTGTACAACCTGTATGGCTTGCAACACTAACTGTCCCTGTGGAGTTCAATTTGATAAGATAATCTTGGCTGCGAGGGCAGAAGCTGTTCGCAAAAAAGGATTGCACCCGGTCAAAAAGATTGCCTTTACTGCGCTCAAGATGCAACGAATGTTTGATTTTGGGATGAAGACAGGAAGCCTTTTTCAGGGCGTAGCCCTAAAGCATGTACCCCACAAAAGTGATCGTATTGCCCGGATGCGCTTTGATATTGGCATAGGGACAGACAAAGTATTTCCTATGCTTGCCAGCAAAACTCTACGTTCTGAGTTTCCGGAAGTGGTTAAGGTCAAAAATCCAAAGATGAGAGTGGCCTTCTTCACAGGATGTATGATAAACTATTTCTATACAGATATTGGAAAAGCAGTGGTTGAGGTTCTCAAAGAAAACGACATTGAAGTGGTCATTCCAAAGGGTCAGGGTTGCTGTGGTATACCCGCCTCAGTTAATGGGGATGTAGCATCTGCCAGTGCTTTGGCAAAACGCAATTTAAGAGCATTTGAGAAGCTTGGTGCGGACGCATTAGTTGTTGCCTGTTCTTCTGGAGGGACTGCTTGGAAGCATGTTTTTGGTGAATTGCTAGAGAATGACCCGGAATTTAAAGCATTGGCTGATAAGTGGGCTGGCAAATCATATGATATTTCCGAATTTTTGATTCATAAAGTCCCTTTCAAAAAACAAGGGTTAGGCCGAGTGGACCGGAAAGTCACTTATCATGATCCTTGTCATTTAAATCGTGGTCAAGGGATTAATAAAGAACCGCGAGAAATATTAAAGAGTATTCCCGGAGTGACGGTGATTGAAATGAAAGAGCCTGGTCGTTGTTGCGGGATGGCTGGATCCTTTAGTCTCGTTCACCCTGATCTTTCTGTACAGATTTCGGATCGGAAAACAGCCGACATTGAATTGACACACACGGATACAGTCGCAACTGGTTGCCCGGCTTGCAGGTTACAGCTGAAAAGCGGGGCGGAAAATGCAGGAATTGAAGAAGAGGTCCTGCATACAATCCAGATATTGGCTGAATCCTACAGAGCTGGTAAAAAGAACGAAATTCGTTCTTTATAAGCGAGAATACTCACGACCTTAATTGTTGTAAAACATGGGAACACTTTATAATAATAAAGTGTTCCCATGTTTCATATAGGGGTTAGCTATGATACACTAAGAACGGTTATAGGTATACAACTGGTGTGCGAGGAGTGAATAGGGTGATACTAAAACCCATTAGAACCCGAAAAATCTATGAGCAAATTGTTGATCAGATCGGTCAACTAGTTGCTCAAGGGCAGCTAAAACCTGGCGACCGGTTGCCTTCTGAGCGGGAATTAGTTGAACGGTTTCAAGTAAGTCGTGCGTCTATACGGGAAGCCATCAGTGCCCTTGAGATGATGGGATTAATTGAAGTTCGTTCTGGTGAAGGGACTTACATCAGGCAGGTTAATATAGAATCAGTAGTTACACCCCTAGCCTGGATGCTTTTCATCGAAAAAGATACTGATCTGGAACTTTACGAAGCACGCAAAATTCTCGAGGTACAAGCTGCGGGATTGGCGGCTGAGAGAGCAGATGAAAATGAGATTTGTGAAATGTTTGAAGCCCTGGAAGTCATGCGCAGAGATCTGGAATTGTATCATTTAGGGGAAGAGGCGGATCATAACTTCCATTATGCAATTGCCAGAGCGACGCATAACAAGATTTTGTTTCGTCTAATGAACACTCTTTCGGATACAATGAGAAAGACTTTGAAAAGCAGTCGCAGTAAACTTTATGAACATAAAGATACTCCTGAAAAACTTTATAGAGAGCATCTTTTTATCTACGAAGCCATCAAAAATCACGATGCAGAGAAAGCTCAGAAACTTATGCTAGATCACTTAGTTGGGGTAGAGAACCAACTTGCCAAGGCTATAATCTTAGAGAGTAAATAAAAGAGGCGGAAACACAGCTGAAGTGTTTCCTGCCTCTTTTGGCTAAGAAAGTTAACTATTAAGAATGAGGGAGATAGCGAAAGGTAATCATACTATGTAGGAAGGAAATCTGAGATAGAAAGCGAATAGTCATGGACAAGAAGTAATTATTAGCGAGGATGTAACTATGACATGTCAAATGGTATACCACAATGGGAATTGTCTAAATACTAAAAGACCTTATGCTCGTTCGTGTAAATTATGTATAGAGAGTTGTCCGCATCAGGCTATCTCAGAGTATCGAGAGCTGGATACTAAACAATGCACAGAATGCGGGGTTTGTATGGCTGTTTGCCCGAGTGGTGGTTTTGTAGATCATTCAATTGACAAGCTCCATAATTACCTGTCAGAGTCAGAAAGAATCGTTTTAAACTGCCCAAGGGCGGTCCCTCAGGGTTTTGAGATTCCGTGCTTAGGGATACTGGATCGAGACAGTTGGATGACTCTGATGTTGCTGGCTAAGGAAAAAACAGCAACTATTATAACGGGAGTTTGCTCAGACTGTGAGGATCGACAGGCCTGTGCATCCAGTGTTGAGATCTTTAAACAGGTTCATGCCGACTGGCCGGACCATCCTGCTGTCCATATTAAAGTACGACCAGATCAAGGGCTTGCTGAGAAACCGGTGCTTACAGAAGTTGGCGGACGCAGGACCGTTACTGAAAAGGATTCTAAATTGGGCTGGCGGCAAAAAAGTCGAGAGAAAATAGAGGACTGGTTGCCAAGCATGGCGGCGGATGAATCGTATCAAATTCCAAAAACTCGTCAGTGGCTTCTCGAAGCCTTTGAGGTTTCGGCAGAGGAAAAGATCCCTTTTCATGCTTTAGCTGTAGTTGCTGATTCATGTACCAGTTGTGGTGTTTGTGCGGCAATTTGTCCCCAAGGAGCCTTGCAAAAGCGAGAAGAAAGGAACTCAGACACTGGTGAGGGAGATCAGACAAAAGAGGAGCAGATCACATCCATGCGGCTTATTTTTGAACCACAGAAGTGCGTTCAATGTCACCGTTGTGTGGAAACCTGTCGGTCAAAAGCTCTGACATTTAGTTTTAAGCCCTTATCACATCGGTTAATTACTGGAAAAATATTAGTCCACGAAGGCTGTCCCAAGTATTGTAACCAATGTGGAAAACGAATTTTTGATAAAGGAGAATTATGCTTAGTCTGTGCCACCAGTGATCCTGCCAACAGAGGATTCTTCTCCCTCTAGTTGTACGTTAAGCATGGTGTCCGCCACACCCGCAATGAGCGCTATGCTCGTGTGCTTTTTTCTTGGGTTCACGCAAAACTTGGTCGGTTAGATGGGTTACATGAGAAATAGGTTGTTGTTGAATATCTTTAGCTAAGCTTATAATTTCTTGGATTTCTGCTTTAGATAAACCTGCATTTGTTCCCTCGGTAATTGCTAGACGGAGTGCTGCCAAGGCATTACAGGCAACTGCAGCAGAAATTTGTGCTAAAATGATAGAACGTTGGTCAAGACTCATTAAACATTCCTCCCAAACTAATCTTATATGTAAGCTAATCTCAATCTTAGCACAGAATAGTTTCTGGGGCAAAAAACAAGCTAACGGATGTCTACCCTGAATCCGTAAAGGATTAGAATGCCGATAACATAACAATTGACTCAATCAAGCTGCTAATATGAAGCCGAGTCAATGAAAGAAAGGAATTAGGATGAACGAGTATCAAGTTATAGTAGTAGGTGGCGGGGCTGCAGGTATGATGGCTGCCGGACAAGCTGCAAGAGGAGGTGCAAAGGTCCTTTTACTTGAAAAGAAGGAACGTTTAGGCCGGAAAATTGCAATTTCAGGTAAGGGGCGCTGTAACATAACTAATGTTGAAAATGTGTCTGATTTTATTAGCCATTATCCTGGAAATGGACGCTTTTTACACGGCATTTTGCGGGATTTTGATAATGTGGCCTTGAGAGAATTTTTCGCCAGTTATGGAGTTGAGACAAAAGTTGAACGAGGAGGACGAGTTTTTCCTGTCTCCGATGATGCGGAAAAAATTGTTGATGCCTTAGTGACGTTTCTCAAGAATAAAGGAGTCACTATAAAATCGGGAATTGCAGTGGAAGAAGTTTTGGTTGAGAATGGACAGGTAACAGGGGTGCGAGGGAATGGACAAAAGTATCTGGCTCCTAGGGTGGTCATTTGTACCGGCGGATCCTCTTATCCCGCTACTGGGTCAAACGGGGACGGATTCCGGTTTGCTCGAAAGCTGGGTCACAGTGTGATTACCCCTCGACCTGCGTTGGTTCCTCTCAAGACAGCTGAAGACTGGGTAAAAGAGCTTCAGGGACTTGCCCTGAGAAATGTTGAAGCATCATTATGGATTGGGGGCAAGAAGCAGACTGTTGAGTTTGGGGAAATGCTGTTTACACACTTTGGAGTATCCGGTCCCATTATTTTGACGTTGAGTCGTCAAGCGGGGGATGCCCTTCGTGAAGGAAAACAAGTCGAACTCCTGATTAATCTTAAACCAGCCCTTTCAGCAGAACAGTTAGATCTCCGGGTTCAACGGGATTTTCAAAAGTATAGTAATAAGCAGTCTAAAAATGCCCTGGATGATCTTCTACCCCAAAGCTTGATTCCCGTTCTAATCCGTCTCAGTGGGATAAATCCAGAAGGAGTAGTTCATCAAATCAGCCGTGAAGAACGCAAGTCCTTGGTTAAATTATTACAAGGATTACCCCTCACCATCATAGACACTCTCTCCATAGAGACAGCCATTGTAACGGCAGGGGGAATTAGTGTGAAAGAAATAAATCCTAAAACCATGGCCTCAAAATGTGTTGAAGGACTTTATTGGGCTGGTGAGGTTGTAGATGTTGACGGCATAACAGGTGGATATAACCTTCAAGCTGCTTTTGCCATGGGCTACAGAGCTGGTCAAGCAGCGGGGAATGTTGTCAGTCAATGGTATGATTAATACGCTTTCTGCATAGACTCTTTCGAGGTGATGTTCGTGCGTCGAAGAGGAAGTTTATTAGAGTGGTTGTGGAACATAGTTCAGCGAGGAGAACGCCGGATTATCAGGGTTATGGTCTTGGCATCAGTTTTACTTTTATTAATGCAGTTAAGTGCGGTAAGGGATCCACTTGATTTCTATATGACAGTAGCGGCCAAGGTGGAAGCTCCTCCTATGGAATTGCCTGCACTCGCCAATGCTGAGCGTGAAGGAGTGGTTAAGACATGGCAGATAACTTTAAAAGCTACACCGGCAGCGCCAATTCGTGTGGTTCAAAATGGTACGGTAATTGCTGATTTGTCAAAAGGAGAACAACAAATAGCGGTTCAATCCGGTCAAATCCAGTTGGATGGGATAGGAGTTGCTCAGACCATAAGAGTTCAGGTCATAAAAAAAGATGCTCGTTTGCTTGAACCCCGTCATAACCAGACCATGATATTACAAGGTAATATCATGAACTTTACTGTGAAGCCCTAGTGTTGCAAAGCGCTCTTCGTAGTACTATAATTATTGGTAATTATTTGTTTTGTTATATTCTCATTTATTAGATGAGAAAAGGAGGGTAGTATGGCAGGATGGAGGGTATCCCGGTTATTATAATAAAGTTTTTACAATTAGTTTTAAAAATTTCATAAGTGCAGAATGGTGGGATGGTTTTATAAGAAAACTAAGACACTGAAAGGTGTCTTTTTCTACCATTTATACTGCTGTTTAATATTTAATAAGTACTGATGAGAGAGGAAGAACGCTTAGATGACACAGAGCAAAAAAATTGCGCTTGCCGCGTTAAAGATGGCTATGACAGAAAGCCGGGAAGAGGAGGTCCATTTAAAAGAGTCCTATCTCAGAAATGGAGTTAAGACAGCCGCAGTCGATTATGGTGGCGAGTATATCGCTTCGGTTCGTAAGATTGTAGAACGAGCTATAGTAGCCGCAAAACGTGAAGGGGCAATTCAAGAAACACATGGGGATGAAGGAGCAGTAGCTGGCGCAACTCGTGAAGCCTTAAGTCAGATAATGAATAAAGCAATGGGCTTAAATATTGGTGGGAAAATTGGAATTGCTCGTCAGAATGATCATTTAAGCGTCGCAGTATTTTTTGGAATAGGACTCTTACATTTAGACGAAGTGGCTGTAGGATTGGGACACCGCGTTGCTCCCAAGGAATAGGGGGAGAAGATGGTGCGAGGAATACGAGGTGCGACAACAGTTAATCGCAATAATGCAGAGGAGATACGGGAAGCAACCCAGGAACTTTTGCAAATGATTCTCAATGAGAATTCACTTTGCACGGAAGACTTGGTTAGTGCGATTTTCACGGTTACACCGGATCTAAATGCTGATTTTCCTGCATCAAGTGCAAGAGCAATAGGCTGGCAGTTAGTACCGCTTCTGTGTTCGACAGAAATTCCGGTACCTGGTGCACTTCCATATTGCATTCGGGTACTTTTACATGCAAATACAGACTGTAGCCAAAAGGAAATTCGGCATATTTTTTTGCGTAATGCGGTAAATTTACGTAAAGATCTTGTAGTAGATATTGATAGTTAGATAATCAAGGGATTAATTAAGCTGTAACTTTAATAAGGAAGTAGGGGAGTGCGGTGAATCTAATCGCTCGACGGAAGAATGAACAACAAGAAACCACTACGGTTCGAGTGGGAGATGTTATCATCGGGGGCCCTCAGTTGGTCGTTATTGCTGGTCCTTGTGCTATTGAAAGTTATGAGCAGTTATTGAGTACAGCCTTAGAAGTGCAACGTCTTGGAGCCACAATGCTTAGAGGCGGAGCCTATAAACCAAGAACTTCTCCCTATTCTTTTCGTGGTAGAGGGATAGGCGGCTTGGAAATGTTATCCCAAATTAAGGCACTAACCGGACTGCCGGTAGTTACAGAGATAATGGATGCTCGTGACATCGAGCGGGTTGGGGAAGTCGCTGATATGTTTCAGATTGGATCCCGCAATATGCAAAACTATACCCTGCTAACCGAAGTTGGGAAAACCAAGCATCCGGTTTTATTAAAACGGGGCTTGGCCTCAACCTTAGAAGAATGGATTTATGCTGCAGAGTATATCATGGCAGAAGGGAACAATCAGGTGGTTTTATGTGAACGAGGGATTAGGACGTTTGAGACATATACCCGCAACACAGTAGATATCACTGCAATTCCTGCCTTAAAGGAATTAACGCACCTCCCTGTCTTTTTAGATCCCAGTCACGGTACAGGTAAATGGTCACTGGTTAGCCCGGTAGCTTTAGCTGGAATAGCTGCGGGTGCTGATGGCTTAATGATTGAAGTTCACCCTCAACCGGAGCTTGCTTTAAGCGATGGGGATCAATCTTTAAATTTCGAACATTTTGCGGAACTCATGGGAAAAGTAAAACCTGTGGCAGTAGCCGTGGGACGACAATTATCTGCGGAATGACTGTTCTGGGAGTGAACATTGGAAATTGGAAAAAAGATTTAGAAGGCATCAACAGTTCTTATATGACTGTTGATGCCTTTTTCATACAATTGAGTATTAAATCGGAAACTGTCTTGACTGTTACTCGGAATTGCTTTCTAAAGGTAACATTTCGATAATTTTGCAGTAATCAATTAATTAAGTAATTAGGTAATATAGTAACAATTTGAGGAAAGGCAATCAGAAGTACAGTCACAATTACGGCGGCAAGGATAAATGGCCAAACACCCCGGAAAACGGTTCCCAGAGGTACGTCTTTAGCTACCCCTCTAATAACATAGGCATTGATGCCTACAGGTGGGGTTATTACCCCGATCGCCACTGTCATACAGATGATTACCCCAAACCAGATGGGGTCGTAACCCAGAGTATCTACGACAACTGGGTAGAAAATTGGTACTGTCAGTAAGATGAGCGGAATCATCTCGATAAGAGCACCTAAAAACAAATAAATTAAAAGAATGATCAGCATGATAAAAAAACGCGGTAGGGCTAGACCGCCGACCCATTCAGCAATTTCAGAAGGAATTCGACTAATACCTAAAAAACGGGTGAAGATAATAGCTCCGGCTACCATAAATAAAATCATGGCTGTTGTATTGGTGGTATCCTTTAAAGCGTGGTTGAATCTTTCCCAATTCATCGTCCTGCCAATCAAAGTAACCAGTAACACCCCTGCCGCCCCAACGGCCCCTGCTTCAGTTGGGGTAAAATACCCCAGAAAAAGCCCCCCGATAGAAATCACGAAAACCGCAATCACTTCTATTAGACCATCTCGCAATGAAGCTAAAACTTCTCGTCCAGATGCCCTTGCCTCTCCAGAGGGTGGACAGAGAGTGGGATTTAGTTTATTAACAACATAAATAGTAAGCATATAAGCAATCATCAATAATATCCCAGGAGTAATGCCAGCCAAGAACAACTTAGAAATTGATTGTTCGGTAGATACTCCGTAGATCACAAAAATAGCACTTGGAGGAATTAAAATACCCAGTGCACCTCCTGCGGCTACACTGGCAGTAGCAAGAGAATCATTGTAATGGTACTTCTTCATTTCCGGAAGAGCAATGGAACCGATCGTCGCTGTTGTCGCCGTACTGGAACCGCAAACTGCCCCGAAAATAGCACAGGCTACTTGACTCGCCACAGCTAATCCACCACCCAAGTGCCCCACGACATTATAGGCAAACTTAAAAAGTCGGGTGCCTATTCCGGAGTGATACGCTAAGTAACCCATTAAAACAAACATGGGAATCACGCTAAGAGAGTAGTTGGCCCAAGAGGTATAAAATTCGGAGGCCATCATTCGGAAGGCGGCAGCAGGAGTCACCAAGTAACTAAAACCGACTAAGCCAACGAGACCCATGGAAATTGCGATAGGCATTTTCAAGCACAAAAATACTATGAATGCCAGAACACCAACAAATCCTGCCACGGTTGGACTCATCTCTGCACTCCCTTTCTTAGGTTATCAATCATAGACCCTAAGGTTACGAGAGCATATGCCAATAAACCAAAAGCAACTACATAGATAAAGAAATAATAGGGGGTTTTAGTGGTCATGGAGACCTGTCCGCTAAGCTTCATATCGTTGGCGTAAATAATAATTCTCCAAAAAGATATGCTCAAAAAAACCAAACACAAGAAATCGATCAGCCCATGAAGCACAGTTTGTACTTTTATGTTAAGTTTATCGGTGAATAATTCTAAATAAATATGGCCGCCTTGTGTTCCACAATAGGCCAGAGAAAGACCTACGACCATTGCTGATAGAAATTCTGTCCATTCAATGGCACCTGGTATCGGAGTCCCAAACTGGCGTGAAATGACATTGCCGACGACCAGTACCATCATAGCGACTACAATCCACCTTGCAATATTATCAAGAATATAACCAGTTTTTCTAGCCGATTTGCTTATTACTCCCATTTTGTCACCACCCTTAAGTATTAAAGAAACAAATAAATAAACGAGGGTCAAGTACTAAATTCACCTTGAAATTTCTTTAGCACTTGAAGCCCTCGTCATCATAGTACTAATATTTATAATTATTTTTATCAACTATGTCCATCACAGCAGTTAAGATTTTTTCTCCTTCTAAGCCCTTACCGTTTAATACGGCAATATAATCGGTGTGCATTGGTTTAAGAAGGTCCAGCCATTTTGCGGTTTCAGATTCGGAGAGGGTTATTATTTCAACCTTCTTTTTGTCCTGTGTATATTTCACGCCTGCAGCATTAATTTTGTCCCACATACCAGGGACAACTCCGCCATAATAATCTTCAGTAGCTTGGGTAATTTGTTTCTGAACATCGGCGGGGATAGAATTCCACTTATCCAAATTCATAGTTACGAAGAATGCTTGATTGTAAATAAAAGGGGTCTGAGTAATGTAGTCACCAGTAACGTCCCCTAATCTGAACCCCTTCAATAATTCTCCCGCAGAAAGTCCGCCCTTCATGATGCCCTTTTGCAATGCCTCATACCATTCGGGCATTGGCATTGTGATTGGTGTAGCACCTAATAATTTAAGCGCATCACCTACTAGTCCTGTACTCGCACCAATTTGCAGCCCTTGTATATCATTCAATGCTCGATAAGGAGCCTTTGACATCAAATTACCTGGTCCGGAGGCCCAACTAAAGAGGTGATGAGTATCCTGCAATTCTTTAGGATTGAGAGTTTTGATCCCTTCCATAAGCGAATAACTGGCTGACATGGAATTCTTATTAAGAATACCTGGCAATAAAAAAGTTTCAACGACCGGAAAACGTCCTCTGGTGTAGGCGTAAGCGGACATACCTATATCGGAGACACCCTTAACAACACCCTCATAGGTTTCTGCAGATTTCAAAAGCGTTTCAGCAGGATAACTCGTAACTTTAACCCGGCCATTCGTAGCTTTGTCCACAGCTATTATCCAACCCTGAGTGATTTCAGTTTCAACGGGGTGGGTAGCAGGAAAAAAGGAGGCCAGTTTTAATTCTATACGCTTCGTTGTCTCAGCAGTGGTACCGCCGGAACTTGCAGGGTTTGAACCGCATCCCGCTGTGCTTAACACTAAACTTATGGCTAATACTAAAGTAAATAATCTCGAATTAGAAGAAATCCTTCGTTTTTTCGCAAACATATAATACATCTTCCTTTCGTTATAAAGCGTTAGCGCAGTGTCTGACCGTTGGAAAACTTTGCGTAAGTAATTAGTTTCTTGTTGTCAGTCCACCCCCTTTGATTGAAAGTATCTAATTGCAAAAAATATGCCATATAATTTAGAATATAAATAATTTTCTGTGAATTACTAATACAATGACTTGAGTGGCATCTTTTAGTTGTCAACGGATGTGAAAACAATTAAAGTTACCACAACCTAAGAGGAATTGCATGATATCTTCAATCTAAATTGGTGCGGAAACACACCATTTGGAGATACATAACACCGAATCAATTTTATAAGTCCAAAATTGCAAAAAATATCTCTCTATCTGTAATGGAGCAGGATTAAGCAATCTTACTACAATGCGGATAGAGAGACTTTTTAGCTGATAGAGTTTAAGTAACATCATTATATCAAAGTGAAACATCCATCGATAATCAGATCACACCCTGATGTATAGGATGCAGAGTCTGAAAGCAGATATATGACTGCTCCAGCTAGTTCTTCCGGAGTCCCCATGCGCTTAAAGGGCGTTGAATTTATCCAGCTGTCCTGAAACTCTTGAGGAACATTATACGTCAACTCTGTAAAAATATATCCGGGACTGATGCAGTTTACCCGTATTCCTTTGCTGCACCATTCCACTGCGAGGGACTTCGTCAAATGTACTACACCTGCTTTAGACGTATTATAGGATGCCGTCTTTTGCGGAGAATTAATAATTGTTCCTGACATAGAAGCTGTGTTGACGATTGCGCCTTTTTTATCATGAGCAACCAAATATTTCGCAAATGCTTGCGAAACAAAGAAAACACCATTTAAATTTATGCTTATAACTTTAAGCCAATCATCGGGTTTTACCTCTAAGGCTGCTTTAGGCAGAGCAATCCCAGCATTGTTAAAAAGCAAATCTAGAGCGCCCATTTCGGCAGCTGCCTTTTCAATTGCCTGAGCTATGATTTCCGGATTGGTAACGTCTACACATACCGCCATAGTTTTACAATTATATTCTTTTGCAATAGAATCAGCAGTGGCCTTAGCTTTTTCTTCTTGCATGTCAAAAATCACAATATCAGCACCAACGGCTGCAATATGTTCAGCAACTATTTTTCCGATTCCTTGTGCTCCACCTGTTACAATAACTACTTTACGTTCAAGTGAAAACAATTTTTTCAACATATCCATATTTCCGTCTCCTTTTAAATATTGAAATGATGCCTACTTGTTTCCTTTTGTGTAAAATGATGGATATAAACCTGAATTAACAATAGCATATAAATGCCGGAAAAAGAAATCTAAATAATCAGAAATTAGCGACCGGACTTGAGTGCTAGGTTAATAAGACAAGGTTTATCATGATCTTTAGTGCGCTCCCTTCAGTTTTTTTAACTAAGAACCTTCCCTAAAGGGTAAAGCATCTCATATCACAATATAAGCAAGATATAGGCCAAATCTTCTTATATATACGGGGTGTTCGGCTAAGAGTCGTTTATTATATCCCAAAGGGCGGGAATAGACTGCTAACGGATAATTAGCTTTAACCGAAGGACCTCCAAAGAATCAGCAAGAAATTAATGAGTGGTGTAACAGAGCACTGAATTGGTGTAGGATTGCACTGCCAATTATCACCACCTCTGACTAAAGATCTTTTGGATCATGAATAGATTTTGTATTCCTTTTTGATTCCATATTTTGTAGCCTTACGCATTACATTTGAGTGGTCAAGACCTAAAGCCTCAGCTGCTTTTCTAATTGAGGGGTAAGAATTGAAAGCCATAGTGATCAGATCCTTTTCTAACATTTCTTTAGCTTGTTGAATCGGTAAGATCTCATTGACTGTAATCGGAGAAATAACCTTGTTCTTAAATTTAGACAACTGTGTGACGACATGCATGGGTTGAATTGAATCTTCCTCTATGACGACTAACAGTCTCTCAATTACATTTTGCAGTTCACGCACATTACCAGGCCAACCATAGGATTCTAAGATAGAAATAGCCTTGGGATCAAGATGTTTTTCGATACCATATTTTTCGTTGTACAGGTGGATAAAGTGCATAGTCAGAGGCAGAATATCATCTTTTCTCTCCCGTAGGGGAGGGACCTCGATAGGTAAAACGTATAAGCGATAAAAGAGGTCTTCTCGAAACACTCCCTCCTGCACTCTTTCCCAGATGTTGCAGTTGGTGGCAGCAATAATACGGACATTTAATTTTATTGGGCTGATGCCACCGAGACGATAGACCTCTTGTTCTTGTAGCACACGTAAGAGTTTAACCTGCAAATTCGCTGACAAGTCTCCGATTTCGTCAAGCAAAAGTGTACCAAGGTTGGCAAGTTCAAACATACCGGGCTTTCCTTGAGGGTTGGCCCCGGTAAAAGCTCCTGCTTCGTAGCCAAATAGTTCTGATTCTAAGAGGGTTTCCGGAATAGCGCCACAGTTTATCTGGATAAATCTTCCGGAAGAGGCTCGGGTGCTTGTGTTATGAATGACTCGGGATAATACTTCTTTTCCTACGCCTGATTCTCCTAAAAGCAAAACAGTGGAGTCTGTTCGGGCAGTACGAATTGCCAAGTTAAGGAGCTTCAGCATCTCAGGGCTTTTCACTATAATTTTATCCTTTCGGAGTTGCTCTATCATTAATTCCGGCAGTTCGGTCTGATGGGTTGCCAGTAATTTGGATTCGCTTAGTTCTTCACCTAATCGTGAGACTGCCGGGTCTATTAGTGGGTGCGGCAGAATGTATTGTCTTTCTTGATAGGAATACTTAGAGGCGGAGGTGGCAGACTCATCCATCGAAGACTCTATGCTCAACTCCAGTTGAACGAGGTCGCTAAGTTTATGCAGTTCAGAAATATCTTGGATATTGCTTACAACTCTCGAAACCTTCCCCTCATTGTCAAAAATAGGATAGCTGGTAACCAGTACTTGCTTACCCGTAGGACTAATATTCTGCACACTGGTGATGGTTCGTCCTTCACGAAGGGCTTTGGCGGTTATGGACTCATACTCAAAAATGCCTTTTTCGAATAAGTCGTTAATATGCTGGCCGATAAAGTGTGAGGCGTCCAAGCCGGTTAAGCGCGCATGGGCCTGATTAAATCTCATACCTCGCCCTTCGTGATCGCAAATTGCTATTCCGTCAAAAGAGGATTCGATAATGGTGTCTAATTCCAGGTTTAATTGTGTCACTGAAGCTTGTTCAAATAGTTCTTGGCTGTGTTGACTTTGATTGACCAGCTTATTATTTAAGTAACTAATTAGTGTCTTGGTCATAATTAATCCAACAAAGTTGCCCTGAGCATCTTCTGCTGGGAACCAAGAATTATTCTCCAGTAAAGCATCTTCTAGTTCCATGCCTTCTTTATAAATAATGATGTCCGTTTGCATAGCATCCTTGATAAGGGCTGCACCCTTGTGAATCTTTTTTTGGGCTGATGCTAAATTGAGAATGCCAACTATTTTTTTATTTTGCACTACGGGAGCAGAAATGAGTTCATGAGCAATCATACTATCCACTGTCTTGGCTAAGGGCTGATCAGGGTCAAACTGCACCAGACTGGGTCTAGCTAATTTAATTAATTTCATAAGACGCTGCTCCTTAATTTTTAGATTAGTGTATAAATTGATTATATTTGCATATTTAAATAAAATAAAGTCTAATTTATTGGTGTTCGCGTCAAAAAGTGCCCTTAACTATTCCCTGTGGAATGTTAAGGGCATTAAAAATAAGAATCTAAAGACCTAACATCTCTTTGAAAATTCGGGTTTTGGTCCGGCTCATTGGAATTTTGCTGCGTACATCGTCATCGACCACAATGTTATAAGTACCATTAAAATAAGGGATCAGTTCCAGCATGCGTTGAATGTTAACTAAATAACAACGATGAGAGCGAAAAAAAAGAGTAGAGTTTAAACGTAATTCCAACTCGCGTAAAGTAAAGCGAGTCAGATAAGCATTCTTTTGAGTTTTAATGTAGACATTTTCTTTATCGGTATAGATAAAGATGATATCATTCGGCTGTAATAGAATTATTTTATCCCTTTGTTCAACAGGTACAACTTCCAAAGGATTAACATTTTCACCCTTATCGGAGAGCAGTGGAGTATTCTTTGATGCATTTAGGTTGTCTTTTAACTGGCGTACTTTCATTAACGCTTCTTCTAGGCGCACAGGGTGAATGGGTTTTAGAAGATAGTCTACCGCATTTACGGCAAAGGCAAATGCGGATGCGTACTCTTCTTGAGCGGTAGTCAAGATGATTGTGGGTGAATCGAGCTTTTCTCGCAATAGATCAGTCAGATCAGTCCCATTTAGACCTAGCATAGTAATGTCTAAGAAGATTAGAGAGTAATCCAGGTTGTAGATTAACTCTAGAGCATTCAAAGCATTTGCGGCTTCCCCAACAACCTGAACATCCTCAAAGAGCTCAAGTAAATAGCGAAGTTCTTTACGCGCGGAGCACTCGTCATCGACCAGTAGAACACGAAGTTTCAAGCTAATCCCTCTTTTCTTGGCATATCGGGAAGTCTAATTTTGTAGAAGGTTTTAATCATCCATTAGCCGGTGTATTCGCGCAATCGTCTGGAATTGACTGTTGATTTGATAATTCTAACAATTAAAATATTCAGATAATATTTTATAAAAATATCATCACATGTAATGTCCTCGCTTGTCAAGAAAATATTTTTTGGAAATGTGATTCCAAAGCTTCGAAAAAAACTTGCGTTGCGGAATTTGCAGAAGATTGTTCAAAATATACTTTGATATAAGTCATATAGTGGGTGATATCGTAATAATGGGATGTTTTTCCAATATACACGTGGAAATTGCTGCTTTCTTTGTTGTTAATTGACTGATAATCTTAGCATAGATATAATTAAGGAAACCCTAATAGCTTTTATGACTAATTCGGTTCATAAGGGTTGTCGTAAAAAGACAGGATATTCACCGGTTTTCATTTCAGGTTGTCCCAAAAGGGGTATGAAAGGGTGAAAGGCTTTGTTTTCCGCAACACTAATAGAGATATTGGAAACTGGGATGCTGTCATGAGATGGGCAGAAGAGGTTATGACCTCTCTATCGGTTTGTCTGAGCGACACTAATTCTTGTTTAGAGGCATTGCAAAGGCTTAGCGAAATTAACTCTTCCGGTTGTCCTGTAGTGGATAAAGCAGGGGAGTTACTGGGAATAGTCACAATGAAGGCGCTTATCGAGAGAATGATCCATAATGATCGTTCGCCTGCAGAGTTGAGTTGTCTGGAAGCATTGGAGCGCAACCCTGTGATTATAAAGCCTTCTCTACGTTTAGAAGAGGCCTGGGCTTGCCAATTTGATATGGCAGTAGTGGTTGAAGAGGATGGGCAGGTTGTTGGAGTTTTAAGCCGAGTTGATCTGGCTGTTGCTTTATATCAAGAAGCCGAATTCCAAGTTAAAGAACTTGAAGCCATACTAAACTCTGCGCATAATGGAATTGTAGTTATCAATAGCGATGGCAGGATAACTTCATTTAATAATAGGGCAGTCCAACTATTTACCAGAGTTTCACGTGAAGCTATCGGCCGCCATGTCTTAGATGTAGTGCCGATTGGTCTAATGGAGACACTGGAAACGGGAAAATCGGAGTATTCCCAAGAGTTTCGAGTAGGTCAGAGGACATATATTATGAATAGGGCTCCAGTAATACAAGAAGGGCAGATAACAGGAGCTGTTGGGGTATTTCAAGATATATCCGAAGTTAAATCCTTATCGCAAGAATTGGCCGCAGTTAAGGAACTCAACTGTGAACTTAATTCAATTATACACTCCTTCACAGATGGTTTATGCGTCACTGATTCGGCTGGCATTGTCTGTAGAGTTAATCGAATATTTCAAAAATTTAGTCTGGTCAATGCGCAGGAATTGATTGGAAGAGGAATCCAAGAAATTGAAGAGGCTGTCTATGGTCATCCGTTGTTTGACTTAGTTTTGCAACGTAAGCAACCCGTTACCATTATAGACAATAAAAATAATCACAGTCTGCTTGTCTCCGGTAATCCTGTCTTTGATGAGGACGGAAAACTCTTAAGGGTTGTAATAAACTTGAGAGATATGACCTTTCTTAATCAAATGCAACAGGAGTTGATTGATGACAATCGAATAAGCGAAAATTGTCAGGAGCTATCTGAATCGCGAAATCGTCTGGAAACTGGGGGGATGATTGGTACTGGTCCTGAGATGGTACGGGTATTCGAATTAATTAGGCGGGTAGCTAAGGTTGACTCTACCGTACTTTTATTTGGAGAATCAGGTGTTGGCAAGGAAGGTATAGGGAAACTCCTTCATACTCAGAGCAACCGAGCCGAAGGCCCTTTTATAAAACTTAATTGCGGGGCCATTCCAGAGCAATTATTAGAATCAGAACTTTTCGGATATGAGCAGGGAGCGTTTACGGGGGCCCGTCGAGAAGGTAAGATCGGTATGTTTGAGCTGGCTCATAATGGAACGCTTTTACTCGATGAAATTGGTGATTTTCCCCTTAATCTTCAGCCCAAGCTTTTAAGAGTTCTGCAAGAACGGGAGCTAGTTCCTATTGGCGGGGCAATGCCGCGTCAAATTAATGTTAGAATCTTGGCGGCAACCCATAAAGACCTTGAAGAGATGATCAGGGCGGGCCAATTTAGAGAGGATCTGTACTTTCGATTGAATGTGGTTCCGATTTTGATTCCGCCTTTGCGACAACGGCATGAGGATATCATTCCTCTTCTTAATCATTTCCGAGATAAATTTAGTAAGAAGTACGGCTTTAAGCGAGAATTCTCTCCTGAGGTAATTGAGGCTTTTCTGAAATATGACTGGCCGGGTAATGTTCGGGAGCTGGAGAATATGGTTGAGCGTTTAATGGTTGTTTCGGTAGGAGATTTGATACAGGTATCTCAGTTGCCAATTTCTTTTAAATCCAGTGCCAGAAAATCGGTAAGAGTATCAGTCAATTCCTTAATGCCACTGAAAGAGGCTGTAGAGGAAGTAGAGCGTCAACTTATTGACAAGGCCTTAGAGAAATTTGGAAGCACTTATAAGGCCGCCGCTGCATTAGGAGTTAATCAGTCTACAGTAGTCAGAAGAATGGCTCGTTTTCGGCGGACCGATGCAGAGTCACCTGCTTAACGTTAGAATATTTCCGTAACCATGATTGAAATTTAATTTAATTTCCTAGGAAAACTAAGTCATACTTGCATTATTTCGATGCAGATATGACTTAGTTCAAGCTGTGATCCAATAGTCTATTTATAGAGAATGATAGATAACACTGCAATTTTGCAGTGTTATCTATCATTCTCTTATTTTAATTATTTTAAAAATAACGGATCTTAAACCGTTGGGCATTGATTTTTGACAATTCGACTCTAGATTCCGACTAGTCGATAATAGAATGGGGCGAGAGGTGTGAAAAATTGGCATTACACTTGCAATAGACTTTGCGTTAAGTGAATTATCTAAATATTATAAAAAAACAAAAAAGAAGGAGGCGATTGCAAAATTCTCAGGAAAATCTGCAGAACAGTATAATATTCGACTGAATCTTGCAGATAGTTAAATGTATCGAAAACATATAACAAAAATTCTGAGTGCACGTGCTACACCAAACAATAGAGGTAATTACTTAGCTCCAGAACCTATAGGTGTATTCTAATTTTAAACTCAGCTGATAATAGGGTCCGGATTTTGGGTGGGGTTAACCTTCGAGCGGATGGAAGAAAAATAAAAACATATTTAAATAGAGGGGTTGAAAAATGAGGTGCGCAGAGACAGGGTATAATTTGGAAATTGATTTATCTCGAGGAAGCATTGAGAGGGTAGAAACTGACCCCCGATTAACAGAACTGCATCTGGGGGGGCAGGGTACTGCCGCGAAGATAATATGGGATAGGGTTCCTCCGGAAACTGAACCCTTTTCTCCCGATAATCTAATAATATTCAGCAGCGGTCTTTTAAATTGCACACCGGTTCCCGGTGCCAATCGTTGCATTGTCAATACTATTAGTCCACAGACAAACCTTTTTGTTAATTCAATGTTGGGTGGATATTTTGGAACGGAAATGAAATATGCCGGTTACGACAGAATAATCATTCGGGGTAAGTCCCCTAATCTGGTTTATTTGTGGATAAATAATGACAAAGTGGAAATTCGTGATGCCTCCCATCTGCAGGGTAAAGGTGCTATGGAAACACAAGGAATCCTTCAAGCTGAGTTGGATGCCAGTGCCCAAGTGGCTGCTATCGGCTTAGCTGGTGAGAACAGAGTTTATGGTGCGAGCATCGAACACGCCAGCTCTGCTGCAGCCCGTATGGCAGGTGTGGTTATGGGGGATAAAAGGTTAAAGGCGATAGCTATACGTGGCACAAAGGACATCAATGTTGCCCATCCGATTGAACTTTGGGGGCTGTGCGAACCCAAGTATAAGTCGATTGCTGATGATCCGGAGAATGGAGATCCGATGCGTTTGGATCCTTCTAATGATGCCTGGCACATGGAAAATTTCGCTTGGGGCAATGCCCGGGAGCGACGGAGAGGTTATTTTACTGAAGATGTTTACAAGAATGATGTAACGACTACTGATAAAGCGCGCTTGCGCTGGGTTGGTTGCTACAACTGTCCGAAGATGTGTAAGCAAATGCTTGAACTGGAAGATGGGAGGAAATTCTTCACAAAATGCTTCAACAGGCTTATCTATATGATGGCGGCCTATGTGGAAGATTTTAGTTTTAGTTATGAGATGCTGGCCAGAACCACACAGTATGGAATGGATGGATTTGCAACACCCCAGCTTCTGGCCTTCGCTGTTGAACTTTACGAAGCCGGCGTTCTAACTAACGAGGACCTGCCAGACTTCCCAGCTGATAACGCGGAAAGATTCTTCTATCTGCTTGATATCACGGTTCGGCGTGAAGGGTTTGTTGGTGATGCTTTAGCCGATGGCGTTTATTGGGCGGCTCGTAAGATTGGCCGGGGTGCGGAAAAATATGACCATAATACCACTAAAAAAGTGGAGCAGGTGCCTCTTAAGTTGGGAAAAGTAAATTTCCCCTATTATCTAATGTATGCCACCGGTGAGAAGATGTCTATCACCCAGATTGAAGGGTCGTATCCCCAGGCACCAGAGCCTGATTTAGAAAAGAGAAAAAAACTTGTAGAAGGCTGGGAAGCTGCTCCGGAGAGGTTCAAGAAATGGTTCTTAGAATGGGAGCCGCGTGTAGATCCTTCAATAGAAGAGTCTGTTAACATTACTGATTGGAACGAAATGATGCATTATGTTGATGACTCCATCGGGACTTGCGCTTGGTTGTCCTCCTTTAGAGGCCAATTTGGTTGCAGGCCTGCGTATCATATGTATAATTTGCCGGAATTCATCTCCTATGCCAGTGGATTTGAGCTGGATACGGACAAACTATGGAAAATAGCTGCTAGGAACCGAACTTTGGTTAGAGCCATTAATAACCGAAGAGGCTTAAGAAGAATTGATGAGGCTCCGCCTGCCGACCACTGGAAGATTAGAGAACATGAGAAGGAACAAGCATATCTCGATGGGTATTATGCTTTCAAGGGCTGGACAAACGAAGGAATTCCAACCAAAGAGACCTTGAACAAATTAGGCTTGGATTACGTGAGTGAAGACTTCATCCAGAGGGGGATCTTGACAAGCGACGGAGGTGAGATCCGTGAAGGGTGAAAAGAAAAAAGTTAAATTAATTAAAGTTAATCTAGACAAATGCATTGCATGTCGTGCCTGTGAGTTGGCCTGTTCTGCATTTCACGCCAAGCCGAAATACAGCAGCATCAATCCTGCTAGGTCTCGGATTCGGTTGGTTATGGATGTACTGAATGATGAGTATGTGCCGATACGTGCTACTGAATATACCAAATCTGAATGTGTTGGCAGACAGATTTTTACGATCAACGGAAAAGAATACAGCGAGTGCAGCTTCTGCGGAGCTTCCTGCCCGTCAAGAGATCTATTTAGGGAACCTGATTCTGGTCTTCCATTGAAATGTGATATGTGTGAGGATGAGCTAGGTCATGAGCCTAAGTGTGTAAAGGTATGCACTGTTGGAGCTCTGGTTTATGAAGAATACGAAGAAGAAGTCAATGAGGAAGTTAAAGAAAAAGAGAAGCAGATCGCGCTGGAAATGGGATTGAAATCATTGCTAGACAAATATGGAGCCCAGAGACTATTGGATAACTTTGTCCGAATGTCCCGGAAGGGCTAAAGCGTTAATGGGAAAGGAGGGATTATAAATAGTGGAGACAGTAGCTCCCTTCAAAGAGGCAATCGATGAAATCAAAGAGAGTGGTGCAGATGCCGTCAAATTCTGCTATCAATGCGGAAAATGCGATACTGTTTGTCCCTGGAACAAGGTCAGAACCTTCAGTATGCGTAAGCTGATCCGAGAGGCAACCTTCGGTTTGACTGAAATAGAAAATGAAGAGATCTGGCGTTGTACTACCTGTGAAAAATGCCAGCAGAGATGTCCCAGGGACGTAAAGCAGGTCAATAACATGATTGCCTTGCGCAGATTTGCCACGGGATATGGTGTTTTCCCAGAGGCCGTCAAGCCTGTCCGCGCCGCAAGTGCAGGCCTTTTTGCAGAAGGAAACCCCTTTGGTGAAGCGCGAAGCAAGAGGGCAGAATGGGCAGAGGGTCTTTCGGTAAAAACATTCACCGAAGGGATGGAAATCTTGTATTTTCCGGGTTGCTACTTAAGCTATGACTCAAGATTGAAGAAGGTAGCTCCGATAACGGTGTCAAAAAGATTCTTGTTTCTTCCCCTCATTGCTATCACACTTTCAAGAATGAGTATCCAGAATTCAATGTGAACTTTGAGGTGATTCATATATCCCAGTATTTGTTCGAGCTTATAAATGGGGGAAGACTCCAGATCAGCAAGGAGTATGAGAAGAAAGTTACGTATCATGACCCATGTTATTTAGGTCGGCATAATGGCATCTATGACGAACCGCGAGGGGTCTTAAAAAAGATACCTGGTTTGATATTAAACGAGATGGAGGAGTCGCGGGAAGATAGTATGTGTTGCGGAATGGGCGGGGGCAGGATTTGGATGGAAACTCAAAAGTCCGACAGATTCGCCAATCTTAGATTGGATCAAGCTATTGGAGTTGGTGCTGAGGTGATGGTTACTTCCTGCCCCTATTGCATCACCAATTTTGAAGATAGCAGGTTAGTCCTGAATTATGATGACGTCATACAGGTTAAGGACATCACGGAGATTCTCCAGGAAATCATTTAGAGGACGGAGAAGCTAAGCATGAAAAAGGAAATTGGCGTATCATATATGAAAAATGTGGCCGTGGAAATAGTCGGTGATCGCTTTTCGGAAGAGGGTTGGAGCAGGATCTCAGTTCACGTGCCAAGCGAGACGGGACTCACAATCTATGTGAATCACCAGGAATTGGTCACCATCCAGTGTACTCCAACTAAGATGGAGTGGAGTGTCTTGTCCTTGGATTCCTGTACGGAGAGGGAATCATCTCAGGTATCAGCGAAGTGGTGATGATGAAGATGTGTGAAGTGGAATCACTGGTTGATGTGAGGCTGATTGACCCCGAGTTTGAATTGCCGAATCCTTGGTACCCAGTATCCCGAAATCCACCCCTGCCTTATTGAGGATATTGACAGTGGCTCGAACGGACACTCACCTCAGGGTGCGGTGGAGGTTCAGTTTTCAAAACGTACGGACAGAAGGTTGAATCGGGTCTTGTTGTGAAGGCTACGGAAGTGTTGTCTCTAATGGGGCAACTTCAAGAGAAGATGGATCTGTACCGACTTAGTGGTGGTGTACACACTTCAGCTTTGTCCGATACTGGGAATCTGCTGGTAGTGGCCGAGGATATCGGACGACATAACACTTTGGACAAGATCCATGGCGAATGTCTAGAGAGGGCACTATCAACCCGAGACCGATTGTTGCTGACCACTGGTCGAGTTTCGTCGGAGATGTTGCTTAAGGCCGCAAAGATGCAGGTCCCGGTTGTTGTTTCGCGTCATTCGCCGACGGGGATCGCCGTTTCACTTGCTTGCGATCTAGGCATTGCTCTAATTGGTCATGCACGTGGAAATCGCCTGTTGGTGTATTCACACCCGGAGCGGCTTGACTGCTCTGCAAACTAGGTGCGGCTGGCTGATCCGGTACTTGGACAGTATGCGCACATAAAACCTAAAGAGGTGATAGAAAGTGGAACAAGAACTATTGCTAAAAGAACAAATTCAACAACTTTGTAATCGTGGTGGAAACAATAATTTTGGAGACGTAATGGTTATTGGTGGAGGGATCAGCGGTATTCAAGCCTCCCTTGATCTTGCTGCTGCCGGTTATAAGGTTTACTTGGTTGACAAAGCGCCGAGTATTGGTGGTCATATGGCCCAGCTTGACAAGACCTTTCCAACCAATGACTGCTCCAGTTGAATACTCAACCCCAAACTGGTCGAGGTCGACCGGCAGCCGAATATTGAGGTCCTAACCTATACTGAAGTTGACAGTGTAGACGGGGAAGCAGGGAACTTCAAAGTAACCTTGATTAAAAAGCCCAAATACGTTGACGAGAGCAAATGCACGGGGTGTAAAGCCTGTGTAGAATACTGCCCGGTTAAATACCCTGATCAATTTAATCAGGAAATATCTCAGAATAAAGCGATTCATATATATTTTACTCAAGCAATTCCGCTTGCCACTTATATTGATGAAAGTTGCCTTTACCTTAAAGAAAAGAAATGTACTATTTGCCAAGCAATCTGTAAGGCTGACGCCATAGATTTTAATCAAACGGCGGAGAAGGTAGAAGTAAATGTAGGGGCCATCATTCTAGCATTGGGGTTTGAGCCATTTGACCCCAAGCTCCGGAATGACTATGGCTACGGGAAGTTTAAGAACGTAGTAACCAGTCTTGATTATGAACGGATATTAAGTCCTTCCGGGGCATATGAAGGGGAGATACTGCGAGCTTCCGACAAAAAGCATCCTCATAAAATAGCGTGGATTCAATGTGTCGGGTCCAGACAAGTTAACCCGGCAGGCGGGAATAGCTATTGTTCAGCCGTATGTTGCTCCTACGCCCAGAAACAGGTGATTCTCACCAAAGAGCATGACGCAGAGGCCGAGTGTACCATATTCCATAACGATGTTCGAACACATAACAAGGATTTAGAGCGATATTTCCAAAAAGCAGAGCAACTTCCCGGGGTTCGATTTATTAGAAGCTACGTATCCATAGGAAAAGAGATCCCGAAAAGCAACAATGTAACGATTAGATATTCAACACCGGATGATGGAGTAAAAGAAGAAGAATTCGACATGGTGGTATTATCCATAGGCTTGAATCCCCCTGCTAATTATCAGGCTCTGGCCGATAAGTTCGGCATCGAGCTCAATTCCCACGGATTCTGTAAAACAGGTCTTTCCAATCCTATGGAGGCCACTAAGCCTGGGGTCTTTGTCAGCGGATCCTTCCAGGGTCCTGCAGATATTCCTGAGTCGGTTTATACCGCCAGCGGAGCTGGCTCGCAATGTGGTGAACTTCTTGACTACAGAAGAGGGAAGCTGTCCAAAGAAAGGATCTATCCGCCGGAAAGGGATGTATCCCAAGAGGAACCAAAGGTAGGCGTCTTTGTATGTCATTGCGGGGCTAATATCTCAAGGGTAGTAAATGTACCTTCCGCCGTTGAATATGCCTTAACCTTACCTAATGTTGTCTACGCCCAGGAACAGTTATTTTCATGTGCCACAAATTCTGCCAAAGAAATTGCAGACATGGCCAAGGAAAAAGGACTCAATCGATTGGTTATCGCTGCATGCTCCATCAGGACCCTTGAACCGTTATTCAGGGACACCCTTCGGGAGGCGGGAATTAATCAATATTATTTAGATATGGCTAATATTAGAGAACATTGCTCCTGGGTCCACTCGAAGGAAAAGGAAGAGGCCACCCATAAGGCAAAGGATCTAATCCGGATGTCGGTAGCCCGGTCTAGCCATTTGAAACCTTTGCAGGAATTTGCGCTGAACGTCAATAAGACGGCCTTAGTGGTCGGAGGAGGCGTAGCCGGCCTGACCAGTGCTCTGAGCGTGGCTAACCAAGGACATGAAGTTTACCTGGTGGAAAAGGATACCGACCTGGGGGGAATGGCGCGCAGAATTCATTACACCTTGGAAGGGTTGGATGTTCAAGAATATTTGCACGATGTGATTCGCCAAGTTTATCAGCACCCCTTAATCCGTGTCTATACCGAGGCAGCCATCACTGAGACAGGCGGTTTTGTGGGAAATTTCATTACCAAGGTGAAAGCTCAAGGAAGAGTCACCGAGATAAAGCATGGGGCAACCATTCTTGCTACAGGTGCTGAAGAATACCAACCCATCGAGTACCTTTATGGAAAAGATGACAGGGTAATAACCCACTTGGAGTTAGAAGAGCAAATCGTCAAAAAAGAAGAAAGCCTGCTTAACACTCGGAGTCTAGTGATGATTCAATGCGTAGGTTGCAGAAATGAAGACAGAAACTACTGTAGTAGAATATGTTGCAGCGAGTCTATCAAAAACGCCCTGAAACTAAAAGAGCTAAACCCCCAGATGGATATCTACATTCTGTTTAGGGATATGAGGACCTATGGGTTAAAAGAGGATTATTACCGAGAAGCGGCTGGTAAGGACGTAAGGTTCATCCGCTATGAGGCGCAGGATCAACCTCAGGTGGAAGAAGCTGTTGACGAGGATGGTCGGAATGTCTTAAGAATTAGTGTGACTGATCTTATTTTAGGTAAGAAGCTTGAAATTGATGCTGATAAACTCGCTTTAGCTGTCGCTGTTATTCCGTCAGCGGGAAGTCAGGAGGCTGTTGACCTATTCAAGGTAACTACCAATCAAGATGGTTTTTTCAAAGAGGCTCATGTCAAACTAAGGCCTGTTGAGTTTGCTGTCGATGGCGTTTATCTTTGCGGAATGGCTCACTATCCCAAGCATATAGCGGAAACGATTAGTCAGTCTTATGCAGCCGCAGGCCGGGCCTTAACTCTGCTCTCACGTGATTCAGTGGTAGCCTCAGGCGCTGTTGCAGAGGTGAATGGGAATGACTGCATTTCCTGCGGGGCATGTATCACGGCGTGTTCGTATGGTGCCATCGAGTTCATGATGACACCACAAGGCAGAAAAGCTGGGGTTAATCCTCCTCTATGCAAGGGGGATGGTCTTTGTAACACAGTATGTCCGACAGGGGCTATTCAACTTAAGAACTTTACCGATGAGCAGATATTGAGCCAAATCGATGCAGCGGTTGCAGGCTTGTAGATGTTCGCTATGCACAAAGACAGGATTACGAAGTAAGGCGGTGAGAAAAGCATGAGTACCAGACTTAAATTTAAACCAAAAATATTAGGGTTTGTCTGCCAATCGTGAGCATACGGGGCTGCAGACCTAGCTGGCGTGTCCAGACTACAATATACACCTGAGAGCAGGGTTATTCGTGTTATGTGTACTGGCAGAGTTGACCTGTCATTTGTCTTAAGGGCTTTTTCAAATGGAATGGATGGAGTGTTTCTGGGCGGTTGTAAGTACAATGATTGTAATTATGGTACCCAAGGAAATTATCATGCGCTGAACATGGTACTCCTATGTAAGAAAATAATGGAGCACATCGGCCTGAACCCGGACAGATTAAGGATCGAAACGATGTCTTCAGCTGATGGGAACTTGTTTGCTGAAATTATGACTGATTTTGGCAAACAGGTGAAGGAGTTAGGATCTCTCGGCAAAGGGGAAGGAATCGACGACTTGGTCCTAAAGTCCAGAATCCAAGCAGTTGCCGATATCGTCCCCTACATTAGACTGGTGGAAAGAGAAAGAATGAGAATACCCGTCCAATCAGAGGAAGTGTATTATAATTTTTTCAGCAGTGACGAGTTTACTAAATTGTTTAAGGAAACAGTGATCGAGAAATTGGTAGACAGCCAAATTATTTCCCTCTTGCGAGAAGGACCCCAGACAACCGGAGAAATCGCTAAGGTTTTAGACCTGACCCCGTCTGAAGTATCCAGACACCTGAATAGTTCGTCAAGACAAGGATTAGTTAGGTATG
>NZ_JAJDOO010000100.1 GCF_020595055.1 Desulfosporosinus shakirovi | reverse complement strand
CCGTCCAAGAACGCCGCTTCCTGTCCGTAGAAAAAGTCATACAGAGTATAACTGAGAACCCCTAATAACGAGAAAACAGTGAGTGGCATCATCCCTTTACGAGCGCCGGCTGGAATCAGGAGTCCAATGGCCAACAGAATCAAGGCCAGGGCGGCCAGCGCAATTTCAGGCGTGAGCACTGTAGCGATATTGAACATTAGAACAACCCTCCCATCTTCGCCTGACTCACCATCTCAAGTACCTTGGCCAGGCCTGAGGAGGTAACTCCGGTATCGATCATTCCCAGTAAGATATTCGGGAAAATTCCTCCCACAAAGATCACAAACCCGAATAGGACGAGAGGAACGAGTTCAGGTCCTCGAATATCGGTGAGATGATCCCATTCAGAACGGCGCGGTCCGAACAGTACGTTGGCTATCGTCCGCAAGATATAAACGGCTGTAAAGATAATCCCCGCTATACCCAGAACCGTTTGTACAGGCAACGCTTTAATGGCACCCATGAAAATGGTGAACTC
>NZ_JAJDOO010000099.1 GCF_020595055.1 Desulfosporosinus shakirovi | reverse complement strand
TTGGGCGTTGACGGATTAAGCTTACCCATGCTTCTTCTGACCAACCTCATAGGTTTTGCCTCCATCTATGCTTCCTGGAATATCGATAAGCGTGTCAAAGAATTCTTTATCTTATTGCTTATTCTGATAGCCGGGGTTATGGGAACCTTTATTGCTCGCGACCTGTTTATCTTCTTCCTCTTCTATGAAATCGTGGTTATTCCTATCTACATCATGGTCATCATTTGGGGAAGTACGAAACGGGTCACCAAGGAATATGCGGCTATGAAGTTAACCATTTACTTGCTGATTGGATCGGCCTTCCTCCTCGTAGGAATGGTAGCCCTTTACCTGGCAGCCGGTGCCAATGGGAATCCAACCTTTATGTTTGATCAGCTGTCGGCTCGGCAAGAGCTCTACAGTCCTGCCTTCCAAAAAGTTGCCTTTGCCTTGATGATCGTGGGTTTTGGATCCCTCATTTCCATGTTCCCCTTCCACTCCTGGTCCCCTGACGGTTATGCCGGAGCGCCGACCGCCGTGAGTATGATTCACGC
>NZ_JAJDOO010000098.1 GCF_020595055.1 Desulfosporosinus shakirovi | reverse complement strand
TTAATGAACATGACTAAGGAATTCCTTGACGGGAAGATTGACGGCATAACCTACAGCCTGGATTTTCCGCATGAACTGGATCAGCGTTACAAGAAAGCACACCGTGAAGATGATGATTATTGTGAACTGATTTATGAGTGTCTTTATGAAGAAGGAATATGCATATATAATGAGCTATCCGATGGGGAATTCAAAAAGCTGATACGGAAACAGTATAACTACATCAAAAAAATTGCCCGAGAAGGATTTTATTAATAACAGCTCCACTTTAAACAGTGGGGCTGTTTTTATCCCACACGGTATGTGTTCCACCGCTTACCAAAATCAAAGCTCTCCTATTTTTTAAAATAACTCATCAAAAAGAGTTGACATTTTAGCAAGCTTCAGCTATACTAAAAAAGTTCTCAAAAACAGTGGCCCGTTGGTCAAGCGGTCTAAGACACCGCCCTTTCACGGCGGTTACACGGGTTCGAATCCCGTACGGGTCACCAAAATAGAGTTCAGGGGTGATTAGCTCAGCTGGTAGAGCGCCTGCCTTACAAGCAGGATGTCGGCGGTTCGAGCCCGTCATCGCC
>NZ_JAJDOO010000012.1 GCF_020595055.1 Desulfosporosinus shakirovi | reverse complement strand
CCATTGAATTTCAGTATTTAAAGGAACTTTTCGAGAATTCTTTTCTGCATAAACAGATGAAAGTGATTGAAAAGGCCAGATAAATGCTGATTGGCTTTAATTAAACATGAGCATTTAAACCGGAAAAGTGGCTAATTTTGAACTTTAGGGGTGCGAAACTTTAGTAATCTAATTTCGAGCGAGAAAATTAAAAAAGAGAGGGTTAATGATAAGAACACTGAGCGCATATGTAAATGTTACCTTGAAGATTATGATGATTCAATGTTAAATCATCTTGTAGAACTTATGAAAGAGTCACTAAGAGAACAATCTGCAGAAACTATTCTTGAAGGGTCGTGGAAAGTGGAAGAAAATAAAAGAGGGGTATGGGTATCCCAGCCCTTGGCAGACATAGTTTCGGAAAATATTCAAGAAAATGAGATCTTAGAAGTTATGACGGTAGGAATAAAAGTAGATGCGGTTAGTGAGTAATGGTTAAAAGTAATGCTCTTGGTTAAGAATAGTTATAACTGATTATCGAACATATTAAGAAAAGGATAATCTATATGGATCAATTTGAGGATATTGTAAAAAATGGAATTAAGAGTATAGACACTTAACTAACTTGCCATTTGGACAAACACAACTTATGATAGTAAAAGAAAAGTTTAAGTGAATTTTTTCGGTCAACCGTGGAGGGTTACCGTTTGAATTGAGAGAGGTTGATCCAGATGGCAAAAATTGAGCTGATTGCAACAGCTGCATTTGGTTTAGAATCCATTGTTGCTCGTGAACTGAAAAAAATTGGGTATGAAGAATTAGTCGTGGAAAATGGAAAAGTCACATTTACAACAGATGAGTTGGGAATATGCAGAACAAACCTTTGGCTGCGAAGTTCTGATCGCGTGTTATTAAAAATGGGATCATTTGAAGCTCGGACATTCGAAGAGCTTTTTCAACAAACAAAAGCCCTTCCATGGGAAGAATGGTTGCCAGAAAATGCGAATTTCCCTGTGCAAGGAAAATCTATAAAATCGAAGCTGTTTAGTGTATCAGACTGTCAAGCCATAGTGAAAAAAGCGATTGTTGAACGCCTTAAAGAAACGTACGGCCGAAGTTGGTTTGAAGAAACTGGGCCTCGATATCAGATTGAAGTTGCTTTGCTAAACAATAAGGTTACATTAACCATTGACACATCAGGGGCAGGTCTTCATAAACGCGGTTATCGAGAACTTGCAGGGCAAGCACCTCTCAAAGAAACTTTAGCTGCGGCTATGATTCAGCTTAGCTTCTGGAACAAGGATCGCACCTTAATTGACCCTTTTTGCGGAACTGGAACTATTCCCATTGAGGCAGCCTTTATAGCTCAAAACCGAGCGCCAGGCCTTAAAAGGAGTTTCGCAGCTGAGAAATGGCCGCGTATTCCTAAGGTGCTTTGGCAAGAGGCATGGCAGGAGGGTTTAGATCTTTGGCAACGTAATACTCCATTACATATCTACGGTTCTGATATTGACCCTAATGCTCTGGCATTGGCTCGCACACATGCTATTGAGGCGGAGGTAGATGATGTTATACATTTTCAACGATTACCTGTGGCAGAAGTCAGGTCCAGATTTAAATATGGACACATGATAGCTAATCCGCCTTATGGTGAACGGCTTGGGGATATCAAAGATGTGGAAGGACTTTATCTTGAACTTGGTGAAACGTTTAATCGATTAGATGACTGGTCACTTCATATGCTTACTACTTACCAATTCCCGGAAAGGTTAATTGGGCGACGCTGGGATAAAAGTCGTAAGCTCTATAATGGTCGATTGGAATGTCATTATTTTCAATTTTTTGGTCCTCGTCCTCCAAGAGCGTCATATGCTAAATAATTAAAAAAGTTAAAAAGATGGGTTGTAGTTGATGATGTAAAAACGTTCATGAAACAACAACCCATCTTTAGAATTAGTCGGAAAGTAGCTTATTGATCCTTATCCATCTCAAAAACTAAAAAAAAGTTATTGAGACAGCTTTTTGTTTAATCAATCTTGTGAACTTTCACTTGGGGTTCACCTTTTAAAGATTTTATGTCCTTAATTGCCCGCTGAACTTCTTCATCAAGCCCTTCAATAGCAATCGTCACAGAACCTTCTGAACCATCAACTCCACCCGCAGCAATACAGCGCGCCTCAAGGTCATAGAGAATTTCCAGAGCCAACAATTCTGTGACAACAGTTGCTCCAACCATTGGAACAAGACCAACCTTATTTCCAATCGCTTCGTCGACTGAAGATTTAGTCATAAATTCAACAGCTGCTTTCACATCTGGAATCATTTTTTCTAGCCCAATAGGTACAATCAATTCGATACCTCGGGCATAAAGGATCCCTTGAGCTGCTCCGATCGTTCCTCCCATTGAATCCGAAACCATTACCGCTGCTAAGCCGGTGTGGTCTACGGCATTACCACCTTTGATAAAAACGTCTCCTCTTTGCAATTTAGGTAAGTAATCTTTCCAAGAAATTTCTTGAGACTGCCCGTTAGAAATAACATAGGGAGGTGTTTTTTTTGAAGACTTACTCACTCCTAACTCTCCTCCAGTGACGATACCCATTGTATAACTGGTTTTGTCCTCAAGCTGTATACCAAGTAACTCTTCAGCTATAAAGGCATTCGTCGTACCGCCAGCTACTATGACAGTATGCTTTTCCATCGCATTCTGTATACTGGACATTCCTTTTATCCCTTTTGCAATTAGTCGTTTCGACTCACTAGAAGTTAACGTAATCAGTGCTTTCATTGATTTCCTCCTAATTTTTTTCGGCTTACTTAAAATCCAATTATATGTTATACCAAAACTATAGGATAATAAAGTTTCTGAAAAAGATTTATGATTTAAGTCAAGCTTTAACTTCCATAATTTGGTAACATTTTTCTTTCACTATGCATACATTGGATTGAGAAATTTACCATATATTACAGGAAATGGAGGAATATATAATGGCATTTGGTGGAGTTGTCGAAGGAGCACATGGACCTAACTGGTTATCCAGAATTGCTGTTGTAGTGGTTATTATCCTTCTACTCATAGCAATGGGAATTGTATTCTAGTAAAAATCAAGCATAATTGTTTTGAAAGGAGGAGCTTTCATGTACGGATACGGAGTCGGCTGTGGTGTAGGGAGTTATATTGGTGTCGGTATAATCTCAATCGCTATCCTTATTCTCATCGCTCTAGGAGTCATCTTTTAAAAACAAATCAAAATATGAGGAGCATCTCTGTGAGGTATTTTCTTCGGAGATGTTCTTTATCGTTTTAAAATTTAAAGAAAATTGTAATGAAACCGTTATCTTTTTAGAAGGTACTAATTTACACAGTCATCAATTTCTGCGATAGTATAATGAGAAATGATAATTTTACAAGCCATACAAACTCACTTAAGATAAAGTGTGCATGGATAACAAGAGAAGGAGGTTGGGATTGTGATTCTTAGTATTATTGCGTATCTATCCATTGTTCTTTTCCTAGGAATATCTGTTTACAAAGCGTATCAATTTGCTGGAATGCCCTTTCATGGTAGAATGGATCTCTATCCTGTCCCTAAAGAAAAGGGGTATGAACACGGAGGCTCCTACTTCGAGGAAACGGCTTGGTGGAGTAAACCACATGAAGTTTCTCATATAAGAGAAATAATTGAAATGCTTAAAGAAATTATTTTTATTAAAAAATTATTTGAAAATCAGCGTCCTTTCTGGTGGATTTCTTACGCGTTACATTTAGGAATTTACTTGATAATGGCTTGGACAATCTTATTGGTCATAGGAGCGATGTTTGAACTCAATGGGATTCTTGTCGCAGCTGACAGTTCAAGTATTTTAGGGCTGTTGGTTTTCTACCTTTCCATTGTGACTGGGTATATCGGGCTTGCTTTGGGTGCTTTGGGTTCAGGGATGCTGTTTCTTCGCAGAGCGTTCGATAATACGTTGAAAAAATATACAACTCCTCAAGAATATTTTAATCTTTTATTGATTTTTGTTGCACTCATTACAGGAATTTTTACATGGGGAAATGATTTATCCTTTGGCTATGCAAGGGAAGTAACTGGAAACCTTGTTACTTTTACGCCTTTTGTTGCCGATGGCTTACTCACATTACATGTTGTCCTTGTAGGCATTATGTTAACTTATATTCCTATCAGCAAAATGAGCCACTATGTTGGCAAGTATTTTACGTTCCATAAGGTTCTGTGGGATAATAACCCGAATCTCAAAGGGAGTGGTGTTGAGCAACAAGTGAAAAATGCAGCGTCATTCCGTCCGACCACCTCATGGTCTGCTCCTCATATTAAGCCACCCGTTGCACCCGAGAAATAACGCTGATTCGTGTGTCTTAACTTTATGGAAAGAGGGATCAAAGTATGTTAGATCAAAAAGATTTACGTCCAAAGGATATGGGGCGTTCAGATGAGCAACTAATCAAGCTGGACAATCTTATACCTTTATTAACGCCATATGATAAACCAGGGATGGAGTCCCCTTTGACTGATCCTAAACCTGCCTGGAAAGAGAAATACTGCACGTCGTTAGATGGTTATATAGGAATTGATACCCTTACTCGCCCAAAAACTAAAGAGGAAGAAGATGAATTCGTTCGAAAGTTTCTCAGCGGGTTAGAAAAAATCTTTTCCGATGCTAATAATGGTGTTCTGCAACCGTTGTTATTGTCCTTCGAATACTGTGCGAAATGCAATACATGTTCAGATGCCTGTCATATCTATACAGCAGCAGGAAACAATGAACTGTATCGCCCGATCTACCGCTCCGAGGTTTTGCGAAAAATCGTAAAGAAGTATTTTACCACGAGCGGCAAGTTTCTTGGAGGTTTTGTAGGGGCAGATATCGATGTGAATTGGGAAACGATTGCTCGGCTGGGAGAATTAGCTTATCGCTGTAATCTTTGCCGTCGTTGTGCTCAAACATGTCCATTGGGATTGGATAACGCCATCCTCACGAAAGAAATTCGCAAGATTTTCAGCCAAGAAATGGGTATTGCCCCGACTCCTCTTCATACTAAAGGGACGATGTTGCAGATTAAAACTGGTTCATCAACCGGGTTAAGTAAACCAGCCTTTTTAGATACTCTGGAGTTTTTAGAGGAAGATACTGAAGAGAAATTTGGTATTAAACTTAAATTCCCGGTAGACAAAAAAGGTGCTGATATCTTAGTGTTGCATAATGCGGGAGAGTTTATGGCCTGGCCAGAAAACCCTGTTGCTTTCGCCATTCTCTTTGATGCGGCTGGCTTAAATTGGACCCTTAGCAGTGAAATTATGGGGTATGATAGCGTAAACTACGGTCTTTGGTATGATGATGTTCAGGCTAAGAAAATTGCTACGATGCAGATGAAAGTTGCCAAAGATTTTGGTGTTAAGAGACTAGTAGTGGCAGAGTGCGGTCACGCTCATAAGGCTTCAATGATTACAGCTGATCGTATGGGTACTGATAGACTTCCGGTGGAAAGTTGTTTACCTCTTCTTTGGGATATGGTTAAGAGTAAACGTTTAATCCTTGATCCCAGTAAGAATAACTTTCCAGTGACTCTTCACGATCCATGTAATGTCGTGCGACAAATGGGAATTGTGGAACCACAACGTAATGTCCTTAAAGCTATTTGTCCTCAGTTTAGAGAAATGACTCCCCATGGTGTAGACAACTATTGTTGTGGCGGAGGAAGCGGATTCGCTATCATGAATTCTGCTAATTTCCCTGAGTTTAGAACACAAGTTGCTTCACGGGTGAAATTCAACCAGATTCTTGGAGCATTTAAAGGAACTATGGAGGATACCTCAACTCCTAAATACATCTGTGCACCTTGTTCTAACTGCAAAGGGGCTATGAGAGGTCTTCTTGAACATTACGATGCAACCGAGAAGTACAACCTTCAGTATGGCGGTTTAGTTGAACTTATGGTAAATGCTCTTGTGAGTTTGAAAAAACCTTTTCTTGAGTTTCTAGAATAGGCGATCTGTCGGTATTAATCTATGATTTTTAGAATGGACCATTTCAGAATTGATTCGAAATTAGGTTGATTTATGAATTTTTTTAAGAAAGTAATTCGAGGTCGACCTCTCGAGTAGCGAGCCTAGAACCTCGAGTATTGGAGGAGAATTCAAAGTTGAAAGTAGGGAGGGTTATAGCAGATCATATTGGGGGAATACGCACTTTGAGCCAGTCGAGGGAACGTCTGTTCTCCAGGCCTTTGACTTGAATCATTATTACCCTATGCACCGCCATTTGCCACAGCTATTGACGTTCTGATTCATGTCGCAACACTATGGAAAATATGCCTTTGGGGTTAGCCAAAGGAATTACTGCGGAAACGGTTCAAAAACGCCTCAAAGCCGGAGAATGACTGTATATTCTTGATGCACGTGAGTTAGAAGAGGTTGAAGCCAGTCCTCTGCCAATCGAGTGAATTACGGGATCGTTAGGAAGAGATCCAAACTGATTCATTAATTGTTACAGTTTGTGGATTAGGGATTAGAGGATATGAAGCAGTTTGCATGCTAAAAGGACCAAAAGAGGTCGCTTTTCTCCAAGGAGGGGATCTCGGTCATGAAAGCTTTCTTTAAGTAAAAATCCTTACTTCTTTATAACTTGTTGATAATTAGTTTTCGATATAGTACAATCTGTATTATATATTGTACGAATGGAACTCAAGGTGTTAAATTAAGTACATGGACTAGTGTTAATTTACACAAGTGAAAAGTTTCCCAGTGTCCAATGTTTGTTTGTTCTCTTTAATAGTTTAAGGAGGTGTAATTTGTGTTTATTGTATCAATCGATGAAGATCTGTGCTCAGGATGTGACTCATGTACAGAAGGATGCCCAGCTCACCTGCTTGGCTTTAGTGAGGACAAGGCTCATGTAACTGGTGATGAATCAGAGTGCATGGGTTGTGAAAGCTGTACATCAGTTTGTCCAACTGGTGCTATCAGTATTACTGAAATGTAAGTAATCCCATAAACTAGAAGACGGAGGGTGTGCCATGACAGAAAAGAAAACGCCACTACTGGACGAGCTAGAAACAGGAAAATGGCCCAGTTTTGTGACGGAAATTAAGCGCGCTGCGGTGAAGAGTGAAGCTGCAGGCGAGTTGCTCCAAGTCTTGGAAAGATCCTATGCAGAGCGTAGAGGACACTGGAAACATGGTGGAATTGTTGGAGTTAGAGGTTACGGCGGTGGCGTAATTGGCCGTTATGTCGATGAGCCTCAAACTTATCCTAATGTTGCTGAGTTCCATACGATCCGTTTACTTCAACCATCGGGATGGTTCTACAACACGAAAACACTTCGTACAGTATGTGATATTTGGGAGAAACATGGTAGCGGTTTAACCAATATGCATGGCTCTACAGGAGATATAATTCTTTTAGGGTGCAAAACTGATCAAATTCAACCAATTTTCGACGAGTTTAGTGAAGCAGGATTTGACCTCGGTGGTTCAGGATCTTGCCTAAGAACTCCTAACTGTTGCGTTGGACCAGGCCGTTGCGAACATGCTTGCTATGATACCTTAGAGGCATGTTATAATGTTACGAACGAATTCATGGATGAGCTTCATCGTCCTATGTGGCCATATAAGAGCAAAATTAAGTTCTCCGGTTGTGCAAATGACTGTACTTCTTCTATTGCTCGATCTGACTGCTCTGTAATCGGTACTTGGCGCGATACTTTAAGAATTGACCAAGACGCTGTGAAAGAGTACGTAGCTAATAAATTTGATATTCAAGAAATGGTTTGTGACAAATGTCCAACCAAGTGTCTCTCATTCAATGCAGAGACTCAAGAACTCAGCGTAGTCGGTGAAGATTGCACACGTTGCATGCATTGTATTAATATGATGCCTAAAGCTATTCGTGCAGGAAAAGAAAAGGGTGCTACTATTTTAATCGGTGGTAAATCGACGATCGTTCAGTCAGCTTTCATGTCTTGGGTTATTGTGCCTTTCATGAAGATGGAAACAGAAGATGATTTCGAGCCATTTAAAGATCTCATGCGTCGTATTTGGGAGTGGTGGGATGAGCACGGTAAATCCCGCGAGCGGATAGGTGAGACTATTTATCGTCTAGGAATGACTAAATTCCTTCAGGGAATTGAAGTCGAGCCTGTACCGCAAATGGTCTTCCGCCCACGTGCAAACCCATATGTGTTCTGGAATCAAGATGATCTTGACAGAAGTGGAACGGCACTCGATGGATCGAAACTCTAATTATTAAAAAAATAAGTAGCTAACGAGAGGTGGATAATAATGGCAGTTTTAGATCAAGGACCTCCGCATTATAAAAAGATGCTTCCTCCGATTGTACAAGAAAACTATGGACAGTGGAAATATCACGAGATTCCCAGTCCAGGTGTACTAAAGCATGTTGCTGAAAGTGGCGCAACTCTATACAGTGTACGTGTGGGTACTCCTCGTCTTGTCAGTATTGATTTTATCCGCGACGTTTGCGTAATCGCTGATGAATATTGCGACGGATTCCTTCGCTGGACAACCCGTAATAACATTGAATTTTTAGTTTCAGATGACGCTAAACTTAACCCATTGCTCGAGAAATTAGAAGCTGAAGGCTTAAGTGTTGGCGGAACCGGGCGTTCCATAAGCAACATCGTACACACACAAGGGTGGGTACACTGCCATACACCGGCTACTGATGCATCAGGTGTTGTTAAAGCCGTTATGGACGATTTATATGAGTATTTCAACACCATGAAACTCCCTGCTAAATTAAAAATGGGCTTAGCTTGTTGTTTAAATATGTGTGGAGCTGCACACTGCAGTGATATTGCGATCGTTGGTGTTCACAGAACTCCACCTCGTATCAACCATGATGTTATTCGCAAAGGTACAGAGATTCCAAGTCTCGTAGCAAGCTGTCCGACAGGAGCTATTCGTCCGGATCCTAAGAACAAGAGTGTTATCGTCAATGAAGATAAATGCATGTATTGTGGTAACTGCTATACAATGTCTCCAGGAATGGAAATATATGATCCTAAGAACGATGGAATTGCGATTCTTATTGGTGGTAAAACCTCTAATGCTCGTTCAGCACCGAGTTTCTCACGTATGGTCATTCCATTCCTGCCGAATACTGCTCCTCGTTGGCCTGAGACAACTGAAGCAATTCGTAAAATTATTGAACTCTGGATTGCTAACGCTCGTAAAGGTGAGCGTGTGGGTGAGTGGGTTGAGCGGATTGGTTGGGAGAAGTTCTTCAGCTTGGCTGAGCTACCGTTCTCAGATATGTTGATTGATGATTATATCTTCTCCAGAGAGACATTCCGTACTTCAGCATCATTTAAGTACTAATCTAGGAAAAATTTAGAAAGTTGGTATTTAAAATGGCAAGAGGACCAGCAGATCCCGAAGTCAAAGCCAAGGTTCTAGAATACCTTGCGAAAGTCCAAAAAGCTAAGAGTAGAGATGTCGCAGTAGCTATTGGTGCGACAAAAAGCGATGTGGATAACGCAGTAAAGGAACTTACTGCTGAAGACCTCGTTGAATATCTCTATATTACAACAACATTTATTTGCCTTAAAGGAAAGGTCCAAACACCAGATTAAACCTGATCTTCTGATGGGCCAGAGATAAAGATTGTTATCATAGCGTTATAGACCATCCTAAATGCCCATGTCCCTGTTTCTGCTGATTCATATCTGCATTATGGGGATGGGTTTCAGGGTGGTCAATTTTATCTTCATTCTATCCAAATTCATTTTGAGATAGGCCTTGCGTACTCTATCCTGAATAAAATCTCCAAGAAAGGTGTGGGTATTATGTTATCATTATCACTAAATGAACAGAATAACAAAAATCTCCCTCGCTTAGTAATTGGAGCACCTCAGGGGCGAAGTGGAAAAACAACGTTCACTTTGGGATTACTCAGAGCTTTTGCACGGCAAGGAATGGCAGTACAGCCCTTTAAGAAGGGACCAGACTATATTGATGCCAGTTGGCATACTGCGGCAGCCGGTTATACCTGTCGCAACTTGGATTCTTTCTTCATGAAAAGAAATCAAATATGCAAATCCATATTTGATCAATCTGTTGAAAAAAATATTACTATTATTGAAGGTGCTATGGGACTTTATGATGGACTGGATTTACAAGGAAGCAGTTCAACTGCCGAAATAGCCAAGGTAACACGTACACCTGTATTGTTAGTTGTAGACGCTACTCGAATGACTAGGAGTATAGCTGCAATGGTAATGGGATATCAGCACTTTGATCCGGATGTTCAAATTGTTGGGGTTGTTCTTAACAAAGTTGCCCGAGTTCGTCATGAGAAGATGGCTAAAGAAGCTATCGAAAAATTTTGCGAAATTCCTGTAGTAGGTGCAATTCCAAAGGATGTAAACTTATGTATCCCTGATCGTCATCTGGGACTTGTTACAAAAGGTGAGTTTGATGAAACAGAAAAATTGCTAGATTATTTTGCTGATGTAATCAGTGAACATGTCGATTTAGATAGAATTTTAACGTTAGCTCGAAGCGCACCTGAACTCCCGATTTTCTCAGAATCTATCGTTCCTAACCTAACAGCTGAATGCTCCTTAAAAAATAGGGGTTTAAAAGCAAAAATAGGGATTATTCAGGATGCAGCCTTTAGTTTTTATTATCCGGAAAATATAGAAGCATTAAAAGGACTAGGAGCAGAAGTGATTCCTATTAGTGCTCTTACAGATATTCGACTTCCCGGTGATCTTGATGGGCTCTACATTGGCGGAGGTTTTCCAGAGATTTTTGCAGCAAAACTAGAGGGAAATGAAACTTTGCGTGGAGACATTAGAATAGCCGGAGAAAAGGGTTTGCCAATTTATGCAGAGTGTGGAGGTCTTATGTACTTGGGACGCTCTATTCGGACGTCTTCTCAGAACTATGAGATGGTTGGTTTACTGCCATTTGACACTCAAATGGAAGGTAAACCGCAGGGACATGGCTATACGATTATGGAAACCAATCCTGACCAGTCCTGGTTTAAGAAAAAGGCAGAAATTAGGGGGCATGAATTTCATAACTCTAAAGTGATTAACTTAGCGCCGCATGTGAAATTCGGGTTAATTGTTAAGCGCGGTCATGGAATTGATGGGCAGCATGATGGGATTTGTTATAAAAATGTATTTGCTGCATATAATCATATTCATGCTTTAGGCTGTCCCGAATGGGCTACAGGAATGATGAATTTAGCTGTAAATTACCACAGGTCTAAGTGGGCACAGGCAGATGAGTTATTAAGCTAATACGCTCCTTAAACAATCGTTAGTTTTATGTATTAAAAATGACTATACTAATTAATATATAAGCTTTCCAAATGGAAAGCTTTTTTAAATTTAGTATTATTAATAGATTTTCAAACCTTTTTTTTGAAAAGATGAGTCTATATCTGGCTAATAAGTCCTTTGGATGATATTATAATAGTGATAAGCTTCATTTTAGAATTGAAATTGAATCATTCATGTCTTGGATGAGTAAGAATGTCAATCATTATATTTCCTTATGATTAATGGACAAACCCAAACTTACCAGTATTGGGTATTATAGATTATTTATATACTATGATTGTGAATATTATGGATGGAAATATTTATAACAGGAACTAAAGTGGAGAGCTAATATAGAGATCTAGGGAAGGGGATACATTAATCATGGAACAACACCTTCTTGTCTTCAAAGAGGTTGCAGAAACTAGAAACATTACGTTAGCCGCTAAAAAGCTGCACATGAGTCAACCCAGTATAAGTTTGCAAATTCAAAATTTAGAAAACCAATATGGTGCCCGCTTTTTTGATCGAACCAATAAAGGTGTAACTTTAACTAAAGAGGGTAAAATTTTCTATGCCCATGTTCGCAGTGTTTTAGACATATTATCAAATGCGAAAGAACAGATAAGTGCCTTAGCAAAAGATCAGAGAGGGTTGATATATCTCGGAGCCACTTTAACCATCGGAGAATATATACTTCCCAATATCTTGGCGTTTTTGTTTAAAACTCATCCTGACGTAGATTTCAAAGTAAAGATTGCTAATACAGAGTCAATTTCTCAGGATGTGCTTGAAAAAAAATTGCATATTGGGTTAATTGAGGGGCCAGTCCCTCAGCATAAAGATTTAAATGTCGAGAATTTCTGGGAGGATGAGTTGGTAGTCGTAATTGCTAATTTTCATCCTTGGGCCTCAAGGAAAAGCATTACACTTGCAGAACTTCCAAATGAGCGTCTGGTGACACGCGAGGATGGATCGGGAACTCGTAAGGTAATGGAGATGGCTCTACAAGAGAGAGGGCTTGATCCTGAGCAGTTAAATGTAGCAATGGAACTCGGAAGTACTCAGGCGATTAAGCAGCTCGTTTCTGCGGGACTTGGAATAACTATAATTTCTTCATTGACTGTAAGTCGAGAAGGGGACCAGAAGTTATTTAAGACTTTGAAAATTCAAGATGCGCCTATTTATCGCCCTCTTAGTATTCTTACCAATGCCCGAACTACACAGACTAAAGATGAACGCATCTTAATTAACCTGCTTCACGATCATAGGTTGCTGTCTGATGTTCTAAGCAGGGATTACAATGAATTAGTGGATCTTGAATAAGATTTTAATTGATTGAGTGAAGAAAGGGCGAGTACAAGATTATATGAAACAGGACTGTCGGATTGGACTCGTTCAGATGGAGTCTATGGTAGGGGAGACTGAACAGAATTTACAGAACATAACTCGATTAGCCGAAATTGCTCGAAAACAGGAAATTTCGCTGTTGTGTTTTCCGGAATGCGCTTTAGATGGGTATTCGCCACATGATGCAACAGCAATTGCCAACCCCTTGGATTGTAAATGGATTAAACAATTACGAGAATGCTCAACGGACTTAGGGATAACTCTCTTGGTTGGTATGATTGAGCAAAGATCAGGAGAACATAGACCTTACATATCGCAGGTTATCTTATCTCCAGGAGAGGAACTTGAGGTTTATCGTAAAGTACATTTAGGTCGGAGTGAATTAGAGTACTTTTCTCCAGGAGATCATTTTCCGGTTTTCTCAGCCCACGGTACCTCATTCGCAGTAGGTATTTGTTGGGATTGGCACTTTCCCGAAACTGCTGCAATCTATTCGCTTAAAGGTGCCGAGGTCTTATTTGCGCCTCATGCTTCACCTTTAGTAGCTGGAGATCGAAAAGAGCTTTGGTTACGTTACCTTGGAGCAAGAGCTTATGATAATTCTGTGTATATAGGTGCCTGTAATTTAGTAGGAAGTAACGGGAAATCAAAAAAATTTAGTGGCGGAACTTTAGTTATAGGTCCAAAGGGGGACCTAGTTGAGCAGGTGCAAATCGAGAATGAGAGCATATATACTGCCATCCTTTCGGCTGAGCGGATTAACCATATTCGCCGCCCCGAGCGTACTTCTATGCGAGATAGTTTCTTCTTGGCCGATCGACGCAAGGAGCTTTATCATGAACTTATAGAATTGGACATTTTAGATAAATAAAAAATAGAATCCCTTCCTAGGCATGAGCCTGAGAAGGGATTCATTTTATACTAGTCATTAAGAATGAAAATCTGTGATTATACTTTCATGAAAGGACAAGTGCTCTATTTACCAATTGTTTCGTGATCTTGGTTGGTAGCATTCTCTGCAATATACAGGTCTATCGCCGGAAGGCTGGAAAGGTACAGTGGTTTCTTTTCCACAAGTAGCACAAATAGCTGGGAACATTTCACGAGGTTGACGAGAATAACCGCCACCACTGTTATTTCTATTCTGTTCTTTTCTGGCAGCACGACACTCCGGGCAACGGCCAGGCTCATTGGTGAACCCTTTTTCCGCATAGAACTCTTGTTCTGAAGCTGTAAATTCAAAATCACGACCACAATCTTTGCAAACTAATATTTTGTCACTAAACATTAAAAAACCTCCGAAATTTTATTACCCGCGACATGGGAAGTTCAGAATCTTCCCACAGCCTTAGGCAATCGAGAAGTTTGTCTAAATCCTCAAGTACTTCGAGCAATTTAATTATAAACTAAATACCAAATATTAGTCAATGCTCCCTTTAGGAGTTGTCCTATAATATACCAGTATTAGCAAGTGTAAGGTAATATGTAATAAATAAGGCTTTTCCTGCATAATAATAAGCCTACAGTCTTATAATTGTAATTAGTTGGAAAGCAAGAGACCGATACCAGTCAGAAATGATGGGCAATGGTCTGTTAGACAGGGGTGGGCACGTTGAGGTACAATGATATTGAGACACTTCCCAATCGGATCGTTGGCATGCAGAGACTTGAAACCTTATTTAATCAGAAGGGTTATTTGATTTGTCAGTCAAGCGGAGAAAGAATCTATAACTTTAATGAAGTCGTAGCGATCTTCTTGCCGCTTAGTCCATTAACTGACAATGTCATAGCAGTAAGCAGTATCTTCGCGCCGGATTTTGTGCAGAAATGTATCTCAAGCATTCAATAGGTTACTTCAATCAGTACATCTGTTAAAAAACTAGAATAACTCCGAAGATTAATCAAATAGATAATGGTAAGGAAGGTAGAGCTATCTAACAGCCCTATCTTTTTTGTCTGTCAGGAAAAATAACTATTCTCTCTCCCATTGATTGCATACTTAGCAAAAGGTGAATTTTCTATTATATCCTTATGTATCGGATCAAAATCAATTGCGCTTACAACAATAGAATTTAAATAATTAAGCTAGGACTAAAGACTAGGACTTACTGATATTAACTTTGCGACTATTGCCTTATATGGTTTTATACGGTTAGTAACTATAATTAAATTAAGAAGATATGAATACTTAAAAAGGGAGGTATTAAAAGGAAGACAAGTTTAAAAAGGACTGAAGGATTTCATGGGTCTGGCAATGACAGGGGAGGGACTCGTTATCGCTCTCGTAGCGGTTGGAGTTATTATTTGCTTTAACAGCCATAGGCGGTCAACTCAGCACACTATTTAATGCCTTAGTAGCAACGCTGACATCAGCTTTAAATATTTGCCACGAAAGCCCTAGCCTAACTTACATGGAATAAAAAGGACCCTACTGCCTGCAGTAGGGTTTCTTGACACAAGGGGCTTGCTATGGAGTCAAAACCTTGCATTAGGATTCAAATTAGTATTGATGCCTTCACCACTGGTGAGAACAAAAAGTCATAATAATTTTTTCGGCTTATTTAACTGTACTGTTACTAAATACAGTTCATGGTGAGAGCTAAAGTTGACGAGTAGTGTCGGGAGAAGTTACTGGCAAGTACAGTATGTGTCGGTAGGTTATGCCATTATTTCGTGATCATGTTGATGCGTGGGTGACAATCGATAATAATTGACTCAAATGCAAATATACACTCGTGACCGTAAACACTCTAGAGCTCAGGATGTAGCATTGAGCGTTCCTCGAGCAATGAGTGTCACACTCAGCAGTGAAAAAGTTAATCTGCATTTGTTATAGAACCCGGTAAATACAGAATTTGCCAAAATACGTTTTGCTGAAAATATATTCATAGACCAGGTTTATTAATAACTATAAGTAAGGAGGGGTTACTGTGAGACACATCAGTATCTTGATTGTTGACGATATCAGTGACACCCGGGACAGCATCCGACGGCTTCTCCAGTTTGAAGATAATGTTGAAGTCGTGGGTGATGTAGGTTCAGGCTCTGAAGCAATATTGTTTGCAGAAGCAAACAGGCCTGATATTATTTTGATGGATTTTAACATGCCGGAAATGGACGGAATGCGTACAACAGAGTTACTCGCCCACCGTGCTCCGGAATGCTCTGTCATTATTATGTCGGTACAAGGAGAACAGGCATATTTGCGTCGGGCAATGATGGCCGGAGCACGAGAATATATTGTCAAGCCCTTTACTGGAGATGAGCTTTCCAGTGTTATTGCCAAAGTTTACGAGTTAGATCAACAGAAAAGGAATTTTTGAAAAAACAGGTAAAAGTGATTAACTGCCCCAAAACTAGTAACTCTGGAATTCTCTGCCGGTTGGGGAAATAGAGAAATGCCCAGCACGGAGAAGAATTGAACTGGAAAGACAACACTATTGAACAGATTTAGGCTTTAAACCGATTCATAGAACGCACTAAAGACTTTTGCAGCAGCTAAGTGGTCTTTCACGCCCCCGAGTTCGCGTACAGAATGCATTGCTAAGATAGGGTTACCAATATCCACAGAACGAATATCGAGGTGTGTACTGGATATCGGGCCAATGGTAGAGCCCCCTCGTTCATCAGAACGATTGACAAATTTCTGGACAGGTACATCTGCTAATTGACAGAGGGCAGAAAATATTGCGGCAGATTCTGCATCAGTAGTGTAGCTCTGATTAGCACTAGTTTTAATCACTGGGCCGCCATTCAAGATAGGACGATTACTAGGATCATGCATCTCACTGGCATTGGGATGAAGCGCATGGGCCATATCAGCGGAAATAAGAAATGAATGCTCTAAGGCTTGGAAATATGCTTCTCGGTTTTTCTTTTGAGCAAGCAGGATTCGTTCCAGCACATGAGACAGAAGAGGAGATGCCGCCCCCTGCTTGGATATACTTCCACATTCCTCATGATCAAAACAGGCAAGGACCTGAGTGGACAATGATTGTTTTACCTTGGCAATGGCCCATATTCCTGCATGAATCATGGCTAGATCATCCAAACGCGCGCTTGATATAAACTCTTGTTGAAGCCCGACAAGACAACCCTTTTCAGCTTCATAAAGAAATAGGTCGAAGTCAATAATATCTTCAGGCAGACAATGCAGGCTTTCAGCAAGGAAATGAATTAAAACATTTTCTTTATGTAGGTCTTTAGTAACTTGAGCTAATAAAGGCAGCATATCCTTCTGTTTATTTAATTCTAAACCTTCATTAACTTTGCGGTTCATATGAATCGCAAGATTGGGAATCACAAGTAAGGGTCGATCACTATGGAAGAGTTTGGTTTGTGGAGAAAAGGGAGATTCTCCTCTTTGAATAATTCGACCAGCTAAAGAAAGAGGACGATCTAACCAGGTATTAAGAATTGGACCTCCGTACGTTTCAATATTTAATTTGAGATAATGACCTTCTACTGATATTTCAGGTAAGGACTTAATACGGAAAGCAGGGCTGTCTGTATGCGTTGCAATCAGGCGAAATCCATGTTTTTCTGGCTCACCCATGCCAACCGAAAAGGCTATCAGTGCTGAATAGTTACGAGTTATGAAATATTTCCCGCCCGGAGTCAAGGTCCATTTCCTGTTAAGAGATAACTCTTGAAATCCCTGAGGAGCCAGCAATTTCTTAACACTTTCCACGGCATGAAAGGAAGATGGGCTTTCCTCAATAAAATGCAAGAGTTCATGAGCGAAGGTTAGTTCGGAGTCATTAATAAATGTAGTTTTCATTATGTCAGACCGCCTTTCAAATTTCTGTTGGTGATTCTTACTATAAGTAAATAGCAAGAGATAAGCAAATATTAATCAACCTCTAAAATATATTAGCTGGTATTTCTTAAGGTTGAAGGATATTTGACATACCATATAGAAAGTTAAGCGATGACCATCTATTATAAAAGAATTGTGGGATTAAATTGACGATTAATATTAAAAATGTTTACATAAAAACTCTTGAAGGTTTTAACTTGCAAGATATTACTGAGATGTGGAACCGTTGTTGGCTCGGGTATTATTATAATATGGCATATAAACAAGAACATATGAAAGCTTGGCTTGCATTGAGTCAAGTTTCTTTGTCGCGTTCTGTTGCCATTTTTGTTGATAATCGTGTTGTAGGGTTTACTTTGCTGTCAATAGATGATAAAGATGGATGGATTGCTGGCACCTGTATTGATCCTGATTACCGACGAAATGGCCTTTTTGCAGTCCTGTTACGTTCTCAGTTAAATATTGCAAAAAGTATTTTTCTTAAACGGATTTATCTTGAAGTACTGGAACAGAATTACGCGAGAAAAATCTATCAGTCCGTCGGTTTTGTCGATGTGCGTCAACTTAATGTTTATCGTGCTCAAAACATCTCTGATTTTAACGATAAGATGCTTCAGATACATCCGGTTGCACTAATATCGGTAGACGAATACTTTCAAAATCGCAACCATGCCTTTTTTAATCCGGCTTGGCAACGAAGAGAGGGGTATCTCAGACGACATGGTAACCTTTTAGCTTATATTAATCAAACTAAAACTGCGGGTGCCTTGTTTGCAGAGGAAAAATCGGGTCTTTTGCTTGATATTTGGGGAGCGAATTTAGCTGGAACAGAAGAAGTTCTTCCCACTATACTTCAATGGTCAGGCCCATCGTTCTCACTTACTAATCAACCTAATGATTGGATTTCCACCTTTCTCAGGGCTCATGGAATTAACCCTAGTGCCAAACAACTAGAAATGTGTATTGAACTGTCATAAACCGCATTCTCTGCACATAGGGTAATAGAGTCCGGATGAAATAACACAAAAGCGGGGTCATTTTGGTTCGTTTTAAACGACAGATGTTAATAATTATTAATTTTCGAAAAACTTGTAATTATTTCAAAGAAGGTATATAATTAAAATGTTGTTAAAAAAATGAAAGGACAGAATGCGTATGACGAAAAAAGAGCAGTTAATGATTAATGCAATTTTAGAGTCTGTTGGACTGGAACCCATTAAGTCTACTCAGACCCTAAGGCAAGTTCATGAAGAAGGATAAGTAGTTACAGAAAGGGAGCGGTATTTTGACCCGGATTCTAATCCTAAAGTGTAACCTAATGAGCTTAAACCCATTCGGAAAGAGCCAAATATAAAAGCGAGATTCTTAAATAATTAAGAACCTCGCTTTTATATTTGGATGAGTTATATTTTGTTTACACGCTAGAAACTAAAATTGATGGGAGAGAAATTACATATGGGATTATCAGTACTTGGAATAGCCTGCAGTCCACGTCGCAACGGTAATACGACGAAATTGCTGTTAGAGGGAATTGGAACTGCCCAGGCCGAGGGTCATAGCACGGAGGTGGTTTATCTTTCTGACTTAAAAATCAATCCCTGCCAAGGATGTGGTGCTTGCTCTGCCAAAGGAATTTGTGTAATAAATGACGACATCCTAAAGCTTCAAGAGAAGCTAATTCACTCTGACCGATTCATTTTAGCCGCACCAATCTATTTTATGGGGGTCAATTCTCAAACTAAAACAATGATTGATCGAATGCAAACGTTTTGGGCACGCAAGTATCTTCTTAATCAAACGCTACTAAATCCAGCTGGACCTGAACGAATAGGACTTTTTATTTCTACGGCGGGAACACGTCTCCCAAATGTATTTGAGTGTGCCGAGCGTTCCATTAAAACTTTTTTTCATATGTTAGACATTCAATATTCTCAAGCTTGCTTATATAGTGGAGTCGATAAAATCGGAGATATTGAAGCTTCTCCGGCTTCATTGGAAGAAGTGCGTATAGCTACCCAAACTCTTTTGATATCCTAATATTACAAAAACTTTCTAGTCGAATCGTTAGCTATTATGATATACTAATTATTAAAATATTACAGTTTTGATGGAAAGGAACTATGCCTCATGCGAGAAACTTCAATACCTTTAAGCCTTCCAAAAATTGCAATCGTTACAGACAGTACAAGTGATCTAGACTCAGATATGACTAAGGAGTTTGGGATTGAGATTCTTCCTTTGCACGTTGTGTATAAAGATCGAGAGTATCTCGATGGGGTCAGTATCAGTCCAAATGAGGTATATGACAATATGGATATTGAAGTTCCTACAACATCATTACCTTCTCCAGCAGAAATCGCTAATTTGTTTGACCGACTAAGAGAGGAGAAGTTTACTCATGTTCTCACAATGCACATATCAAGTGGTTTAAGCGGTACTTATGAAACTGTATGTCAGGTAGCCAAAGATTATGAGGAAATGGAAATTGAAGTCTTGGATTCTAAAGCGCTTTCCATGGGACTCGGTTTTCCAGTTCTCCAGGCGGCTCGAGAGCTTCGAAAATCTATTGATTTTCAGGCTGTACTCAAGGTAGCTAAGAAAGTTTCGGAGCAGACTAAACTATATTTTGTCTTATCTACATTGGAGTATCTAAAACGGGGTGGACGTATCGGATACGTTTCAGGTACCATAGGAGAGCTTCTTAACATAAAACCAATAATCTCTATAAATTCTGAAGGAAAATATATTACATATTCGAAAGTCCGCGGCAGAGATCAATCACTCAAAAAATTATACGATATACTCATTGAAAGTACTCAGGATGGACAATATAATGTGGCTATTGTACATGGCGGAGCAGAACAGGAAGCTCGTAAGCTGTGGAAAAATGCTAAAGAACTTCCAAATATTAAAGAATTGTTGTTCAATCAGATCAGTCCGGTCATGGGGGTCCATACAGGACCTGGACTTGTTGGTGTTATAATTTCTCCAGTACTTATAGCTCAGTCTTAGACTGGGCTTATTTCTATTTTACCAAGTGCCTTACCTCGTTATGATAATTTGTTAAATTTAACAAGGTTATGTTATACTCGCTTAAAAGGGAAGATTATCCAATAAGGCAATCTCAGTGAGGTCATGAAAATCTAATTATGTCGATAATACAACGATATGGGAGGTTTGTCAGAGTGAGTATTCAAAATCGTTATCACTTATGGACGGAAGACCCCTATTTTGACGAAGAAACACGGCGAGAGCTAAGAGAAATCACCGATCCACAAGAAATTGAGGACCGTTTTTATACGAATCTAGAATTTGGTACAGGTGGGTTAAGAGGTATTATTGGCGCAGGCACAAATCGAATGAACAAATATGTTGTTCGGAAAGTAACCCAGGGGTTGGCTGAATGTGTTTGTGATCATGGGCAAGAAGGAATGCGACGAGGGGTTGTGATTGCTTACGACTCGCGCAGGTATTCACCTGAATTCGCTATCGAGGCCGCCCTGGTGCTTGCCAAGAACGGAATCAAAGTATATCTTTTTGATTCACTTCGTCCCACACCGGAACTCTCCTTTACGGTCCGCCATTTGCGTGCTTTGGCTGGGATTGTTGTGACAGCGAGTCACAACCCTAAAATCTACAATGGGTACAAAGTATATTGGGATGATGGAGGACAGGTGCCTCCTGCAAAAGCAGATCAAATTCTTGCCCGCATAGAAGCCCGTGAGAGCTGGTTGGGACTCGAACCTCTATCCCTTGAAGAAGCTAAGCGATGTGGACTTCTTCAAATAATTGGAGAAGAAATTGATAAACCTTATCTTGCTCGTGTCAGGAATTTGGCACTGTACCCAGATCTCGACAAGAAAAAAGGGAAGGAACTCAGTATCGTCTATACGCCGCTTCACGGAGCGGGAAATATCCTAGTCAGAAGGGCTTTGTCTGAACTCGGTTTCAGTTCGGTCAATGTTGTTCTCGAACAAGAGCATCCTGATCCGGAATTCACAACCGTCCCGTATCCCAATCCAGAAATTCCGGCAACGTTTGAACTTGCTCGAAAATATGGAAATGCAGTGAAAGCAGAACTTCTTCTAGCTACAGATCCTGATGCGGATCGTTTGGGGGTGGCCTTACGTACTCCTCAAGGGGACTATATACAGCTTACAGGGAATCAAATCGGAATACTGTTAACATACTATATCTTATCTCGGAAAAAGGCTTTAGGAATCCTTTCTGATAATGCAACGATTATTAAAACGGTTGCTTCAACTGATTTGGCAGATGAAGTTGCAAGATATTTTAATGTTCGAGTTGAAAATGTTCTGACAGGGTTTAAATTCATCGCTGAAAAGGAAAAGGAAATGGAGGAGGGCGGTTGGGGAACCTTCGAATTTGGCTTTGAAGAAAGTTACGGATATTTAGCAGGGGATTTTGTCCGAGATAAGGATGGAATTATCGCTTCTGTCATCTTGGCTGAAGCTGCCCTCTATTATCAGCAGATTGAAGGACGCAATTTCTTTGCTGTTCTCGAAAGCATCTATCAACAATTTGGATATTACCTTGATGACCAAAAGTCCCTTGACCTAGAAGGGAAACTTGGAAAAGAAGAGATGGCTTTAATTATGGATTCACTCCGTCAAGAAGAGATTCATGAATTGTGTGGGATGTCTATTGAAAGATTTGACGATTATGAACTGAGAATAGGCAAAAACTATGAAACAGGACAAACATATCCTCTCAAACTTCCTCAGTCAAATGTTTTAAGATATTCTTTTGCGGGTGGAGGATTTGTGATGGTACGACCTTCTGGTACAGAACCCAAAATTAAATTTTACTTCTCAGTGAAAGCTGATACCTTAGCTGGGGCAGAAGATTTCCTTCGCAAAGTAAAAGAAGATGTCATGCAACGCATCAATCAGATACGTTCTGTTTAAACAAAGAAATTTAAATGGCTGTCTTATTGGCTCTTACGATAACATATAAAGAACACTCTTAGAGAGAATTGCAATGGAGGGTAAACGAACGAAAAGGATTTTTCATTTTAAACGTCGAATTCTCTCTAGATGAGGCATATATAGGCATTTTTTATCGCTAATACTAGTCAGAAAGTATAAACTGACTGTACATGATATATGTGTCTGCCAAAAGGGAGAGTTTTCTTAATGAAAATAAGTAACTACTGGTTCGCTGTTGTAAATCCGCATTCATCCAATGGCAGTACTCTTAAACGATGGCCTCAGTATTTGAAACGACTGCGAGAAGAAGGATATCCTATCGACTTCACTTATACGTCTGGACCCGGTGATGCAATTCATATCACTCAAAAAGCCTTGAAAGAAGGGTGTACTCGCATTATTTCTGTCGGGGGAGACGGGACTATGAATGAAGTAGTTAATGGATTCTTCTCTAATAATCAGCTGATTAACCCACAGGCAGAGCTAGCCGTTTTTTCACATGGTACTGGATGCGACTTTATTCGCACCTTAAAAATTCCTAAAGGAATTGAGGGCTTTATCGATATTCTGAAACAAGGTCGAAAACGAAAAATCGATGTCGGGGAAGTCCTCTTTGATGATAATTATGGACAACAGATCCACCGTTATTTCCTTAACGTTGCAGACGTTGGTTTAGGTGGGGAGACAGTTGCTCGTGTCAATCAGCAAAGTAAGTTGCTTGGAGGTAAACTATCTTTTCTTATTGGATCAGTAGTAAGCATACTTCGTTACAGTAATAAAGTTATGAGCTGTGAAATCGATGGAAAGCTAATCTGTAATGGTCGACTCAACAGTATTATGGTAGCAAACGGTCGTTATATTGGTGGTGGAATGATGATCGCACCACATGCAGAACTTGATGATGGTCTTTTTGATATAGTGTCTCTAGGAGACTTTTCAACCTGGACTATTTTACGGCATATACCAAAGATCTATCGAGGCACTCATCTTTCGATCCCCGGGGTTAGCGTGCAGCGCGGCCGCTCCGTAGTCATCACTTCAGCTGAAAGAATTCTGCTGGATATTGATGGGGAGCAACCCGGTCAAGGACCTATCTATCTTAAAAATATTCCTCGTATTCTTTGTTTATGGGGTTAAATAATTTGCCGGCTCTAAGCCTGCCAGAAAATCTCATTGAATGCATCCAATTAAAACAGAGATAGGTATTCATTGAATACCTATCTCTGTTTTAATTGAGAATTATTTTGGTTAAAAAAGTATTTTATTAAAAAAAGTTAATGTGATCAGATCAAATAGTGATATAAAAATCTCTGACCAATATTGACCTTCAGGATAAAATAGACTATAATTTTGTCAACAAGGAAAAATACTGTAAATTATTAAGAGTCTTTTAGGATATAAAAATCTAGGGGATAGCTACTCTATATAAAATAATGCTGACTAAATGTAGTGTTATGAGGTGAAAGTATGGATTTTAAAGACTATTATGTGAGCTTAGGTGTTTCAGCCGATGCCGATGAAAAAACCATTAAGAAAGCTTATCAGAAACTAGCTAAAAAGTATCATCCGGATGTTAATCCCGGAGATAAAGTTGCTGAAGAAAAATTCAAAGAGGCTACAGAGGCATATCAAGCAATTAGTGATCCTGAAAAACGACGTAAATACGATGAGTTGCGTCAAGACTATCAACAATGGAAAGCCCGAGGAGGTCGCGGGGATTACAATTGGGATCGTTGGCAATCGAATCCCAGTGGTGGGAGCGGAGGGCATACCTATACCATGTCCCCGGAAGATTTTGCAGAAATGTTCGGTGGCTCGGGTAAAACAGGTGGATTTAATTTTGGAGGGGAAGGGTATTCTGACTTCTTCTCAACTCTCTTTGGAGGAGTTGGAGGACCAGGTCGAGGATTTAGCGGAGGGCCCGCTGCTGGTCGTCCCCGTCAAGGACAGGATCTTGAAGTTGAAGTTCAAGTAACTCTGGAGGAATCTTATACTGGTACAACTAGAGTCATTCGAACAGGTGAAAAGCAAATTGAGGCCAAGATCCCAAAAGGGGTACGGACCGGTTCTAAGGTACGGCTTTCGGGTCAAGGCAGTCTGGGAATTTCGGGCGGACCAGCCGGGAACCTCTATTTAATTATAACGGTAAAACCGCATTCCTATTTCCTTCGCGATGGAGATGACTTAAGGGCCGAAATCCCGGTTGATTTTTATCGAGCGGTTTTAGGAGGAGAAGTCAGTGTCAAAACTTTTAGTGGTGAAGTCTTGCTAAAAATTCCCCCACTTTCCCAAAACGGAAAGAAATTTCGCCTGAAAGGCAAAGGTATGCCAAATTTAGAGAAGCCTGCTCAACAGGGGGATCTTTTTCTAGAAGTTTCGATTAAGTTACCCGAAAATATGAGCGATTCTGAAATTTTGGCTCTGCGTGACCTGGCAGATAAACGAGGAGTTGTTCTGTAGTGTCATACCATAGCGCTATAAAATTGAAACCAGCTTGAAAAGGAGTGAGCGATTATGTCATTTGATACCAACCGTTTTACCCAAAAATCACAGGAAGCAATCACAGGTGCCCAAATAATGGCGGAACGCAACGGGAACAGTCTAGTTGAACCGGAGCATCTATTACTCACCCTCTTAGAGCAAGGTGATGGCGTTGTTCCTCAAGTATTAACTAAACTAGGCATGGCAGTTGGATCCATCATCCAAACTATACGTCAAGAGATCAACCGCTTTCCTCGAATTAACGGCGGAAATGTGCAAATGAGCATTTCTCCCCGCTTGCGCAGTGTTTTGGTAGCTGCTCATGATGAGATGGCACCGTTTGGCGATGAGTACGTCAGTACAGAACATTTACTGCTTGGGATCTGGGAAAAGGCCGGAGTGTCTGCCCAACAAGTTCTAAAGCAAGCCGGATTGACTCGAGAAAAATTGCTTCAAGCATTGCGTGAAGTTAGGGGAACCCAACGTGTCACGAGTCCCAATCCTGAAGGGACCTACGCTGCGCTCGAGCAATATGGGCTTAATTTAGTGCAACAAGCAAGGCGTGGACGTCTAGATCCAGTTATCGGCCGGGACGAAGAAATTCGCAGGGTCATTCAAACTCTATCCAGACGCACGAAAAATAACCCTGTCCTCATTGGTGAGCCAGGGGTTGGTAAAACAGCCATCGCAGAAGGTTTAGCTCAAAGAATTGTTCGTGGAGATGTTCCGGAGGCAATTAAGGATAAACAAGTGATTTCTCTAGATATGGGAACCTTAATTGCTGGAGCTAAGTATCGTGGGGAGTTCGAAGAACGATTAAAAGCCGTACTCAAAGAAATCCAGGACCGTGATGATGTAATCTTATTTATTGATGAACTGCATACAGTTGTAGGAGCCGGAGTAGCTGAAGGAGCAATGGATGCCAGTAATATGCTCAAGCCGATGCTTGCTCGAGGAGAACTCAGTATGCTGGGTGCTACAACACTCGCAGAATATCGCAAGCACATTGAGAAGGATGCCGCTCTCGAACGGCGATTCCAACCTATTATGGTGGAAGCACCCACAGTGGAAGATACTATTTCAATTCTGCGCGGTCTTAAAGAACGCTACGAAACACATCACGGTGTACGTATTACTGATGGGGCAATTATTGCGGCAGCTGTTCTTTCAGATCGTTATATTAGTGACCGCTTCCTGCCTGATAAAGCAATTGATTTAATTGATGAAGCCGGTGCACGCATGCGTATGGAAATTACTAGTGACCCTCATGATTTAGACCAAATTAAACGTCGAATGATGCAACTCGAAATAGAACGGGAAGCCTTAAGGAAAGAGAAGGATGATGCCAGTAAAGAGCGCTTAGCGAAAATCGAGGAAGAATTAGGTAATCTTAAGGAAGAACGTTTTGGCATGGAGGCTCAGTTGCAGGGAGAACGTGAAACTCTTGTTAGGATTCAACAACTAAAAGAAGAGGTAGATCGTTCACGTATCTTAATGGAGCAAGCTCAACAGCAACTTGACTATAATAAAGCTGCAGAGCTTCAATACGGAATAATCCCTAATTTGGAGAAAGAACTGAAAAGCACGGAGGAAAAACTGCAAGATAAGAAAAATACTTTACTGAAACAAGAAGTAATTGAACAAGACATTGCGGAAATCGTGGCAACCTGGACCCATGTTCCCGTATCCAAATTAATGGAAAGTGAGATGCAAAAGCTCATTGAGATGGAAGATCGAATTCATCAGCGAGTTATTGGTCAAGAAGAAGCTGTTCGTGCTGTTGCCGATGCCGTGCGTCGAGCGCGAGCAGGGTTGCAAGACCCGAATCGACCCTTAGGTTCATTCCTCTTCCTAGGTCCTACGGGGGTAGGGAAGACAGAACTTTCAAGGGCGTTGGCAGAATTCCTCTTTGATGATGAACAAGCAATGGTTCGGATTGACATGTCCGAGTATATGGAAAAACATTCTGTGTCACGACTGATCGGAGCTCCTCCCGGGTATGTCGGTTATGAAGAGGGGGGACAACTCACAGAAGCCGTCCGACGCAAACCTTACAGTGTCCTTCTCTTTGACGAAGTAGAGAAAGCGCATAGCGATGTTTCCAATATATTATTGCAACTTCTAGATGATGGAAGGTTAACCGATGGTCAGGGACGAATAGTAAATTTTAAAAACACAGTAGTGATTTTAACCAGTAATATTGCCAGTCCGACTATTCAAGAATTAACTCAACGCAACGCTGGCAAGGAAGAAGTGCGATCCAGCATTAATGAAGAACTTCGACACTATTTCCGGCCGGAATTTATCAATCGACTTGATGAGATTATAATCTTTCATCCACTTGGACGTCATCATATTGGACAGATTGTCGATATTCAGCTTGGTCAGCTACGTAAACGCTTAAGTGAAAGCAAACTCACACTGACCCTATCATCAAAGGCAAAGGAACAACTTACGAATGAAGGGTATGACCCAATTTACGGAGCAAGGCCTCTTAAACGAGTGATTCAACAACGTTTGCAGAACTCTTTGGCTCTCAAACTTCTGAAAGGAGAATTTAAGGAAGGGCAAGATATTTTTGTCGATGTTGACGAATTGGGGAACTATTCATTTTCTCCCTTTAAAGATAAAGTGAGTTAATAATAATTAAAGGCAGAATCCCTTGATCTAATGAAAATTAGTCAAGGGATTCTGCCTTTACATCTATGGAATATTATTTACATAATTAAGTCCTTGATTTTATCCAAATATTGCCTGACTTGATCAACGAGAGTCTGTAGTTCCGTTTTTTGCTCAATCAGTCCTTGAATCTGTTCCTCTAGTTGTACAATTTCCATCCGCTTTTCAATGAGCATATTGTCTGCTTCGATTTCCTTGGACTCCGAAAGATGCGCTGCTTTACTTAGTATGACTTCACTCTCGCTGCGAGCGGATTGAAGAAGCTCTTCTGCCAGTATTGTTGCTTCATCTTTTACTTGATTAGCGATTCTTTGGGCGCTTACAAGGGCATCTCTTAGATCTTTTTCAATCTGCTCATAATACTTGAGGCGATTTCCCCATTCTGAATTTTGTTCCCTTAAACTGTTAATCTGTAAGCGCAGTTCCTTGTTAGCTGCATTTGCTTCAGATAGTTGTCGTTCGCTTTCTGCCCACGCTTGGTCAACAGCATCGGAATCATACCCGCGGAAACCACGCTTGAATTCTGGTGTCTCCAAATGTTTATACCTCCATTCTCAAAACCTAAAATTATGTAATGTTTCTATTAACAATGTGTATAATAATCCTTGTACCTTTTCAGTTTAACTCATGAACATCCTGCCTGTCCAGCATAGTATCTATTTGAACTATTTGTGTTTATTTATTATGAATAATTTAAGGATTATTTAGGCATCCTGAGAATGTTATGTAAATTAGTTTTTCAGAAGGAGGGTTCTTGATGCAACTAAATGATATGGAAACGAAGAAAATCCTTGACCAAGGCATGTTAACCCGAAGCTTAATTGAGACCGAAACCGCTATGAGAAAGTGCCAAATTTACAATGAAATGGCAAAAGACACCGCTGTTAAGGGTTTCTTTAAAGAACAAGCCAAAGGTTTAGAAGATGTAGTAGGTTATTTTAAAAAAGGAATGGTAGAAATTCAATAGAAAGGGGGTAGAAAAATGAGCCAATTTAGCGATTTGGATATGCTTTATGATTATGAAAAAGACGCTGCGGCTGCTGCTACTGGGTACATGACTTTTGCCACGCGTGCTCATCATGCTAATTTACGAGATATATACTTACGCTTAGCCAACGAAGCGACTAATGCGCATAGTAAAGTGAGTAAATTGATAACTCAAAGTGGTGGAATAGCATAGTTCAAGCGTAATAAAGAACCGAGAATATAATTCCCGGTTCTTTATTTTGTGCGCCCGGCATGGGCGTTGTCTCTAGGGTGAAAGTCCCGAAAGGTGAAGACAGCAGTAGCCATAGCTTAATGCAAGGGTGTTCACCGTGAGGTGAAATCTGAAGGAAGCAAGCGGCAAATCTCCGGCCTGAGGAACACGAACCTTATATAAGGCTCTTTGCAATTGGATGAGTTTGCATTACAAAACGAAGTCCATGCTGTCGAAGATTGCAGGGAGTAAATGAGGCAGGTAGATGGAGAGAAAGACAACGTTCTTACCCGGGGAGATCTGCCACCTAACGAAGTAACTTTGTAACTCAAGCTGAGAAGTTTGATTGAAGTGGCAGAAGTCAGCAGACGGCATAGTAGCTTTCGGTAATTAACGAACGTGAAGGCCAGAACGATAAGTGAGGGATGGAATTTGGTAAGCTCGAACTCAAAGCAGAGACAGCAGAAAACTTCACAAGAAGCCTTCTTACGGAAGAATGTGGTGAATACACAGTGGGCCGTAGGTCAAGGGCCTAGTTTTGAGACGGCGCAACCCAAAGGAACAACCCCGAACAAAGGAATCGGATTGTTGGAGCAGGTATTGGAACGAGAGAACATGCTTCAGGCACGTCATCGGGTGGAGAGAAACCAAGGAGCCCCGGGAATAGATGGCATGACGGTAAAAGACCTCCGGCGATATGTCAAAGAAAACTGGGCTAAAACCAAAGAAACTCTTCTAGAAGGTACTTACAAACCGAGTCCAGTCCGGCGAGTGGAATTACCAAAACCCGGCGGCGGAACAAGATTGCTAGGTATACCTACCGTTGTAGACCGTCTAATTCAACAAGCCCTAAACCAAGTACTAACCCTAATCTTTGATCCGGATTTCTCCCCGTATAGTTACGGGTTCAGAACAGGAAAGAAGGGGCATGACGCAGTCCGTCAAGCAAAGGACTACATCCAGCAAGGATACAAGGTCGTCGTTGATACCGATCTGTCCAAATTTTTCGACCGCGTAAATCACGATAGGCTAATGTCGAGGGTAGCCAGAAAGGTCAAGGACAAGCGTGTCCTGAAACTCATTCGGGCGTATCTAGAAGCAGGAGTACTCCAAAGGGGAATCGTAACTAAATCGGAAGAAGGAGTTCAGCAGGGAGGCCCAATGAGTCCGTTACTTGGGAACATCATGTTGGATGATTTTGATAAAGAGCTCACACGTCGAAGGCACAACTTTGTGCGTTATGCAGATGATGTGAACATTTATGTAAAGAGCTTCCGAGCAGGCAGACGAGTCATGGATAGCATAACCAAGTACTTGGAAGGGAAATTGAGGCTAGTAGTAAACCTTGAAAAGAGTTCAGTAGATCGTCCCTGGAAACGTAAGTTTCTGGGTTTTAGCTTCTATACAGGTAAGCAAATTGGCATTCGCCTAGCCCCTAAAACGATTGAACGATTGAGAGAGAAAATACGGGAACTAACTCAAAGGAAAACCCCGATCCCAATGAAGGATCGGGTAAAGGAACTCTCTCAATACTTGATGGGCTACTATGCTCTAGCTGACGCAAAGAAGATACTTGGGCATATGGACGAATGGATACGTCATCGTTTACGCATGTGTGTATGGAAGCAATGGAAGAGAGTCAAGACAGAATTCGGGAGTTTAGAGCACATGGTGCTCCAGAGTGGATGGCCTTGGGCTATTCAAATACAAGAAAAGGCCCATGGGCTGCATCCCTGCTTCTGAATTTCATCTTGACGAAGGAATACTGGCAAAAGCTTGGACTAATGAGCCTCATGGACCGATATTTGGAAATTCGCAACGCTTAACGAACCGCCGTATACGGATCCGTACGTACGGTGGTGTGAGAGGACGGTGGAGAAACTCCGCCTCCTACTCGATTTAAAATATTTTAAAAATTAACCTGCAACTTGTCTAGAACGATAAAGTGCAGTTTTGTGGCGTATGCGTTGGATTGCATTATCTAAGGATTTCGGATGAAGCCCTAAGTGCTCGGACACTTCCCGTTGTTTAAATCCTTGGATGAAATAGTGTTCAAATACCAAGCGTTCAAGATTTGACATATTCTTATTTAAATCTTGAATCATGGAATGGACTTCATCGTTAGCGATAACCATTGATGCTGGGTCCTCAGCGTTTGGTAATAATTCTAAAAAGCTTGTTTCCTCTGTCTCAGAAACTACGTTATTAAGAGAATAGGCTTCATTAAGGTTCGCGTGTTTTTGGCGTGTATATTTACGAAGGCTATCGATGAGTTTCCGTTTAATAACCATCCTTAAAAAATGAAGAAAGGGAATACCGGATTCTTCGTCATACGATATAATCGCCCGATATATCGCAATTCGACCTTCTTGTAACAAATCCTCATAGTCTGCTCTAGGTAAGAAATACTTAGAAGCAATCATACGGATTTCAGGTTCATAATGTTGAATAATTTCATTTAAAGCATCTTTATTGCCGGAGCGCGCAGCTTCAAGCATGGCTATCTCCTTGGCTACGTTGGGAAGGTTCGAAGTCATGGCACTCTCAACTCCTTGTCAAAAAATAGACACCTATAAGAGTTTAATAAAGATTATACTATTTGACAAGGAGTTTTTAGTGGACAAACCTCCATATTATTCTAATTAATTTTGTTTTTTAAAGCTATAAATAGTTTATCATTAAAATGATTTGAGTAAATTTGCTGTCTCTATTGCAGTCATTGCTGCGTCAAAGCCTTTGTTTCCTGCCTTAGTTCCCGCTCGTTCAATTGCCTGCTCAATACTGTCAGTTGCAATGACACCGAAAATCACTGGTATCCCGGTTTGTAAGCCAACCTGGGCAATTCCTTTACTGACTTCATTGCTGACAAGGTCAAAATGAGGTGTTGCCCCACGAATAACAGCACCAAGACATATGACTGCATCATAGTTATTAGAGAGGGCCATTCTTTGAGCAACTAAGGGGATTTCAAAGGCTCCGGGGACCCAGGCTAATTCAATATTGTTTTCAGTTATCCCGTGTCGCTGTAGTGCATCAATTGCGCCACCTACTAATTTACTTGTAATAAACTCATTAAAACGCGCAGCAATAATTCCGATTTTTAGCCCTTGAGCAATTAAATTACCTTCATAAGTTTTCATTTTATAACCATCCTTTCAGTATCTGAACAAAGCTTATCTTTAACGACCAATTAATATTAATGATTCCACTACTGTACTTCTGATAAAATATGTCCCATTTTTTGTTTCTTAGTGCAAAGATATTTTGTGTTTTCTGGTTTACACGAGATCTCTAAAGGGACACGTTCAACTACTTTTAGACCATACCCTTCTAGTCCGACGATCTTGCGTGGATTATTGGTCATTAAACGGACTTGAGAAATTCCAAGATCGGCTAAAATTTGGGCACCAACGCCATAGTCTCGCAGATCCTCCGGAAATCCTAAGGCGAGATTTGCCTCCACAGTGTCTTTCCCTTCTTCCTGAAGTTTATACGCTCTTAATTTATTTAATAAACCGATTCCGCGGCCTTCTTGACGCATATAAAGCAACACTCCGCGTCCTTCACGCTCAATCTCTTGCATAGCGGCAGAAAGTTGCTCTCCACAGTCACAGCGACGGGAATGAAAAACATCACCGGTTAAACATTCTGAGTGAACCCTGACCAGCACAGGTTTACCATCGTCAACTGTACCTTTAACTAATGCAACATGTTCTTCTTTGTCAAGAATACTGAGATAACCTACAGCACGAAATTCACCAAAACCAGTAGGGAGCTGAATACTCTCAACCTTTTCTATTAGTTTTTCCGCTTGGCGTCTATAACTGATTAGATCTTTTAAGGTAACCAATTTAAGATTGTGCTTTTCTACAAATAATTGGAGATCTGGTACTCTTGCCATTGTTCCGTCTTCATTCATAACCTCACAAATCAGGCCTGCTGGTTTCAGTCCGGCAAGACGTGCTAAATCAACAGAACCTTCCGTGTGACCTGCACGAACTAAAACTCCGCCTTCTCGAGCCAGGAGTGGGAAGATATGCCCGGGACGTTGTAAGTCGATTGGTTTGCTCTGAGGGTTCACAAGAACCTTGACAGTTTCCGCTCGTTCAAAAGCGGAAATTCCAGTAGAACTTGTGACGGAATCAACACTTACCGTGAAGGCCGTACCATGAGGATCGGTATTATTAGTTACCATCTGCTCAAGTTGTAAGGCATGAATTCGATCCTTGGTCATCGGAACACAAATTAAACCTCGTCCGTAGGTTGCCATAAAGTTAATTGCTTCTGGAGTTGCCATTTCGGCAGCCATAACAAGGTCACCTTCGTTCTCGCGGTCCTCGTCATCTACCATTACAACCATTTTACCTTGTCGTATATCTTCTAAAGCTTCTTCTATTGTATTAAATGACATTGTTTACACTCTCCTCATTGTTCCATCTATCGGACGATTCGAATTAGATAAATCCATGTTCAGCTAGAAAACTTAGTGACAAATCCTTTTTGTAATCGCTTGAAGTCGCATTAAGCCCCATAAAACGAGCAACGTATTTACCAATAAGGTCTGTTTCAAGATTGACGCTCGCTCCAATTCCCTTGAATCCCAGGGTAGTCTCCTTGGAAGTATGGGGTATCAGAGAGACTGTAAAATAATCGGCTTCTACGTCAATCGTGGTAAGAGAAATTCCGTCAATAGCAATTGAACCTTTCGGTAACATATATGAAAGAAGAGTAGGGGGAGCATTGATTTCATAGACTTGAGCGATGCCCCATGGAACAATTCGACGAATGTTGCCGACCCCGTCAACATGCCCGCTAACTAAATGTCCGCCTAAACGGGTTTGAAGCTGTAAAGCTCGTTCCAGATTAACACGACTGCCACTCTTTAGTCCAGCCAAATTCGTTTTTGATAATGATTCGGCCATTACATCTACTGTGAATTCTCGGTCACCTAGTCGAATAACGGTTAAGCAAACTCCATTGACAGCAATGCTGTCTCCAATTTGGGTTCCATCAAGAACCTTTTTTCCTTCAAGAGTAAGTTGACCTGATTCTGGCAAGAGTCGAAGGGCTCGGACGATGCCTAGTTCTTCTACAATTCCGGTAAACACATCTTTCTCCTCCCTAATGCATCTGCGGTCTAAGTCATAGATAGCATAATAGCCTAATCTAAACCTTTCGGGTGTATATATCCTGTAACGTGCAGGTCGCCTGTCTTCATATCAATGCAGAGATTGTCTAGCCCTATAGCATCAGCCATGCGTCCGATGTGTAAACCTGAAAGGGGAGAAGGACCTTTTCCGCCAACAAGTTTAGGTGCAATAAAAAACTCTGCTTTGTCGACTAACTTTTCTTGAAGAAGCGCACCCGCCAGTCCGCCTCCTCCTTCTAATAAGACACTTATCCAACCGCGCTGGACAAGATCACGCATCAGCTTTTCCAAAGGGACATATCTCTCTGTATTGTATTGCCACACTTCAACTTGATGGAGGCTTCGCAGACGTTCAACTTTCTCTCTCGATGCTGAAAGCGAAGTGGCTATTATACAGGGACTGGATTTCGAAGAGGTAAGCACTTGGGCATGTTCGTCAATGACTAATTTTCCATCTACAATAAGTCGAATGGGGTCTTTCCCACTGGGAAGACGGCAAGTGAGGGCAGGGTTATCCTGAAGAACGGTTTGACTGCCTACTAGGATAACATCATAACGATCACGAAGCTGATGAACATATTGGCGTGAGATTTCATTGCTTATCCACTGTGAATCCCCAGTTTCTGTGGCAATTTTTCCGTCTAAGGTCATTGCCGATTTGTAAACAACAAATGGCAGGCCTGCAGTTATTGATTTAATGAAGGTTTCGTTTAGAAGTAAGGCTTCTTTTAAGAATAACCCTACGTCAACTTGAATTCCGGCTTGTAGCAAGCGTTCTAGACCTCGGCCTGCGACCAGTGGATTAGGATCCTTCATGGCAACGACAACCCGTCTGAGTTTAGCGCGGATTAATGCATCAGCACAGGGAGGAGTTCGGCCAAAATGGGAACACGGTTCCAGTGTAACATACGCAGTAGCTCCTTGTGCTTGATCACCTGCGGCTGTCAGAGCGTGAATTTCGGCATGAGGGGTTCCGGCCTTATGATGAAACCCCTCACCTAAAATCTTATCATTCTTAACGATAACACACCCAACTAAAGGATTAGGGCTGGTCCTGCCCAATGCCATGGCCGCTAAATCGAGCGCCCTTTTCATAAATTGTTCATCGTTAAGATCGGAGGGACTTGATTTGTGCATAAGAATTCCCTTTCTAATTATTTGATTTAGTGTCTCCAAAAAGCGATAAATTAGATAAAAATGAAAACAAAAAAACACCCGTTTTTCTCTAGGTGTTGAATAAGACACAGCTCAAAAAAAGCGTAAGTACGCAATTTGTAACTGTTCCTCTTCTCATCCAGACTGTACTGTCGGCCCTGGAATTTCACCAGATCTGCCAAAAAAGGCTCGCGGGCTTTACCGCCGGTAGGGAATTTCACCCAACCCCAGAGGAGTATACAACTATTGAATTTCTTATAGTTTACTCCAGACTATTGATTTTAGCAACCCTATTACCAAGATTCAAGTTTAGCTTCGGATTATTTTCCGTGAAGGGCCAGAAACTCACTGTTTAACAAACCCATGAGAATGGCATCATGATAGTTTCCTAACACGTAACGAGCTTCACGTTGACGGCCTTCAACTTTGAACCCAACTTTTTCATACGCTTTTATAGCTCGGATATTCTCATCCCAAGTATCTAGCGAGAGTCGGTGGAAATTCCACTGCGTGAAGAGAAAACGCGCAAATACAATTAAGGCATCTGTTCCATACCCTTTTCCCCAATAAGCTTTATCCCCAATAACAATATAAATTGACGCTGATCGACCAGGTATATTGAGTTCCTTAAAACCAATAGTTCCGATGAGGTGATCATTTTCATCGAGTATAGAATAGCGGTAAATATCTGGTGACCCATCAAGAAATTTAACAGCAATCTGATCTTTGCTCTGCAGAGTATTTAGAGGCCAAGCGCCAGAAGACCAAAAATTAACCTCTTGATCACTATACCATTGGTATATTGTGTCAATATCATCTTCCTCTACTGTCCGAACGAATGTTTTCAGACCTTGTAACATTATAAAAGACTCCTTTGATTAAATTAACCCAATTATTTAGAACGTTGCACTTTAAACTAGGTTAGGTTCTTAAGATTATTTTATCATTATTCTCAGATTAAGAGCAACTAAGGGAGCATTAGTCAACAAAAATAGAATTATATTAAAAGAAGGGCTTTTATAAAGATATTTTCCTTCTGTGAATTATAAGAATTTTGTATTAAGAGGTTTCAAATAGTTTGATTAAGCTTAATATACTGAATATTAATTAGAGGCCTCTATTTATAGAGTGCTCTTATATTTATCAAGTGATTGACATAGCTGATATATTTTTAAAGAAGACATATTTATCATTAAGAAAAACAAGGTGTCTCACAGTAGGCAGTAACTGCTGGAAGATGGTGGTAGAATTATAAAAACCACTTTGTTCTCTAAAATATGCAAGAACAAAGTGGTTCAGTATAGTAAGAAATCGTTGACCTTAAGTAAAATATCGTTAACCTGCAGTAGCTTGATTACTTTTAATAATTTCAAAACCTGTTTTCCTAGTGGAAGTTCAAAGTGGTCGGGGCGACGGGATTCGAACCCACGGCCTCTTGGTCCCGAACCAAGCACGCTACCAAACTGCGCCACGCCCCGTATTTAAGAACGTCTATCATACTAACAAATCATATTAGTTCTGTCAACCTATTTAGGCATAACCAATCTACTTAATTTAAAATAATACATAAAATTATAAAATATTCTAAAAATGAATGACTATTCATTGAAAAATTTTACTTTTTATAATAGAATACTCCTATACCGATTTGTTACCACAATTACTAAAAATGTTAAAATATAGGTAAAAAGGCAGCGTATTAATCCAATTGCTGGGTTTTTTGATTGCTACCCCTTTTGATTTAAGATATACTTTATTCAAACAATGTATTTTAAGAAATTCCAAGGTTTTTTAGACATAAGGGAGAGAAATAGATTTGAGGAAAATAGGGATAGTTGTGGATTCGACAGGATATTTATCGAAGGATATTCTTGAACAATTTCAAATTCGCGTAGTGCCTCTTAATGTGAATATCGGAGACGAAACGTATTCAGAAACAGAATTAACCAATCAGATTTATTTTAAAAAGTTAAGTTATATCTCCGGTCTTTCTACAACATCTCAACCTTCCGTTGGCAAATTTTTAGAGACTTACGAAGCTATGTTTTCTGAAGGTATCGAGGATATCGTGAGTATTCATCTCTCCTCAGCAATAAGCGGCACATTGCATTCCGCGCAAATGGCTAAGGAGCTGGCCTCAAACCCAAATATTCACATTTTTGATTCAAGATCTTCTGCATTAGGTCTTGGTGTTTTGGCATGGGCGTCAGCTGAGTGGTCACAACAGGGCTTAAGTGCTTTAGAAATTATGGACAAATTAAAAATTCTGATCCAAGAAACGGAACTTTATTTCATAGTGGATACATTAGAAAATCTTCGAAAAGGCGGGCGAATTGGTGGAGCGGCTGCTCTGGTAGGGACATTGCTACAAATTAAACCAATTCTTTATTTTAATAAAAGCGCCCATATTGATGTTTTTGATAAAGTACGTTCACGTTCACGGGCTTGGCAGACTGTTCTTGAACAATTAGATCGGGCATTATCTGCTGGCAAACGTTATCGAATTTGTGTTATGCACGTCAATATACCTGAAGAGGGAAGAGTATTGCTTAACGAACTTCAGGTTCGCTATCCGGAGCATGAAGTTCGTTTATTTGAAGCCGGACCAGTTATAGCAACTCACGTTGGAGCAGGCGCGTTTGGACTTGCATTTCACCCTTGGCCTACTAAACTGTCTGTCTGAAATTTTATATTAGTTTTCAGGAAGAGTGAATTTAATGATCTTTTATTTATCAGAGCCCTTAGAATAGGTCGATTGAAGGCGTACATAATTGGAGTGCATGAGCAATGTTTAATGACCTCTAAACGAGCAATCCATAAATTAATTCTCTTAGAATTCAAATATAATAACGGAGACATAATTTAGCCTAAATTTAATTTTATATCTTAAAACTAAATAGAAATTAAGTTGCATATTATAATTTTAAAGGTAAAATCGTTTAATTTGTGAGTTACATTAAAAAAATGTGACATTTATCTGAATATACAGAAATATTAAACAATAAAACCACGTTCTTAGTCATTTAAAAAAGTTGGTTAAAATAAAAAATATATTCAGAAATTTTGCAGGATTTGTGAAACAAAAAAAGAATATATAATTAATAAAAGCGCAGCATTAGATTAACAGGCTTATGATTAAATGCAGAGAAGGAGTTGAGTTTCGTTGAAAATAGCAATTTCTGGCAAAGGTGGCGTTGGTAAAACTACTTTTGCTGCAAATTTTGCCCAATGGCTCTCAAATAAAGAGATATCTGTATTAGCAGTTGATGCTGACCCAGATGCCAGTTTAGGGACGATCTTAGGAATCTCTGATGATGTACTTGCGAATCTAAAGCCGATTGTTGATATGAAACAATTAATCGAAGAGCGCATGGGGGGAAGTGGAACTTATTATCCACTTAATCCCAACGTAGATAATATACTTGATGACTACAGCATCTCGTTGGGAGCTCTTAGGTTCTTTCGCATGGGAAACATAAAAGGAGGCGGCACTTCTTGTTACTGTAAAGAAAACAGCTTTCTTCAAGCCTTAGTTAATTCGCTAATCCTTGGGGAGAAAGATACAGTCATCTTAGATATGGGGGCAGGAATTGAACAACTAACCAGGGGCACAGCTTTAGGAGTCGATGTTTTAGTCATTGTCACAGAACCGAGTAAGGTAAGCATTCAAACCGTAAAGGTAATACAACAGCTCGCTTTTGAACTGGGTATTCCTCGAGTACTTGTAGTTGGCAACAAAGTTCGCAATTCTAAAGATGAAAGTTTTCTTAGAGACCACTTTCCTAAAGAACAGCTTATTGGCATCATCCCTTACAGTGACGAGCTGTTGGAAATGTCCTTAAATACAGGTAATATCGAGTTGCCTGGTGGGTCTCTGGGAGTTGAGCTCAATATAATTTACCAAAAAATCGTAGACGAAGGGAGATGACAGAGGTTTCGTAGTAGAGATGAATATTTTCTAAGAAACAAGATCTTAATAAAGAGGAGGGTGTAATATGCCAAGATATCGGGATTTAACCCATACCGCCCGACCATCCGACGCACCGCGAGTCGTAGATCCTAAGAATCCCATTCGTACAACCGACCCCGGTGCCCTTCAAATGTTGGAAATGATTAAGGATAAGAATATTGAGACGGTTTATGATCGGGTAGTTGCTCAACAACCTCAATGTGCGTTTGGATACAAAGGGATATGTTGCCGTATCTGTATCGCCGGCCCTTGTCGTGTTAAAAAAGAGGACGGTCCTGGAAGTCGTGGAATCTGCGGAGCCTCAGCTTATACCATTGTTTCACGTAACATTGTCCGCATGATTGCTGGAGGAGCCGCATCTCACTCTGAGCATGCACGCCATGTTTTGCACACAGCTCATGCATTAGTCGATGGACATGCCGACGATTACGAAATCAAATCTCCAGCAAAGCTTCATAAATTAGCAGAAAAACTTGGAGTAGCCACTCTTGACCGTGGGGATAAGGATATCCTCAGAGACGTTGTTGAGATTGGATATGCAGATTTTGGACGTTATCAAGATCGTCCGTTAGCGTTTCTTGATTCATTTATGACTGAAGGACGCTGTAAGAAATTCCGGCACACTAATATTATGCCGAAAAATATTGACGGATCAATAACTGAGCTTATTGCTCAGACCGCCATGGGCGTCGACAGTGATCCGGTAAATATCATTTTCGGAGGACTCAAAAGTGCACTTGCTGACTTAGGTGGGGAATATATCGGCACAAATCTAAGCGACGTGTTGTTTGGAATTCCCGAACCTATCGTATCGGAAGCAAACTTAGGTGTAATTAACCCCAAAATGGTGAATATTGCTGTTCACGGGCATAACCCGGTACTGAGCGAAATGGTAGTTGCTGCTGCTCGAGCGATGAAAGAAGAGGCAGTAAAAGTTGGAGCTGAAGGGGTCAATATCGTAGGAATCTGCTGTACAGGTAATGAACTGCTCATGCGGGAAGGTGTATACTTAGCAACATCTTCCGCTTCTCAAGAAATGGCCATCTTAACGGGTGCTTTAGATGCGATGGTCGTAGATATTCAGTGTATCTATCCAGCTGTGCAAACCATAGCGGAATGCTATCATACAAAAGTTATTACTACAGAAGCTATTATGAAAGTCCCAAGTGCTCAACACATCGCTTTCAACACCACCACAGCTATGGAAGATGCCAAGAAGCTTATAAAGATTGCTATTGAAGCTTATAAGCATCGGGATCCCAAGAAAATCTCCATTCCTAACGAAAAGCATAAGCTTGTAGCTGGTTTCAGTATAGAAGCGCTTACCGAGATTTTCTCAAAGATCAACCCCGAACGTCCGATATCCGTCCTGACAGATGCCATTCAGAGTGGACAGCTCAAAGGAGTATGTCTCATGGCCGGATGTAACAATCTTAAACGGGCTCAAGATGAGTCCCATATAACTGTCTTGAAAGAACTCGTGAAAAATGACGTTTTCGTTATTTCCACAGGCTGTTCCTCAGGAGCGTTTGCGAAATTTGGTCTTATGTCCCCCTTAGCGGTTGATACTTATGCTGGGGAAGGGCTTAAGTCATTCATTCAAACCCTGGAAGCAGCAAATCCCCAATTGGCCACCGGTCTTCCCCTAGTATTTCATGTTGGCTCTTGTGTGGATAACAGCCGAGCGGCAGATTTGGCAGTTGCAATGGCTAATGAACTTGGAGTTGATATTCCTAAAGTTCCTTTTGTCGCATCTGCTCCTGAAGCCATGCATGAAAAAGCTGTTGCGATTGGTTCTTGGTGTGTCACTTTAGGACTGCCCACCCATGTCGGTTCATTGCCCCCAGTTGAAGGCAGTGACCTTGTCTATGGAATTACGACTCAAATTGCCCATGACGTTTTTGGCGGAAATTTTATATTTGAAGTCGATCCTGCTATTGGAGCGACAAAACTCTTAGATGCTTTAGAGTATAGAACTTGGAAATTAGGCATTCACAGGCAAACGGCGGAGAAGAACGACACAGCAATAGCGCAAGGTTGGTAAGAAAGGAGGAATGTTTATGTCTATGGAGGAAATTTACGCAGACGCAATTAAAGATCCTAATAATCAACCAAAAAAACTCTTACGAAGAGCGTATGATGGTACAACCATTGCGATGACTTATGCGGAAATCTTATTGAATCGAGCAATTAAGGATTTTGGTACTGAGCAAGAAGTTGGTTATCCAGATACTGCCTACCACCTTCCAGTTATCACCTGTCTTTCAGGAGAAAAGGTGACCAAATTAGGTGAACTGGTTCCTATTCTGAACCGTATGCGCAGTCAAATTCGTACAGATCTTACCTTTGAAAATGCTAGACTTTGGGGTGAATCTACCCTATATGCGGCTGAAGTCATTGAGACAATCAATTATCTGCGTGGAGAAGAGCCTAAAGTTAAACCTTGGACTGGATTCTTAGGTGACCCGATAGTACGGAAACACGGAATCAAGATGGTTGACTGGACTATTCCAGGAGTTGCGGTAATTCTTGGGCGAGCAAAAGATTCTCAAGCAGCTAAGAAAATCGTTGATAATCTGATGGGTAAAGGATTTATGATCTTTCTGTGTGATGAGGTCATTGAGCAGTTACTCGAAGTAAACGTCAAAATTGGGGAAGACTACATTGCTTTTCCTCTAGGAAACTTTACCCAGATTATTCACGCTGTAAACTATGCCTTCCGCGCAGGTCTAGCTTTCGGTGGAATTCCAGCTGGAGAACGTGAAAACCATCGGGATTATCAACGTCGTCGGATTCGGGCATTTGTCCTAAGCCTTGGCGAGACAGATGATGTCAAGCTAGCAGCTTCAATGGGCGCAATTTTCATGGGCTTCCCAACTATTTCAGATCAAGTGCTTCCTGAAGACATGCAAATCCCTGATTGGTACGTATCTGAACCTGACTATGAGAAAATCGTTCCATTAGCACTGGAAGTTCGAGGCATTAAACTAACTAATATTGAAATCCCGATTCCTGTAAACTTTGGGCCTGCTTTTGAAGGAGAATCCATCCGCAAAGCTGAAACCTATGTGGAATTTGGTGGCGGTCGTTCTACAGCCTTTGAGCTTGTTCAATCAGTGGGACCTGATGAAGTTGTTGACGGTCAGGTCACAGTCATCGGGCCTGAAATCGATACTGTCCCAGAAGGATCCAGACTTCCTTTGGGAATTAGGATCGACATTTTCGGACGTAAAATGCAGGATGATTTTGAAGGAGTTTTGGAGCGTCGAATCCACTACTTTGCAAACTATGGAGAGGGTGTCTGGCACGTTGCTCAGCGTGATTTATGTTGGGTGCGGATTTCCAAAGATGCCAGATCAAAGGGTTTCTTAATTAAGCATCTGGGTGAACTCCTGTTGGCGAAGTTAAAACAAGAATTCCCAGCTATTGTAGACCGTGTTCAAGTGACTCTTATTACTGATCAAGCCGCAGTTGAGGAAGGCCTTGTCAAAGCACGCGAACGATATCGTGCTCGTGACGATCGTATGAGGAGTTTAACCGATGAGTCAGTCGAAGATTTCTATTCCTGTTTACTTTGTCAGTCCTTTGCACCAAACCATGTTTGTATAGTTACTCCTGAAAGGGTTGGTTTGTGTGGTGCAGTGAGCTGGCTAGATGCTAAAGCATCCTATGAGATCGCACCAAACGGACCCAACCAACCTATTCCTAAAGGGCCAGCAATTGATGAGCTAAAAGGTATGTGGCAAAGTACGAATGATTATCTGTTTAAAGCTTCGAACAACACCTTAGAAGAGGTTAACCTCTATACTTTAATGGATAAACCGATGACCTCTTGCGGTTGCTTTGAGGCTATCATGGCAATTGTTCCTGAAGCGAACGGTCTCATGCTGACGACTCGCGAACATTCCGGAATGACCCCTTGCGGTATGACATTCTCATCACTGGCTGGAACATGCGGTGGTGGAATGCAAACTCCAGGGTTCATGGGAATCGGAAGAACTTATCTGCTCAGCAAAAAGTTCATTCCTGCTGATGGTGGACTTGCCCGTATTGTCTGGATGCCAAAAGAACTGAAAGAATTCTTGCGTGAGGACTTTATTCAACGCTCCATTGATGAAGGTTTAGGAGCAGACTTCATAGACAAGATTGCGGATGAGTCCGTTGGCACCACAGTAGAAGAAATAATTCCTTTCCTTGAAGAAAATGGACATCCATGCTTTAACCTTGAACCACTAATGTAATATTCTCGCAGACGACAAGGTCCCCGAAAGGGACCTTGCGGGTCTGCTTCATCCTAGATCGATTAGAAAGGGGATTTAAAATGGCTCTTACAGGTTTAGAAATCTATAAACAAATGCCCAAGAAAAACTGCGGAGAATGTGGCGTTCCAACTTGCCTAGCCTTTGCCATGGCATTGGCCTCAGGAAAAGCAGCTCTAGACTCTTGCCCCTATGTAACTGAAGCTGCCCGAGAGAACTTGGATTCTGCCGCTGCTCCTCCGATTAAAGCTATAAAATTCGGTAAGGATTCTGTTCTCGGAGATGAAACAGTTCTTTTCCGTCATGACAAAACCTTTTATCATTCCACGACTTTACTTATTTCTGTGTCAGATACCTTAAGTGATGATGAATTGAATGCCAAAATTGAGGAGATCAAGGGCTTAGAATTTGAGCGTGTCGGTCTTCAATACTCTATTGATGGTGTAGCTGTAGTTCAAGAATCCGGAGATGCTACCCGCTTTGTTAAGGTAGCTGCTATTGTGGCAGAAGCCACAGATAAATCATTACTTCTATTAAGCAGTGATCCCGAGGCTATGAAAGCTGCTCTCGCACTATTGGCCTCCCGTAAACCCCTTATTGGAGCGGCAACTGCAGATAACTACGAAGCTATGGTCAACTTAGCTAAAGAAAACTCAGTTCCTGTCATCATTAAAGCAGATGGACTGGATGCTCTCGAAGAACTTGTAGTTAAGGCACAAGCTTTAGGTTATAAAGAATTCGTTTTAGATCCTGGTACAAGAACACCGGTCGATACTTTAGCAAATCTTACCCATATTCGCCGTTTAGCCATTAAGAAAAAATTCAGACCGCTTGGATTCCCTGTCATTGCCTATACAAGCAAAACTGAACCAATGGAAGAAATCATGGAAGCCTCAGTATATGTGGCTAAATATGCCAGTGCTGTCGTCTTGAAAACCAGCAAAAAGGCTCACCTTTTACCGTTAATGACCTTAAAGCAGAACATTTATACAGATCCTCAAAAACCAATTCAAGTTGAACCAAAACTGCATTCTGTTGGCAATGTAGATGAAAATTCGCCATTTTATATTACCACTAACTTCTCCCTAACGTACTATAGTGTCGAAGGTGAAGTTGAAACATCCAAAATTCCTAGCTATATCTTACCAATTGATACCGACGGAACATCCGTCCTCACAGCCTACGCTGCTGGCAAATTCGAGCCTGAGAAAATCGTCGAAGCAATGAATGCATGTGGAATTGCCGATAAGGTAAAACACCGCAATGTCATCATTCCGGGTTATGTCGCAGTAATTTCCGGAAAACTTTCTGAACTGTCCGGTTGGAAAACCGTTGTTGGACCACGTGAGTCCAGCGGGATTGTATCTTTCTCGAAATCTTTGACTTAAGACTGAGCAGGGTACCTTAAGCAAATCGTTACGTTGAGAGATGGGCAATGTTTTTCTACAAACCATCATACTAATGGGATTTCTTGGTAGAGTAAGGAAGTGAAAGCGATGTCCCAATTTAGAATTAAATTCATGCCAGAGAACCGTGTTATTGAAGCTGATCAGGGTACATCTCTGCTTAACGCAGCCGCGAAAGCCGGAATTATGGTCAAATCTGGGTGCGGTGGTAAGGGAACATGCGGAGCTTGTAAAGTTGACGTTTTAAGTGGAGATTCCTTAGTAAATGGGACGGGTAATTTAACACCCGAGCAACTTGCTAAAGGAATTCGGCTTGCCTGTAAAACCTTGGTCCAGGGGGATATGACAATTGAGGTGCCTCCTGAGTCCAGGTTACAAGAACACCAAGTGTTGATGGGAGATGTTCAAAAAGGACTCCTACAGGAGAGCGAACATGATTTACTCGATAAATTCGGGCATCACCCTTTAGCTATTAAACAGAGGATTTCACTTTCCATACCGACCTTGACCGAAAATTCCAGTGATTGGGCACGTCTAAGTATTGAACTCCGTCGTGTCCTAAAAACTGGAGATAAACCCATTCATATGCCTCTATCCATTCTTAAACAGCTGCCTGAATCACTTCGCAAAGCAAATTGGGATGTATCCATTACCATGACAGATACAGAAGCCGGGTTAACCATTACGCATATTGAGCAGGGAAATGATGCCCCCCCTTATGGGCTTGCTATTGATATAGGTACAACAACAGTTGTTGTTTATCTCATTAATCTTATAACTGGAGAGATTGTCGATCAACAAGGTACTTATAACAAACAAGCGAAATATGGGGATGACGTAATAACTCGGATAGTGTATGCAGTTGAAAACGAACAGAACTTAATAGAGATCAGAGATGCTGTTGTAGAAACCGTCAATGGACTTCTTGACAAGATTCTTACTCGTCAATCATTAAGTAATATGAATATCGCTAGCGCAATGGTGGCAGGAAACACAACAATGACCCAATTGTTCTTAGGCGTAGATCCGCGGTACATTCGGTTGGAACCCTATATTCCCACTATGACAAACGTTCCCTCATTCCCGGCTCGAGAGATTGGCCTCCATATGTTGCCTGAGGCAATAGTGCATTGTTACCCCTCAGTAGCAAGTTATGTTGGAGGGGACATTATAGCAGGAACACTGGTGACGGACTTGGCCAATGGGGAAGATATTATTCTCTTCATTGATATAGGAACGAATGGAGAAATTGTTCTCGGAAACCAGGATTGGCTTGTCGCTTGCGCTTGTTCTGCAGGTCCAAGCTTTGAAGGTGGCGGTATTACTTTTGGTATGCGAGCTATGCCCGGGGCGATAGAACGGATCATCATTGATCCTGAAACCTTGGACGTGTCCCTTAAGGTGATTAATAACCAAACTCCTGTAGGAATATGCGGATCGGGGCTTGTGGATTGTATAGCTAAACTGCTCAGTGCAGGTATTATCGACCGCGCTGGGAATTTCCAGCTAGGACATAAGTCGGGCTCACAGCGATTAAGAGCGACGACGGATGACAAGGAGTTTGTCTTAGCTTGGGCTTATCAAGCCGGTGGAGAAAAAGATGTGGTCATTACTGAGAATGATGTCAAGAATGTCATTCGTGCCAAAGGTGCTATCTATGCTGGAATCCGATCATTGCTGAATATGGTTGCAGTGGATATTGAAATGATTAGCCGGATTGTCATTGCAGGCGGTTTCGGCAATTACCTTAATATTCATGATTCTGTTCAAATTGGACTGCTTCCAGATCTTGAACCGGAACGGTTTGAATTTATTGGAAATGCATCCGTCAAAGGTGCACGCCTCGCCTTACTTTCTCAGAATGCCTGGCGGGAAGCAGAAGAATTAGGACGAAAAATGACCTATGTCGAGCTTTCGGTTGGAGTGACATATATGGACGAATATATGGCCGCCTTGTTTTTACCCCACACGGATATGTCCCTATTTCCATCTTTTCAATAAACGTTATAATGGAGGTCAATTATGTCTAAATATATAGCTGTTGCAGGTAAAGGTGGAGTAGGAAAAACCACATTCACCGCTTTATTATTAAGGCAGATGGTTCACCGAAAAAAAGGGACTTCAATACTCGCAGTCGATGCAGACCCCAATGCAAATCTCGGCGAAGCGTTGGGCTTGAATGTTACATCGACAATATCGGAGTTGCTTGAACAAAGTAAAGATCCTAAAGCAATTCCTGAGGGTATGCCGAAAAACATCTTTATCGAGTACAAACTGCAACAATCGTTAGTTGAGTCGAAAGAAATTGATCTGCTCGTCATGGGAGGGCCTCAAGGGGCCGGGTGTTACTGCTATCCTAATGACATCTTGCGTAAACATCTAGAGAACATCGGGGAAAACTATGACTTTGTGGCTGTGGATTCTGAAGCAGGCTTGGAACATATAAGTCGTCGTACGATTCCCCGCATTGAAGTCATGTTTGTAATTAGTGATTCTTCTGCTCGAGGGATTCGTTCAGCGGGAAGAGTTCACGATCTTATTCGGGGGCTAAAATCTGCTGTACAAACCATATTTTTGATTGTAACCAAGACTACAGAGGGAAGTATGGAATCATTGAGAGAAGAGATTGAGCGTACTGGTCTTACTGTTATTGGAGACATTCCTTTAGATCCTTTAGTTGTGGAATATGACTTGGCGGGCAAACCACTATTTGATTTGCCTGATGATGCCGTCTCGGTCCAGGCAGTGGATAGCATACTGAACCGTGCCGGAATCTTTAACTAGAAAGGAGAGAAGTTCATGTCCGTAACGTTAGTAAAAGAAAAATATTCCAGTAAAGTTGGAGAGGTAGTACTCGGCGCAACTGCTGAACAGGGAGGAACTAGAACCTCCACAATTACTGTTGGAGGGGACAGTGCCTTACCGTTTCTCCACTTTGAAGGAGAAACGAAGAACCGTCCGGTGATTGCAATGGAGGTCACAGACGTAGTACCTGCTTGGAATGAGATGATTATGAATCAAATTGGGGATGTCATCAATGATCCAGCCGCTTGGGCTAAAAAATGCGTTGATGATTTTGGTGCAGATCTCATCTATCTAAAACTGAACGGCGCTGATCCCGAAGGCGAAAACCGTTCCCCAGAAGATTGTGCACGCATCGTAAAAGATGTCTTAGCAGCTGTGGGGGTCCCCCTTATTGTGGAAGGGTGCGACGACTCTGAAAAAAATAATGAGATTATGGCTGTTATTGCTGAAGCTGCAACAGGGGAAAACCTCCTGATCGGTATCGCTGAACAAGATAACTATAAGTCCATTGCCGCTGCCGCGATGGTACACAAACACACTCTGATTGCCCGTTCACCACTTGACATTAATATCTGCAAACAGCTCAATATCTTGATCAATGAGATGGGACTGCCCCTAAACAAAATTGTCATTGATCCTACGGTTGCCGGTCTGGGATTTGGAATTGAGTATGTTTATTCAATCATGGAGCGGGCACGGCTAGGAGCCTTGGCAAATGATAAAATGCTTTCAATGCCTATCATTTGTACAGTTGGATACGAAGCTAACCGCTGTAAAGAAGCTTATGCATCTAATGAAGAGTTTCCCGGATGGGGAGATCTAGCAGATCGCAGCGTTCTTTGGGAGGCTGTAACAGCTTCTGGCGTACTTCAAGTCGGAGCTAGTATTCTTGTAATGCGTAACCCTGCTGCAGTGAGTGTTGTCAAAAAGAACATTGCCGATATGACGGGGAAATAATCCCTATTATAGGTTCACACTTCTATCTGTAAAGTTACCTTCATTTAGCTAATTAATTTATTAAAATGAAAGGACGTGACCGAATGCTTATTTTTGGCGAACGGATTAACGGAATGTTTACTGATATTGGAGATGCACTTCGCAATAAAGATCCAAAACCTATTCAATATTGGGCTGTAAAGCAACAAGAAGGAGGAGCACACTACCTTGACGTTAACTCCGGTCCTGCTATTCCGACTCACGAAAGAGTGGAAGCCTATGAGTGGATGGTTAATGTTATTCAGGAAGTTTCCGAATTGCCTCTTGTCTTAGACTCAACAAACTATGATGCTATTGAAGCGGGCTTAAAGGTTTGTAAGCGTCCAGCAATTATTAACTCTTGCCCTGCAGAACAAGTGAAGATAGAACGTGTTTTCCCAATGGCTATACAATATAATGCTGGAATTATCGGGCTGACCATGGATAAGAAAGGTATTCCAAAAGACGCCGAAAATCGCGTGGCTTTTGCAATGGAATTAGTAGCTGCGGCAGATGAGTACGGAGTGCCAATGGAAGACCTATTCATTGATCCATTGATTCTTCCTGTAAACGTTGCTCAGGAGCATGCACCAGAAGTTCTAGATTCCTTAAGACAAGTGAAAATGCTGGCAAACCCAGCACCACGCACGGTACTGGGACTATCAAACGTATCTCAGAAATCTCCGGATCGCAACTTGATTAATCGGACTTATATGGCAATGGCAATTGCGAGTGGACTTGATGCAGCCATTATGGATGCCAATGATGATGATCTTGTTGACGTTGCTGCTACTTGTCAGATCCTTCTTAATAGAAGCGTTTACGCTGATTCTTATCTTAAAGTTTTCCGCGCTCGCTAAAATTTTAGCCAGTTTAGAACATCCGCTTCTTGCAAGTGGGTGTTCTTTTTCATTCTATTAAAGGTCTATTTTGCATAAAGAATTAGTTAATGACTTTAATTTTTAAATTTGTTGTAGCTTCTTTTTATTAATATGAATGTTCATACCGTCAAGGATACAAGCATAGCTATTAAAGATATAGAATTTGGAAGGGGATAAATATGGAGGCTTATTATCATAACGATCCGAGAATTCAAGAATGGGTAGAGCAAATTATTGAAACAATATTTACGACATCTTTGTTGAGTGGGAAGGATTCAGAAGTAGAATATCAAAAGGGATGTCAAATTGCAGGAAAACTCTCATCTTTATTACACGGATTTTCAACATTTCCTTCCCAGTATTTAGTTGATGGACTTAAACAAATTATTGAACAACAACTTCCTGATCCACGTGTTATTAATAACTTTCCTGCATTTACCGAAACAATGAATAGAATGATCAATGAAGGTATGTTAAAAGCGATGGGCGATATCCCTGAAGAGTTTGAACTAATAGAAATCCCTGAAATAATTCCTGCCTTAGCTTCGATCTGCCAAAATAAAATCTTATTTTCAGAGAGTGATAAGAAGGAAGTATTAATTGAAGAAAAAGATAAAAAAATTGACATCGTATCAGGGGATTTTGAAGTGATTAATAGTATGGAAAAGTTGCAAGAGTGCATTGAATCAGATGTTAAATCAAATACTTCTTATATAGATTCACATAAAAGTGTTTCAATATTAGCAAACGCTAGTGAGTTAGTTCAAACTTCCCAGATCCCATATAGCGCAGAACGCCTTAATGATGTTCTAAGCTTTATTTTCCCTAAAGCACATGTCTTATGGAATGTTTCATTACTGAATCAGGAATTTTTAGCTCAAGTAGAGGATATGCTAATCAGCTGTTATGATTCAGCCTGCCCTAGTGAGAGTAATAAATATATAAAAGATGGTTGGAGGATTTTAGTCCTGCATGAGGATGATCTTCCTTATTCCAGAAGATTAGAGAGAGAAATCAGAACAATTCTGCGTTTAGGACGAAAGTCCTAATGAAGGATAAGTTATCTAATTTTTCTTGCTTAGAAGTAGGAAATACTGTTTCTGTGTCGAATAAAATAATATAGAAGAGCAAGTTGAATGTTTAAATATTATTGAAATGAGGAATAATTTTGTCCGATCAGTTGGGAGAAATATTAAAAAATACTTTGAAGGCCATCGAATCAGGAAAAGAAGAAATATTTTTTATAGCTGAAACATCTCGAACTGAGACTCATCGGCTTGTTAATGAACTCTCTCAACTTAAATCAGATATTCAGGAAATTATTTTACAAGTTGATTTTCAAGAAAAAGTAGAACGACGCATGCGCCAGAATCTAATGGAGGTAAATCGAGCGTATCAAGAACATACTCAGGAAGAAATGATGCAGACGTATGCGGAAGCAAAAGATGCCCAAGTTAAATTGCAACTTTTGCAACAAAAAGAAATTCAGTTGCGTAAACGGCGCGACGATCTTGAGAGATCTCTTACTCAAATGGAAGTAACAATTGAACGTGCCCAAAACCTTATGACTCAGGTCAGTATGGCAATCAGCTTATTGCAAGGTGGCCTTGTTGAGGCCCTTCAAACTCAGAATCACGAGCAACGGCTAGAGATGGGTCTGCGTGTTATTAAAGCTCAAGAGGAGGAACGTCGCCGTGTAGCGAGGGAAATCCACGATGGTCCTGCCCAAACCCTTGCTAATATTGTCTTGCGTTTAGAAATTGCCGAAAAATTACTGGATTTGGATACTAGTCGTGCCAAGTCCGAACTTCAAGATCTTAAGAATTTAGTTCGATCTAATTTGCAAGACATACGCAGGATTATTTTCGATCTTCGGCCAATGGCATTGGATGATTTAGGAATTGTCCCTGCAATCTCAAAATACTTGGATAATTTTCAAGATAACTATGGAATTAACTGTGATCTGCGTATTGAAGGCAGAGAAAGGCGACTTCTTTCAGCCATGGAAGTTGCTCTCTTTAGATTAGTTCAAGAGGGAATGACAAATGTCGCTAAACATGCACAGACTGCTGAAGTAGAGATTTGTTTGATTTATAAAGATGAATGGATCATCGCCAGAATACGTGATTATGGGAAAGGCTTTGAAGTGAATACGGCTATGAATTCTCCTGGGGAACATTTTGGCCTTGTGGGAATGCGTGAACGCGTTGAAATGTTTTCAGGGTATTTTTCGATACAATCAACTATGGGAAAAGGAACAACGATTGAACTGTCAATTCCATCGAACCAAGAGGGAGGAATGATAACTTGATAAGAATTGTAATTGCAGATGATCATCCCTTATTAAGAGAAGGGCTTCGTCGCATTTTAGAATTTGAAGATGGGATTGAAGTCGTTGCAGAAGTAGGAGATGGTCAAGGTGCCATCAATGTAGCAAGGACAATGAAATTTGATATTCTATTAATGGATTTAAATATGCCTGGGGTTAATGGACTGGAAGCAGGTAGGGTAATTCGTCGTGAATGTCCAAACGTTGGCATCTTAGTGCTTACGGTTGATGATTCCGACGAAAAAGTTTTCCAGGTTCTGCAAATTGGTGTAGCAGGTTATTTACTTAAAGATGTTGATTCTAAAACTCTGATTGAATCAATTCGCAAGGTTTATTCTGGAGAACCAATCTTATCCCCATCTGTAACGGGAAAACTGCTTGATCAGTTGAGCCAACCGACTCCTTTAAAAGATACATGCGGTTTAAGTGATCGGGAGATGGAAATTCTCCATTATGTTGTGAAAGGGTCTTCCAATCGCGAGATTGGGACCTCTTTGTTTATTAGTGAAAAAACAGTAAAGAATCATTTATCAAGTATTTATCGTAAACTAACTGTTGAAGATCGGACTCAAGCTGCCTTAAAGGCTGTTAAACTGAATTTCTTTCAGCTTGATTAGAAAGCAACATATATTATGGTCATTGCTAAACCTAGAATAAACAGGTAGAATAAGTAGAGATATGTGAGTTAGCAGTATATGATTGAAAACTATAAATAGCATTGTTAAAGTAAAGCGTCCAAAATGCTATTCTTCACAGAATAATATTCTGAAAGGAAAAGCGATGAGGCGCTATTTTTGGAGGATTGATTGATGAAAATTAGCTTTTTGGGGGCAGCACAGGTTGTCACAGGATCTTCTTTTCTAGTCGAATCAGGGAAGTCACGCATTTTAATTGACTGTGGAATGTTTCAGGGTTCAAAGGCACTCAAAGAGTTAAATTATGGAGAATTCCCCTATAATCCAGCAAGTCTTGACGCTGTTATTTTGACACATGCTCATACTGACCACTCTGGAATGTTACCTAAACTTATTAAAGCTGGTTTTAAGGGTCCGATCTGGGCTACACCTGAGACAATTAAATTATGTTCAATAATGCTTCCGGACAGTGGGCATATACAAGAAATGGAAGTGGAACGTAAAAATCGAAAGCGAAATAGAGCAGGGCTCGAACCCCTGGTTCCAATATATACAGTTCAGGATGCACTCGATACCATTCAATACTTTCGTGCAGTATCCTACAAGGATATTGTAGACCTTGTGCCCACTATTGCCTTTGAATTCTTCGATGCCGGTCATATACTTGGTTCAGCGCATGCAGTTTTTCATGTCAAAGAACCTGACTATCATAAAACGATTGTATTTTCAGGTGATATAGGAAATGTTAACCAACCCTACATTCAAGATCCAAGCATATTAAGTGTGGCAGATATCGTGGTTATGGAAACGACTTATGGAAATCGTCTTCATTCCGAAAGCAGTGATGGCAACAAAATTGACCGTTATGAACAACTCGCTAAAATTATTACTGAGACATACAAAGCTGGCGGAAATTTGGTTATCCCTGCTTTTGCCATTGAACGAACTCAAGACCTTCTTTTTTACCTTCAAAAACTACAGAATGAACATCGTATACCAATTTTACCGATTTATATTGACAGCCCTTTGGCTATTGCGGCTACGAAGATTTTCCAAGAAAACACAGACAATTTTGATTCTATCACTAAGGAACTGATTAGAACTGGAAATAATCCTCTAAATATGCCTAATGTTCATTTTAGCCAAACTGCTCAAGATTCTATGGCTCTTAATTCAATTGAAGGTGGATCGATAATTATTGCTGCCAGCGGCATGGCTGATGCTGGTCGAATTAAACATCATTTGAAACATAATCTATGGCGAAGAAATGCTACAATTCTATTTGTAGGATATCAGGCCCAAGGAACACTGGGTCGAATTCTCTCAGATGGTGTTGAGACTGTAACCATACACGGGGAGAAAGTTGCAGTTAATGCACAGATTAGTCACATGGACGGGTTTTCCGCTCATGCAGATCAGGCTGAACTTATTCATTGGCTCTCTCTGCTGGGGAAAAAAGCAGAACAAATTATTCTTGTTCACGGAGAGTTGGAATCTCAGACAAGTTTTTCTAATAAAGTTTTAGAAGTATTCGCAAAAACTCCTCTTATACCCCAGCTTGGAGAAACTATAGAATTTACTCAAGAACAAGTTCTACAGCATGCTCCTGAAAAAGTTTGGTTGTCTAAAGCGATTAAGGCTGAGGATGGCAATGAGGTTTCCATAGAGAAGGTTCTTAGGAATATTGCAATTCCTGCTGCACCTTCTTATAAGCGATCTAAGACATCGGCATCAAAAATATCACGCTCACAAGTTAATAGAGCATATATAAGATTACGACATCATCTTAAAAGGCTTATCGATGAGGGACAAAGAACCCGTGATTTTGAGCGGGTCGTTAACCTGCTCGACAGCATAACACGATGGCTTGAAGAACAGGAACGAAGAGCTGGACGTTAAACTCAAAAATTACAACCACGCATATTCTAAGGTTTGACGTTTTATACCTGCAAGGAAACGAAGGCTTTCTTCACGTCGCTTAATTGCTAAACGTTTTCCTGCTTTAGTGACTACTTTGTCGGGAAGAGCATCTGCAAAAAGGCGTGCGCGGTCGATAGCGTCTTCAGGAGTCAGTATTAGTTCATCCTGTCCTACGAGACTAAATAGACGCATTAAGCCGATATTACCCATATTATCTAGAATATCTGCTTCTCTTAAATAAACCGCTTCATCACTCCGTCCTGGTTCTGAGTAATACATGTGATTTTCAACAGCGTCTAAAACAATGGGCAGTTTAACGGAAGAGAACATCATTTGTTGCAGAAGGTTTGCAGATACCCCCTTTGAGCGTAAGGCATGATCAATGTTTTTAAGGGCATAGACAGGATATTTACCTGTGTCGTGTAACATTGCAGCAGTATAAAGAACCTCATCATCTAAGCTAAGATGACTGGAAAGTTCTTTTGACAAGTAATAGACCCTGAAGCAATGCTTAACCCCCCAGGCTGAGAGAGATCCTGATTTCTCGACTATTTGAATAAGTTCTTTTCTAATATCCATATTTCTTTATCCTCCTTTTCGTTTTATAATATATACGCCAAAAGAGCTCCATAACCCTTCCATAATGTGGTAATTAGAATAAAAGCTTTTTGTTCTAATTTGTATGTAATAGAAAAAATATCCTTTCTCTACAGGTTTTAGTAAGGATAATGTCTGAAATGGGAGAATAATTTTTATAGATAATTCTGTGACCGGTACATGGGGAGATGATTGTCAATGAATAAAGTAAATGTTTATGGGAGCTTTACACAAGCTCTTTTCTTTTCAGGTGTTGTTTCAATTCCAAAATACCTGTTGACACACTATACTAAAATTGGAATTAGTGATCATGAGATGATGGTGATAATTCAAATTCTATGCGAATCTGAATCAAATCCATATCCTTCAATCGCCACTTTAGCTGGCCGCATGAATGCTTCATCTTCGAATATAGAAGAAGATTTGGGCGGTTTGGTGGAGCGAAAACTCCTGACCATTGAAAGGTATTGGAATCCAGTTGAACTTAAGTGGGGAAATAGTTATAGTTTTGTTGGGCTGATCGATGAACTAGCCGAGCTTTGGGCCATTGAACGTTCTCAACAATTGGAAGAAGAACGAGTCCTTAAACAAAATCAAGTCTCTCCAAATATCACACCTTTAGCCAATCCAACAAATCCAGTAATGGAGAATTTAGTTCAGACTTTTGAGCAAGAACTAGGTCGGTTGCTCACGCGTCTGGAGTGTGAAAATCTAGATCGATGGCTATCTTCTCATTTTACTGAAGAACTTATTATTGAGGCATTAAGAAGAGGGGTTAGTGCAGGTATCCGAAATTTCCGTTATTTAGATTCAATACTTAGAGAATGGGAAAAAAAAGGACTGCGTACACGAGCAGAAATCGAAGCTGAAGACGCTAATTTTCAATCTCGTCAAGAAAAGAAGACCACAAAACCAAAGAATAAAGGGTCAAAAACTACATCCAATAAATATGAAAATTTCTATCTTTAAATTATTTGGATACGTCTGGATTTTAGAGGAGGTTATCCAAAATGAAAAGTATAAATGATATTTTGAAAAGTAATGTCTTAAATACAAAAACAAATAATCCTAACCCCAAGCCTGTTATTGATTATCCCAATTCCAACGATAAGTCTGCGTGCCCTATTTGTGATGATCGAGGGATTGTTCTTGAAGGAGATATTGCCTATCCTTGCAGTTGTATGCAATCGAGGAAAATCGAAAATCAATTTCGCCATGCTCGCATCTCTAGAGAGTTGATGAACTGCAGATTGGAAAAGTTTCGATTTGATTATTATTCCGATGACATGACAGATATACATCATGACGGAGCAGTCAGGGCCTTAAAGGCAGCTAAAAGCTTCGTTGATGATTGTCTGCGCACTCCTTATGGTCTCGGACTATTGTTTACTGGTCCCGTTGGTTCAGGAAAAACGTATCTAGCTGCTTCCATAGCTAATGAACTTATGGATTCTCATTTAAAGGTACTTTTTCTTGTTGTTCCCGACCTCTTGGATGAATTGAGAGCAACCTACAAATCGGATCTCAACGAACTTGATTTATTAGATACAGCCCGGTCTGTGCCAATCTTAATCCTTGATGATTTAGGAGCGCATAATTATACGGATTGGACAAGAAACAGACTCTACTCAATTATTAATTATCGTTTAAATGAGCAACTTCCTACTGTTATTACGTCCAATCTTTCTCTCGATGAAATGGAAGCTTATATTGGTATACGCACTACATCACGCATAATTCAATCTTCGCGAATTTTTCGATTAACGGTGGAAAAGGATATTCGTCTTCAGATTTATCAGGAACGGGAAGGCAGAATTTAGTCAAACCGCCTTAATATTAGATAAAGAAAATTCGGATTAATATAATCTCACTCCGAAAATTTTTAAAATATTTTTCTAAACCTATGCATGTCCTCACCCGGACGTGCATAGGTTTCTTAAAAGAGTGAATAAAAATTAATAGGAGGTTTTCTGCTATGGCTAAAATCATTACAATTAACCGTAAATACATTGCCATGGTCGCCAGTGTTTTTGTTATTTGTCTTATTGGGTTTGCCGGGTTTTCCCTTTGGGAAAATAAGAACGAAGATGTAGCAAAGAACATGACTGCACCTGAAATTAAAATGATTGGAGTTACTGTCGAGCCGGCTTCAATCGTCAAGGATCTCACTTACGGAAGCGTAACTTTAAAAGGCGCACAGGTGATTACAACTAAAACCTTTGACCTAATTGTTATGGTACAGAACATGACTGCTAAAAAAATGACGAATGTACCCGTGGAATTACAAGTGAGTTTAATTGGAAATGACAGCAAAAAAGTTACTTCACCCGGAAGTTTAGAAACATTAGAACCGGGTGCTACTGCTCGTATTGCATTTCGACAAATTAACGTCTTGGGCGATGCATTGGGTAAAAGTGGCACAGATGGACAGCATTTGATTACATTGAGAGTTAATCCTAATCCTGAAGGCGGAGTAGTACAAGCAACAGAAGCAAGTTTTCGCTTCAATGTAGATACAACAGTTAAGGTTCCCTCCACAGTAAACAAACAGTAAATACTTATAGAAATAAGTGCTGTCTAAGCACTTGTTTTTGTTTTTACTTCATTTAAGGATATAATAACCTTAAGTGAGGTGGATAAAATGGAAATAAAAGTAGATTTACATACGCATACTGTTGCAAGTGGACACGCCTATAGTACCCTTCCCGAAAATGCCCTTGCAGCCTCGCGTAAAGGTATCAAGTTACTTGGTATGACTGACCATGGACCTTCAATGCCGGGCGCACCAACTCTCTATCATTTTGGGAACTTAGCGATTATCCCAGAAGTGTTGCATGGAGTCAAAATCTTACCTGGCGTTGAGGCAAATATAATAAACTATGAAGGCGAATTAGATATTCCCATTAAATATCTGGCTCGAATGAAACTTATTCTGGTAGGATTACATGTTATTTGTTACCCTGGAGGAACGTCTGAACAAAATACTGAGGCCTACATTAAAGCTATGAAAAATCCTTTTACGGATATAATGGTTCATCCTGGGCGACCGGAATTTGAGCTGGATCTTGAACGAATTGCTTATATGTCTGCGCAATTAAACATCCCCGTCGAAATCAATAACAGTTCACTGTCACGTGAAAAGAAGGATGCATGGGGAAACTGTCGTCGCTTTGCCCGCTATGCGGTTCAATACAAAGGGCCTGTCATTTTAGGAAGTGACGCACACTTTATGGATCGAGTTGGAGAATTTGGTCAAGCTCTAGCTTTAGTGAGGGAAGTCGGAATTCCTGAAGAACAAATTCTTAATACTTCAACCGAGCTTGTTCTGGATTATTTAGCTTCTCGCCGTAAAAACCGTCCTGCGATTATCTAGGGTATAGTCCTGGGTACACGAAGCCTATCCCTTCTATATAATGTATTGAGGAGGGGTAGAAATGTCCGGTAATCAACCAGAAAGCCGTTTCGGAGAACCAATTGTTATGGGGATCGAGCTTTTTGCGCCCATTAGTTCAGTGGCAGGCAGTTCAACACTGTTATTTACTCAACCTCTTTTAACAGGACAAGTTTTTAAATCATCCGCCGTTATTATAGGAGCAGAACTTATTATATTTATCGTACACCACTTTTTTAACGTTAAAAGTATACCTATTCTGGACTTAAGAAACGAACAAACTTTTCAATTACCTCTTTCTGAGCTTCATGATTTTCTGAGATGGATGGCTAACGGGTCTGACCCTACAAACTTGAATACTTCAGCTAATGGAATAAATAGACTTATTAATTCCGATAGTGAGATTACTGGTTCTTTAGCTGATCGAGGCTTTCCGACTCCTTTAAGTCCAGAAGCACCTTTAGTATTTGCCATATATGTAATTGGAAACTATTCTAACAAACCATATACGCCCTATCTTCTCTTTACTGTTCCTATACTGACCTTTCCCGGCGTTCGGGGCGCGTTGCCGCTCCTGATCATTGGATTGTTAGCTACGATATTCGTAAGAGCCGTCGTTCCACCCGAAACAACAGGTGCCAAGCCTCTGATAAAGCCGGATACATTGACTAACAGCAATATGCCGCTTACCTTTAACTCCAATGATCTACTGAAATTATTGACTAGATTCGGAAAGCACTTCGGCTCAGATTAAAGTCCTAAAAGAGAATGTCTAAAAACCAAGATAATAGTACAATCGTCGGCTAAGGGGAGGCAAAATGCCTTTCCTTAACGTTAGTATAGAATAATTTAATTTGTTTCACTAAATTATTTATAGTACAATGAGTTTTGTGGGTAAACTATGATCAAGCAATTGATAAACTAGTACATCCGTACAGCAAAAGTAAAGGACGTGTAATAGTGCTTTTTAAACGAGGACAGATAGATCGTGAACGTATATCGGGAGTTATAATATTTATTAGTCTGTTTGTTATACTAATGACGTTGGCCGGGGTCAGGTTACTGAATGTTAAAGTGACAAATATCGAATTAATCGATCGTGGCTTATATTCAGTTATTACAGATAATGGTCCTGTGAATATTGGTAAGGATGATATTTTAAGAATTGAAAGAACATCTAAAAAAACAGGGATGACTAGTTCAACCGTTGAATTATTTAAGATATATACGACCAAAGGTTTTATTTACCTTTCGTCATTGGATCCCTTTTATAAGATGGGAAAAGAATTGGTTAATTCCGTAGATTTGGAAGGGAAACCAGTGTGGATTCACAATTTTAACGGTGCTGGTTCTGAGACATCCTTTGATCAACGACAGAATGCTAATTTGAAACTTATTCAGCCGTTCAACTATACGATTGGTACATCTGCTAGATTGGCATCAGTTATCTTTTCGATTTTATCGTTGCAATATCTTTCGCTTGCTATAGGTGGATTATCTTTGATGATCCTTATATTTCCCCTCAGGTTAGAAACACCTTTGCCTGCACAATCGGTTATTTTACAGAATTCGGAGTATAGTAAGGAAGAACAGCAACTAGATGCTGTTGCAAAGTAAAAATAATCAGAATTTGGATCTCTAAAAAGCTTTAATGTTTTACAGAAAGGAGTTGCGTCAATGAAAGTATCTGTTAAACACATAAAGGGTCTGCATTTCCAAGGCGAAGGAAGTTCTAAAGTCTTGACTAATATGGATGCCAGTGTAACAGCTGGAGGAACGGGACATGGAACCAGTCCTATGGAACTCTTGTTGATGACAATTGCTGGATGCAGTGCAATGGATATTGTTACGATTCTTGACAAGATGAAGGTTAAAGTCCATCGTTTTGAAACGACCGTAGAGGGGGAACGTGCCAGTGATCATCCTCGGGTCTTTAAAGATATCGAAGTTGTCTATAAATTTTGGGGGGAGTTTCTACCCAAAGATAAGCTTGATCGTGCCGTGCAACTCTCTATGGAAAAATATTGCAGTGTCGCTAATATGATTGACAAAGCAGCCGATCTCACATACCGAATTGAAATTAACCCTTAAGCGTAAGATTTGAGCCATTTTTATGACGGCTCTTTTTATTTTTTTATGATTTTATCCATTATGTTAACATTGTTAATTGGTTCCCAGTGTTACTTTGCAGACAATCCTTGATACAATATACATCTTTTGTTATACTAAATACGTTATAAATGAAATTTAATTAAAGGATAAACACATAATGATAATAGTTCTTGGTTTTCTAAGAAGCATTTTTTTTATTGCCATCGGCCTTTATGTTTATTTTATTACTCGACGTAAGCAACACGATGTTGTTATTCAAATGTGGGTTACCATCATTGTTGGAATGTTTGCTAACTTAGCTATTCAGATAATTGATTTAAAACTTGGAAGTTCTAACTGGGAATCTGTTCAGATCAGTATCTTCCTTTTGACTGCTATTGTTGTCTACTCTCTGTGGAAACTATCAATAGAGTTAAGAAAACGACATTCTAAATAGTCGAAGCCGCACATCTTGAAAACTGCGGCTTGTTTTTTTGTACTGTCCACTTATCTTGCCATCCAATGGCAGTATGGCTGGGGTATGAGTGTGGCTAGGTCTGTTACAGGCGATTAGTGAGTTTTTTACCAAATAATTCTATAAAAGGAGAAAGAGCTTAAATGAAAAAAAGGGGTAGAATTAGGATAAAAAAGATTTTTGGGTATCTGGTCTTTAATATTATTTTTGCTGCAATACTAGTTCCATTTATATTGTTTTGGGGTCCCTTCGAATCTCTCAAAATTGTAGCAGTAGGCGCAGTGGCAACGTCTCGACATCCACAGGTAGTAGAGGCATTTCTTTCTCAAGAAGAGATTAGCCGTATTATGAATTCTAATAACTATCAAGGATCTGGTAACGGGATTGATTTAGTAAGTACAGAAGTCATGAGTGATAAGACTTCGGGTATTACAATTGAAGATATCAAAGGTCAAAGCTTTAAAGGTAAAGTAATGTTAATTAAAGACCCGATGCGAGTAAAATTAGCGGTTACTAAAGAAATTGGTGTAACAGGAGAAAGAGTAACAGATTTTGTCAAGGATATGGGGGCCATTGCGGGGATTAATGCTGGAGGGTTTTATGACCCTAATGGTAAAGGAAATGGGGCTTTTCCGGACGGTTTAACAATGCATGACGGAAAGTTGATTCATAACAATGTGGGAGACAAAGCGGTTAACATTGTCGGATTTGATGAAAAAGGGAAACTTGTCCTCGGTAAAATGAATGCAAAGCAATTGGATGAGAAAAACATGCGTGAAGTGGTTACCTTCGAACCTAATTTAATTGTCGATGGTAAACTGTCAATTACGGGTGATGGTGGTTGGGGTATTGCTCCTCGGACAGGAATCGGGCAAATGGCTGACGGAACGGTGATATTTGTTGTTATTGACGGACGTCAACCTACTTGGAGTATTGGGGCAACCCTGCGTGACCTCATGAACGTCTTTGAAGATTATAATGCTGTCAATGCTGTCAACTTAGATGGAGGATCATCATCAGAGCTCGTCTATAATGGTAAGGTTATGAATAAACTTTGGAACATTTTTGGCGAACGATATATTCCTACTGCTTTTGTAGTTACTAACTAAGGAACTATTAAGCACTGTTATAAAAGGAGAAAATAACGCATGAAAAAGAAACTGCGCACGATATTTGCTTGGGTTTTAGTTTCACTCTTCCTACAATTTGGGGCTTATTCTTATTTAGAAAACAAAGTTGCTAAAGTTCTGGGCCCTGTTGCTGAAGCTGGTCCAATAACAGAGCGACTTGAGGCAACGATACCCGGTACTGATTTTGAAAATGTCCAAGTTTCTTATGCTAAGGATTATTTAGCTTATACGGAAAATGGCACACTCAAAATCTTTAACCTTAAAAAAGAAAAAATGGTTTTCGAAAAGAAAGCCCCTGCGAATGATAACACAATGGGCGTTCTCAACTATCAATGGCTTCCGGATCGTGATACCCTAGTCTATTTTTATGGTAAAAAAAATCCTAATCCGGTAACTTACGTAACTGTACCTGTTGACCCTGTTGTACCTCCTGCAACGACGCCTCCTAAGTCAACAGTACCACTTAATCCCGAAGATCCTAATCAAAAAACCGATAAGCAAGTGGAAGAAGAAGTCAAACAAAAAGTCCCTGTTCAGACTAAAACTGTACCGAAGTATGGTAATCCACAAATTACAGAACTGTACACACTTGAACTGCCGAATAGTGATGAAGATACTGTCCCAGATGACCGTTTTAATCAAACAATTAATGAATTTCCGGCTGGCGGGAAAATCGAGGAATTTGTCGTCTCAACTTCTACAAATCTTATATACCTCACAATTAAAAACGGATCGACAGAGAGACTCATGGAAATTGACGTCATGAAAAACGTACGTACATTAAATAAAACGGGAGAGACTATTGATAGCATGGCAGCCTCTGATCGATATGGCACACTTTTCATTACCAGCAAAGTGGGAGGGACCAAGCAAGTCATCTCTTTAGGAGTAGGGAATCGTCATACTATTTCTAAAAATGCTAATGACAGGGTCATAGGAGTTCTAGATGGCAAGGTGTATATTGGTGAAGTCGAAAATGATGTTTTAGTTAAAATAAAATCAACTGAGGATCGCTCCGAAATTAAGGATAATCCTACTTTCCAAACAGAATGGGACGGTTCAATTCCTTTTAATGACGTACGTACGCTTATCGGTTCCAAAGGGCAGATAGTTATATATAGTCAACAAACGGCCAATGTAATCACTGCCGGACAACTTGAAGAGATCTCATTGCTTGGGGAGGAAAATTATATCTCTGATGATGGTGCTGAGCTCATTCAACTGAAAAAATCAGGAACATCAACGATTGTTGAGTTAAAACCCCTTAAAGACTAGTCAAAAATATATTTAGATATCAATTAACTTAAGCTAAGTTTAGCAAGAAAAAAGAACACTTTAGAGGAGGCCACTGAAAAAGTAAATTAAGTATCAAATTAAGAAAAGAGCCGGATTACGAAGAAATGAGTAACACCGGTTCTTTTTTTGATATAATTGAAGCAATAACATAAGTGGGTGATTAGATGATAAAAAAGCAGATGAGCCTAGTCCTGAGCCCATATTCAGGCATATATGAGCTGATCATACCAAAAGATAATTTATTGCGACAGATGAATGAATTGGTGGACTTTACGTTTATCTATGACGAGTTAGCCAACGTCTATTGTCAAGATAATGGCAGAGGCGCGATAGATCCTGTACGGATGTTTAAATATCTACTGCTAAAAAGCATTTTTGATATATCAGATGTAGATGTAGTTGAACGATCAAAATATGACATGTCGTTTAAGTGCTTTTTGGATATGCCCCCAGAAGAAGGAGTTATTGATGCAAGCTCACTCACCAAATTCAGAAAGCTCCGGCTAAAAGATTCAAACCTTCTTGATCTATTGATCAATAAAACTGTGGAAATCGCTCTGGAGCAAGGAGTCATAAAAAGCAAATCCATCATTGTAGATTCCACCCATACAAAGGCGAGGTACAATCAAAAATCACCGAGGGAAAACCTAGTAGAACATTCAAAGAGGCTGCGCAAAGCGGTCTATGCCATAGATGAAACGATGAAAGAGCAATTTCCTCCAAAGGTTAATAATGGATTACTTGAAGACGAGCTGGAATATTGCCAAAAGCTAATAACGATCTTAGAAAATGAAGAAATCATTTCTGGCTATCCGGCTGTGAAAGAAAAAATAAATATGCTAAAAGAACTAGTTGACGATGACCTTGAGCAGTTGGCCTTATCGTCAAAGGATGCTGACGCTAAGGTTGGTCATAAGACAGCCGATACTTCATTTTTCGGATATAAAACACATATTGCAATGACTGAAGAGCGGATCATCACCGCAGCTGTAGTTACATCTGGAGAAAAACACGATGGCAAGCAACTCCAGGAGTTGGTGGAGAAAAGTGAAGAGGCAGGTATTGAAGTCAGGAATATAATAGGAGATAAAGCTTATTCAGAAAAAGATAATATTGGTTATACAAAGGAAAATAATATTTGCTTGGTCTCTAAACTAAGCAAAAGCGTAACACACCTTCAGGCAGGCCGCACAAATCCCAACGCTTTTGAATTTAATAAAGATGCAGAGATGTATGTCTGTCAGGCTGGGCACATGAGTTTCAAAAAAACAAGTAGCCGGCCCAAAAAACATGCAAAAGATGGTACGGGAACCGTTGAATCCTACTTTTTCGATGTAGAAAAGTGTAAAAGCTGCTCCTTTAAGGCTGGGTGCTACAAAGAAGGGTCAAAAACAAAATCTTATTCTGTGACCCTAAAGCACCATATGCATGAGGAGCAGGCTGCATTTCAAGAAAGTGAGTACTTCAAAGAAAAATCCAAGGAACGCTACAAGATAGAGGCTAAAAATAGCGAACTAAAGCATAGACATGGGTATGATGTTGCATCAGCCTCAGGTCTGTTTGGTATGCGTTTACAAGGGGCAACTACAATATTTGCGGTTAATCTGAAGAGGATAATAACCTTGATGAGAGAAAAATAAAAAATATTATCGGTAAAGTGTACTAACATAAGTCAAAAAAGAACCAGTAGATGAGCAATTTACCACCAAATTGTCTCAACTACTGGTTTGTTTTTATTGCTGAGGTTTACATACCTCTAGTGGTTGTAAAAACTAAATCTTTTTCAGTGGCCTCCTTTAGAGTGTTCTTTTTCTTGACATGAAGACTGATTTGGGTTTTAGCGAAAACTGTCATTAGGAGGTTTGATAGAGGAGGGAGTATCACTTAAGGTGGGAGTTTCGTCAGAGGGTATAGTTTCTCCAGAGGAAGTTGGCAATCCTTTAAGTTGAGTTTCAAGATTGTCGAGCAGCGCACGGATTTGATTCATTTGTTCAATGACAGACGTCATGTCCAGAGAGTTAAGATCAACTTCTGTTTCGTCTTGCTCAGAAAGGACTGGGAGTGTACTACTTTGTCCAAGTGTTGTAGGTTGAGGCGCCCCTTCACCAAAAAGTTCAATTAAGGCTTTTCCTAAAGTTTCTGTCATTACTAGCTGGTTTTGATAAGCGAGTACGACTCTTTTCATCTCAGGAATACTGCCCTCTTTATCTGATTGCAGATAAATAGGTTCAACATAGAGGAAGTTGCCGCCGATTGGAAGAGCCAAAAGATTTCCTCGAATTACGCTTGAACCTTTTTGATCCCACAGAGAAAGCTGTTCAGAAATCTTAGGGTCTTGATCTATTCGAGATTCAATTTGTAATGGACCATCAATTTCAATATTTTTAGGCAACTTATATAGTAATAATTCGCCATAATGCTCTCCATCCATTCGAGCAGCCATCCAGGCAACCATATTGTTACGTGTATTCGTGGCACTAGAAGCTGGGGTAAACGGAAGCATGAGCACGAACTCAGGTTTAGCTTCTCCGGGAATCTTCATGATCGTGTAGTAGGGATCTACACTTTGTGGGGTTGTTTCATCGAAAAGTTCTTTTGCAATATCCCAAGAATCTTCCTTATTATAAAAAACAGATGAATTAGTCATATGAAAGTTTTTAAGCATATTGCTTTGAACACTAAAAAGGGATTCTGGGTATCGCAGATGGTTTTTTATGTTAGGTGGCATACTGTCTAGGTCTTTAAAAACGCCTGGGAATATCTTCATATAGGTTTTCAGGATAGGATCGCTGGGATCAGCTGCATAAAAATCGACGGTGCCATCATAGGCATCGATAATTACTTTTACTGAGTTCCGAATATAGTTAAAATCTTGATTAGGATACATATTGGAATAGGGCAGGGAATCAGACGTTGTATAGGCATCAATAATCCATTTCAAACGGCCGGCATTAATAATCACATAAGGGTCCATGTCATAAGTTAAGAACGGAGCCAGCTTTTCAACCCGCTCACTTATATTGCGGTATACGAGCATTTTACTTGCTGAAGTTACTTCATTGGCAAGGTAGAAGCGCGGGGTTCCATGGCGAAGAGAAAGCATAAACTTATTGAGTGGAGTTAACGGGATCCCGGTTTTGCCATTATAAGAATTTTCTGCATTGGAGTTCCCCAGAGGATAATCAAATTCTTTGGCCGTGGTATTGGCAACGACCCATTCGTTAGTCAATTCACCATAATAGATCCTTGGCTCGGTCATCCTAAATTCAGGGAATTCACTTACAGGTGGGACATCTTTAATTGCATAAGAAGGAAGTCCTTCAGAAGTGACTGCATTGGCAAAGGAAGCAGATGCTCCGAAACCGTGGGTGTACTTAAAGCGCATGTTTACAAAAGTTTTTGCATTAGAAGTTAGATCAGGAGTAGAGATTTCTCGAGGGCCTATCATTACTTGGCGAGTCTCTCCATTAATTGTATAACGGTCGATATCAATGTCATTAAATTTATAATACAGTCGGATACCCTGTTTTTGATTATAAGTCTGTAACATGGGACGAGCGTCATTAAGTCGGATATTGTTAAGAGTTGCTAGTTCTGTTTTTAACGTTTCTGCTGTAACTGGTGTATTACCCGGATAATCAATTTCTTTAATATTGTCCAAGCTGTATCCAAAGCGAGTTAACTCTATCTCATGCTTAATATATGGTTGCTCCTTACTCAGCTCATTTGGAAGAACAATAAACGATTGGATAAGAGCGGGCAAGACACTGTAGATTAGGATGCCAAAGACAAAACTTCCTACAATTGGGACTGTTAATAGCCGGGAATCTCTATGAGTCAGTGAGATAAAAGCTAGAATGGATCCTAAAATACTTATAAAAATTAGAATTTTGAGGGCTGGAAGTGTGAAATTTAAATCTGCAAATCCGGCACCTACTACGTGTCCATGGGTAGAATAGAGCAACTTGAAAATATCTAAGTAATAACCGTAGGCTTTTAACGCAAAGAGGATTCCGATTAAAAATGCTAAGTGCTTCCGACAGCTGGGTCCCATTAAGACAGCACCACTTTGCCAAAGCTTTCTTGAGTGGAAACGAATGACTCCTGTAACGATATAAAAGATAATGGTAAACAAGGTGAGCAAAAAGAGGGGACCGAAAAATGCATCAAAGATTGTCCTTAAAAAGGGAAGTCTAAAAAAGTAAAAAGCTAAATCCTTACCAAAAATCGGATCGACCTGATTAAATTGCGTGGCATGGGTAAAAGCTAAGATATCTAACCATCCTGTAAACCCAGCTACGAAACTTATGCCAAAACTAACGATTGCCGAAATCACAAGCAACCATACAGTGACTTTGCGTTGACTCAGGTTGAAAACAGGACGGTTCATATCTTGTACTAAACGTAACCGGAGGCGTAAACGTTCATTAACAAAGGTCACAATGGCATGTCGAATAGATAGCAAGGTTCCGGCAATAAAGAGGAAGAGAATGGTTCCATTTACTGCCTGAAAGAGCACTTTGCTTAGAAATGGAGTCCAGAACAGTTGAGAATAACCAAGGTTAGTAAACCACAACCAATCTTCGTATAACCCACTTGAGGCGGTTAAGAATGAGACTAATACTATAAAGCCGATTAGGATTTTAATAAAACGTTTCAGAACAAATTCCTCCTTCGAAACTTCCGAGCTTTCTTAAAATATAACGGCAACAGTTGTGTAATACTAAACCCGTATTATTATATTCTTCCCAATTAATTAAAATCCCTTCATTAATATATTTCACTTGGGTTAAATTCTTTTTAATTCTGGATAAACTATGATATACTATCTACGTATTTAATACCCTTAAGGGGTATGTGAGTAAATAGTAAAGAGGAGTTGAAAGTCATGTATGACGTTATTATTGTGGGTGCTGGTCCTGCAGGTCTAACAGCTGGAATATATACCGCACGGGGAGGACTTAAAACAGCGGTAGTAGAATTAGCGATGCCTGGCGGTCAAGCTGCATCAACGGAAAATATCGAGAACTATCCTGGATTTCCGGACGGAATTAATGGATATGAACTTATGAATCTGTTTCATAAGCAAGCTTTGGCGTTTGGTGTTGACTTTATCTTTGAGGAAGTTCAAAAATTAGAGCTAAAGGAAGCAGTAAAGAAAATACATACAACCGGTCAAGTTCTTGAAGCGCGTTCTATTATTATCACTGCAGGTTCCAAGCCTAGGTTATTAGGTGTCCCTGGTGAAGACAATTTCCGAGGAAGCGGAGTTTCCTACTGTGCAACCTGTGATGGTGCCTTCTTTAAAGGAAAGAAGGTTGTGGTTGTTGGTGGAGGGGATGCTGCCATTGAAGAAGGGGCATACCTTACTAAATTTGCAGAAGAAGTGACGATTGTACACAGAAGAGTAGGTTTTCGTGCTTCTCAGATCGTCTTAAATCGCGCCAAAGATAATCCGAAAATACGTTTTGAACTAAATGCTGTTGTCGAGGAAATACTTGGTTCAAACCATGTTGAAGGGGTACGCGTCCGCAATGTACTCAGTAATGAAACACGAAATATCCCAGCGGATGGAGTGTTTATTTATGTTGGGACAGATCCAAATGCCCAATTTATTGATGAGGAAATTGAAACAGATGACCGTGGTTATATTCTGACTGATGCTCTTTTACAAACCAATATCCAAGGCGTATATGCTGCAGGAGACATTCGCAACACGCCGCTGCGTCAAGTAGCGACTGCAGTTGGAGATGGTGCTTTGGCTGGGGTTGAGGTTGAAAAGTATTTAGCAGATTCCGAGTAGGTATAAATAATACTAATTATGAGAATTCCTATTAAAATTATCAAGATACATGGTTTAAATCTTGAAATAAGGTTGCTTTTATACTAGTATATAAAAATAATAACTATTTCAGGCAGTTTTTTTTAATCTGGAGATTAAATACAAAGGAGGGATTTGTTGTGAACTTCGTGGTCTGCCTTAAGCAAGTTCCAGATACATCTGAAGTACGTATCGACCCAGTGACTAATACCCTCATGCGAGAGGGCGTGCCATCAATTATTAATCCCTATGATGCACATGGTTTGGAAGAAGCAATTCGCCTTAAAGAAAAAGTCGGAGGGAAGGTTACAATAGTATGTATGGGTCCTCCGCAAGCTAAAGAAGCATTGAAGAAAGCTATGTCTTATGGTGCTGATCGAGCAATCCTCCTAAGTGATCGTGCTTTTGGTGGTTCAGATTCCTTAGCTACAGCTTATATTCTTTCGATGGCCCTAAAAAAGTTGCATGAAACGGAACCTATCGATCTCGTATTCGCAGGAAAAGAAGCCATTGACGGAGATACCGCCCAAACGGGTCCGGGGATTGCTCAACGCCTGGGATTCCCTCAGTTGACATATGCCATAAAGGTTAGAGAGCTTACTGAAACTTCTATAACCGTCGAACGCAAGACAGAAAGCGGGCGTCAAGTTGTTCAAGCTCAGTTGCCTGCATTACTTACCGTAGAGAAAGAACTTAACGATTTGAGTTACGCGTCCCTTCCGAATATGATGAAAGCCGCCGCCTATGAACCTGAAACGTGGGATGCCAAGACCCTTCTGTTTGATGTCAAACAAATGGGCCTTAAAGGGTCACCTACCAGCGTTTCTAGAATTTTTGCACCACCTAGTCGCAGTGGCGGGGAAATAATAGATGCTTCAAAAGATCCAGCCTCGATAGCCGCAACTGTAGTACAAAAACTATTTCAGTCGAATGTTATCATGGTTAATCCCCTTGCGAAGGGAGGCAAGCGCTAATGACTGTCGCAGTTGACAAGACAAAATGTATTGGGTGCGGAGCTTGTGTCGTGGAATGCCCAGTGGAAGCTATGGACCTGATCGATGGGATAGCAGTGGTGGATCCGAAAAAATGCGAAGACCACGGTAAATGCGTCCTTGTATGCCCTACGAATGCACTTGCCATTCCCAATCAACCTTTAATGTCTAAAGAAGAGCTTGATCCAGAGGCTGGTTCTAAATTTAACTTAAAAGATCCTCTGCCCGAAGCGGTTAAAGACTATGCTCAAGATAATGATAAAAAGACAATTCCTGCTCAAGTTACGCCGGTTGCCGGTGGAGATGTATGGAGTGGGGTTTGGGTTATTATTGAATACACTAATGGGAAAGTAGCTCCTGTCTCTTGGGAATTACTGGGCGAAGGGAGAAAGCTAGCCGATGCTATAGGGTGCGGACTCAGCGGAGTGATCACGGGCAATGAGATCGACAGTGTTATTCCGGAAGCTTTTGCTTATGGGGCTGAGAAAGTCTATGTAGTTGATCACCCTATTCTTAACGATTACCGAACTGAACCTTATGCCGAAGCAATTACCAGTCTGGTTAAAAAATATCAACCAGAAATTATTTTAATGGGCGCAACTTCTATGGGAAGAGATGTTTTTCCAGCTATCGCTACTAAATTACAAACTGGATTAACTGCTGATTGTACGGTGCTTGGCATTGATCCAGAGACAAAGCTCTTACAACAAACCCGCCCTGCCTTTGGCGGAAATATTATGGCGACAATTCTTTGTCGCACTAGTCGTCCACAAATGTCAACGGTACGCCCAAGAGTTATGGCAATGCCAGAACGCATAGATGGTCGAGAAGGTGAATTGATTCGAGAGGAATTCACCTTAGACGAAAGTGATTTCCGCACTAAAATTATCGAGTTTATCAGGAGCGATGCTAAGAGCGCCTTCTTGGATAAGGCAGAAATAATTGTGGCGGTTGGCTTAGGTCTTGCGGCCAAGAAGAACTTGGCAATTGCTGAAGAATTAGCGGATGTCCTAGGAGGAACTATAGCTGGTACGCGCGGAGCAGTGGAAGCTGGTTGGCTGACTCACGATCAACAAGTGGGGCAATCCGGGGTAACGGTTCGGCCTAAAGTTTATATCGCTATCGGAATTTCAGGAGCCGTACAACATTTAGTGGGTATGGAAACATCTGACTGCATTATTGCGATTAACAATGACCCGGAAGCTTCAATATTAAAAGTTGCTAATTTCGGCATTGTTGGAGACCTTTTTCAAATAGTTCCTGCAATGACTGCAGAGTTTAAGAAACGCCTTCAGCATGGCGTGGCAAATTAAGGAGGGGCAAACATGGAAAACTTTGATGTAATCGTCATCGGCGGTGGTCCTGCTGGCCTGTCTGCCGCGCTCAGTGCTGCACGTGCCGGCATGAAAACTGTCGTCATCGAGCGTGGAGACTATCCAGGAACTAAGAACGTAATGGGAGGCATACTTTATACAAAAGCTACTGATATGGTTGTACCAGAGTTTTGGAAAGAAGCACCCTTAGAACGTCCAATCATTGAACAACGTATCGCCATGTTGAGTGGCGATGAGTCTATCATGGCAGGTTACCGAGATCCTGCTTGGGGTAAAGAGCCGTATAATGCACATTCAATTTTCCGAGTAAAGTTCGACCGTTGGCTTGCGGAGCAGGCTGAAAAAGCTGGTGTTATGATTATTACAGAAACTCTGGTGGAAAATCTGCTATATAAGGGAGATCAGGTCGTCGGAGTTCGTACAGGACGAGCTGAAGGAGATTTAGGAGCCAAGGTTGTAATCCTTGCTGAAGGGGTAAATAACTTCATAGCTGTTAAAGCAGGATTAGCTAAACCCCTAAGGCCAGAATCGGTTGCAGTTACCGTAAAAGAAGTCATCGCCTTACCTAAGGAAAAGATAGAAGATCGTTTCTGTCTTGAGAAAGGGCAAGGGGCGACCATTGAATTATATGGGGATTCCACTGCAGGGATGATGGGTGTAGGGTTTATCTATACCAATAAAGAATCCATTTCAATTGGCGTTGGTGCAATCCTTCAACCTTTAATTCGCAATAATTGGACCCCTAATGATCTTCTCGAGAATTTAAAATCAAAACCTTATGTAAAACGACTTCTTCAAGGCGGTGAAACTAAGGAATACTTGTCTCACTTAATACCTGAAGGCGGATATACTCAAGTTCCTAAACTGCATCGACAAGGGGTTCTTGTCGTCGGAGATACGGCAATGCTTATGAATTCGTTGAATAGAGAAGGATCAAATCTTGCCATGATTTCAGGTAAAATAGCAGGAGAAGTTGCTGCTCAGGCCATCAAGGCTGGCGATGTCAGTGACCATGCCATGACTGTTTACGAAACCCGCCTGCGAGATTCCTTTGTTCTTAAAGACCTTCACCATTATCGCCATATGGGCAAATTCTTTGAGGAAAATCCACATCTTTTAAAAGTATATCCCAAGTTATTATCTAAAGCTGCTAAGATGTATTTAACAGCAGATGGGACGCCTAAGAAACAACGTCAAAAGGAAATTATCAAGATGGCCTTCGAAAACCGTTCGAAAGGCGGTTTAATTAAAGATATTTATGGAGCATGGAGGGCGCTCTTATGAAATTAGATGACAAACTATATTTGGTTCGTTTTAACACTGATAAATTGAGTCACATTAAGATCGCTAACCCCAATGTATGCTTGCAGCAGTGTCAAGATAAACCTTGCACCCGTTTTTGCCCGGCTCATGTTTATGATTGGGACGAAGAAGAAAAACGTATTGCAGTTGGTTATGAAGGATGCCTTGAGTGTGGCACCTGCCTTATCGGGTGTCCCTTTGGGAATATTGATTGGAAGTATCCTAGAGGTGGATTCGGAGTTTCCTGGAAAAATGGGTAATCTAGAATAGCCGTAAGAGTTAAGTTTTTACGTAAGGTACTTATCTTATTGCAAGAACAAAAGATAAGTACTCTTACAAAGTAGTAAACTTTAATACTGAGCAGGGAGGGCTGACACCCATCTTTGCTCTTTTCTTTGTATAAGATCTTTGACAGGCATTTCTGCAATGGGTAGAATATAGACGAAGGAAGGGATCGATCCTCATTGGATATCAATCTGCAAGAAGCGGTCTGCGAGAAAGAAGTTCAACTTATTAAACGATTAAAATCCTTAAATAAGGTCCTGGTTGCCTTTTCGGGCGGAGTAGATTCAACCTATCTTTTAGCTGTCGCTCAAGAATCCTTAGGTCAAAATTGCCAAGCGGTTTTTGCCCGCGGGCTGATGATTTCGACTCAAGAAGAACAGGAGGCTCTCGCTTTAGTCCCAAAATATAATTTTCCGGTACAAGTGATTGACTTTGATGTTTTGGGTCTTCAGGAGTTCCGAAATAATCCGCCAAATCGTTGTTATTTTTGTAAGAAGAAACTCTTCGAGACATTTCTTGAATTGAGCAAAAGCAAGGATAATACTACAGTTATTGATGGAACAAATGCTTCAGATGCCCAAGATTATCGTCCGGGGCGGATAGCTCTTGAAGAGTTAGGCATTATTAGTCCGCTTTTGGAAGCAGGTCTCACTAAAGCTGAAATACGAATTTTATCAAAACTTCGCAATTTACCAACCTGGAACAAACCCTCGATGGCTTGTTTAGCCTCCAGAGTCCCTTATGGAGATGCAATTGATGCCGAATTACTGAAGCGTATTGCACGAGCTGAAGCCATACTTCAGCAAAAGGGACACTTAGAATGTCGGGTGCGAGTTCACGGAGAAATTGCCCGCATTGAGATTCCCATTAACAGTTTTCCGAAATGTATCCAGGAACATGCTGAAATCACAGCCCCTTTGTTAGAATTGGGTTTTCGATTTGTTACCTTAGACTTAATGGGGCTCCGTTCGGGAAGTCTCAATCCCATTTAACAGGAGGTTTATTAATGAATGAAGAGACTATAAGAGCCCTTCTAGAATCTGTTCATCAAGGTTCGTGTTCCCCAGATAAAGCGTTTCACCAATTAAAAGATCTTCCTTATGAAAACTTAGACTTTGCCCGCTTAGATCATCATCGTGCCCTCAGAACTGGGCAAGCAGAAGTGATTTTTTGTCAAGGGAAACAACCCGAACATATAATTTCGATACTTAAACACTTAGGCGAAAAAGACCAAAATGTTTTGGGTACCAGACTTGACCCCCAAAATGCAGAACTGATCTTAGCTCATTTTCCAGACGCTATCTATGATCGACTAGCTCGTTGTCTCCTCTTGCGCCCCTTATCTGAACCCACAATTCTTGGCAAAATACTAATCATGACTGCCGGAACTGCGGATTTGGCGGTAGCCCAAGAAGCTTGGCTGACAGCTCGTTATATGGGCCATGACGTTGATACACTTTTTGATGTCGGGGTGGCCGGGATACATCGACTTCTGGGACAGAGAGAACTTATGGATCGAGCTGAAGTGTTAATTGTTGTTGCAGGAATGGAGGGGGCATTAGCAAGCGTTGTTGGCGGGCTGGTAGAGCAACCAGTTATCGCAGTGCCAACCAGCGTAGGGTATGGTGCTCATTTTCAAGGCCTGGCAGCCTTACTCAGTATGTTAAACAGCTGTGCCTCAGGAATTGGAGTCGTGAATATTGACAACGGTTTTGGGGCAGCCTCTTTAGCCTCTGCAATAGTGCGCCGTATAACGAGACATCAGTAGGAGGGAGTATTGACTTTGAAAATTTTATACTGGGATACATTTGCTGGCATAAGCGGCGACATGGCTCTAGGGTCCTTGATTGCCTTAGGAGCTGATCCGGGAATTATTGTAAATCAGCTTCACTCGATGGGATTGACCGAATTTGTGCTTGATGTACGGGAACGACAAGTTCATGGGATTAAAGCTACAGACATTAATGTCGAAATTCCTGGACAAAACTTAGAGTATGACAATCACGAAGATCACGATCACCACGAACACGAACACGAACACGATCATAAACATAAACATGACTACGAGCATAACCATAACCGCCGTCTCCCGGATATTCGAAAAATGATTATTAGTGGGGATTTATCCGAACGAGCCAGAATGAATGCCCTTAAGGTCTTTAATGTTTTGGCCGAGGCAGAGGCTAATATTCATGGAACGACGATTGATGAGGTTCATTTTCATGAAGTGGGCGCAGTTGATTCCCTAGTTGATATTGTTGGAACGTGTATCGCCTTAGATCAGCTTGATATTGATTCCATCAAGGTTTCGACGCTGCCTTGGTCACATGGTTTTGTGAAATGTGCCCATGGAACTCTGCCTTTACCTGCACCCGCATCACTAATGCTGTTGAAGGGATTTAAATTCCGTGATTCAGGAATCACCGGCGAACTTATTACCCCGACGGGAGCTGCTCTTATTCGTGCTTTAGCCGAGCAATCAACTTTTCCGGAGATGGCTTTGCTCAATGTCGGGTATGGATCTGGAAAAAATGATTATGGCATACCGAGTTTGTTGCGAGCAGTATTAGGAGATATTTGAATAGAGGTGAGATATGTTCGAACAAATATTTAATACCCTTCGACAATCGGGATGGAAGCTCGTTACTTTAGAAGGGAACTGGATGTCTGCGACGCACGAGTCACTGAAACGCGGGCTTTTATTTGGAAATATAAACAATCTTCCCCAAGACTTTAGAACCTTGATACAAAGCTGCGGCAATCTTTCGCAATGGGATGTAATTGTTTTTTGCCCTAATGGAATTGATTCTTCTGATTTGAAGAATAACCATTTTCCGGGTGTACAGCTTTGGTATTGGGATACTCAACAAGGTAACCTGTTCCCCTTTCCTCCAACAAATGATCCATTGATACCTAAATGGTTAAAACAACTAGCCAACGGAAATGACGTGGGGATAAACAAGAGGGCAGAGAAAGAGTTCATTCCGTTTTTAACCTACATTTTTTTAGGGATAAACCTTATCGTCTTTATATTAATGACCCTAGCAGGAGGGTCTACAGAACAGCGAGTCCTTATTGCATTTGGAGCTAAGGTAAACACCCTGATTCAAGCAGGTGAAGTATGGCGTTTACTTACAAGCACTTTTATTCATATAGGTTACTTGCACCTCGTCTTTAACCTTTATGCATTATGGTCGTTAGGTCCATTCAGTGAGGAAAGGTTTGGACATGGACGTTTTTTTGTGATCTATATTATGAGTGGGCTTGGGGGATCAATTGCCAGCTTTTTCTTTTCCTCAGCCTTATCTGCGGGAGCTTCAGGTGCTATTTTTGGACTTTTAGGATCGCTCTTGTACTATAGCTTAAAACGGCCATTGCTTTGGAAGTCTGGCTTCGGTATGAATCTGGTTATTGTCATACTTATCAATTTTGGGTTTGGACTTACTCAGCCGGGTATTGATAATTTCGCTCATCTTGGAGGTCTGCTTATGGGTATAATAACCACTGTTCTCTTGTCCAATCAATCAAGATTTAATACTTAAAAAAAGGTCTAAGTTGTTCCGGATTTACATAAAATACCTCTATTTTGAAGTGTATTTTTGAGCCTTCAGGGGACAAAATAGAATCAAGAACTTGCGGTTTCTTAGCAAGGTGGCTTTTTACAGAGTCATCGTTAGTTAGGAAAGCGTAAGTTCTTTTTCGGAACTAAGCTTACCTAAGTACCTTCATCCCTTCTTACATATCCAGGATTTGAAGATAATCTTTCTAAAATAACTCTCTTCACATACAAGATATAAAAGCTTAAAATTAACGATTATTGAACTAGGAAGTACTCACTTAAATGTTATAATGTAAGAAGAGAGGAGGGACACTTTGAAAAAAGGCAGAATAAAAACCAACTATTTTTCACGCGATCGTTGGATACAATTAATATTGCTTGTGATAATTTTTCTTGTGTGTGGAAGGCTAGTCGTTCTTCAAGTTGTTCAGGCTTCAAACCTCAAGGCTAAAGGTATTGAGAGACGAACGATTGATCAAAGCCTTAGACCAGATAGAGGCGCAATCTTTGATTCCCAAGGCAACGTCTTAGCTCAAAGTATCCCTGTCAAAGAAGTCTATGCTGACCCTAGGATGTTGAGTGAACAGATTGAGAACAATCAATTTAAGCGAAGCAAAGAAGATGTAGCTAAAGAACTGGGAAGTATCTTAGAAATTGATCCGCAAGTTATACTTGATAAGCTCAATAAAGATCTGGCTTGGATAAGTCTGGCACATCAAGTGGATATTCAAAAAGCAGATGAAATTAATGCTTTGAAAATTCCAGGAGTAGGCTACAGTGAAGAAGAGAAACGTGTTTATCCTATGGGAATGTTTGCTGCCTCAGCACTGGGAATCGTGAAGCAAGACGGTCATGGTGTAGAAGGTGTTGAATACTATTATGATAAGGAGTTATTTGGTAAGCCAGGGTTCCAATCCGAAGAGCAAGACACAAAAGCACGTTCTATATTGGATGCGCTCAACCAAGGAGACCCCTCAAGGCCTGGAAACTCGATAACCTTAACCTTAGATGCCACAATTCAATATTATATTGAACAACAATTAGATCAGGCAATGGAAGCTACTAATGCTAATAGTGTCACGATTCTGGCTATGGATCCGATGACAGGACGTGTTTTGGGCATGGGATCCCGCCCCTCGTTTGATCCTACAGACTATAATAATGTTGCACCCGAAGTTCGGCGAAATTTAGCTATCAGTATGTCCTATGAACCAGGTTCGACTTTCAAAATTATTACTGGTGCTGCGGCACTTGAAGAAGGGAAAATTCAACCGGAGGATACGTTTGAAGATCCTGGATTCTTACGCATATCGCCCCTCTATATTACAAACTGGGATTCTGATCAAAAGCCTCATGGTTATCCTACTTTTACCGAAGGAATGCAGTTGTCTTCCAATGTCGTACTAGCCCAGGTCGGATTAAAGATGGGTAAAGAAATCTTTGATACATATCTGAAGGCTTTCGGTTTTGGGTCTAAGACAGGCATTGATATTTCTGGAGAAGAAAGTGGATTACTCCTTCCCGAAGAAAAAATTCGGGAAATTGATATTGCAACTATGTCCTTTGGCCAAGCCAATTCTGTTACTCCAATCCAATTATTAACGGCAATTTCCGCAATCGCCAATGGTGGAACACTTTATCGACCCTATATAGTAGATAAGATTTCAACCTTTGATGGTCAAATCGTTGAACAAAAACAACCCACTTCTGTGCGGCAGGTTGTTTCACAATCCACGGCAAACCAAATGACAAATATTCTTGAACAAGTGGTTTCTAATGGAACAGGAAATACAGCTAGTATTCCTGGTATAAGGGTTGCAGGAAAGACGGGAACTGCTCAAAAAGTAGACCCCAAAACAGGGGGGTATTCGACAACAGACTTCATTGCCTCATTTGCAGCTTACGCACCGGCAGAAGATCCTAAAATTGCAGTACTTGTAATAATCGATACCCCCAAAACCGAAGATGGACATCAGGGTGGGACATTAGCGGGACCGAGAGCTAAAGCGATAATAGAAGGTGCATTGCAATATTATGGACTTCCTGTATCCAATGATACGCAGAGCACAGTTGTCATTTCCCCTAGTGACACTGCCGTCAGACCATTGCCTCAACCGGTTATCCCTGAGCGCACACCCGTTGGGGGGGAAATAGTTATTCCGGATTTAACAGGCATGACTATGCGACAGGCCGGAGAAACGCTGGCAAAGTCAGAATTACACTTTAACTTCTCAGGCAGCGGCTTGGTGAATCAACAATCACCCCAAGCGGGGAAAATTGTAATCAGAGGTGCAACCGTAGAAGTTAAGTTTTCTCCATTAACATAACACCTTAATTCAGAATTAGAGTCGATTTGCTGTTTTATGCAACTTCATTTCTTAATTCGGGTATGCTAGGTTGGATCAGCAAATATAAAATTATGAAGGAATGATTAGAATATGCGTCTTGACCAACAGATTGACTTAATGAAAGCGGACATAATATCCGCAGTACAGGCCTGTATCCAAATTAAGAGCGTCAAAGATATTGAGCACGCTTCAGAGGGTGCACCCTTCGGCCCGGGGATTAAAGATGCTTTAGAATGGACTTTGGCACTTGGACAAATGTTTGGTTTTACAGTCAAAAATGTTGATGGTTATGCAGGACATATTGAGATGGGCACTGGTGAACTATTAGGTATTCTGGGGCACATTGATGTTGTTCCGGAAGGGGATGGATGGTCAGTGCCTCCATACAGTGCAACTATTGTTGATGGCAAGATTCTGGGCAGAGGAGCTTTGGATGATAAAGGGCCAACTTTGGCAGCGCTCTTTGCTATGAAAGCCATTAAAGATGCCAACATTCCCTTAAAGATGAGAGTTCGGCTAATTTTAGGCACTGATGAAGAATCTGGTTGGGAGGATATGGCTTATTATCTAAAAAAAGAAGAAACTCCTAAAATCGGATTTGCACCGGATGCTGAATTCCCTGTAATTCATGCTGAGAAAGGTATCCTCCATCTGGAATTAGCTAAATCACACGCAACCTCTTTTCCGCATCTAGTAAGCGTCCGCGGCGGAGAACGAGCTAACGTTGTTCCCGATCGCTGTGATGTTGCTTTAAAGGGGATCTCTTACGATGATCTGGCTAAGGTATTAAACGACTTCTCTTTCCCGGAAGGGGTTAGCGGTAGTTTGGTAAGCGAGAAATCGGAACAAGAGATCAAGCTTGTTTTTAAAGGAGTAGGTGCCCATGGAAGCCTCCCCCAAAATGGTAAAAATGCAGTTCTCTACGCCTTAAGATTCCTGGGAACGTTACCACTGAGCTCCGAGGAACAACAAGTTTTAGATTTCATTTTAACCAATCCCGGCACAGGCTTTTATGGAGAAGGGTTTGGAGTGGCTTTAAGGGATGAACCTTCAGGTAAACTTTCCCTCAACCTTGGTATTTTAGAATTGACATCAGAGGATACTCGCTTAGTAATTGATATCCGATATCCTGTTACGTATCAGCTTGACGATGTTTTTCAGCCGATCGAAAAGATTGCTTTAGAAAGGCAATTTCGAATTAAGATATTAAATCATCAAGAGGCACATCACGTCCCAAAAGAGAGCAATTTAGTTCAGTCTTTGTTGAAAGCCTATTCTGATGTAACCGGCCTCGAGCCCTTTGCTTTTGCAATTGGCGGAGGAACATATGCTAAAGCTCTGCCCCAAGGAGTTGCCTTTGGCCCAACTTTTCCAGGCGAGCCGGAAGTAATCCATTGTCCAGATGAATACATTCCTATCAACAATCTCCTTTTAACAACCAAAGTATATGCTCAAGCTATTCTTAACTTAGCAGCCGCCGTATAAAATCAATAACTAGAAATTAGCTGATTGCATGATGACATAAACATAATATCTATATATTAATAAGTCATAATCATAAAGTTATTGACAATTTAACATTCGGAAAGTATACTCTTAATTGTTGCATGTGCGCCACTAGCTCAGCTGGTAGAGCATCCGACTCTTAATCGGCAGGTCCCCAGTTCGAATCTGGGGTGGCGCACCAAAATTGTTATGGTTAGTAAGCATTTTGAGTTTTCAAGATGCTTTTTTTGTTATTTAGACAGTTTGAAGCCTTTCTTTCTATCCCCCCGCGATAAGTTGATTAAGGTCCGACAATGAGAGTTGAGTTAATACTTGTGAATACATTCATGAACTTTTGTTAAAACTATAACCATAAGAAATTTGTGTGAGAATAAGGAAAACCTACTTGTAGGAGTCTCTGAATTGATTAAGAAACTAGAAGGAAAAGGTGAGTAGAGTATATGCTATCTATACTTTTTTATCCGTCGTTCATATTTCTAATGTTTATTGTCGTACTTATAACCATCCCTAAGAAAGATTTTAAGGAATATTTTATTTATGCAATGCTTCTTGGAGGATTAGGTGATGTAGTAGTAGTAGGTTTATTTCAAAATCTATTTCATATTATTTGGTTTGAAAATGCTGGAATATTCAACGTATTGGGGCAAAACATACTTTCTCCACCTAGTTGGATTCTTACAGTTATGTGTTTTCTTCGATTTTTACCCCCACAAAAAATGTTTCAATACTTCTATGTCCTTGGGTTTGCTGCATTCAGCGTTATGTATGGTTATTTAGTTCATAATGTTGGATTATTTGATTTTAAACCTTGGTTTTACCCAGTTATGGCATATTTCACCTTTTTAGTTTGGTGGTCCATCATTACTTGGGTATTTATTGAGACAAGTTCAATTGCGAAAAGAGATTCTTTAAATAACCTCTGAAACTTAGAAGTCAGAGGTTTTACTATTATATTATGGTTATAAAAGATTGAATGCTTATTAAGCTGTTTATGATTTCGCAGATACAGCTTTACGTCGAGAATAATGCAGAAAAATGTCCGAAAAGAGAGTGATACAGATAACGACACCTATCTCGAAAAAGTCACGAAACGAAGTGTATTACGACATTGATATATTTAAGAAATAGATGCCTATGATTAAATAACCTATATGAATTGCATTTAAATGTTGAGAGATATACAATATTATAACAAACATGAGTACTATGCTTTCAGTATGCAGGTAAATGAGAGGAGGTGGTGCAATGCAAAGTGAGGGTGTACAAACCGTCGAAAGGGCTTTGGCAATCCTAAATTGTTTTACCAACGAAGACGACATATGGGGAGTCACGGAGCTTAGCAAGAAATTAGAACTTTCTAAGAGTGTAATACATAGAATATTGGTTACGTTGCACCGTAATGGATTTGTAGAAAAGGATGTCTATACTGACAAATACCGTCTTGGTATGAAGGTGATTGAATTAGGAAAAGTGGCAACTAATCAGCTGGGCTTGCGTAAAATTGCACTGCCGATAATGCAGGAGATGGGCAAACTCACAGGGGAATCAGTTCTCTTAACAAAGAAACAAGGCAAAATGGGTTTGGGAATAGAAATTGTTGAAGGGCCATACTCAATAGCAATTCGTGCTGCTTTCGGAATCGGTCTTCCACTGCATTGCGGTGCATCGAAAAAGGTTTTGTTAGCTTTCCAAACACAGGAGTTTATTGATACATATCTTCAAAACGAGAATTTAATTAGGGTAAGTGATAAGGGCACAATTGATGCGAATGTACTAAAGGAAGAACTCACCCGCATTCGCCAGGAAGGTGTTGCTGTGACGGCCGGAGACGTAGATTTTGGAGCATATGGAGTGGCTGCTCCCATATATGATGATAATGGAAACGTTTTTGCAAGTATTTCTGTTTCAGGAAGGTCTTTTGGGTTCTTAGAGGAAAGGGCAGAGCAAATCTCGTTACTGGTAAAGAAAGCGGCCCGTGAGATTTCTGTGAAACTGGGTTATCCTCATCATGGAGTAAAGGGTGAGGAGTTTGATAATTAAACAGAAATAAGAATAAGATTTAGATTTAGATCTTCCTACTTAGATGGTAGGATTTTCGATTTCTATAGAAAAGTTTTAATGAAAGAGTTCACTATATTGATGTGAATTTCTTGACGCTGAACAAAACATTGGTTATAGGCCTTACTTTGCGGGGGCGGTCAGTTAATGCCTCCAGTCATGGGAGCAGCGGCGTTTATCATGGCAGAATTTTCAAATATCCCTTATAAGGACATAATGCTGGCAGCGTTAATACCGGCTGTTTCTCTATTACTTAGAGGTCTTTACGATGGTGCATCTAGAAGCCGTTAAGACGGGATTAGTGGGCGTGTCGCGTGACAAATAACCCATTATGGGAGTGGTCATGAAAGAGCGGGGGCATCTCATATTGCCCCTGATAGCGATTGTTTACCTTTGTTGCTAAAATTCTATCTCGAGTGATGCTTTTAACCTAAACCTAAAAGTTCGTTAAGCAAAACTTTACAATGAAAGTATATATTTAATAGTGTTAATACATATAGAAAAGAGGAGGTACCTATAAAATGGGTTCACTAACAACAAGCCTTGTATTATCAATACTCTGACAAAAGTATCGAAAAATCTCTTAATAACTTTTTTGCGACGGAATCCTATTAATACTTTGCGTCGGTTCCGAAAAGATTTATTTCTTAAAGGTTTTACGCCTGTCTGTATTAAAAAGGAGGCAAGATCAATGACCCAGCAATATCAATATTCCTTATTAAATTCCAAAGAAGCTACATACTATCTGGAAGTTTCAAGGTTTAAATTTAAAAAGCTTATTAAGGAAGGACATTTATCTCCGCAGATTTGGACAAGTCGCAACGGAAAAGAGGTACATTTCTTTGATCCAACGGAGTTGACTAAAGTTAAAAAAATGTTGATTAAAGAAGGTTATCACTACCAATATGCCTAATTAGTTTTGATAAAGATGGGGCCGTAACGAAACTTGAGATTTTTTCAAACTGGTGGTGCGTTATCCTAAAATAGAGGACTGTACACCTTTGAAGTGGTGAACAGTCCTCAAATATATAAGGGGATTACAAACAGAGCAGGGATGTAATAAACTAGAAAACAAGTTTCGTTACATCCCCATCATTATTGCAGAGTTGATAGTGAAGCACGCTTTAAATCCTAAATTTGCTAACCCCATTTTGTAAGTCCTGAGCAAAGTTTGACAGACTATGACAAGAAAGGTTTATCTCATCGATAGAAGCAGTGAATTCATCAATGGCTGAAGATACATTTGCCGCCTGTCCAGCTGTACTCTGACTAACTGTGCCGATATCTTGAACCCCTGAAACGATTTGTTGACTTCCTGCCGCCATTTGCTGTATGGAAGAGGAAACTCCACCAATTTGTTCAGACACTTCATCAACCATTTTCAGAATATCCTTGAGGTCGTAACCTACTTTATTTACCGCTTTAATACTATCATTGACATAAATCTCTTCAGCATTCATTGCATCAGTAGCGTGGGAGATATTTTCCCGGTTAACAACAACCAAATCTGAGATTTGTCCAGTTGCTGATTTAGCCTTTTCAGCCAACTTTCGAACCTCTTCAGCTACTACGGAAAAACCGCGTCCGTGTTCACCGGCCCGGGCAGCTTCAATGGCGGCGTTCAAGGCAAGAAGGTTGGTTTGTTCGGTGATACTGGTTATTAAGTGAGCAATGTTTGCTATTTGTTCAGAGCTATCAGCCAGTAAAGTAATAGCATTTTTTACAACTTGGGTTCCTTCACTGACGTTGTCCATTTGTTTAACGGCCTGTGTGAGAGCCATTTGCCCGTCTTTCGTAGCAATAGCCGTTTTTGTTGTCAGGTCTGTGACGCGCTGACCTGCCTCTGCTACTATTTGAATGTTAGCGTTTATTTGTTCTAGAGCTACCACAGTCTCGCTGACTGCGCCAGCTTGTCTTTCCGTGCCGCATGCCACCTCTGAGACGGACTGGGAGATTTGGCCGGAGGCCTTCGATCCCTGTTCTGTAATAGTTAAGAGCTGGTTGGCAGAGGAGGTTACTTGTTCGGAGGACTTTGAAACTCTGCTTACCAAAGTTGACAGACTTATTGTCATCTGATTAAAAGCCTGTGTTAATTGTCCGGCTTCGTCCTTGGATTCAGTATTGATCCGGGTTACTGTTAGATTTCCTGCAGCCAGCTCTCGAACATTTGCCAGCATTATTTGCAAAGGCTTGGAAATGGCACGAGCTACCAGGGCCCCGATGGTCACAGCCAGTACTGCGGCGGCAAGAGGAAAGCCAAATAAAACTTTCTCGGCACGAATGAAATTAAGATTTTCGCGGGAGATGGTACTTTGGGCTTTCTGGGCGCTGAAATCTACAAGTTCGGGAAGCAAGGTGTTTATTTCCTCTAGAATTTTGGTAACGTTAACAGAAAAATAGGCGTAGGCAGCGTCCTTGTCATTACGATCTAGGAGAAGAACTACCTGCTGCCATTCATTACTGTATTTTTGCAGTCCATCTCTTACTTTTGTCAGTTTTGCAACTTCAAAGGGCTCAAGGGCATGGGAAGTATAGTTGTCTAGAGACTCATTGATCAAGCCTTGCAGTACAGTTGTCTGAATAAGCAAGTTTTGTTTCTGAGAAGAGTCCAGAGGGGCCAAAAGAAGTTCTGTGTTGACACTGCGGATCATTCGGACATTAGCATTAGCCTCATTAATCAATTTCACTGAAATCAGGGAATTTGAATAGATATCGTTCATAGCCACTTTGGCTTGTCGATAATAGTAATACCCCATAAAACTTAAACCAAGCATGAAGACAACCATGATAAGAACCAAAGCATTGATTTTATAAAATGTTTTCCAGTTATTGAACCACTTCATTACATTTACTCCCCCTATCTAACTAAATAAGAGTTGCCTCCAATTGCTTTAACTTCTTTCTTGATCTGGGCAGCCCGCTCGGAAACGAGCAAAGGTGTCCAATTTTGCTCAGCGTTGTTTATGATGAGGCCTGCCAGAGCAACGCTAAGGCTTTCTGTTCCGGTTAACTGCTTGCATGATTGTTCGAATTGGAAGAGTATATTAACTGCTAATTTTTCCAGTTCTAAAGATGAGGTGATGATTATAAAATCATCGCCGCCAATGTGTCCGACAAAAGTTTCCTGAGCAGTATTGTTGGATGCATTCAGTAAAACCTCGCTTAACATCTTAATAGCTACATCTCCTTGTTGGAAACCAAATAAGTCGTTATAATATTTGAATTTGTTAAGATCTACATATATTAGGCCAAAGGTCGATCTGCGTTCTAAATGCTGTCGAATTTCTTGGTCAATGAGGAGGTTGCCGGGCAACCCGGTTAGTGGGTTAGCACCTCGGGCAATTTGGATCTGTCTCTCAGCCATGGTTTTAATTAAATTTGCCACTGAGACCAACCCTATCGGCTTGCGTTGATTTGCGATAATAATACCATCATAAAGCTGAGAACCAGAACGTTGCATAGCTAAACTAGACACCACTTCCAAAGGAGTGGTGTCTTCAACTATAAGTGGATTTGTATCCATAAGAATTGGAATAGTGCGTTCAGAATAAAGAGTGACACCATAACGAGTACCTAGGGCAGAAAATAGCCTGTCTCGTTGCATTACACCGACTAAACGGGAGTCTTCAGTTATGCCCACTAACCATTGGTGAGGATGGTCACGGAAATAAGCTTCTACAGCATTAACCAAAGTGTGAGCATTGAAGAGGGGCAAGGGTTCTACCATAGAAAGAATCGAGTTTTGTTCTGCAGACTTGAGCCGATGTTTGACATCCAAGATCTCTTTAACTGCCGGATTAATGCACTTTCGGTCAAAGGAGGGTCTGGCAATAAAGAATCCCTGTATGTAATCTACCCCTAATTGGACCACCGTGCGCATTTCTTCAGCAGTTTCTACCCCTTCGGCAATGATTCGGCATCCTATACGCTTAGAAAAAGTTACAAACGTTTCTAGTAAGGCCCATTTGATAGGGTCAGCATTAACCCCTTTTATTAAAGATCGATCAACTTTAAGAAAATCAGGATGCAATTCCGCAACGGACTGCAGGGAAGAGTAGCCGGCTCCAACGTCATCTAAAGCGATTAAGTACCCCTGCTTACGATAATGATCTAAGGCATCCCGGAATGTGGGGAAGTCCTCGATAGCACTTCGTTCGGTAATTTCCAGTACAACATCTGAAGGAGTTAACCCTTGTTCACTGAGGAGCTTTCTAGTATGACCAGAGGCAAACTCAGGGTCAATTAGGACAAGGGGGTTAATGTTAAGGAAAAGCCTCTCTTTGTTTTGGGATATTGAAGGGTAGGAAGTAATGGCTTGACGCCGGCAAAGTGTTTCGATTGGATAGAGCTGCCCAATCTTTTCGGCAAATGGGAAGAGATCAGCAATATTGTTAAAACAAGTAGAGCTTGGGATACGAGCCAATGCTTCAAAACCAAACACTTCTCCGCTTCGAGCTTCAATGATTGGCTGAAAAGCGGCTTTCAGGTATTTTTCGGGTTCTTCGATTAAATAGGTAATCTCTTGGCGGCGAGCAAAAAAATTGGGATCAGGTTCGGATTTATTTAGAAGGAAAGCCTCTTTCACAGCGGCATACAGTAAATAATCAGGGCTTCGGCCAGTTTCGTTGATACACTGGGCAATTCCCGAACGAAGACTGATTTTCTCGCTCACCAGTTTCCTTATTCTGTGATTAAACCTTTCTTCCAGAGGAATAACCCATTTTTCGATGACTTCCGTTATGTTCCAATGGATGTTTTTTCCTGGTACGAAATAAACAACAAAGTCGTCCCCACCCCTGCTTTCAAAATGAGAAAACAGGTAGAGATTCCGTTGCTGCTTAATCGTATGACTTATTTCATTCTCAATTTCCTCCAAGATTTGTCTGCAAATTTTGTAGCCGTACCGAAATTCCACCTCCTGAAATTTAACAATGTCAAGATATAAAACCCAGACTGTCTTGTCATCTCTTAGTAGGCGGTATAATTTCCGTTGGCTTATATCTAGCGACTTAAACATCTGAAAACTCCTTTTTAGATCAAACATAGCCTCTGACTCAAGTCTTTTCATAAAATATCCTTACTAAATAATAATGTCTTAGTGTAAAGTTTTGATGAATTGAATATTAATTTATTGTTAAATTTACTCTCAGTAGTCGCGATTAGTTAACTTTATTCTATTTGCAGGAGCTTAACCTACTTTGTATTTATATAATGAGTAATTCTACAAACAAATAATTTAAAATAACTTGAAATTAACAAAACTGAATGTTTTTTTAACATGGGAATAATACATTCTTTACAGTTATGCCTTAGAATTATCTATAGAACAAAGGAGAGGTGTTGACTTGATTATGTATGAAAGGATTATTGGTCAAACACTCAGTAAGATGACGAAGATACTTCTTGCTTCGGCGGGACCCTTGCAATGTTTTCTTGACACTCCAGGTGTAACCCATGCTCATTGTCTAAAACAGGCCTATAGTGTATTGAAGCAGGATGGGAAAGTGGATGCAGCCACATTATTCGATGCTTATCACTTGGCGCTCACCAAAGGCTTATACTGGGCTGATAGCGGTTGGAAGAACGTTAATCATTTTTACAGCCATCCTGACAAGCAGGGAATCATCGGCTGGCCGGGCGCAACCGCTGAGTGCCAATACTATTTCAACAAGGCATTTAGCCTTTTTTCCAAGAACCTTGATAAAGGCATGTTTTTCTTGGGAGCAGCGTTACACCTAATACAAGACATGTGTGTACCTCATCATTCGTTAGGGGTTTTGTTCGACGGCCATAGAGAATTTGAAACATGGGCCACCCAAAACTGGGATAAGTTTCCTGCTATAAAGGGTGCGTATCTGCCATTTTCACATCCCGCGCAATGGATTGATCATAATGCTCATGCTTCCGGACCTTTATACTCTCTGGTATCAATGAAGGAAGGATGCTCTGAAGAGAGCTATATAAAAGCGTCGGAAACTTTAATTCCTTTGACAATTGCCACTTCTGCAGGTTTTTTGGATTTTGTCAGTCAAAAAATTAACACTTAACATTCCAGCCAATTTGATTTAGTCGAGCTTTTTGTGACTTCCTAATAATTATTGCAGTAAAAAGGCTGTTAAGAGGGAGGAATAGAGTTGAGGCAGTTAAGGGTTCTCGTATTTTCTGCAGGATTTGGAAACGGACATTTTCGAGCAGCCGAAGCTGTGATTGAAGGTATACAGATCAAAGCACCTTCAGCAAAGATAATGCATTTGGATTTTGGCGATTTTCTCAGTAAGCGGTTTAACACCATGGCTAAAAACGTTTACATGGAGATGATAAAACATACCCCTAAACTCTGGGGAAAATTTTATGATAAAACTGCTAAGTTTCATCCTGATTCGATGATTCAACGATTACTTAAGCAATTAGGACGAAAGGATTTTCTTAGCTGCATTCAGGCCTTTGCTCCAGATCTGATTGTATGTACCTATCCAACTGTGTCTTCGATTCTGGCCCAATTGAGACTGGAACAAATCCTTCAGGTTCCGGTAATCACCGTGATCACCGATTATACTGTTCACAGTCACTGGGTCCATCCAGGTGTTGATCGTTATATGGTGGCTTGTGAGGAGGTAAAGGAAAGTTTAGTATCCTGGGGAATCAGAGAGAGATCTATTCTTGTGACGGGGATCCCGGTCAGCCCGAAATTTGAATCGGAAATAGATCGAGGTCACATTATTTCTGGGTTGGGACTAAATCCTAATGTTCCCATTTTTTTAGTCATGGGAGGAGCGTATGAGAGTCTTAAAAGAACAAAAAGAATTTGCCATAGACTAGCAAATTCTTTCGTTCCTGTTCAGTCGATTATTGTTTGTGGGAAAAATGACAAGCTTTATAATTCAGTAGGAGAGGTAATTGAACAGTCCCCTAATCCTATGATACGGCTAAGGTATGTTTATAATATAGAGGAACTCATGTCAATTTCGACTTTGATCATTACAAAAGCCGGAGGGTTAACAGTTTCCGAGGCTCTAACCAAACACTTGCCGCTTGTAATCTATAAAGCTATTCCTGGTCAGGAGGAAGCGAATGCTGATTTTCTTCTTCGTTTAGGTGCTGGAAACGTAGCAAATACTGAACAAGATCTATATCGCCTTTTAAAACGTTATTTAACAAATCCTAAGGAAATTGCTGAAATGCGAGAAAAAGCTGCTTCATCATTAAAAAGCCAGTCTGCCGAAAGAACTGCAGAGGCTATCTTTGAGATGTTATTAGAAGCTAAAAAGGACCTAATAATTTGTTGAAAATCCTTTGTTTATATAACGATACTAATATTTAACAGTAAATTTACGTTCCGTTCATTAAGACTTTACATTGGTAAATTAAAATGAAGGTGCTAAAAAAACGTGATTCATAAAAGTAAAGGGGGGGCCTTATTGAGGGGAGTTTTATTATGCCAAGTATTCTAGTCATTGAGGATGAACTGCAGATACAAGAAGTCCTGCGGACTAGTTTGGAAAAAGAAGGTTTTTTGGTTATTAAAGCATCAGATGGGGAACAAGGGTTAGAACTTGCCAGGAAGGATAAACCCGATCTTATTATCATTGATTTAACGTTGCCACTGCTTAATGGATTTGATGTAACTAAAAAATTGCGCTCACAGAAGGATACCAATACTATTCCGATAATAATTCTAAGCGCTAGTGACGATGTGACAGACAAAATAATCGGGCTTGAGCTAGGTGCCGATGACTATTTATCTAAGCCTTTTAATCCTAGAGAATTGTCCGCGAGAATAAAGGCTAGACTCAGAGAAGTTCATCGAATAACTAATACCAATGACAGTCCGCTGAAATGGGGAGAGTTGAAGATAACCAAAGAAAGCTACAGTGTTTTCTTAGCAGAACAACCTCTAAACTTAACAGTAAAGGAATTTGAATTGCTAGTTCTCTTCGTAACAAATCCTTACCAAGTATTCAGTCGAGAATATCTGATCCAAAAGGTCTGGGGCAATCTTTCCGGCACAGGCACCAGAGCACTTGATGTTCATATTAGTCATTTGCGAAATAAATTGAAGCCCTTAGGACCAGTTCTCGATTCTGTACGTGGAGTCGGGTATACGTTTACACATCGACCCAAGAACTGAAATTTAACTCAAACTTTACATTGATTTCATTAATACTTTACAATCGTCTATTATAATCAATCTGTACTTAATAAAAATTAAGGAGGAAACTAAATTGTTTAAATCTAAATCGAGAGTTGCTCTTGTAAGTACCACTTTGATCGCTTTACTGGCTCTGGTAGGATGTGGTCAAACTGCGGTCCCAACTACAACCCCTGCTCCAAGCTCTACATCCATTGACAAGAAAACTATTTCTGCAGCAGGGTCAACTGCCTTACAACCCCTTGTCAAATTAGCTGCCGATGAGTTCATGGCTAAAAACTCCGGTGTGCAAGTTAACCTGAGCGGTGGTGGTTCTATGACTGGCCTAAATAATGTTGCCAGCGGCTCTATTGAGATTGGTAACTCTGACGTCGTCAGCCCAGAAGAACTAAAAAGTGCAGGATTAGTTGATCATCAAGTATGCGTAGCTCCTTTCTTACTAATTGTTAATAAAGATGTCAAAGTTGATAACTTAACTAAAGCTCAAGCAGCGGATATATTTACTGGAAAAATAACCAACTGGAAAGATGTTGGTGGTCAAGACCTCAAAATATCCATTATTGGTCGGGCTGCATCTTCTGGAACCCGCTTAAATGTTGAGAAGATCGTAATGGACGGTCAAAAGATGACTGACGCTGCCGCCGCTCAAGATTCAACAGGCAATTTGCTCACTGGTGTCGCCCAAACTACTGGGGCTATTGGCTATATTGATGCAGCTTATTTGAAAGACACTGTCAAGGCGTTAAAGTTTGATGGAGTTGCGTACAGCCCAGAAGCAGTAATTAGTGGACAGTATCCTATTTACTCCTATGAACATATGTACACAAAAGGAGAGCCTACCGGAACTGTAAAAGCTTTCTTAGACTATATTATGAGTGCTGAATTCCAAGATAAGAATGTTGAGAAGACTGGATTTATCCCCGTTAGTAAAATGAAAAAATAAAATACAACTCGATGAAATAACATGGCTATGAATTGGGAGCAAGATATCTCTTGCTCCCAATTCGCTATGCTCATCTTAAAATTGTTAACCTGAACTTTACATTCTCTTAATTTACAATTTACACGCATAAGTTAAACTTATTATAAGCTATTAAATTGATTACATATGATCAAATATTAGCGAGGTTTAAATTCCTAGAAATGAAAAATTGGAGGTGTAACAGGTTGCCTCAACGTAAGTCCTGGGTATATTATAATGACCGTTTATCACGTTATTTATTTATTAGCAGTGCAGTTTTGGTGTCATTAATCATCTTATGCATTATTTGGTTTGTAGGGATGCAGGGCCTATCAACATTTCGTGAGGTCAGCATCATTGAATTCTTCACTAGCAGCAAATGGAGTCCAGACTCTGGAAAGTTTGGAGCACTGACATTTATTGCAGGATCGATTGGAACGACATTAATTGCAATACTCATTGGAGGTCCATTGGGGTTGGCCGGAGCTGTATTTTTAGCTGAAATTGCTCCGCCTTGGGTGCGCGCCTTCATGCGTCCCGCCACAGATCTCTTTGCCGGGATTCCCTCTGTGGTGTATGGATACGTTGGTATTACCGTCATCGTAGGTTTGACCGGAAAACTCACCAACTCCCCAACCGGCTACGGCATGTTGGCTGCTGGGATTGTATTAGCTATCATGATTCTGCCGACGGTGATAAGTCTTTCGGAAGATGCTTTACGCTCCTTACCAAGAACTTATAAAGAAGCTTCGTTAGCCTTAGGGGCAACACGTTGGCAAACTATACGCAGAGTTCTTGTGCCAGCAGCATCCCCGGGAATATTAACAGCGATTATTTTAGCGATGGCTCGGGCCATCGGAGAGACCATGGCAGTTCAGATGGTTATTGGAAATTCACCGCGATTCCCTGATTCTTTAGGCAGTCCTACCTCAACGTTAACTAGTAATATCGTTATGGAAATGGGCAATACCCCCTTCGGTTCAACGTGGAATAACGGCCTGTTTATGATGGCATTTATTCTGCTGATCATTGCCCTTATTATGATTATTCTTGTCAGAACAGCCTCACGAAAGGGGGCAGCTCGTTGAAAGCTCATCAAGCCGATCGTTTTGCCACTATTATGCTCTGGATAGGAGCTTTAGCTATTGTAGCTATACTGATTGCTTTTTTAACTCTCATTTTAGGACGAGGTGTGCCTCATCTGACGAGTGAGTTCTTTAATGGCCCAGATGGGGTGAGAGGTCAGCTCTTTAATTCATTCTATATATTGTTTCTTTCCTTAGTTCTCTCGCTGCCTGTCGGGTTAGGTGCCGGAATATACATGGCTGAATATGCTCCGAAAAACAAATTTACAGACCTGATTCGTTTGAGTACAGAGAGTTTAGCAAGTGTTCCATCGATAGTCTTTGGCCTTTTCGGCATGATCGTATTTGTAAACATGTTTGGTTTAGGATTCACCATCTTAGGAGGGTCTGCAACTCTTGCCTTACTAAATTTACCTATCTTAGTGCGCGTCACTGAAGAATCTTTACGCGCGGTACCTAGGAGTTACCGAGAAGCCAGTTTAGCATTAGGGGCTACAATGTGGCAGACTTTACGAAAGGTAATTCTGCCGACGGCTCTGCCCGGACTTATTACAGGAATAACCCTAGTCGCCGGCAGGGCGTTAGGTGAAACCGCAATATTGATCTTCACAGCGGGTATGAATGTCTCTCGAATACCATTTGATGTTAATCCTCTTGCAGCGGGTGAGACATTAGCTGTGCACTTATTTGCCGTTAAGTCAAATCCATTACCAGGAACGAATGCTGACCAAATTGCTGATGGGACAGCCGCACTGTTAATTATTATGGTCATAGTTTTTAATATTTGCTTGACACTGCCCAGTCGTTGGTTGCAACGCCGCCAGCTGGGAAAAAATAAGATGTAGCATTCTATACATGGATATAAGGAGAAGTTGATATGGATAAGATCGTGGTCAATAAACTCGACCTTTTTTACGGCGATCAGCAGGCCTTAAATAACATAGGCATAGCAATGAAGGAAAGAAGTGTGACAGCTCTAATAGGTCCCTCCGGCTGTGGCAAATCCACGTTTTTGCGCACGCTCAATCGGATGCAAGATTTAATCCCCAGTGTGAAGATTATGGGTCAAGTAAAGATTGATGGGCAGGATATTTATGTTGCCGGCACAGATGTTGTCTTACTAAGAAAAAAGGTAGGAATGGTCTTTCAAAATCCTAATCCCTTTCCTAAGTCAGTTTTTGAAAATGTTGCTTATGGTCCGCGTATTCATGGAGAATCTGACAAGAAAAAATTGAGTGAAATAGTTGAGACGAGTTTAAAGGATGCAGCCTTATGGAATGAAGTTAAAGATCGCTTGCATGAATCTGCACTGGGTCTGTCTGGCGGTCAGCAACAACGGCTTTGTATTGCACGACTATTGGCGGTGGGTCCTGAAATTCTGTTAATGGATGAACCGACATCGGCCCTTGATCCCATCTCTACCATGAAGATTGAAGAGCTTATTTCTGAGTTGAAAGACAAATATACAATTATCATTGTTACACATAATATGCATCAAGCCTCTCGTGTTTCAGACCGAACGGCATTTTTCTTAAGCGGTGATTTAATTGAAGAAGATGTAACGAGTGTCCTTTTTACCCGGCCAGCTAAGAAAAAAACGGAAGATTATATTTCCGGACGGTTTGGGTAAGGGGTTCCATTTAAATTAGAAGTAGCTGTATAATATAAAAAACTTAATAGAGAGGGGGAATTATTAAATGCCGACTCGTCAAAAATTTGATCTTGAATTAGAGGAATTGCGCGCCAATATTTTAGACATGGGCAACTTGGTTAACCAACAAATAGCGCTTGCGGTTAGTTCCTTGATTAATCAAAATCTAGAATTAGCGAACTCAATTGTAGTGAAGGATTTGGACCTTAATGATTTGCAAGCAATAATAGAAGAAACATGTATTCTTCTTATAGCTACACAGCAACCCTTTGCTCGTGATTTACGCAAGCTTGTGGCGGGGTTTAAAATTTCTATTTACCTTGAACGAATGGGAGATCTGTCTGTTGATCTCGCAAAGTTAACTATTAGAATAGGTCAGGATGAATTGATAAAGCCCTTGGTTGACATTCCTCGCATGAGTGCTTTAGTGCAAAAGATGATTAACATTGGACTGAGAGCGTATGTCGACGAAGATTGTGGTGCCGCAGCAGAAATGGCGTTAATGGATGATGAAATTGACAAAATCTACTCCGGAGTTTTTGGAGAACTTAGGACTATTATGATGGAAGACCCTAACAAGGTGACACAAGCTAATTACCTTCTCTTTGCCAGTCGTTTTTTAGAGCGACTTGGAGATTATTGTACAAATATCGCTGAAGAGATCGTCTATATTTGTAATGGAAAGAGAATGGATTTAAACGAATAAAGTTAACACTAACTGAAAATGATTTAATATATGACGTCAGAATATAAGAAAGATACCACTATGGTAAATCTTCGGGTTACCACAGTGATATCTTTTTTATATTACAATAAATTACTATGTGATTAAAACCACATCAAAATGTTTGTGTATTTGCTAAACTACTTCAGAAAGGCCTTACATTATTTCTGGAGGAATAAAAATGAAACATTCTGGATTTCAGCTGGAACACTGTCGTCCGAATTGTCCGAAATTAGCTCGCAATTGGAATGCGCTTTTCGAAGCTTTGAAAATCAACCTAGTTAAGTTAAACATTCACGAAACACTTGAAGGGAAATTTGGTCAAGTACTTCATCACCACATTCCAAAAATTTGCATTGCAGGCTGTCCCAATGGTTGTTCTCAACCTGATATAAAAGACTTCGGAATTTCTGGATATGTAACTCCTCGAATTACTGAGGCACCCTGTACAGAATGTAACGCGTGTGTTCATTCTTGCATAGAAGGTGCTATAACCTTAGGACAAAATGGAATTGTCATAGATAATAATCGTTGCCTTTCCTGTGGGAATTGTCAAAGCCTTTGCCCTTCAGGGACATTAACTAAAGGCGAGAGTGGTTGGAATTTGCGTATTGGCGGGAGAGTAGGACGACACCCACGATTTGCAACCTTCGCCGGACAAGTCGCAACTGATGAGGAAGTAATTGCCTGGGTCATTGATATAATCAAAAATTATATCTGTAATGGACTGACTCAAGAGAGGTTAACTCATTTTCTTGAAAATAGAGCGAATTTAGTCTAGAGAGCGAGAGCGGGCTGCTCGCTCGTGAATCCATATTCGTAAATTTTCCATATCCAAAACCGTTATAACCTTTTTCTTAATCTCAATAATTGTGGCTTCTTTCAATTCTGCTAGAATACGGCTGACAGATTCTCGAGCAAGGCTGCACATCCCCGCAAGTTCTGTTGCAGAAAGAGGAATAGTAATTGTTACACCATTCTTAACTTGCTGACCATGCACATGAGCCAGAGCAAAAAGCTTGGCACCTAAGCGTAAACGCGCATCTCCCAGGGACAGATTTCTAATTTGTCTGTAGGAACGACGCAAATCCAGAGCAAGTTCACAGTAAAAAATCCAGAGTAAGGATGGATTGTTTTCCATAAATCGCATAAATGTTAGCCGGTCTATAGCTAATACTTCTGTCTCCTCTATGCAAAGTGCAGCATGGGGATAGGGTTTTCCGTCAAGTATTATCTCTGGGAAAAAAACTGGGGGATTAAGGACACGAATTATTTTCTCAGTGTACTCACCCATTAGGTAGAGCCGAATTCGGCCTGAAATGAGGAAATAGACAGTGTTTCCTTCATCTCCTGAGAAATAAAGATATTGTTTGGAAGCATAACGACGAATTCGTCCATGTGTAAGACAAAAATGAATAAAGTCAGGTGTCATTTTACCTGAAAAAAGTTTGTTTGCTAATAAGTCTCCCAGTTGTTGTTCGTTGATCATTTTATCCCTCCGGCCATAATTGAGAGTTCCTTACACATAATTAATAGTTTAGAATTTACTTTTACTATTATAGCATGACAGCAGAAAGTTTTTGAAAGGCTTCCTTGAAGTCTGTAATAAAAGAATTTCAACCGTCTTAATTATTTACAGATTCTGATTAGAATAGCATTGTGTGATTCGGGAAAACTAGTTTCAAGTTTGTCTTAATAAGAGGAAAGGGTGAATTGTAATGGGAGCTCATAAAAAAGTATCACGTGCAAAAGCATCAGTCACAGTTAGAGATCCTCATTATCAGGAGTTCGACACACATAAAGAACGTAATATTCAAAAAACGTTGCCCCATAAAACCACTTAAAACCTTAAAAGAGGAGGGGATGTAACTTGACTTGTTTTCCGGTTTGTTACATCCCCTCTTTATTCGATATTTCCCTATATATTAGAGGATCTATTCACCACGTCAAGATGTAGAATCCTCTTTTTGGGGGATAACGCACCACCAGCTCGAAAACTTTTCAAGTTTTATTACAGCCCTTATAACGATAAAACATTAACCTCTTCAATAACATTTGATAATGTATCTATATTAAAATATAGTTGTCGACCAAGAAGGATTTAGCGTGTATTGGTCGAATAATCTGAAAAGAGAAATATATTTGTTTTTAACAATCCTGACAAAACTTGTTAAAATGTCGTATATATTAAGGACTTAGAGTGCGTTTATTGAAAAATTCATTTTATGCATAATTTCGCTATAAGATTTCTTAATTATCGTCATATTGACTTATTGAGCACACAATGCTAGTCTTATTTTGTGAGAAGAAGGTAGCAGCATTATAGATTGTGCATTTTGTTACTATAAAAACTTCAAGTCATGGTTGTATTTTTGTTAATCTATTAATTGCATATGTGAAACAAATCATATTCGTGAGTTATATCCAGGGATTTTGCTGGTAACTCTGCTTAGCCTGTGTCTAGTCAGAGTCTACAATACTTGTGTTGGAAAATAAATTCCTTCTCACGCATTTATGGGGGGTGTTATGAAAAATTTCATTGTTGGTGTCTAATGGAGGAGGACTTTACCAGTCAGAGACGATGTTATCTTGAGTGAGGCTCGTCACCTCGTCTATCACAGGTATCAGTGAGTTTTAATGCAGTTGTTATCAAGAGTCATGTTCTGAAAGTATTAATTTTGTTGCAGTAAGGGGGAAACAGTGTGAATATTGTCGTTTTCATCAAACAAACATTTGATACTGAGGCTAAAATCGTATTAGATGGTAACGGTAAAATCGATGCCAATGGGGTTAATCTAATTATCAACCCTTACGATGAGTTTGCCATTGAAGAAGGAATTAGGCTTAAGGAAAAGTTTGGTGGCGAAGTGACCGTCGTAAGTATGGGAGGTCCTCGTGCCCAAGAAGCCATCCGCACTGCATTGGCGATGGGAATAGATAAAGGTATATTGGTCAACGATCCTGAAGTAGACAATACTGATGAGTATGGTCGAGCTCAGATCTTGGCTAAAGCGATTGCTCAAGTTCCATATGATGTCATTTTAGTTGGACGTATTGCTATTGACGATGGTGCAAGCCAAATTGCAGTTCGTTTAGCAGAGGCATTAAGTATTCCTTCGGTCAGTAGCGTTCTTAAGCTCGAAGTTGCTGGAACACAAGCAACTGCAACTCGTGAAATTGATGGCGGAACTGAAACGATTGAAGTTAGTTTCCCAGCTGTAATAACTGCCCAAAAAGGGTTGAACGAACCTCGCTATCCATCTGTTGCAGGCATTATGAAGGCTAAAAAGAAACCGTTACAAACTTTAACCCTTGCTGATCTTGGATTAAGCGCTGGAGATTTGTCACCAAAGATGATTATTAATGAATACAGTTTACCTACTCCTCGCCAAGGTGGACGAAAACTTGCCGGTGATGCGGCACAAGCTGCAAATGAATTAGCAAAACTCTTGCGTGAAGAAGCTAAGGTTCTGTAAAGGGAGGAATTAACATGGCTAAAGGGATTATGATTATTGTCGAACAACGCAACTTGCAAATTCGTAAAGTTTCATTAGAACTTCTCAGCCAAGCTCGTAAAATTGCTGATGCAACAGGGGAGCCGGTAGTAGCAGTTGTGCTCGGACAAGGTATTGACGAACTTGCTGCGACTGTTGCCGCTAGCGGAGCAGACAAAGTAATACTGATTGATGATGCAAAGTTGGCTGAATATACCACTGGAGCTTATACTTCCGTACTCAATAAGCTCATCCGAAAAGAAGAGCCTCAGGCTGTTTTAATTGGAAATACTGCCGTCGGTAAAGATTTGGCTCCACGTTTAGCCCAACGTCTTGGAGTTGGCTTGGCTTCAGACTGCACAGGCATGGAAGCAGATTCCAATAGCTTCTTAACCTTCAAACGCCCCATTTATGCCGGTAAAGCATTTGCTCATCTCACCTCAAATGTTCGTCCGATTATGGCTACGATTCGTCCTAATACCTTCCCGGTAGCAGCTCCGGATGCTGCTCGTCAAGCTGAGGTAGTTAAAGAAGCAGCAGAGATTGATGCTGCTGACTTAGTGGCTATTCTTAAGGAAGTTGCAATTGCTGCTTCTAAGCGTCCAGAGCTTACCGAGGCAAACATCATTGTCTCTGGTGGACGTGGAATGAAGGGTCCTGAGAATTATAATATTCTAGAAGATTTGGCTGATGTAGTCGGTGCTGCTGTCGGAGCTTCACGCGCTGCAGTAGACTCTGGTTGGAAAGAACACAAATTCCAAGTTGGACAAACAGGTAAAACTGTTGCCCCGACTCTTTATATCGCTTGCGGAATTTCTGGAGCAATCCAGCATTTAGCTGGTATGGGATCCTCAAAGTTCATTGTAGCCATTAACAAAGACCCTGAAGCTAACATCTTTAATGTTGCGGATTACGGTATTGTTGGCGACCTATTTGAAGTCGTTCCCTTACTAACTGAAGAATTTAAAAAATTGGTTAATGAATAAGGAATAACATTTAGCGAAGCGCCTCTCAAGGCGCTTCCTTAAATAGGGTAAGGAGAGGAAAAAATGGCTACACGTCAAGTGTATTGGAACGTTGAAGGACATCATTGGCTTTATTTATTCTTTGTCATTGCACTTGCTATCTTCGTTTATGGAGTATATAAACGAGTTAAGCTTTGGAAATTAGGACAACCTGATAATCGATGGAAAGACGTTTGGCCAGGTATCAAAGACGTAATAGTTTACACCTTTGCCCACAAACGAATTCTTAAAGATGGTTACCCGGGTCTGATGCATGCTGGAATTTTCTATGGATTTTTGTTTTTAGCTTTTGCAACAGCCATTATTACTCTTCAAGCAGATTTCGCCATAAACATTTTCCACGGTTGGCTTTATCTGTTCATTAAAGTAACAGCAAACTTGTTTGGACTTGCAGCTCTGATAGGAATCGTTGTTGCAGCATACCGACGGTATATCCAAAGGCCGGATCGTTTAGATAATAAACCTGACGATGCAATAACACTTGTCTTATTATTCACCATTTTATTAACAGGCTTTGTCATCCAAGGGGCACGCATCGCTGTCGTACCGGATCCTTGGGCTGGGTATGCTTTTGTCGGACAATGGATGTCTATCCCGTTAAAAGCTATGCTTAATGAAGCTCAACTTTTGTCCTTACACGTTTTCCTCTGGTGGTTACATCTCGCCTTAGCGATGGCATTCATTGCTTATTTCCCATACTCTAAGCTTTTCCATGTACTATTGGGTCCACTCAATCAGTTCTTCCGCAACCGTGGCCCGATTGGTATTCCTGAGCCGATTGACTTTGAAGATGAAAGCCTGGAAACCTTTGGCAAAAGCCAATTGCGGGAGTTTTCCTGGAAGGCATTGTTTAATACAGATGTTTGTTTACGCTGCGGACGTTGCCAAGATAACTGTCCCGCATACTTGAGCGGTAAACACCTTAACCCGAAACGCATTATCCAAGATATGCGAGTTCTTATGGAAGAAACGGGTGCTGCTGTTCAAGCTCAAAATAAAGTCTTAGCTCAAACTGTCGGCCAGGAAGCTGCCGCAGCAAGCGAGTCTGAAGAGACGGAAGAATGGACTGGTCGGGCACTTATTGGTGAAGTGATACCTGAAGATGACCTTTGGGCTTGTACCACATGTCGTTCTTGCGAGCAACAATGTCCTGTGTTCGTAGAACATGTTGATAAAACGATTGATATGCGTCGGAATCTCGTCCTTATGGAGACAAGATTCCCTGCTGAAGCACAATTAGCCTTCAAAAATATGGAGAACAACGGAAATCCATGGGGTATTGGCTGGACAACACGTGCTGATTTTATTACAGGTCTTGGGGTTAAAACATTTGAAGAAGATCCTACGGCAGAGTATTTATATTGGCCCGGATGTTCAGGCGCATTTGATGCACGCAATCAAAAAGTTTCCGCTGCTCTTGTCAAATTACTCCAAACTGCTGGTGTTCATTTTGCCATCCTGGGAAATGAAGAGAAATGCTGTGGTGACTCAGCTCGTAAATTAGGAAACGAGTATTTATTCTATTCTTTAGCCACTGAGAACATTGAAGTTATGAACAATTACGGAGTTAAGAAAATCATTACTCAATGCCCTCACTGCTATAACTTCTTAAAGAACGAATATCCACAATTAGGCGGTAACTTTGAAGTTATTCACCATACCGTATTCCTATTAGATCTAGTTAAGTCCGGAAAACTCAAGCTGTCTAACGCGGACAAAAAGACTGTCACCTATCACGATTCATGTTACCTGGGCCGCTACAATGAGATTTACGAACAACCTCGTGAATTGCTTAAAGCAGTTGGTCTGGATATCAAGGAAATGGCACACACCGGCGAGAAAAGTTTCTGTTGCGGTGCCGGTGGAGGCCGAATGTGGCTGGAAGAGCATGAAGGACAGCGGATCAATGAAATGCGCACCGATGAGGCCATTGCTGTAAAACCAGACTATGTCGGAACTGCGTGCCCATTCTGTCTCACCATGTTCGCTGACGGCATAGCTGCTCGTGAAGTTGGGGAAGAATTAAAGGCATTAGATGTAGCTGAAATCTTAGAAAAAGCATTATAAATTACTCATTAGATTCGAGTGTTTATTTTAAGAGTAGGATTGTCCTATAAGAAAGACCGGCTGATGTCAATCATCAGTCGGTCTTTCTGTATCAGACCTTTTCAAGAGATTAGATATTTTTAAAATCCGGAACGAGAACTTGCCCATCTGAATAGAAATGGTATGCGGCTGCAATAAAGGGGGAGTATACTATATATTGAATGCACATATTAAGAAGGTATTTCCTGGAGCAGTAACATCACAAGGTTTCTATTCATTCTACCATTATATGATTGAACAAAACGCTAACCATATCTTTGTCCTCAAAGGGGGACCCGGCGTAGGTAAATCATCATTTATGAAAAAGATTGGTCAATCCATGTTAGACCGAGGGTATGATATTGAGTACCATTGTTGTCGTCAGACAACGGATCTATTGATGGGATAGTCATTCCTGAACTTAAGATTGGTTTAATGGACGGAACAGCGCCCCATATTGTGGATCCGAAGAATCCAGGTGCTGTAGATGAAATAATTAATCTCGGTGAATACTGGAACGAAGATATGATTAAGAAATCAAGACAAAAAATCATAGACTGTAATTTGAAAGTCACATGCTATTTTCAAAGAGCGTATTTCGCTTTAAAGGAAGCAAAAATTGTCTTAGCTGAATGGAAGCACTATATATCAACATACCAGGATTGGAGTCAGATCAATCAACTGACCTTAAAGATGCAAAAGGAAATTATTAAAGCTACGTCAAGTAACCATGGTACAGAACGACATCTATTTGCTTGGGGTCATACTCCACAAGGACAAACCCAGTTCATAGATACATTGCTAAATAAAACTGAGACGCTCTACATATTAAAAGGGCAACCCGGAACAGGTAAGTCAACTTTCCTCTCCAGAATCGCGGCACGAGCCGCAATCTATGGGTTGAGTATCGAATATTACCATAATACTCTTGATCCCGATCAACTGGACCTTATTATTCTTCCGGATCTAAAAACTGCTTTGGTCATTGATTGTGAGCCCTACGCTTACGCTCCTAATTTTAAGGGCAAAATTATACCCTTGAATTTCGAACAGAGCCTCAATAATACTGAACTTATTAAAAACTGTAGTGATGAAATACGGGATTGTCAGACTCGAGTTAACCAACATATAACAAGAGCCCTTAAAAATTCTGAGAAAGCGAAGGCCACTCATGACTTACTGGAAACCTACTATGTGCCGGCTATGAACTTCTCGGGGGTGGAGAATAAACTGATGTCAGTACTTGAAAAAATCCTATTTTACGTTGAAGATGAAGCAATTGCAGTTGTAAAAACCCAATCTAAATCTAAATTATAGCACATCTGTAAAGTTAAAGTTATTAATTTAAACTTGCAGTTCCTTGGCTTTGCAAGTTTTTTTCTTTTTAGGGAAGTATATATGGTAAAGTACCTATCAGTATTGATGAATCTCTTATAAAAACTCTGATTATGAAAGCTAATGTGGAAAATTTTGTGAAGGAATACAATGGGGAGCAGGGATTTATTAGTGTCTACAGAATAGAGTTAAATGGAGATACTATTTTTACCATGAACACACTATATCTTTGATTATTATGAGGAGGTTATACATATGAGTATTAAAGTAGCAATAAATGGGTTTGGGCGTATTGGCAGACTTACACTTCGAGCATCTCTCAATCAAACTCTTCCATTTGAAGTAGTGGCCATCAACGATTTAGGAAGTCCGGATTTATTAGCCCATTTATTCAAGTATGATTCAGTGCATGGTGTGCTGCCCAATTCAGTAGATATAGACGGTCGCACAATGCTTATTGATGGTAAACGAATTGACATCTTCGCCGAAAAAAATCCTTTAGACTTGCCTTGGAGTAATCTTGGAGTTGATATTGTCATTGAATCAACGGGACGATTTACAAAACGTGATGATGCTGCACAGCATCTTACTGCTGGGGCTAAAAAAGTCGTCATCTCTGCACCGGCAAAAAACGAAGATATTACCATCGTAATGGGGGTCAACGAAAATCTGTATAATCCGCTAGAACATCATGTGGTTTCTAATGCTTCTTGTACAACTAATTGCCTTGCTCCTGTAGCTAAGGTTCTTTTGGATACCTTTGGGATTGAACAAGGGATGATGACGACTACTCATTCGGTTACTAATGACCAACGAATTTTAGATTTAGAGCACAAAGACTGGCGCAGATCCAGAGCTGCCTATCAATCGATGATCCCAACTACCACAGGCGCAGCCAAAGCTGTTACCCTTGTCATACCTGAATTAGAAGGTAAATTAAATGGACTCGCTGTTCGAGTGCCAACTCCGAATGTTTCTTTAGTTGATTTTGTCGTTAATTTAAGTAAACCAACAACCAGAGATGAAATAAACGCTGCCTTGAGGCAAGCTGCTAATGGGAAGATGAAAGGCTACCTCGAATATACCGAATTACCTTTAGTTTCTCACGATTTCAATGGTAACCCGGCCAGCTCTATTGTAGATGGATTATCAACCATGATGATGGGAGATCGAATGGCTAAAGTTTTAGCTTGGTATGATAATGAATGGGGCTATTCAAATCGGATTTTAGATTTTGTGAAGCTTATTGTAACAAAGGGGTTGTAAGCTAGAAGGAGGTTGTTGTATGAGAAGGACTAAAATTGTCTGCACCATTGGTCCGGCAAGCGAGTCTGAAGAAAAGGTTCAAGCACTTCTAGCAGCTGGGATGGATGTTGCTCGACTGAATTTTTCCCATGGAACCCACGAAGAACACAGCCGCAGAATTGTAACCTTGCGGAAGGAAGCGGCTAAATTCGGAAAACATTTGGGGATATTGCTGGATACTAAAGGGCCGGAAGTGCGTACCGGAAAGGTTCCTGAAGAAGGAATTACTTTGATTAATGGGTCAGAGTTTATTTTAGACACAGATCTTAGCCTTGGAAATCAGCAGAGGGTTGGAATCACCTATATTGATCTATGGCGGAAAATTAAGCCCGGCAACCATATTCTGATAGATGATGGCCAGCTTGACTTAGAAGTTACCTCCGTGGACAAGGGAATTATTCGAACTATCATTAGAAATGGCGGAATTCTTAAATCTCAAAAAGGAGTTAATACACCAAATGCACTCATAGACCTGCCTGCGGTCACAGAAAGAGATATTGAAGATATTCGTTTTGGCATCTCCCAAGGGATTGACTTTATTGCGGCTTCTTTTACACGTAAAGCACTAAACATTCTGGATGTCCGCAGGGTTGTTGAAGAAATGGGAGCAGATGTCCATATTATTGCTAAGATCGAGAGTCAGGAAGGAATCAATAACTTAGATGACATTCTTGAGGTAGCTGATGGGCTCATGGTTGCCCGTGGAGATCTTGGAGTTGAAATTCCGGTGGAAGAAGTTCCTATTAGACAGAAGGAAATGATTCGTAAATGTAATTTGCTTGGTAAACCTGTTATAGTCGCGACTCAAATGTTAGACTCCATGATACGCCAACCGAGGCCGACAAGAGCAGAAGCAAGTGATGTTGCTAATGCAATTTTGGATGGAACAGATGCTATTATGTTATCGGGTGAAACTGCTGCAGGCCTATATCCGATTGAAGCAGTACAAATGATGGATAAGCTGGCAAAGCGCACCGAAAAGACCTGTCAAAATAATGTGTCCTCTCGTTATACTCAGCTTAACGTTGCCGAAGCGATCAGTTTTGCCAGCTACACCATAGCAAAAGACCTGCAGGCGACTGCCATTCTGACTCCTACTCATTCAGGGTTGACTGCATGTATGATTTCAAAGTATAGACCAATTGCCATGATTATTGCTGCAACTCCATTTGCCAGTACCGCAAGAAAGTTAGCTTTGCAATGGGGAGTCCAACCCATTCTAGTTCCCGAAAGCTCTGGAACAGACGAAATGTTGTCAGTCACAGTCAATACATCATTGAATCAAAACTATATTCACGCTGGCGATGTCGTTGTTATTACCGCCGGTGTCCCTATTGGCAAGGTAGGCTCTACAAATATGATAAAAGTGCAAGTAATGGGCAATATCTTGTCTAAGGGGATTGGAATTGGACGCAGATCCTACTCAGGATTAGCATGCAAAGTTCAATTCCCGGACAAAGAAGTTTTCAACGATGGGGAAGTTTTAATTGCTTTGTCAACAGATGCACGTTTTATACCCTTAATTTCGCGTGCGGGAGCATTAGTCGTTGAAGAGGGTGGTTTGACTTCACACGCTGCTATCATGGGATTACAGTATGGGATTCCGACGATTGTCGGTGCTGCAGATGCCTTTTCCAAGGTTGAAAACGGGCAGACTTTGACAGTCGATGCCTTAACAGGCATGATGTATGAGGGTTCAGTGAGCATCCTATAACTACAGTGTATAGTTTGTTTTGTGTCAAATTAGTGATAAAATAAGAATAAACGCGAATAGTCAATGGACTATTCGCGTTTATTCAGTCATTAATTTCATAGCTCTACTTAGGCTGGGTTAATGAATCCTTTTCTTTCCGTTTAAGCCCTGGGATATCGTGATCAAAATTGCCTGTATTCGTCATTTGATTATCAATAGTATCTTTATCAATTGTAGTGTGTGACCTGTCATTAAATACTCTAATCAGTCCCGCATGCTGTAACTCACTGGCAATCTCAAAGAGTGATTCTTTTTTATTACGGGGTAAACGATTAACAAAACGGTTTATTTTCACAGGGGGAACAAGATTTCGAAATTTTACTCCTCCATACTTAATAATTCGTTCTGGCAAAGATGATCCTCCTCCTTAAAAATAGATTATCTATCCTGCTTATTATTTGCCTATTGGTTAAAACAAATACATTCTGAAGATCCTGAGGATTAATATTTACTCAAAGATATCAAATACGTTATTGTCGAATTACATAAAATAAGAGCAAGGCGATACTTGCTCCGTGGGTATTACTGAATAGGGGTGTCCTCTTCAACTTGAACTTTGCTTAGGGTATCTTTAACTTGTTCCCGAATAAAGGATAAATACTCTTGGCGTAATGCTTCTTGTTCGGCCCGTTCCCACTCTTCTAAACCAACAGACCGTTGTTTTCGAGACAGCTCATTAATACGTTCGATAAATATTTGCAAGGGTGAAGTACTCAAGGATAGATCCTCCTTTAATTGATCGCTGGCCACAGAAGTTTTTTTGCACATTATAACATAGCGGTCAGAATATCTACAAATTCATTACTATCGCAGCTAAATCTATTGACTTATTTATTCTAAGACTATTTGAAAGAAGGCCATTAAATGGGAATATCTTCAAAAACTAATTTGCGTGTTCGTTATGCTGAAACAGATCAAATGGGAGTTGTCTATCATTCTAATTATCTAATTTGGTTTGAGGTCGGAAGATCAGAATTATTCAGAGAGTTAAACCTCCCTTATACAGAGTTTGAGAAACAAGGTCTGGCTTTGGCTGTGGTAGAGGCAAATTGCCGTTATCGTAAACCCGCTCATTATGATGATAAGCTTACTGTAGTTACGAAAATTGAGACTATGACTTCCCGAAGTATAACCTTTTCTTATCTCATATATTGTGATGAAAGGCTATTAACAGAAGGCAAAACCGTTCATGTTTTTCTTAACAAAGAAGGTCATCTGGCAGATGTCCGTAAATACGAAATATGGCAAAGTTTACAACCCCTATTTAAAAAACAACAAGCCTCTATCCTCCCTACTCCAAGATAAGAAAATTTTATAATGCTACTAAGATAGATGATTGTGTTTCTGCTTAACTCATGGTATTATGTATACATAATACAAGATGAGAAGAGGAGGGATTGTATGTTTCTTGTTACGTGGATTGAAGGAGAAGACGTAAATTATCGGGTAGTTAAGAAACACGAACTTTCAAAACTAATGGCAATCCTTGGACAACATGCAATCATTCAACAGTTAGCATCTTGAACAAAGGTGAATTTCGTTCTTAACAGGTGTTTAGAATTTTGATAATCATGAAACTTTGCTCATCGAAAAGATGGGCATTATTTTTTTGTTTGACAATAGCAGGATAATCCTTGTTCATCTAGAATACCATTATGTTAAACTAATGTATCGTTTTGTAGGAGGTGTAGCATGTCCTTCAAAGTACTTGTTGATAGTGCGGCTGATATCCCTTTAAACAAAGCAAATGATGCAGGCATTATTACGGTTCCTATGCCCGTAAATATTGATGGTAAGACCTTCTTAGAAGGAGTAGATCTACAAACAAAAGACTTTTACGCTAAATTTGAAACCTTTAAGGAATTGCCTAAGACATCTCAGCCAAATCCTAATACTTTATTGGAAGCATACGAAAAGATCTTGTCCGAAGGTCACGATGTGGTAGCAATTCATCTTTCTTCAGGTTTGAGTTCAACAGTTACGACTGCTCGAATGATGCGTGAGATGACCTCAGATCCTGAACGAATACACGTAATTGATAGCTTAGGAGCTTCATTTGGCTATGGGCTGTTGGCTCTTTTTACTCTGAACATCTTGAAATCTGGGGCGTCATGGGAAGAGGCCGAAAAGACTATTCTCGAATATCGTAAACAAATGCGCTACGTATTTACCTTAGATACTCTTGAATACCTGGTTAAAGGGGGAAGGGTTAGTAAACCGGCAGGATATATAGGCGGATTACTTGATGTTAAACCTGTTTTGCATATTACCCCAGAAGGAAAGATTGAGCCCTTTGCGAAAGTTCGTACTCGACGGGCGGCTATACGCAAATTAGTTGATGTAATGGAACAAGAAATTGTTAATTCTGAAGAGCAACTGATAGGAATATCACATTCAGCTTGTTTTGATGAAGCTCAGATTTTAGTTACTGAAATTCACCAGCGCATTAAAGTTAAGGACATCTGGATTAGTGAAATCGGCTGTGTTGTTGGCAGCCATACCGGACCCGGAACGCTGGCTCTTTTCTATTCTTGTCGGAAATAATATAATTACTTTATGGGAGTGTTCCTTTTGACGCGATAATTTTCATTAATAGAAGATTTGGTTTTAGCCAAGTCTTCTATAAGTTTGGCTATTAGGTATGCTATCAAGCTCTATATTTTTTTTATAGGAGGCAGACATCGTTGAAATTTATAAGCACTTTAATTCTTTCGTTTTCTATTATGTTAAGTATTACGCCCATTGCTTATGCCGAAAATCCTCTGCCGCCGGATGTACGCGGAGAAGGGGCCTACTTGATTGATGTATTATCTGGACAAGCAATTTTTATGAAAAATCCAGATGAGCAGTATGCTCCGGCCAGCACCACTAAAATCATGACCGGACTTTTAGCAATTGAAAACGGAAATTTTGACGATATTGTCACTGTCAGCGATACAATATTAAACAATAAGCTGGTTTACGGTACACAAATATACCTTGAGCCTGAGGAAACACTGGCCTTTAAAGACCTTCTTTACGCGACCTTGTTAAATTCAGCCAATGATGCAGCGGTTGCTCTTGCAGAGCATATCGGTAACGACTTGCCTCACTTTGTCGAAATGATGAATCAACGTGCCACTGAAATAGGAGCATCTCAGACTCATTTTGTTAATCCAACGGGTTTAACTGAAACCGGACATCTTACAACCCCTCATGATCTCGCACTTATTGCCCGTACCGCTTATCAAAATCCTATCTTTGCAGAGTTTGTTCGCACGAAAACACAACCTATCTCAAGATCAAAGCCGGATGTTCCAGTCTTAATGGTAAACCAAAATAAACTCTTATGGCGAGACGCTGCCATTGATGGAATCAAGCTAGGTTATACTGAAGCAGCTAAGAATTGTCTTGTTGCCTCTGCGACAAAAGACGGACGATATCTTATTGGTGTGATTTTAAAGTCACCGGGAAGTGAGATCTACACTGATATGCAAAAGATGTTTGAATATGGCTTTACTCAGTTTGAGACAAAGACTTTTAAACTTGCTGGAACTGCTATTTCTTCAATTACAGTTAATGATCAGCCTGTAGATCTAATAATTGATCGACCGATCTACATGACCCAAAAACTAAACGAACAGCAGGAGATGCTTAATCTGAAGGTATCACCCTTATCTGTCAGCCAATTACCCTCTGTTGAAGAGGGCCAAGCAGTTGCGCAAGTGGAAATTCTCGATGGGGAAACTCACTTAGATACCTTTCCTCTGGTAGCCTCAAGATCGGTTCAACCAGACCCTGATAAGAAAACCTCAGTTTCCGCTTTTTCCACTTGGATTATTGGAACAATACTTCTGGCCGGCGTGTTTTTCTTAATTGTTTCCTTAAATAATAAAAGAAAAAAAACTCTCTATTGGCGCAGGCATGTAAGGCGCTCAAGAAGAGAAAATCATAACAAACTATAACTCTGCACGTCATATAAATTATAAAATCTTTAGAGAACGTGCATAATACTTTTGCTTTCATAATTAATAAATAATTGTTCTTGTATTAATAAACTATTATAATGATATGATAGGAATTAAAGGTTGATTTGGAGTTGAAAAATTCTTTGGAAAAGGAAAAAGAAAAGACAGTTGTTACACTGGCCTACGGCTGTCAGATGTCTGAACGAGATGCTGAAACATTGACCCAGATCACTAGACAAGAAGGGTATACGAGTTCTGATGATCTTCTCAATGCAGATTTAGTGATTATAAATACCTGTTGTGTTAGAGAAAGTGCAGAAAATAAAATACTCGGAAAAATAGGGGAGCTAAAAAAGCTAAAGGAAAAAAATCCAAATTTAAAGATAGCTATAAGCGGTTGTATGGTTCAGCAACCCGGGGCCTTAGAGCGACTGCAGAAACGAGCTCCCCATATTGATATTTGGGCGGGAACCCATAATTTACACGATTTCTCAGCTCTCCTGCATCAAGCTGAGCAAGGGGAAAAAGTTGCAGAAGTATGGCAAGAACCAAAAATGCCTTTGGAATCCACCCCTCAAGCAGAGAAAGGCAAGTTGCAAGCAAATGTTAATATCATGTATGGGTGCAATAATTTTTGTTCATATTGCATTGTTCCCCACGTTCGTGGCAGGGAAAGAAGCCGTAAACCTGAGGAGATTATTCAAGAGATCACAGACCTTGTCTCCAGTGGATGCCGAGAAGTAACGTTACTTGGTCAGAATGTCAATTCCTATGGCAAGGAATTTTCTCCTGTCTATGACTTTGCGGATTTACTTCATGATGTTGATCTAATACCAAACCTTTTAAGAATCCGGTTTATCACTTCACATCCTAAGGATTTATCGGATAAACTGATTGAAACTGTCGCTGGTGGGAATAAACTTTGCGAACACTTTCATCTTCCCATACAGTCTGGCAGTAATTTCATTTTAGAGCGCATGAATCGAAAATATACTAGGGAATACTACCTAAGTCGAGTTAATAAGATTCATGAAATTGTACCAAAGGCAAGCTTGACCACAGATATAATTGTTGGTTTTCCAGGCGAATCCGAACTGGATTTTGAGCAAACCTTAGAAATAATGAACATGATTCATTATAGTCATGCCTTCACCTTTATGTATTCAAAACGTTCGGGCACCCTTGCAGCCGAAATGGAGGATCAAATTTCTCTTGATGTTAAGAAGCGACGTTTACAGAGACTAATGAGTGTTCAGAACGTCAAAAGCCTGGGATGGCGTGAACAGATGATCGGTAAAACCTATGAGATTCTTGTTGAAGGCCCCAGCAGAACGAATCCAGAGCGCTTAGTCGGGCGAACTCGCGGAAATGAACTTGTTGTTTTTAATGGACCTTCGGAATCTATCGGTTCTTTGTTAAATATTCAGATCACTGAAGCCGGAACTTGGACCCTGGTGGGGGATATTGAGGACTAGAAGGGTATAATTTGTTTAAGCATGTACTTTATAAGCAGGAATCATGCTATTCTATGTAGAATGTAATATTCGGAGGTGTTAATACACTATGACAAATGAAATTATTGAAAATGCCCGACTCTTGGCGGATGCCATTGCTCGAAGTTCCGAGCTTTCTGAATTACACACTATGGAAGATGCAATGGCTGCTGACCCTTCAGCCCAACAATTAATTGCAGAATTACAGAAAGCTCAAGAACGGTTCATGGAAGTACAACAAAGTGGTGAAGAGCCTTCTGAAGCTGATAAAAACGCAGTGGATGAAATTGAAGCTAAAGTAGAAGCAAACGTTTCCATTGCTGCTTATATGAAAGCGCAAGACAAATTCACGGAAATGTTAGATAGTGTTAATGCTATTCTCGCTGGTGCTATTGCTGGGACATCAGACGGTTGTTCCTGTGGTGATGACAGCTGTGATTCTGGCGGGTGTAATCCAGGCGGTTGTGGAAGCGGAAGCGGAGGCTGTGGTTGCGGGAACTAATCCCTGCTAAACCTCTGATACTTTGGAAAGGGAAGGGCTAATGCTAAGCTCTTCCCTTTTTTGATACAGGCCAATCCATGGTCTTCGCCTGTGGTTTTGTGGCTAGCTAAGTTTTCTTTAATTTATGCTCAAGAGATTGGCTTTTGATCTTAGAATGAATCCAAAAGGGGAGAAGACAAATATGACTACCCCAATGATGCAACAATACCAAATGATTAAAGCAAAAGCGCCGGATGCAATTCTGTTTTTTCGATTAGGTGATTTTTATGAAATGTTCGGGGAAGACGCTGAAGTGGCAGCACCGATTTTACAAATTGCCTTAACCGGAAGAGATGCAGGAGAAGGGAAGCGTATCCCCATGTGTGGGGTCCCTTATCATGCTTTAGATAATTATTTATCAAAACTAGTTAAGGCCGGCAATAAAGTTGCAATTTGCGAACAAGTAGAAGACGCTAAAGATTCTAAAGGAATTGTTAAACGTGATATTATTCGTATCATCTCCCCGGGCACTCTGACAGAGTCTGTCTCGGAATGTTCAAATCATTATTTAGCCAGTGTATATTACCATGAACAATGGGGATTAGCTTTTCTGGATTTATCCACAGGTGAGTTCGCTATTTTTCAAACTGCTGACCTGGATGTTCTTTTGACTGAAGTTTCCAGGATTAACCCTGCCGAACTCCTGATGCCACCTGAACTGCTGAAAAAGCCTAAACTCTGGGTAGGCTATTATTGTACAGTGCGCGAACAAAAGACTTTTGGCGGTCATGCTATGCGCGATCATTTTCAAGGACAAGAGTCATTGTTTCGGGAGTTCTCAATAGCTGCCAAAGCTGCCGCCGGTTTATGGAGCTACTTACTGGAGACCATGCCAGGGGTTGATCCTACACATATTGTTGAAATCAAAACATATCGTTCCGAGCGTTGGATGTTTCTTGATCAATGGACGCGTCGCAACTTGGAACTCACAGAATCCCTCCGAGGGGGCAGTAAGAAAGGAACACTAATTTCCGTTCTGGACCTAACCAAAACAGCCTTCGGTGGAAGACTCTTAAAGCATTGGATAGACAAGCCCTTGCTTAAGCAAGTTGAAATAGAAGAACGACTTAAATCGGTTGAAGAATTAATAGCAGATTCTTTTTATCGCAATGATTTACAAAAACTCCTTTCCGAAGTGTATGATCTCGAACGTTTAATGGGAAAAGTGTCCTATGGAACTGCTAATGCAAAGGACTTATTGTCGTTGACCCAGACTTTAGCTTTGCTTCCCGATATTTGCATGATTCTTACGTCAAGTTCTTTTGAAACTCTGAAAATCAAGGTCCCTTATCTTAAAGGACTCGATCTATTCGTTACTAAATTACAGAATGCCATTAATCCTAATCCGCCACTCTCTCTGCGAGAAGGGAATATTATTAAAACTGGGTATTCTAAAGAAGTCGACGAATTACGTAAGATTGCGACGGGGGGTAAAGAATGGGTAGCCAAGTTAGAAAATGCTGAACGAGAACGTACGGGAATTCGTTCATTGAAGATAGGGTATAATAAAATATTTGGCTATTATATTGAAATTACACATGCAAATGCTCATCTTGTTCCCAGTGACTATCAACGCAAGCAAACTCTGTCCAATGCCGAAAGGTTCATTACGCCCAAACTCAAAGAATATGAGCTGAAAATCATAGGTGCAGAGGAAAAGCTGAAGGATCTTGAATATGAACTTCTATTAGCTCTTCGTGAAGAGGTCAGAGCCAATACTAAAGAAATCATTCAAGTTGCTCAAGTACTCGCGGAAATTGATGTTTTCGTTAGTTTGGCAGAAGTGGCAGTTCGCAATCATTATGTTCGTCCTCAAATCAAATCTGATGGACAGATACTTATTACTGAAGGCCGACACCCGGTTGTCGAAGAAATGATTGAACAGAGTGCCTTTGTTCCTAACGATACCCATTTGTCAGGAAGTCAGCATTTAGCTCTCATCACAGGTCCCAATATGGCTGGAAAATCCACCTACATGCGTCAGGTCGCCTTAATTGTTCTAATGGCTCATATTGGCTCTTTTGTACCAGCAAAAAAGGCCAGCATTACACTGGTTGACCGTATTTTCACACGGGTTGGGGCATCCGATGATTTGACAGCCGGTCAAAGCACCTTTATGGTTGAGATGCAAGAAGTTGCCCACATTCTGAAATATGCCAGTCGAAAGAGCTTGATCATTTTAGATGAAATCGGACGAGGGACTGCTACCTATGATGGGCTCAGTATCGCATGGGCGGTGACAGAACACCTGGTGCAACATCCCGAGTTTAACCCTAAAACCCTTTTTGCAACTCATTATCATGAATTAACTCAACTTCAAGATGATTTTTCAGGTCTTTTTAACCTGCATGTGGGTGTGAAGGAACGTGGGGAAGACATCATATTTTTGCACAAAATATTGCCTGGCCGTGCAGACCGCAGTTATGGTATTCAAGTAGCTCGTCTGGCTGGTCTTCCGCAAGAACTAATCCAGCGTGCCAAATCCTTGCTTTTAGAATTAGAAGCTTCCGAACCTGTGCATACTGAGGAAGCCCCGGCCAAGGTTATCACTCAATTTACCCTTTTTGATGTTCCCAAAACACATCCACTCTTGCAAGAAATTGAGAAGCTTCCCATGGAAGATATGACTGCACGCCAAGCCCTTCAATATCTCTTTGACTTACGTGAGCGAATTCAATCGGCTGAAACCATGTAGGATACTCGTAGTTCGTGGTTCGAAGTTTGAATGCCTAAACAGGAAATCTGAGTTGAGATTTCATGTTAGTGGACCGAGTCCATATTTCAAGTTCAGTTTCAGTCGTAGTTCGAAATTGGTTTTCGTGCTTATAGATCGAACCACGAATATCGATTAAGGGGGTAACTTATGTTTAATCGAGTAGGTATTGATGTGGGAGGTACTTATACTGATGCCGTGTATTTTCGCAATGGTGGAATCCAATGCACAGCTAAAGTGCCCACCCAGTCTGATAACTTAGTAGAAACCCTTATGAATGCTTTTGATACCTTAAAGATCTCAGATGAACAGGAGATTAACCAAATTACGGTAAGTACTACACTGGTAACGAATGCGATTCTGCAAAACCGAATTCCCCCGGTTAAATTGCTTTTGTTCTCGGGAAATGGGATGAAAATCGATGCTCTTCCTTGGCCAGTAAGCTACACAGAACTCAGTGGAGAAATGGATTTTAGGGGCAGAGAAACTGAAGCCCCCGATCAGAAAGAATGGGAGAAATTCCATTTGCTAAGAGATAATATATCTCACGCGGCTATTGTAGGAAAGTTCTCCCACCGAAACCGACTTCATGAGGAACAACTGGCTGCTTATCTGAAAGAGCACAATCCCTCATTAACCTTGGCCCTGGGACATGAATGGGGACAGGCTAATTTTTATCGTCGCAGTCTAACAACTTACCTTAATTTGGGTGTTTCTGATTTATATCGACAATTCGCTCAACAACTGCAAACTGCTGTAAGCGCTCGGAACATCCAAGCTCCAATTTACATCTTAAAAGCAGATGGCGGAAGTTTGCCTCTTGCTAAGATACGGCCGATTGATTCCATTTATTCCGGACCGGCGGCTAGTGTTCTTTCTGCGCTGACCCAAACCAGTCCGGATGCTTCATCGATTATTGTCGATATTGGAGGTACTACGACAGATATTGGTCTTACTCTTTCCGGCGCCCCCTTAATTAGTTCAAAAGGAGCTCAAATAGGGGATTTTTCAACCCTTGTACGTTCACTTGCAGTCCGCTCTATTCCAGTGGGCGGTGACTCTGTTATTCGTACTAAAGATCAGGGCTTTATCATAGAAGAATATCGACTTGGTGCGGCCTACTGTCTGGGGGGTGACCGACCAACTCCGACTGATGCCATGCGTTATCTTAAACTTATTGACTATGGAGATGAACAGTTGGCAGAAGAAGGACTGGCCTCCCTATTGCCACCTGTAAAGAGAACTCCACAGCTTCTGTATGATCTGGCTGCTGAGATTATCGACAGGGTAGTTGACCGAATTGCGGAAGCGGTCGATTCACTTAAGCGAGAGTGGAAAGAGGAGCCGGCCTACAAAGTTTGGGAGGTCCTTCATCCTCATGAAAACAAGGAGTTTAATACCATAGTCAGTGGCGGGGGCGCCAGGGGAGTCACAACAGCTTTGGGGAAACGATTAAAAACAACGGTTCAACTGGGAGCTTTCTCGGAAGTCTCTAATGCCCTTGGAGCGGCTCTGGCCAGACCTGCCTTTGACTGTACACTTCATCTTGACACTTATATGAAACAATATCGAGTTGAAGAGACCGGGGAACAAGGGAAATGGACAGGATCGCTTAGGCCTCACCGCGAAGTGGAGGGTTTTCTGGAAACTCTTGTTCAACAACAAGCTACACACTATGGAATTGAAATTCAAGATATGGAGAAAGAACCCTTCGATTTCTTTCCCATTGTCCAAAATTATCAAACAGTAGGTCAAATTATCCGCGGGGCCGTCCATTTACGGCCGGGTGTGATCGGGAGGGTAAAGGAATGAAAAGAACTGGAATTTTATTTTTCCCTGCCTTTGATTGGTCATTAGGTGACTCTCATCCGGAACGTGAGGAGCGTCTCCTTTATACCCAAGAACAATTATTTGAAGAAGGAATTCTTGATCTGCCACAGATTAAGCAGTTTTCTCCCCGTGTCGCCACTATGAAAGATGTGCTTAGAACACAAGGGTTATTTCCTAATCCCGGAGCTCACACTAAAAGCTTAGACCCGCATCTTATTTCCGCCGGAAGTTCACTTCTGCTGGGGGAAGCGCAAGTGAAGGGTGACATCCACAACGGTTTCGTTATGGCTCGCCCCCCAGGTCATCATTCAGGAGCAACGGTTTGGGGAAATCGCGGCTTTTGTTCGTTAAATAATGAAGCTATTCTGGTTAACTATCTGAGAGCTCATTTCGGTAAAAAGAGAATTGCTATTGTGGATACGGATGTTCATCATGGAGATGGAACTCAAGATATCTTTTACCATGACCCTAATGTTCTCTTTATTTCCCTTCACCAAGATGGGCGCACACTCTTTCCGGGAAGCGGGTTCGTCAATGAAAAAGGCGGTCCAAATGCCTGGGATCAAACTTTGAATATACCACTTCCGCCCGGTACCGGTGACGATGGCTACCATTACATAGTGGAAAACTGGGTGTTGCCGCGCTTGCAGGCGTTTGCTCCGGAAATCATTATTAATTCAGCTGGTCAAGACAACCATTTTACCGATCCGCTGGCTTCAATGAATCTAACTGCCAGGGGATACGGACGAATTACTGAACTCCTTCAACCAGATTTGGCAGTTCTTGAAGGGGGATATTCCATTGAAGGGGCACTTCCATATGTCAACTTAGCCATCTTACTTGCCCTTGCCGGTGAAGACTACCATCATGTTCGTGAACCTCAGAAACTGAAACGTAACACGTTAACTTTAGCGGCCTTGAAACCTTATATTCAAGATCTTCAAAAGCAGCAGCAAACAGTCAAGCAAAGTTTCACAATTCAAAACAAGCCTTATTTTCCGAAGGGAAATTGGATATTCATTCCCCATTCAGTTTATTATGATACGGAAGGATTCCAAGAAACTCGACATGATTACGTACGAGAGTGCAGTAATTGCGCCGGAACCGTCTATATTGAAAGCAGACGATATACAGAAAAATCAATATTGGTGCGAATTCCTTTCGAAGCCTGCCCAATTTGCGAGCAAGCAGGTTACGACCTATGGGATCATCTTCAAAAACCAAATGAAGGTTTTGCAATTGGAATCTTGCAAAATCAATTGCATGATAAACAATACCTTTGGAATAGGAAAGAAGGACTGATGGAGTTTTGACACCGGTTATTCATATTCTTGATGCTCATTCTGCAAACCAAATCTCTGCCGGTGAAGTCGTTGAACGTCCAGCCTCTGTGGTTAAGGAGTTAGTTGAAAATTCCATAGATTCAGGTGCAAAACACATTGATATTACTATTGAAGGAAACGGAGTACCTTTAATTAGGGTGCGGGATGATGGCAGCGGAATCGGAATTACAGACTTGCCTTTGGCGGTGATACGTCATGCGACAAGTAAAATTTCTCAGATCGAAGACTTAAATCATTTGCAAACTCTCGGCTTTAGAGGGGAAGCACTCCCGAGTATTGCTTCCGTTTCCCACTTGGAAATTTCCTCACGACCAGTCAATGAGGCTGCCGGATTGAGTCTCACCCTTCACGGAGGAGAAAAAGCAGAACTTAAAGAAATCGGATGTCCTGTAGGAACTTCTGTGACCGTACGCGACCTTTTTTATAACACACCTGCTCGCTTAAAATTTCTAAAATCCACTCCAACTGAATTTGGCTTAATTAGTGATACCATCGGACGAATTGCCCTGGCGCATCCGGATATTTCCTTTTCCTTGACCCACCCTCAACAGGTCGTATTACAAACCACAGGACGTGGAGATTTACGGGAAGCCATAGGTACGGTTCTGGGATATGATATTGCTCGCCAACTCATTCCCATTAACGAACAACAAGAAAAATGGCATCTGGCAGGTTTTATCAGCCCCCCAAACTTGGTTCGTTCTTCCAAACAAGCGCAATTTTTTATGATCAATGGACGGATAGTTCGCTCACCAATTCTAAGTCGTGCTCTGGCTGAAGGGTATCATACCCTTATACCCGTAAAGCTTCATCCTGTTGTGGTATTGCATTTAACTGTTTCTCCTTCTGATTATGATGTGAATGTTCATCCTACAAAAATGGATGTGCGGTTTAAGGAGGAGCGAGCCTTAATCCAATTCATACGTGAAACGGTTTATCGGGGGTTGATCAATAGTAAACCTTTCCCCTCAATTCAAACTAAATCCTCAATCTCCCCTAAATCCCAGGTTCCCTTAACTTTAGCTGAGGTTCAAAATTCTAAATCCTTAACCCTGTCACCAAGCTCTTATCAAAAGATCGACATTCGTGAGTCAGAAGCGCCAAGCTTACCAGGTATGCATTCTAAACAGACCCATAAACCTCATGAGTATGAACAATCACAAATCAAATTTACTAATCAAACCGAGATACTTCACAAGTCTCCAGAAACTGTTGTGTCTGATTTTAAAGCGTCGGCCAACCTTGAAATACCCAAGGATGATCAAAAAAATTTATATCAACGCCATCAGGAGACAGTAAAGGATTATTTAGACATTCAAGAAAGTTCCACCGCTCAGATTGATGCAGAATCTACAGAATCTCTTAGTCATATGTGGCCATTGACACAACTGTTTAACACCTATATCTTGGCTACAGATGGTAAGGTGCTTATAATGATCGATCAACATGCGGCTCATGAACGGGTAAACTATGAACGACTGCTGAGAGAGTTCAGACAAGCTGAACAATCCAGCCAGGCCCTTTTAATACCCCTTCCCATGGAGTTTACTCTTCAAGAAGAGCAGGTCCTTATAGAAAACTTATGGATTTTAAATGAAATGGGATTTATTATAGAGCAATTTGGCTCTCGAACTTATTTACTGCGTGGCGTACCCGTTCAAACAGGTTCATTTCAAGCCGATGATTTGCTGAGACAATTCATTGAAGAGGTGTTGCTAAAAAATTCACCGCCGACGTTTGATAAAATATTAGAAGAATGGATTTATATGTTAGCCTGTAAGGAATCGATTAAAGCGAAAGACTCCCTTAGCTTGCCTGAAATGGAACAACTGATGGCCAGCCTCAGCCGCACAGAAAATCCCTATACCTGTCCACACGGACGGCCTACAATGGTTACAATGACACGTTCGGAACTAGAAAAGCGTTTTTATCGTACCTAAAAAACTCGGTTTAGCAGGAGGCTTTAACTCGTATTTTCTCTTTCACTGTAACACGTGGGAGGTTTTTATCCATCTGAAGCGTAGCATTCGTTGCCTTTCAGCGATTAGTAATTGATAGACATCTGGAGTTTGCCTGTCTGTTGTTAAGGGTATACTACTAAATACGCAAAAAACTGGAGGCTCTATGTTTAGTGAAAGCCCCATCCTTATAAGGACAACTCATCTTGACTCCGAACTTCAAGAAAGACTGGAATGGTTTCTTCAGCAACCCGGGGGTAACTGGACCTTAGCACGGAGCGAAAATGGGGACCAGCCAGAGCTTAGGATTACCAGACGAGGAGTTTTCTTGCTTAATGGGCAGTCGCGAATAGCCTTTCATCCAAGTATGGCTGTCATTAGACTGATGAATCTTCTGCGTGGTGGATATGATCGTTATCTTGATGCAACTCAGTTAAAAGACGGAGACTCATTAATTGATGCTACCCTGGGTTTAGGAACAGATACACTCATTGGGGCATGGGCTGTCGGAAAAAGTGGGAGGGTTCAAGCGATAGAAAAGTCTCCGATTTTAGCCGCCATAGTACAAGATGGACTGAACCATTTCGCTAAGATCATCCCTGGCTCTACATCTAAGGATAAACAAGACACATGGTACGCTTTAACACAAGCGTCTCAAAGAATCAAAGTATGCTGGGGGGAACACAGGGATTATTTAAGTTGCATTCCAGATAACTCTGTCGATGTCGTCTATTTTGATCCAATGTTTCGCAATACCTGTAAAAATTCTGACTCAATTCAACCCTTACACAGCTGGTCAAACCATAGTCCGCTGGAAAACAAGTCGATTTTAGAAGCATGCCGCATTGCGCGACGCAGAGTTGTTTTAAAAGAACGAAAAAACAGTTCGGAATTCCAACGTCTCGGATTCGAAATACTCCTTGGTGGAAAATACAGCCCAGTTGATTATGGTGTAATTATAATTTGATGGAGATGGTTAGGTGTATCCACTTGTAATAATCATTGGCCCGACGGGTATAGGTAAGTCAGCACTTGGTTTAGCACTTGCCCAGAAGATCGGTGGAGAAATTATTTCTGGGGATTCTGTCCAAGTTTATCAAAAACTTGACATTGGATCAGCTAAACCATCCAGGGCAGAACTTGAACTCGTTCCACATCACCTTATTGATTTTCTTGATCCTACAGAGTCCTTTACTGCGGCACAGTTTAAAGTTATGGCCACTTCTTTAATTGACGAGATTAGGAGCCGTGGACATGTTCCGATAGTAGTTGGTGGAACTGGGCTTTATATACGTTCCTTGCTGGACCCCTATGACTTTTCGCAACAGGGCTGTGAAGAAATTCGCCTCAAATGGAATGAGTTTGCAGAACTGCACGGAAACTTATTATTGCATGAAGAGCTAAAGAAACGCGATCCTGAAACAGCTGAGCAACTTCACCCTAACGATGTCTTGCGAGTTACTCGAGCACTTGAAATCTTTGAATTAACCGGTAAAACTATATCAAGTCAACGTCAATTTAAGGATGATCAATATCAAACCCTTGATTCATCTATTGTATATATTGGATTAACTGCACCGCGCAATCTCATCTACGAACGTATCAACCAACGGTGCGTCGAAATGTTGTCCCAAGGTTTAATCAATGAAACTCTCAGTCTCATGAGGGAGGGTTATTCACTAACCTTAAAACCTTTGCAAAGTATTGGTTATCGACACGCGATTTGGTTCCTAAAAGGACTTGTGACACAACGGGAAATGCTCCGTTTACTGCAGAGAGACACACGTCATTTTGCTAAACGACAGCTGACTTGGTTTCGTCGAGATCCCAGAATCAGTTGGTATGATCTTGAAGTTGATCTTAATGTAATACTGGAGTCCGTGGTTCAGGCTTGCAGAGCTTGTCAATCTCGTGTAAAATAGATAAGAAGTAGAAAAATAAGGTGATGGAGGAAAATAAATGAACAAATCGCCCATCAATTTACAAGATACCTTTTTAAATCAAATACGCAAGGAAAACCTTCCTGTTACCATTTATTTGGTTAACGGGTTTCAACTTAAGGGACTTATCAAAGGGTTCGATAACTTTACCGTTGTTATCGAGTTTGAAGGCAGACAACAAATGGTTTATAAACATGCTATTTCAACCGTAATGCCTATTCGTCCAATTAACTTAGCTGCAGCAAGTGCCGGAGAATCAAGTTCGGCTAAAGGAATTTAATGAATCAATAGATAATACTTATTAAATACGGATAATTCCGAAAGCATGAAGAACTAAGTTCGGTTTTTTGCCGAACTTAGTTCTTCATGCTTGAATTCAGTACTCAACTGTGATATCTTAAAGTGATATATTTTTATTTAGTGAAAGAAAGGAATTCAGCCCAACTATGGAAACTCAAAATTTAAGAAACATTGCAATTATCGCTCACGTAGATCATGGGAAAACCACGCTTGTTGATGCTATGTTAAGACAAAGTGGAACCTTCCGAGCAAATCAACAAGTAATTGAGCGCGTTATGGATTCCAATGATTTAGAGCGTGAACGTGGAATTACTATTTTATCCAAAAACACTGCGGTACAATGGCAAGGAACAAAGATCAATATTATTGACACGCCGGGACATGCGGACTTCGGTGGAGAGGTCGAACGGGTATTACAGATGGTGAATGGGGTACTCCTCATTGTTGATTCCTTTGAAGGACCAATGCCTCAAACACGCTTCGTTTTACGAAAGGCTTTAGAACTTAAGCTTGTTCCGATTGTTGTTATTAATAAAATAGACCGCCCTGATGCTCGCCCTGCCGAAGTGGTCGACGAAGTATTAGATCTCTTTATTGAGCTGGGGGCAGATGATGAGCAGTTAGATTTTCCGGTCGTCTATGCTTCCGCCCGGACAGGAATAGCCGGACTTGAACATGATGCTTTGGCAGACTCTTTAGTCCCTCTGTTTAATGTCATCTTAGAAAACATTCCTGCACCGGTTGTTGATCTTGAAGCACCCTTCCAAATGCTGGTTACCACCCTGGACTATGACGATTATGTAGGGAAAATTGTTGTTGGCCGTATCGTTCGCGGGATAATTCACCAAAACGAAAATGTAACCTTAATCAAAAGAGATGAAAGTTTTGAACGTACCAAAATAGGTAAAGTTATGATTTATGACGGCTTAAAGCGTGAAGTTGTTCCTGAGGCTTCGGCCGGAGAAATCGTAGCGCTTACCGGCTTGACCAGTGCCAATATTGGGGAAACTGTTGCTTGTGCATTGAGCCCGGAAGCATTACCGACCATTGAAGTGGACGAACCAACTTTGTCTATGAATTTCATGGTTAATAATAGCCCCTTTGCCGGACGAGAAGGAACTTTTGTAACCTCACGAAAGATACGTGAGCGACTCTGGAAAGAGGTAGAGACTAACGTCAGCTTACGAGTTGAAGAGACTGACTCTGCCGATAGTTTTCAGGTTTCCGGCAGGGGAGAACTTCACCTCTCAATCTTGATTGAAAACATGCGTCGCGAAGGGTACGAACTCCAAGTGTCAAAACCTGAAGTTATTTATAAGATGATTGACGGCGTCAAATGCGAACCTATGGAATTTTTAATTTGTGACCTCCATGAAAGTTCTTTAGGCGCTATTATGGAACTCCTGGGGAAGCGTAAGGCTGAAATGGCGAATATGACGAACCTCTCGGAAACCCAAATGCGTGTCGAGTTTAAGATTCCGGCTCGAGGCCTGATCGGCTTCCGGGGAGAGTTTTTATCTCAAACACGCGGAGAAGGAATGATGAGTCATATGTTCCTGGGTTATGAACCCTATAAGGGGGATATTCCAGGACGAAATCGCGGAGCGCTGATTGCCTTTGAAGAGGGCGAAACAAACGCTTACGGCCTTTATTCAGCTCAAGAACGAGGCGCATTATTTGTGGACCCGGGTCTGCATGTATATGCAGGCATGATTGTTGGGGAAAATAAACGTGAACAAGATATTGAAGTAAATGTTTGCAAGAAAAAGCAACTCACAAATATGCGTACCAGTTCAGCCGACGAAGCTTTGCGACTTGATAAACCCAGAGAATTATCCTTGGAGCAATCTTTAGAGTTTATTAACGACGATGAGTTGGTTGAAATCACCCCTAAAAGCGTCCGACTTCGTAAGAAATTTTTAGATCACACGGCTCGTGTACGTTATGCAAAGAGTTTAACAGGGAAATAATAACAATAGGTTTAACCTGACACCTTTCATCTTTACTTGCGTATAGTAGTAAGGATGGGAGGTGCCTGTACTTATGACAATTAGAATAATGTTTGGTCCGGACAACCAAATACCGCCGGTTATTCACACTCCCTTGCCCCCCAAGACGGAACAAATACATACACCTGTAGCAGATATGGCGGGGATTGGACGAGTGCGTAAAAGTAATCCTGCTTCCATTGAAAAAGACCGGGATAAGGACAACAAAGACAAAGTCGCTGAAATTTTGAATGAGTTAGAGTCTTACATTGGATTAATCATTGTAAAACGTCTCATAAGAGATTTACAAGCCTTTGTAGAAATTCAAAAACGAAGAACTCATGAAAAACTCATCGCTGAACCCCTTGTACTCCATATGATTTTCAAAGGGAATCCCGGAACGGGCAAGACGACAGTGGCACGTTTAGTCGGGCGATTGTTTAAAGAAATGGGAGTTCTGCAAAAAGGACATATAATCGAGTGTGAACGCGCAGATCTGGTCGGTGAATATATTGGCCATACCGCTCAAAAAACTCGGGAGCAACTTAAAAAGGCTTTAGGCGGAATCCTATTTGTAGATGAGGCATATTCCTTAGCCCGAGGCGGAGAAAAAGACTTTGGAAAAGAATCTATCGATGTATTGGTGAAAGAAATGGAAGACAACAAAGATAGTTTTATATTAATCTTAGCTGGCTATAGTCAAGAAATGGACTGGTTTTTGCAAACTAATCCGGGTCTGAGGTCACGCTTTCCCATACATATTGATTTTCCGGACTATACTATCGATGAATTGTTGGCTATCGGAAAACTGATGTTTAAAACTCGGCAATATGAGTTGACAACAGATGCTGAAGACACCCTCCGTTTCCATCTTCAAATCTTGTTAAGTTCTCACCGCTATGCCGGAAATGCTCGGCTTGTACGAAATCTCGTAGAAAAAACGGTGCGAAAACAGGCTGTTCGCTTGTTTCAAAAACCAAGTTCCAGCCGAGAAGAACTCATCCAGATCTTGCCCGTCGATATTAACTTGGAAAATCTTTGAGATCTACTAACGTTATAGGATTTTTTTAGTCAGGAAATCCACCATTCTTGGCGATAGTTAAGTTTTCTAAGAAACTGCGCGACCAATTGAGTGCTTATTGATAGCACTTTACACTAAGAATACGAGGTAGTCTGTGAATATGGATATGGATATTTCGGGAGACTTATCCGGTATTCGGGCAAGTCAGTTACAAGAACTTAAGAAACTTGCGGACATTAAGACTGAACGTTCTGAACTAATCCATCCGGAAATTCTTAAAGAGCTCATACGCCTAACTCAACTTTGGAATCGAGAAATAGTCATCTATCTCTCACGTGCCGGTATCCTGTTGGCCGCGGCTGTAGGTCGTCATGCCACAGTAACCCTCCCACCTATTAAAGGCAGGTCAATTGGAAAACATCTGCGGTGCATCCATACACATCCTAATGGGAACTTTAAGCTGAGTCCTCTAGATCATAGTGCCTTGGAATCTCTTAGACTTGAAAGCATGGCATCTGTCGGAGTTCTTGAGGGGAAGTTTACTGGAATTCAAATCGCCTTCCGGACAGAGGAGAAGGACCCTTATATTGTTAACCTAAGTCCCCAAAACTGGCATAAGTTTGACTATAATGATGCTCTTGCTGACCTTTCAAAGATTGGATCAGGAAGCAGTACTAAGATAGAAAGGTCACAAAAAGTTAAAGAACTCGCTTTCTTAATTGCTCTGGAAGACTGTGAACAAGAAACCAATGAAGATTTAAAAGAACTGCGAGAACTAGCCCGTACTGCGGGAGTGGATGTAGTGGGCCAAATGGTCCAACTGCGGCGTTACGGTCAGTCACGCAGTTACTTTGGAAGCGGAAAACTTGAAGAACTAATTCATCGTTTACAGGAAACTGAAGCCAATGTTTTGATCTGTGATGATGAACTGTCTCCAACACAATCGCGAACCTTGGAGATGGAGACTGGGCTAAAAGTGTTAGACCGAACCGGATTGATTTTAGACATCTTTGCTCAGAGAGCTCAATCTCGAGAGGGTAAACTTCAAGTCGAATTGGCTCAACTTAAACACCTCTTGCCATTTTTGACCGGACAGGGACAAGCTCTCTCGCGTTTAGGTGCGGGAGTAGGATCGCGGGGCCCTGGTGAAACTAAATTAGAGTTAGATCGCAGAAGAATGCGAGATCGCATAAACCAGTTGGATAAAGAATTAAAACTAGTCTTGCAGCACCGAGATGTTCAACGTCGCCAAAGAACGAAAAGCGGTATGCCCATTGTTGCTTTAGTAGGGTACACTAATACCGGAAAAACCACGTTCATGAAAATGGCCATGGAACAAGCGGGCAGTCGGTCAGACTTACCGGTTGGAGAGAACAAACTATTTGCTACATTAGACCCGATTGTCCGCAGTATTAAAATAGACTCTTGTTTAGAAATTCTCTTGAGCGATACGGTTGGGTTTATTCGGAAATTACCGACACAACTACTGCGAGCCTTTATTGCGACATTAGAAGAAGTTAAACAAGCCGATGTTTTGATTCATGTTGTCGATGCAAGCCATCCGCAAGCGGTTCAGCACGCTGAAACTGTTCGAGAGGTGCTAATTCAGCTGGAATGCGCGGATAAGCCTATGATTACTTTGTTAAATAAGGTTGACCAAGTTACGGTTGAAGATGATCTGGATCAGTTAGCTGAATATCTTCCTTATCCAATCAAGATATCCCTTATACGCAGGGATTCTCTAAAGCCGGTATGGAAAGTCCTTAGCTCATTATTGAGCTAAGGCAGATTTGAGGTTGCCTTTGCTAGGAGGAAATTGTTTGTATTCGAATCCTAAATGGCCAAAGATTATTAGCAATGCGGTAGATGAGGCAGAAAAAGCACTCTTTGATCAATTACCTGCATTACAAGAAATAGCTGAAAAGAACCACGAAAAAGTTTTAAACGCTTTTCAAGAGGAACGAGTGGCTGCTTATCATTTACAAGGAACGACGGGGTACGGCTTGGGTGATTCGGGACGAGAAGTGCTTGATCGTGTAGTTGCGCGTATTCTAGGTGCGGAAGCAGCACTTGTCCGAGGCCAGTTCGTTTCAGGAACACATGCCATTGCCTCTGCCTTATTTGGTGTACTGCGACCTGGGGATCATGTTCTTTCGGTTAGCGGAACTCCTTATGATACATTAGAAGAAGTAATTGGGCTTAGAGGAGAAGGGCAAGGGAGCCTCAGGGATTTCGGGGTATTTCATGATACTGTTCCCTTGGATTCCCATGGCAAATTACAATATGCCCTAATTAGCGAGAAGATAACAACAAAGACACGAATGCTGTTGGTTCAGCGTTCACGCGGATATGCTTGGAGAGATGCTCTGATGATATCTCAGTTGAAAGAACTCGTAGACTTTGTCAGAAAACACTTTCCCCAGCTGATCATTTTTGTAGATAACTGCTATGGAGAATTAGTAGAGACTCAAGAACCCGGTGATATTGGGGTAGATTTAATGGCAGGATCACTGATTAAAAATCTGGGCGGGAGCGTGGCCCCTACTGGGGGATACGTGGCTGGACGCTCAGATTTGGTTGAACTAAGCGCTCAGCGCTTGACGGCTCCGGGAGTGGGAGGGCACATGGGTGCAACCTTGGAATGGCAACGCTTATTTTATCAAGGATTGTTCTTCAGCCCCTTAACCGTTTCTGAATCTATAAAAGGTGCGGTTTTTTCTGCGGCATTTTGGCGGGCTTTAGGATTTGAAGTGCATCCTCAACCAGAGACCGTGAGAACGGACCTTATTCAAGCCGTCAAACTTGGATCTCGGGAAAAGATGATCGCTTTTTGTCAGGGCTTACAGAAAGGGTCGCCGATTGATTCTCATGTTTTGCCTATTCCTTCAGGAATGCCTGGATATGAAGATGAAATCATTATGGCTGGAGGAACCTTTATTCAGGGTTCAACCAGTGAATTCTCCGCAGACGGACCTCTGCGAGAACCCTTTGTTGTCTATCAACAAGGGGGAATATCCTGTACTTATATACAGATGGGCAATATCTTAGCAGCCCTGAATTTGTGGCAACAAGGACTTCTGAGCTAATAAATCTTCCATTTAAACATCGGAAAATCTATGTTAAGATGTAGAGTAGAAAGAGGTGCACTATGGAAAGTTCGGAGAAGCCGAAAAGTTCCTTTCGTTTTTTGATAGAACTGGTAGAAATAGTACTCATTGCTTTCGCGCTTTCCTGGGTATTACGCACCTATGTGATCGAAGCACGAAAAATCCCGACAGGTTCAATGCTCCCAACAATACAGTTGGAAGACCGGGTCATTGTTGACAAGTTTTTCTTCAAACGATTTGATCATATTAATCATGGAGATATTATAGTTTTTCATCCACCACCGAGTGCTCATGCCACGGATGACTATATTAAAAGAGTTGTAGGCTTAGCAGGGGATAAAGTTGAAATTCGCAATAAGACCACTTACTTAAATGATCAACGTCTTGACGAACCTTATCTGTTAGAAAAACCCAACAACGATTTTGGTCCGATCGTTGTTCCCAACGATTCTGTCTTTGTAATGGGGGATAATCGTAACAACAGTGCTGATTCAAGAGAATGGGGATTCCTGCCTGTAGAAAATATTACAGGAAGAACTCTTTTTCGTTATTGGCCTTTAGATGAAATAGGAGCTCTTGCCCGTTAGGCGGGAGCTTTTTTCTTTTTCAAGCATATACTTTTATAGTTGCTTCTAAAACCGACTTTCCCTGTTTAATATTGGGGTCTATACTAGTTGGTGGGCACATACTTAATTAACTATTAACTACTTAATTAGAGAGGGTGAGGCATTGTGGATGATCACAAACAAAGTGTGGTTCTTCTGTTTGGCGGTCGCTCAGGTGAACATGAGGTTTCCTTGAACTCAGCTCAGTCAATTTACAAAGCGATAGACAGAAACCGTTACAGTGTAGAAACAATTGGCATCAATAAACAGGGTCAATGGTTTTGGGGAGTTCTACCGGAAGAAATTATTAAGAATGGGTTTCCTGCGATTACGGAGGGGATCCAGGTGACTTTAGTCATTGATCCTACCAAACCGCATTTTATGGCCATTGATGGCAGACCCCTTCCAAACCAGGGAAAATTCGATCTTGTTTTTCCGGTTCTTCATGGACCCTACGGCGAGGATGGAACTCTCCAGGGATTACTTGAGATGGCCAATGTCCCTTATGTAGGATCTGGAGTATTAGGGTCCTCCCTTGGTATGGACAAAGATCGGATGAAAGCAGTCTTTCTGGAAAAAAACCTGCCCTTGGCGCGCTATATTACTCTCCTTAGATCAGAATTCCTTGACAGACCTGAACTATGTCTTAATAAGATTGAAGAGAAGATAGGCTATCCCTGCTTTGTGAAACCTGCCAATCTAGGGTCCAGTGTGGGTATCTCGAAAGCTCATCACCGCGAAGAGTTGATGGATGCCTTAAAAACAGCAGCCATCTTTGATCGAAAGATTGTTGTAGAAGAGACGATCATTGGGCAGGAAATTGAAGTCTCAGTTTTAGGAAATGACGCACCAATAGCATCTCTTCCTGGTGAAGTCTTGCCTGCACATGAGTTCTATACTTATGAAGCCAAGTATTCTAATATTGGGTCGAGTCTTTTGATACCGGCGAATCTGGATGATATAGTCATTAAAAGCTTGCAGAGTATGGCTATTGAAGCTTTCCGTGCTGTCGAAGCAAATGGCTTAGGTCGAGTTGACTTTTTTGTGACTCCTGAAAAGGAAATATTTCTTAATGAGATAAATACCTTACCTGGATTTACGGAAATATCAATGTACCCTAAGCTTTGGGAAGCAACAGGAATTCCTTATTCTGAATTGATTGATCGTTTGATCGCCTTAGGGTTGGAGCGTTTTCAGGACAGACAAAACTGCAAAATTTCACGAACCTGATTGCCCTTCATATACTCCCAAGAATATTGTTTAAGATATGCAAGCAAAAAGACCGGTTTTCATTTGAAAGCCGGTCTTTTTATATTAGTTAGGAAGTTTAACGTAAGCGTTATTTACTTTCTGGAAGATACTTCTCGCCCTCTGCGGACATCACCAAGATTGTCGATTTCCAATTTCGTCCCAATCGGGCCGAGTATAACCTGCGGTTAAGAACTCTAAGAAATCATAGGCTGATTGCTTTGCTTCTTCGGGAAGTTTACTAATCAGCTTATATAAATCCTCATTACTAATAGCCATGAAAAGACCTCCTCTAATGTATGCGTAGTTTATTTTTCGTAAGTTAACAGTATCAATGTTAACTCATTCTCATAGTGCATATCTTTGTAATAAGAGACTTCACATCATTAGAGAGTACGGAAAACCCCGACGACCTTTCCTAAGATTGAAACGTCCTGAGAGTAGATGGGTTCCATTGATGGATTTTCAGGCTGAAGTCGAATAAGCGTTCTTTCTTTAAAAAACCGTTTTACCGTCGCCTCATCACCAATGAGGGCGACAACAATTTCGCCATTTCGTGCATCACTTTGTTGACGAACGATAATGTAATCTCCATCTAATATTCCTGCTCCTATCATACTTTCTCCCTGCACGCGAAGCATGAAAATGTTGTCATGGCGCACAAAATCAGCAGAAAGGGGAAAGGTTCCTTCGATGTTTTCAACGGCCAGAATAGGCTGGCCGGCAGTTACACGGCCGACAATTGGGACCTGGACAACTTTCTTCATTTCTAGAGCTTCACTGGAGCTGTCTAAAATTTCGATGGCTCTTGGTTTGGTGGGATCGCGTCGGATGTAGCCTTTGTCCTCCAAGGTCTGAAGGTGGCCATGCACAGTAGAACTGGATAACAACCCAACAGCTTCGCCGATTTCCCTAACGGCAGGCGGATATCCCTTTTTACGTATTTCCTGTTTAATAAATTCCAAAATATTCGTTTGTCGTTGAGATAAATCCGGGTACATAACAAAAACACCCCCATCTTTTCAGGAATATTGTACCATTCTTTCTAACAAAGTACAAACAAATGTTCGTTGTGTTTGAAAATTTTTAAAGAGAGCAGGTATAAATCTATGAGGATTCCTTTGAAACTTGTACGTGGATTGGCACAGATAAGTCTTTTAGTTGTTTTAGCAATAATCATTTGGCAGGTACTTCATCGTCCCCCCAACATTCCGCCAGACGTATACCCATATTTAAATACCATTTCTCCTTCGCTAGTGAAACAATGCGTACAAGAAAATCAGAAATCCCCGCATATGGCTTATGAGGATCTTTTAGCAATCCATTCGACAATCCCTAAAAATGAGGCTCAAAAGCTTATTGACCAACTTCAGGATAATATCACTATGTCAGACCTGAATTGGGGTATGCTCCCCGCCGATACGATAAAAGCAATTGGCAGACATCGTGAGATTCTAAGGGAATACTCATATTATCATCCTAATAAATATACTTTTCCCGTCGCAGGAACCACTTGGTATGAAGACAGTTATGGGGCAGATCGAGAGGGTGGGGTACGCAGGCATGAAGGAACTGATCTCTTTGGCAAAGAAGGGACGTCTATCATCAGTAGTTGTGGCGGGGAAATCGAACAATTAGGGTGGAATCGGCTAGGCGGTGAACGTGTCGGTGTACGCGGAGATGATGGAAATTATTATTATTACGCGCACCTGCAGTATATTTCTGCGAAACTCGTGAAGGGGGAACGAATCGAGGCGGGGGAGTTCATAGGAGGGATGGGACATACCGGAGATGCTTTGACAACACCTGACCACCTTCATTTCGGTATAGAACTGCCGAATGGAGAATGGACTAATCCCTATCCTTTTTTGGCAGTGTGGCATATGTGGGAGAGAGGGGAGAAGTCTTAATTGTCTCATTTCACAAAGATACTCAGTGTGAAACTTGCCTCGATCCTTTAAATTAGTTATAATAGCGTTGTTTGTATAAAGGTTTTAAAAGCATAGCGAACATTGGAATTTAGTTATTAAAGTGACATATTTTTTCAAAGAGGGGTTAATTTTTTGAAACATCCGGAGTATCATATTTCAAAATCAAAGTCTAAAAGAAAGTCCAGAAAAGTGATAAAAATGACCTTGCTGATCACATTCATTGTGATGTCGATTACTGGATTTCGTTATTTTAGTTCTGCTGGTACCAATTCCCTCGCTAGTTCTCTAATGACATCAATCATTGATGAGACCCAACCTTCTGATTTAATTAAGGCTGGTTCATCATCAGCTGAACTATCAACAGATGATGAAAGCTACGTTCTTATAGATCCACATACCAATAAGATTTTAAAATCCCATAATGCTGATGTACAACGCGCCCCGGCAAGTACCTTAAAACTTATTACGGGTCTTGTCGCAGTAAAGAACTTAAAAGGGACGGATATGGTGAAAGTTGGTACAGAAGTGAATGTTGAAGGTTCACGACTTGGGCTGAGGCCGGGTGATGAAATATCAGTTCATGATCTTTTAACTGCCTTATATGTCAACAGTTCAAATGATGCGGCAGCAGCTTTAGCAGTTAAAGCAGGTGGTTCAATTCCAGCTTTTGCTCAGCTAATGAACGAATATGCATCTAGTCTGGGATGTCAAAACACACACTTTACCAACCCGCATGGATTGCCGGATCTCAACCAATATACTAGCGCCAATGACCTTAGTAAAATCTCAAGAGAATTTGTTGATAATGATACACTCAAAGAATACGTTAAACAAACAAGTGCTCACGTTCAATGGAAAGACGCACAAGGGGTATCTCGTGAGTCTTATGTGCAGAATACTAATCTCCTTCTCGAGATATATCCGGGAGATCAAGGTCTGAAAACAGGGACAACGACTGCAGCCGGACAATGTCTTGTTTCTTATGTCTCAAGACCCGACGGGGATTTGTTGCTTGTCCTGTTAGGGAGCAAGGAGCGTTATAGAGATACTATTAAATTACTTGATGAAGCTTGGGCGGAACAGCGCTCAAAAGCTGCCCTGCAAGGTCTGGCAGATGACCCAAGATCGCTTATCTTGAGTCCGGGAATATTTTAGTCTCATTACTGTCATTAATTAATAATGGATTAATTGGAGGTTTGGAAATTGAATAGCCTAGGAGAGCCCTGTTTATTGGAAGATCGTGTCTGCACCGAATGCGGGGAGTGTGATCTTTGTGATCTTGATCCAAGGAAGCAATGTGATAATTGTTGCCAGTGTATTAATGTTCCTGAGGGGGATTACGCAGAGATAGAGATAAATGATGTTTTATTAAACACCGAAGCTCCAGAAACTGCTAAGCGCCATAATAAGCATAGTAAATACAAGGTGAAATCAAGTTCACTTCCTTTGTAAGCATACTGCCGAACATATACTACAAGTACGAAAAAAATAATGCTAATTTCATGAGATGAATATAGTAAATAGGCAACTTATCTTAGAACCTCCTTAGTGTTGATCCTCATATATTGAATGGCAGTTTTCTAACCATCCTTACAAAAAAACCTTAAATAGTTTGTATTTTACCAATTATCAGTTATTGTTATGTTTAAGAAATTATATAGTCCCAGATTATTTAGAATGAGATATTGTGTGCCCTTATTTTTAAAACCTAACGATTTAGCAGGAGTTATTCTATAGAATTGGGATATGAATGGCAATCGCAAAGCTTTTTTTGCAATCGACAGGGCATTATGAGCTCTTTGAACTCATTTATTCTTCTTCAGGATATTAAACCATTAACCATTGTATCTATATATTCCTGCTTCAAATAGCGTTCTGTAGTTGTAAGTTAGTAACCTTCAGTAACTTTGCGAACCATATACAACTTTGCAATTGGGTCCGATAATAGATATTATGTAAAGTAGAGTATTTAATACCGTAGGGGAGTAGCAGTTATATAGCCCAATTGCTTGATTTCGTCAATCTCAAGCAATTGGGCTATACTTTGTTGAAGTGTACTGGTTCTCTTCATTCTTATTGCTCATTCTTATTGCTGAGCATTATTGTTGAGTTTGGTGTATCTGGAACTTGTGCCTAGTTAGTATTTAACGCTTAGCGATTTAGAAAGTGTTTTTCTGAAGAAAGTTTTTACTGAACCAACAAAAATCAAGTTATTCGGTTATCGTTGATTCACTCATAGCCAACTATAAAATCCAGCCTCTAGGAGCCTCTGTAAGGCTCTAACGATACGAGCCCAGTATGATTCATAGAACCCATGAAACCCATGGCAATTGGACTGTAGTTTTGCAAAGGATAGATTTCACTTAACTAGACGAATTCTTTAAAAATTCGAATTAATTATAGAGCGATTAAACGATTATGATTAGACATATTTAAGCATCGTTTACCAAGAGCCCTTCTATTTTTGTTCCAACTATGCGTTAAATGCCTATTTAGTGAAGAGTTGTATGTGCTGTAACTTTACGTTTATAAACATCAAATTATTCTGCTGGTGTTGGATTTTCATTATTCCTTCTCGATATTACTATCTATCCCCTTCCCAATGTTTAATTAGCGGTTAAATGTCTAGTTCCACAAACAATCATTGTTCACTCACACTGCCTCACTATAGAATATAGACATCCGTAAAACCGAAGATTTTCATAGGCTGTAAGCTCTGGATACAAAAAAGAGCTATGTGAAAGGATACCAATTTTACGTTTTAATTCACCTTTAAGGTTAAACGATTGTTTCCCGATTTTAACCTCTCCTGAATCAGGTTTGGAAATTTAAAGCAAGGATTTTCAGGAGCGTCGATTTACCGGCTCCATTAGGTCCTAAAACAGCTGTGAACTCGCCCTTAGGAATCGTTAAAGAAATGTCCCTTAATATATTTTTATTACCATAGGTTTTAGATAAATTAATCCCTTCTATCAACGGTCCGTCCCCTCTCTTCTTCCATTTTCTTAAGAAGAGCCTTATAACCAGCTAAAGTGTTAAAATATTCTTCTTGAGTAATTTTCCCTTGGGCAAAGTGTTCTTCAAGTTGGAGTTTTGGCTAAGATTATTTGTTTTTTGATCTCTGAATTAACCACATCCGTTTGAGATTCTACCGCTTGAGTCTTGAATTGGTTTTTACGGCCTCGGTATAGAAAGGTGCCTGGAATCATGACGAGCATTAAGCCCATAAAAGCTACCAAGACGTGAGGATCAAGACCCTTTAACGTGCTTTTATTCCACTTTGCCATATGGCTCGGAGAATGAAACAGTGCTTTATCCTGGTATCCTGACTAAGAGTGAGGGTTGCCTGAACTCCAAGAGCAGGATAAAGGAAGAAAACTGTAAGACTACCTAAAACCATAAGCATTTTAACCCTTTTCATTGGCGTCTGGTCCCTTTAGAGTTTTTAAGTCAGCTTCGATTTCTTCTTCTAATTTTCTAAGCAGATCCTTTTCGGTTATTCCAGAAACTATGTCATTAGCCTTGAGCAGTTGTACAGCTTTTTCTTTATATAAAGCTTTCAATTCCTGATAATCATCGACAGTCAACTTATCATATCGTTATTATTGTGGATCACGCTCAAATCGGCATAAACAACCTCCATATTATCCCTTGAGGTTCGCTCAAGTCCCTTATAAGAGATAGTATAGCTCCCAACCACAGCAGTTTCTCCTGGCTTAAAGGTTTTGACAGCTTCGCTGTTAAATACATTTGAGCCTGTGACCCCTACAATCATCATCACAATTCCCATATGAATTACATAGCACCCATAGCGCCGTCGGTTTTTGCTTAAGAGCCTGATTAAAGATACGATGAGGTTCGCTCCAGTCAACTTTTTTCTTACCCGAACTCCTTTAAGAATATCCTGGAGGGTTGAAGAAATCACAAAAACGCAGATAGTGTAGGCAATTAACACATAAGGTTTGGTAATTCCACCTATTAAAACCATCACCGACATGCCTACAATTGCAATAATCCATGGCCACAGGAAATTTTTAGCGATATTTTCAAAATTGGCTTTCCGCCATGCGATCAAAGGGCAAATTCCCATGAGCAACGTAAAGGCTAAACCTATGGGTGCGTTGACCTGATTAACGAAAGGGATTCCCACGGCAATTTTTTGGCCTACAACGGCTTCTGATACAATCGGGAAAACAGTTCCCCAAAAGATACTAAAGGCGGAACCCACGAGTAACAAATTGTTCAATAAAAAACTACTTTCCTTAGATATATAGGATTCAAACTGATTTCTTGTCGAAGCAGGTGGATTCTGTCAGCTACCAGATATAAGGCTGCTAAAATTATTAATGAGGTAAAGATCAGGAAGTAAGTACCTAAGCTAGAATTCCCGAAGGCATGAACTGAAGCGACAACCCCACTTCGGATTAAGAACGTTCCAAAAAGCGTTAAGCCGAAAGTAACGATAATTAAGACCATGTTCCAGATCTTGAGCATATTTTTTCGTCCCTGGACCATGACCGAATGAAGGAAAGCAGAACCGGTAAGCCAAGGCATTAACGATGCATTCTCTACGGGATCCCAGGCCCAGTAACCACCCCAGCCCAATTCTACATAAGCCCACTGGGCCCCAAATAAATTACCCAGTGTTAAAAATAGCCATGAGATAAGTGTCCATTTTCTAGTCAGCTTAATCCACTGGTCTCCCGGATTTTTCATAATGAGAGCTGCCATGGCGAAAGCAAAGGGGACAGCGAAACCAACATACCCGAGATATAAGGTAACCGGATGAATTACCATCCCCGGGTTCTGAAGCATTGGGTTCATACCCATTCCATCCAATGGCGGATTTAGTAGCTGTACAAAAGGTTGGGAAACAAAATTCAGCATAAATAAGAAGAATACACTGACCACCATCATGATAGGGCTGGCATAGGGGATATACTCTTCATTTTCTTTCGAAACTGTAACAAGGGCTGCTAATAGAACAAGTATCCAAGCCCAGAATAATAGTGAACCGTCATTTCCCGCCCACAAAGCCGTTAATTTATAGATCGTCGGCAGATCCTGACTTGTATATTGGGTTACATATTCAATGGAAAAATCACCGGTTATTAAAGCGTAGAGCATAGCAAGGACGCTTATCGTCGTAAAAAGTGCTGTTCCATAAACGGCGTTTTTAGCGCTTAGGAGATATTTTAGTCTTCTATTACTATTAAACATAAAGAAAGCAGCTACGGAATAAATTCCCATCCCAAAGGCTGACAACCCAATAGTACCTAAATAGGCCACAATAATGTCCTCCCATATTCTATTTATTGTTGTTCTTCATATTTTGAAGGACATTTTGTCAAGACTTTATCGGCGAGAAAAACTTGTTCAACGGTGTATTTCCCATCCACTATCACATCAATTCCATCGTTAAAATTATCGGGCTTAACGCCTTTATATAAAACATAGTTTTTTTTTTGATCTTCTGAGATCATATCAAACCTTAATTCCACCTTAGATGGCTCCCACTTAACACTTTCGCCAACTAATTTACCACTTACTTTAAGATTTTTCCCTAATGTTCCTTTATCTGCGCTAGCCGTTACTTCATTAATGGTCATGTAATAGGTCTTGGAAGTATTAAAACTGCTGACCATCAAGTAACCAAAAGCCCCTAGTAGTACAGATAGGGCAAGGATAAGCTTTATCTTTTTGGGCATTATCACCCCTCCTCCTAAGAATCTTCCTCTTCATTAAGTTCAGCTAATAATTGGTGATAGGTTTCCTCGCTAATCCTTCCACATAATAAGGCATCTCTTAGTTTCCTTTTTTCAGCCTTAAGTTTTTTACGGCTCGGTTGTTTATTGTGTGAACTTTGTAGTTCCCTAAATTCCTCATCTATTATAAATTCTTCATGATGGGTACTGTTTCGATACGTAGAAATAGGCTTTCTGCTCATTGCTTTATAGATAATTAGCCCTAAAACTCCGACAAATGCGGTTAAGAAGACCAATACAACCGTGGCGCTAGTGCTCTTGCTCTGTGGTGACTGAGTGGACAGATCACTTTGGGCTTTCTGCTCGCTCAGAGGGGCAACCGAGGGGTTGGGATCAGACTTAGTGTAACTGACCTTTATTTGTACACTCTCCCCAAGTTTTAAGTTCTTTAATTCTTTCTTGTAAACGCTGAAGCCCTCGTAACCAGTTTGTGCTTGGCCGAAATCAGGAGTAACAACCATGTTTGAGGCTTTTTTAGGCTGAAATACGCTTACTTGGGCCTGGGTGACAGGATATTCGGAAATATAGTCATAAACGAAGGTTTTATCCAGGTTGCCCTCTAAATTGTTGTAATAATACTCTATTTGAACAGATTTTGTCTCACCGGGCTGTAATGGCTCCGGAAACTTCCAGACAATTTGATCATTTTTTTCATTGTGTTTTACCGTAGGTTCAACGTGATTATCTCCCTTAGTCTTATCTGCTACAGTATATCTTTTTGAGTTCTTGGGAAGATTCCAGACAAACTCACCTGAGTAGGGCTGGTCTGATGAATTTTTCAAGTCGACGGAATAAATTAATAAAATATCCGGTGTATCGTACTCTGGCATTACATTAATATCCATATTTATGATTTCGAGTTTAGGTGTTTCAGCACAGGTAGTTTTTGTACCTATTATTAAGCTAAGAACTATGATAAGCGAAAAAAACCATTTTTTCGCTTTAGATTGCCTCATTTTTCATACCCCCACGATTTTAATCTACTAAATAAACCTATCTTACTCAGGTGTCAGAAGTGTGTCTCCCCCCTTCCCCAAAGCACTGAGAATGAACAAAAACACGAGTACCCTATACTGGTTACCCGTGCTAAGCTTTCTGCATATGGATCTATCTAAAGCGGAGTCTTACCACATTCCTCCATAGTAACCGCCACCACCCCAGCTGGACCCACATCCATAACCATAACCTGGATCATTCCCAGGAGTTGGAATCTGACCCTGTTGTTGGCTAAACTGCTGACGATATTGTTCACCAGCGTCGATATTAGCCTTTGTAGCATCTGCTTGAGCCTTGGTGATCTCGCCTGCCTCAGCGTATTTGTCCACAATCTGTTTTCGAATCTCTGAAATTTGTTTATTGAGGGCATCAATATCAGCTTTTTGTTGATCCGTGATAGCAGCGTAGACAGGAGCAGCAGCTAAAGCGAGAGCAAATACCAAAGTAAGAATAACTAATAACCTTTTTTTCACGTTATGTACCTCCTTGTTATTATCTAGGCCATAGCATAAACAAGTTTCTTTACAGAAAGATCACATTAGATTAACATTTTTGTAACATTTCAGTTTCTCATCTAATTCTTTAGGAAAATTTTGTGCCCGCTCTACAGTAGCTTATGCAACATAAAAGAAACATTAATGTGACAATCCTGTAACATTCTACCCCCATAATGGAGTAGAATGTTTTTTTCTACCCCTTAAAACTTCTGCCTACTTTCGAATAAACTATCAGCGGAGTGATGAAAATGCAAGATCAGGTTTCGCAAGAGACCCTATTATCAGCCAAGAACGGCGACACTCTCGTACGAGAGGAACTCATAAGATCTCATAAAACATTTATAGCTCAGGTCAGTTCCAAAATCTGCAACAGGTATTTAACCTGGGATAATGATGATGAGCTTAGTATTGCTCTTCTGGCCTTCAATGAAGCGATTGACACCTTCGACCCTCATGGGGGAGCCTCTTTCTTAAGCTTTGTTCAAATGGTAATCCGGCGAAGATTAGTGGACTTTTTTCGCAAAGAAGGCAAACATCAACATCGTTCCCTCTCACCTATGAACTTAGAGGATGAAGAACTGAGCCGCTTCGATCTTGATGCGTCCCAAGAGCAATATCAAGAAACCGAGAACCAAGACGCCTTTGCGGAAGTCATTGAAGGCTTTATCCTCGTGCTAAGTTACTATAATGTAACCTTAGATGATTTACTAAAAGTCTCCCCTAAACAAAGAGACAGCAAGCAAAATCTTCTGCGAGCGGCCTTGGCTTTAAGCAATAACCCTGGTCTTATGGAATATCTTAAGACTCATAGGCTATTACCCATTAAAGAACTGGAGGTATTGACCGGCGTAAAACGTAAAGCCCTGGAAAAGGGGCGAAAATATCTTATTGCTCTGGCTCTCATCTTATCTGAGCCGTCATTTTATCCGCTCAAAACTTTTATGCAGATTCCAGCAGAACCAGGAGAGGCGGTTTAGAAATGAAAACCAAAGGCATTGTAATGCGAACCTCACCAAAGCTTACAGTCATCTTTACAGAGAAAGGCGACTTCTTAGAAATCTCTACTCCTAAGGAGCAGCCCAGAATAGGCCAAACAATTGAAGTGACTTTAAAACCTCACCGGATGCCATCATTCCATAATTCCTGGCTTAAATATTCGAGTGCAGCAGCTGTTTTATTACTTGTATTGAGCATCACGGCATTCTACCTCCTATTCATTCCGAATATGGCAGTAGCCTCCGTTGCTCTGGATATCAACAAAGGGATCGAGTTGCTTGTTAATAACCAAGGTAAGGTTATCAAGGTCCGCGACGTTAACGGTGGATCGAGTATATTGGAAGGGATATCTATTGAAGGGTTAAACGTGTATCAGACTGTTAATCTAATTATAGAAAATGCCAAGAACAAGGGACAATTAAATGAGAACCAAAACCTAGTTTTAGCTAACGTGGTACCGGTCAATAGGTGGGGAAACAATTTGATTGATACTGAAATACTGCGAAGCACAATCCGTGATGAAATGACTCGCAGGAACTTGTCCGGAAGTGTGGTTGTCGGTCAAACAACCCAAAATATCCAGCAGGAAGCCCAGCAACAGGGAATGACGGTTAACAGTTATTTAATTTATGATCGATGTGAAGAGAAAGGTATAGCTGTTCAAGCCGATTCCCTCCGCACTAATGTACGAAAGGCTCTCGCGGATGCAAATGTCAGTGTATCCAGCCTTTTCCCTGAAGAAAGTTTGGAGATAAGAGCACAAAACCGGAAAGATAACCCCGCAGATACCCAGCAAGAGCCAAATGTTCCAAAGATACCAAAACACAAGCAACCATCAAATATGCAACCAAAGGTTACTGAGAACCATAATTATACTGAACATTCCACGAATCAGAGCAAGCCGACCGCACAAGAAACATCCCATGATTCAACTGAACCTAGTTCCGACCATATATCCCCGGACCATAGAACAGTGGAAAGTCCCCTACCACTTCAGCCTACAAACCCTCCCTATAATGGGGAAACAGATCAAGATCAAGAACATGATCCAAAACTAGAACATTCCACAGAGAAAATGCCGCAGGGTTCGGGTGAGCACACAGAGGGGGATAGGTGACACTCGTGATAAAAAAATACCAGAAGACGAGATGACGAGCAAAATGCTTGGTCTTCTCGTTTCTTTTTAGTGCGCTCAAATGCCAATTTACAACCAATAAGACCTTAATAATTATAAAACACAACGAGATGACAAGTGATATGCTTGCCTTCTCGTTGTGTTTTATATCTTCCAGCGTTTTATCCTTCTCCATCTAATTGGGATTGATAAACAGCGAGTCCTGTGAAAGAAGGACCCCGATTGAAAATCAGGATCCCTTTATGCAAAGAATATATACAATTCAACGCCTTTTCTGGCATTGTTTCAGTCCACTTAATTAAGTAGATTTATCATTCATGACCGATTCCTGACATATGATTCCCAGACATACTATTATGGTTCTGGTTGTGGTTAGTATTATGAGTATTCCCGTTCATACTACTATAATGCAATTGTTGGTGTTGTTGGGGATTCATATTAGAATGTCCATCACTGTAATGATATTGATTAGGCTGCCCTGTGGTGACTGGCGCAGAGGTAACGGTTTTAGCTGGGACGGTTACAGGGGGACTTGCCGGAGTTACAATCGAAGCTGAAACCGGTTTTGTAACCGTAACAGCTGCTGGAGTGGCAACCGGAGTATTAATCGGATTGACAGCTGGGGGATTAACTGGGGCAGCACTGTGGTCCGAGTTCATGACCACTGGATTTGGATCGTTTTTAATCCATTCGGCAATATTCTTCTGATAGTCCATGGAGGTGGCAGCTCCGGCCACACCGACGGCACCGACAATTAAACCAAGTGATAAGGCACTTACCAAGAATGTGTTTTTAATGTTTCTTCTCATGATATATCATCCTTTCGTTTTGAATCCTTTGATTATGGCAATGTTTAAGTTAACCGCCATACTCTTATATTTGTCGCCCCCCCCGTTTTCATCTAGTTATTCGTGGAGACAGACTATTTTTTAGGGGTAGTTAAAAATAATTTTCACTTTTCTCTATGGGAAGATACTTATTTTCACGTTTTATTATAAAAACTTGATCACTAAAAAATACTTGAATTTAAATGTTGCTAAATACTCAAATTAACTAATACCTCTGACAAGTAACAAAAACACGAGGACACTCATTCGTCTTCCCCGTGTTTTTAATGACTTATGACACAACTGGGTTGTTAGTGGTGGCTATAACCATAACCATAGGCAGGTGCTGCAGAGGCGATAGGTGCCCCTACAGTAAGTAACGCAAGACTTCCTATAAGTACTAAGGCCGCTTTAGGTAATTTCATTGAGGCATATTTGACGAATAGATTGTGAAATATTGGTGTCCACCCGATTGATTCAGCCCAATAGATTCTACCACCAGTTTGTTGTCTCCGGTAAGCATGACAAGCTTTTTCACGGTACAGGTTTTTAACATTATCGTGACATAAACTCTAACAAAAAAAGAGCATCTTTTTACAGATACTCTGATAATAGAGTTGTTATTTTTGCCCACGTCTATCATTTTTGTTAACAGTCTGCTTTGATAATCACTAAGCTTCTTCAGTTAATGGCAAATACAAAGTGAAAACGGCTCCATGGCCGGGTTCGCTTTCCGCCGATACTTTTCCGCCATGCATTTCAACAATTTTCTTAACAATAGAAAGTCCTAAGCCCGTTCCGGTTCCACGCCTCGATCTGGATATAGTGGCTCGGATGTAAAGACAAAAATAATTAAAAAGATAATGTACCAGATA
>NZ_JAJDOO010000097.1 GCF_020595055.1 Desulfosporosinus shakirovi | reverse complement strand
AAGCCATAGCTTCGGTGATACACTTGAGCCCCGTTACATTTTCGGCGCAGAACCACTCGACCAGTGAGCTATTACGCACTCTTTAAATGGTGGCTGCTTCTGAGCCAACATCCTGGTTGTCTGTGCAATTCCACATCCTTTCCCACTTAGTGTATACTTGGGGACCTTAGCTGATGGTCTGGGCTGTTTCCCTTTCGACTATGAAGCTTATCCCCCACAGTCTGACTCCCGATCTAAATCCTATGGCATTCGGAGTTTGATAAGGTTCGGTAACCTGGTAAGGCCCCTAGCCTATTCAGTGCTCTACCGCCATAGCTCATCAATCGAGGCTAGCCCTAAAGCTATTTCGGGGAGAACCAGCTATCTCCGTGTTCGATTGGCATTTCACCCCTACCCACAGCTCATCCCCTGCCTTTTCAACGACAGTGAGTTCGGGCCTCCAGTGGGTTTTACCCCACCTTCACCCTGGCCATGGGTAGATCACACGGTTTCGGGTCTACAGCATGTAACTATTCGCCCTTTTCAGACTCGCTTTCGCTTCGGCTCCGGCTTCTCACCTTAACCTCGCTACATACCGTAACTCGCCGGTTCATTCTACAAAAGGCACGC
>NZ_JAJDOO010000096.1 GCF_020595055.1 Desulfosporosinus shakirovi | reverse complement strand
AAGGTGCGGCTGGATCACCTCCTTTCTAAGGAGAACTGTTTGGGGCTTAGGCTTTGAACTAACTTCCTAATGGTCGATTCTCACGAAGAACAAAGGTTGAAAGACCGAGTTTAACGAGAGATCATTAGAGTCTTAAAGACTCACGCCGAGGGATCGGCAACTCATTGGATAGAGCTGTTGTTTAGTTTTGAGAGACCAGATATCGAAATCAGAAGTCTAAAGCTTTTGATAAAGAATCTAGCCTCAAAAATGTGGGCCTGTAGCTCAGTTGGTTAGAGCGCACGACTGATAATCGTGAGGTCGATGGTTCGAATCCATCTAGGCCCACCAATTAAAGCCATCAGAAGACAGAAGCCGGAGGTCAGAAATGACCATGCAAACTGGCTATCATATGTAAATATGAATCTGGAATTTGATGACTAATAGGGACGATGGGGGTTTAGCTCAGCTGGGAGAGCACCTGCCTTGCAAGCAGGGGGTCAGCGGTTCGATCCCGCTAACCTCCACCAATTTATTGAACATCTATGTTCTTTGAAAACTGCATAGAGAAGAAACTAGTAAAAGTCGAAAGAATTCACTTCGAAACGGAAGTTTCGAGTCAACCTAGAAGTAGCG
>NZ_JAJDOO010000095.1 GCF_020595055.1 Desulfosporosinus shakirovi | reverse complement strand
CAAGGAGAAGAAAATGGGAAAAACAATAGCTGAGAAAATATTTGACGCCCACAGGGTAAACATGCCGTTTCGTGATACCCATGTATTAAAATTGGATAGGGTTTTCTGTCACGAGATTACCACACCGATTGCTATCACAGATCTGATGGCCAGGGGAATGGACAGAGTCTTCGATCCCACAAAGATAAAAGCTGTCATAGACCATGTAACGCCTGCTAAAGATTCTAAAACTGCTGAACAGGGAAAGATACTGAGAGATTGGGCTAAAAGGCATGGTATCAAAGACTTTTTTGACATTGGAAGAAATGGTGTTTGTCATGCAATATTCCCGGAAAAAGGATTTGTAAGACCGGGTTATACAGTTATCATGGGGGATTCGCACACATGTACTCATGGAGCGTTTGGAGCGTTTGCTGCAGGTGTCGGAACGACCGACCTTGAAGTCGGTCTATTTAAGGGTGTATGTGCCTTCCATTTTCCGAAAACCATTAAATTTGTGCTTAATGGCACCTTAAAACCGGGGGTTTATGCCAAAGACTTGATACTTTTTATTATCAAGGAACTGACTGTAAACGGTGCAACAAACATGGTCATAGAATTTACCGGACCGGTTATCGAGGCAATGTCAATGGATTCACGTATGACCTTATGCAATATGGCAATTGAAGCCGGAGGCACTTGCGGAATATGCTACCCGGAT
>NZ_JAJDOO010000011.1 GCF_020595055.1 Desulfosporosinus shakirovi | reverse complement strand
GGAGTAACCGATGGTTTTCCCTTTTTTAATTTTGCGAACTTAATTGTACTCTATCCATTTACAAAAGCTTTAATACTGCTTCATTAGAGTAAGAACGTCCTAATTAGCTCACAACTTATTCGAATCGAATGTACTTAATGCCGCCTGTATCCAAGATGTAGGCGGCATTTGAATTAGGCTCTGCTGAGAATTTTTAGATATGGTCAACTCAGGAACCGACCCCAATTTTAATAAGATTATTTTTTACATGAACTACGAAATCCTGAACATTAGTTACCAAAGTTGTTACCTCCAACGAACCACGGTCTCTAAGTTTATTTACTGCAAACTCGGCGATATCAATACAGTAAATAAATACCGGCCGGATCTCTCCGTTTCTTTGTGTGTAGGCAGGAGTCATATTTCCCGCTGCGATGGTATGAAGCTGAGTGGCTAAACAAATAAGTGTAGTAGCTTTACGGGTGTGCTTTCGCATCTCATCTTGAGCTTGATATACATCTGCGATAACGGGTGGGAGCGGACCATCGTCACGTATTGAGCCCGCAAGGACCAAGGGCACGTTATTTGTAATGGCAGAATAGACAACCCCGTCTTTAATGCCTTCCTTTTCTATGAGTGCTTTAATTGAACCAGCTTCCCGCGCTTTATTGATTAAGTCTAAATGGTGGTAATGAGCATTCGGGGGAGATTGTTGGTCATAGGTATTTTGGCCTAAAGCGGTTCCGAACAAAGCGGCTTCAAGGTCATGGGTTGCCATGGCATTTCCGGCAAGGATAGCATGAGCAAAACCATTAGATATTAAGCTGGACAGGGCTTGCCTTGAATCGTAGTCAAAGACAACGGCCGGACCTAGGACCCAGACAATATAGCCATTATCCTTCTCATAATTTAAGAGTTCATAGAGTTCGTTGTAATCTTTGGAATAAGCCGTTTCTCTAGAACGACCAGAACGAAATGAAAATAACTCCGAATCGGTGTCGTTCGAACTGAAACCCTTAGCATAAACAAAGATTCCCTCACGGCCATCTTCAGTTCGACCAACAATTACTTTATCTCTAATTTTTAGATTTCTAAATTCAACAACATGGATGGTTCCGTCTGATCCTAAGACTGGTACGCCATCCATTCGACTTTCCGTGGCTAAAATCCACTCGCCTTTAATTTTAAAGTACTCTGGATATATTGAGAGGCCATGATAGTGCTCTGGTGCCACCCCATCGATTTTAACCTCAACAATCTGGGCGTCTGGTGCAGATAGAAAAGGTTCTTGATCAAAATTTGGTTGCTTATATTTTGGTGTTTGAAATTTCATTTGCCACCCTCCTTACATAGTCCGACTTATTTTACCCAAATATGAAAAATAAAGTAAAAACACGTAAAAATATTTTGCCTAATATATTGAAAACTTGACAGGTGCCTGAGCTCGAAAAGAGCAAAGGGCCCGACTTCCATTGCCTCAAGAAAATATGCCCAGGTTAAAGGTGGCCTATTCACACCGCCTCCCTGTTTGTAAATAACTTGAAAAAATGGGACATTTTTAGGATGAGATTCTATACCTTTCATTCCGATATAGAAGTAGTGGAGTTCTTAAATCGTAAGATATCCGCCAAAAAGTAGGTTTAACAATTAAGGGAGGAAAAGAATGAAAAAGAAAATTGTCCTTGTATTCTTTTTAATTTGTCTCATGCTTTCTTTGCCTGCTACTGCTAAGGCATCACTTGGGGATGTTTTACTTAAGGTAGGTTCTAGAGGCCCGGATGTTGAGGAATTACAAACGAAACTTAATTATGTTGGCTTCAATGTTGGTAAGGCAGATGGTATCTTTGGAAATATGACCAAAGAGGGCGTCATGAATTTTCAAAGAGCAAACAGCCTGGCGGTCGATGGAAAAGTTGGTCCCATGACAGTAAAGTCACTAAATAAAGTCTACTTACAAAAACAGCCCCAAACTCAGAACAACGTTAATAGCATTCTGAGTACTGCAAAACAATATATAGGGGTTAGGTATCAATGGGGGGGGACCTCACCTTCAACTGGTTTTGACTGCTCGGGATTTGTTTACTATGTATTTAAGCAAAATGGAATTACGTTGCCGCGGGTTTCACGTGATCAATATACAGTAGGAACTAAGGTATCCTTCGAGAATCTTCAACCAGGTGATTTAGTGTTTTTCTCGTTTTCCGGAAATGGGGTTGTAGATCACGATGGAATTTATTTAGGTGGAGGACAATTTATTAATTCTTCTTCTTCTAAAGGAGTAACAATCTATACAATTGGACCGTACTGGAAATCCGTTTATGTAGGAGCCAGACGAGTAATTTGATCTCTGGAGTTTGTTGTATTTTTAATAACTCTGCAGGGATGCAATCCATTTTTTGTATGTAATTAACTGAAGAAGTTAAGGTTTTGGGGTGTCGAAAGGCACCCTTTTTTGATGTTCTTAATCAATTCCGAGAGGGGATGTAACGAAACTTGTTTTCCGGTTTATTATATCCCCACTCTATTTGTAATTCCCGTATATATTGGAGGACTGTTCACCACTTCAAAGGTGTACAGTCCTCTATTTTGGGATAACCCACCACCAGCTTGAAAAAATCTCAAGTTTCGTTACGGCCCCTTCCTTTGGGAGTCGTCAAAGCGGTGCTGAAATCATTCCTAACTGAGCCTTGGTTATAGAAATTAAATCGTTGGGACTGAGAAAGAGTTGAAGTCCGCGTAAACCAGCACTTACTGAGATTTTCTTTTGTTTAGTTACGGCTAAGTCAATAAAGACGGGATAGTTCCTTTTCATTCCGATGGGAGAAACACCGCCTCGTATATAACCAGTCAGAGGTTGAACTTCCTTTAATGAGACAATCTCAACCTTTTTATTCCCGCTAAGGGTTGCTAATCCTTTGAGATGAAGTTCGTGATTTCCTTGGATACAAGCCACGATGATACCTGTTTTATCGCCGCGGGCGACTAAAGTCTTGTATACTTGTTCAATACTTAAACCAACCTTTTGAGCAACGGTTACCGCAGATAAATCAGATTCATCGACAACGTATTCCTTTAATTCATAGGGTATTCTACCCTTATCCAGAATGCGAGCTGCGTTTGTTTTATGAGACATGTTTTCTGCTCCTTATGATGTAATTAAAAGGGTGCTTTTTAAAATCAATTTGACGAAGAGACCAATTCTTCTTTTCTTTTAAGAAGGATATCCTTATAATAGAAGTTATAATCTTGCGAGCTTGTAAATTTGTATAATTAATTTTCTTTTGCAAGTTCAAGTGTTGAGGGGAGGTTGTATCAACTTTGAAAGAATTAAAGGTTCTCGTATTTTCCGCGTCGTTCGGAAACGGGCATTTGCGGGCAGCTGAAGCTGTTATCGAAGGAATACGAATTCAGGAACCTTCTGCAATAATTATGCATCTCGATTTTGGAGATTTTTTGAGTAAACCGATTAATACGATGATCAAAAATATCTATGGTGAAATTATAAACCATATTCCAAAACTTTGGGGACGTTTTTATTATAAAACATCTATGGTTCAGCCCCGTTCACTAAGCCAACGTTTTTTAAATAAATTGGGAAGAAAAGAATTTCTTAGATATATTAATGTGTTTAAACCGGATTTTGTCATATGTACTTATCCCACCGTTTCTTCAGTTTTGGCCCAACTAAGATATGAAAAGGTACTGAAGGTTCCGGTGGTTACGATAATCACAGACTATACGGTTCACAGTCATTGGGTTCATCCAAGTGTCGATAGATATATAGTTGCTTGCACAGAGGTTAAAGATAGTTTAATAGAGTGGGGGATTGAAGGATCTCGTATTCATGTGACGGGTATACCTGTAAGCCCAAAATTTGAAGATCAAACAGATCGCGAGTACATACTTTCCCAGTTAGGGCTAAAGTCAAATCTCCCTACCTTTTTAGTGATGGGAGGATCATATGGAGTTTTAAAAAGTGCAAATAGAATCTGCAAAAAGCTTGCAGATTCTAAGGTTCCAGTCCAAGCTATTATCGTTTGCGGGAAAAATGAAAAGCTGTATCACTCTTTAAAAGAGCTGATTATTCAGGCCCGTAACCCTATACTAAGGTTAGAATATGTTCATAATGTGGAAGAATTGATGTCAGTTTCTGATCTGATTATTACAAAAGCAGGCGGTTTAACGGTTTCTGAGGCGCTTACCAAGCACTTGCCGCTTGTTATCTATAAGCCGATACCCGGCCAAGAAGAAGAAAATGCACATTATGTGCAAAAAATAGGTGCGGGAATAGTCGCTCATACCGAAGCGGAATTGGGACAGCTTATAAACCATTTTCTAATGAATCCAGGGGAAATCGAGAAAATGCGGGAAAAGGCAGCGGTTGCCTTACCGGGTCATTCCACTGAACATGCTGTGGAAGAGATGCTTCAATTAGTTAATAAAAGAATGCTTGCCTAGCCCCCAAGCACACAGGGCCAGACAGTCACTTGAAATACTGACATTATCTTATAGCGAGAAGAGACCGCTGGACAAGACTCGAACAGGACGTTTGAGATTAGAGCACCGCCATGGATGGCAAGTTGTCGTGAAGGCCGAGTGTCCCTGCAGCCCTGAGACACTGTCTTCGCACGGATTAGCCTTCTTGAGGACGGCAAAAGGGACCGTGCAAAACAGACTTAAAAAATGGAAGCGAAAATTGAGTCAATCAGTTTTTACTTCCACTTTTTTGCGTGATTCTAGAACCCTCTCCAATACTCTGGGCGAAGGCGCTCCGTGGTTTGATTCTTTATGACGCTGTCAAGAGTCTGCAAAAGATCATTCCGGTCTTCAGGAAGTGTAGCCCGCAACGGCAAGTAGTTTGAAGCATGATTACTCCGAAAGACACAATGGGATACGTTAAGAGCTTCGAGCAGAGTTCGAAGCTCTGTTAAAGATTCGAAGGGGCTGAGTTGTTGAAAGGTGCCTTCTTTGATGGCTTTAGCCAGAGGTGCTTCGAGATCTAACATTAAAGTTAACGCCCCCAAATATTGGGGATCGATCTCGCTGATAACACGTGCTGTATCTACAGCATGCTCGTGTGAGAGGGCTTTTCCACCCAAGCCAATAATAACGGTGCAAGATAGAGTTAAACCGCTTGCCTTAACCTTTTGTCCAGCTGCGATCATCTGATCGGCAGTGACACCTTTACAAACGGATTTCAAAATGCCGTCATTGCCACTTTCAACACCTAAATAGACAATGTTAAGTCCATGAGCTTTTAAATCGGCTAATTCTTCGGGGCTCTTGGCGAGAATGTCTTTGGGACCTCCGTAAATTCCGACTCTCTGGAGATGTGGAAACTTTTTATAAAGTTGATCTAGAATCTCAATCAGCAATAATGTATCAACTGCGATCGCATCTCCATCTGCCAAGAAGATTCGTCCAGCGTCTGAATCTTGGGCATGTGCCATGGAAATAATATCGTTGATTTCTTCACGAGATTTGATCCGAAAGGATTTATCCTTATACATGGTACAAAATGTACAGGCGTTATGCTGACATCCAACAGTGATCTGTAAAATGATGCTTTTGGCCTCACTCGGCGGACGGTAAATCTTCCCTTCGTAAAACATGTTACCATCTCCCAACACTTTTTGTATTTGAATCTTTGTTCTACAAGGGTACGGTAAGTACCTGCATGAAATAGCAAATAAATTTAATAGTAAAAATACAAATACAGTATCATAGAGATGCCGAAAAGGAGAATTATAGTATTGACATATGATCTAATTGATCATATAATGATGTCAAGAAGAACAAAACTCTTTAAATGGCTGAATAAATTAATAATTAACATGAGTAGGTGAGATGATGAATTTAAAGCATTTACAAGCAATTCGCAATGTGTTGAATGATTTAGAACCCAAGCAGAAAGCACTTCCTTATCTGGAATTAGATTCTATGATGCTTGCACAGGTTGTTGAAGTTGCTAAGAGGGTAAGTCAGAACGATATTAATCCTACACATGTGCAGAACTGGGTCAGACGTAAGTATCTTCCCAATCCCTTAAAAAGGAAATATAATCGGGAACAAGTTGCCAACGTTCTGCTTTTGAATGATTTACGGGATATACTGTCATTAGAAGAGGTTTCTCATTTGTTAGGCTATGTCAATGAAAGCCTTTTAGATACGTCGGATGACCGAATTAATCCTACCAAGCTTTATCGATACTATAGTGAAATTTTTGATTGTTCTCAGCTGGATTGGGAAAGATCATTGCATGGCTTAGAAAAAGACGTCGAAGAAACACTTGCTGAAGAAGAGATGCCTGAGGAAGACCGGGAAAAGGTTGTTACCACGCTGGTTATTCTAAATTTATTGGCGAGAGCCAATTTATATAAACAAATTGCTAAGCGTTGGTTAAGCAGTTTAGAGACATAGAAAAAATAAAGTAAGAGAAGAGTACGCTTAGCATAGAAAAAGGAGGAGAGGGCAGTGTCGCAGGGTATTATTATAACGCTGATTCTGATAGGAATTGCTCTGTTGGCTGTCGAGGTGTTCGTCATTCCCGGCTTTGGAGTTAGTGGAATTCTTGGAATGGCATCCTTAATTACTGGAATCTTTTTGGTAACAGATTCGTTGTTAGAAGGTTTATTGTTCACAGTTGGAGCGCTAACTGTCTTGGGAATTATAATTTATTTGAGTTTTCGGTTACCCAGGACTAGGCGCTTATGGAAGAGATTCTCGTTAAGCACACGCCAAACAGCTAAGGAGGGGTATGTTGCCCCAAAACCTCAGTATGAATTGTATCTGGGGCAAGTAGGAATATCTATTACTCAGTTACGCCCGGCTGGGACAGGTAGTTTTGATGGCGTAAAATTAGACGTGGTTACGGAAGGAGGGTTTATAGGACTCGGGACCGCAATTAAAATAATTGGAGTTGAGGGTACCCGAATTATTGTCAGGGAAGAAAAAAAATAAGAATTATAAGGAGGTGGAGCTCGGTTTCGACCGGGCAATGAATGAACCCATTATATTTAACACTTGCTCTGTTTTTCCTTGGTTTTGTAGTCTTAAGCGTAATTCTCACCTTTATCCCTGTTGGACTCTGGATATCGGCATTAGCGGCAGGGGTTAACGTCGGGATTTTCAACTTAATAGGAATGCGTTTGCGACGAGTAGTTCCGTCGAAAATCGTCAACCCGTTAATCAAAGGGCATAAAGCAGGCTTGCCGATTACGACAGATCAACTTGAAGCTCACTATTTGGCAGGTGGGAATGTCGATAGGGTAGTGAATGCCTTGATTGCTGCTGAACGTGCGGCTATTCCCCTTCTTTTTGAACGGGCGGCTGCCATTGATTTAGCAGGGCGGGATGTTCTTCAAGCTGTACAGATGTCTGTTAACCCAAAAGTGATTGAGACTCCTGTTGTATCTGCTGTGGCGCAAAACGGTATTGAGCTTAGAGTTAAAGCTAAGGTAACAGTACGCGCCAATATTGACCGACTTGTCGGAGGTGCTGGTGAAGAAACAATTATTGCTCGAGTTGGAGAAGGAATTGTGACGAGCATTGGTTCATCTGAGTCGCATAAAGCCGTCTTAGAAAAACCGGAATTGATTTCTCAAACAGTGTTAGCTAAAGGTCTGGACGCAGGAACGGCATTTGAAATCTTATCCATTGATATGGCGGATGTTGATGTCGGTAAAAATATCGGAGCTCAGCTCCAGATGGATCAGGCCGAAGCTGATAAGCGTATCGCCCAAGCTAAGGCAGAGGAACGGCGTGCGATGGCGGTTGCCAGAGAACAAGAAATGAGAGCATCTGTTGAAGAGATGAGAGCCAAGGTTGTTGAAGCAGAGTCTGAAGTTCCAAGAGCTATGGCCCAGGCTCTCAGAGAAGGTAAACTAGGGGTTATGGATTATTACAACATGCAAAATATCATATCGGACACCCAGATGAGAGGAAACATTGCCCAGACAGGAAAATGCGAATCAGGCAATGATAGCACAACGAAGAAGTAGGTGAAATCATGTCGTCCTTCACGGTTGTAATTATCATTTGGGTAATATATCAGTTAGGCGTCTCTCTTTTGAAGAAGAGTAAGCAACAACAAACATCGGGAAATTTCTCTGACCGATTTAAATTACCCGATGGTCGAACAATAAGAGAGGCTTTGCAGGACCCGCCCCAAGTATCATGGCGGGAGCAGATGCAAAAAACGTTAACGAATAGTTCTCGCCAAGAGAGGACTGTTCAAGCAGAGCCTTTGGAATCTCAACTGAGGGGCTCCATAGAGAACTTTGTTCAAATGGAGGGAACTCAAGGGGTCGAAGGAACTCAGGGGGTTGAGGGGACTCAAGGAATCGAAGGAACCAGTGCCTACCAAGGACGGGACAGAGCGGAAACAAATCGTGATGCAGAGAGAGAGCGCAGTGAGAGTATACCCAGAGGAACTCAAGTAATGAATGGTCTCAGTTTTTCTGTCGCAGAAAAGGAACTCGTTCAAGGAGTTGTTTGGGCAGAAATCCTGGGGAAACCAAGAGCATTGCAACCTTTTAGAGGCCCTCGTTCTTAAAGAAACGATAATCTCCACTGATCCAGCCACGGGTTAAAACCCTGTGGCTATTTATATTGTAAACGTAAATATGATTTTCCAAAGAGACTATTAATCTAATTTGCTCAATAATTAGGGTAATGTTGGATAATTTCTTGGAACTTTGCCACACTAAAGACTAATAAACAAAGTGAGGTGAGGGTATGAAATTACACATTAGACCTTGGGGGATGGTTATCACCATCGGATTATTACTTAGCATAGCTCTGTCTGGGTTTGCCTATGCAGCTTTAGGGGATCGTTTACTAGGCAGAGGGAGTAAAGGGTCTGAAGTAACTGAGTTGCAAAAGAAATTGGTCCAGTTAGGTTATACTGTTGGAACAGTTGACGGAAAGTACGGATCAAAAACAGAAGATGCTATTCGGCGCTTTCAAAAGGAACATGGGCTAAGAGTAGATGGATTGGCCGGAACTCAAACGATCAAGGAATTAAAGCGCCTTACAGGGCAAAGCACAAATGCTTCAGGAAAGGCTGTGGGGTATAAAAATATCGACACAAACCTTTTAGCTCGCGCCGTGAGCGCGGAGGCACGGGGGGAACCTTACATCGGACAAGTCGCTGTGGCTGCCGTGATCTTGAATAGGATTAAGGATCCTGCGTTCCCGAAAACAGTTGCGGATATTATCTATCAGCCCAGAGCCTTTTCCAGTGTTGATGATGGGCAGATTAATTTAACGCCTTCGGCTTCTTCAATTCGTGCTGCTCAAGAAGCGATAAGTGGGTCAGACCCTTCCGGCGGAGCAGTCTTCTTTTTTAATCCGGCGAAAACATCCAATAAATATATATGGTCACGCCCACAGATTAAGCAAATCGGTAACCATATGTTTACGAAGTAGGGGGACAACATGCACAGAAAATTTTGGATTGGTGCTTTAGGGTTAGCCTTGTTAATCTCACTGGGCTGGGGCTGGAATGAATACCGTCTGGCGGGGGAATATCGTATTGCTGCAGAAAATAATAACCGCCGAGCCTTAAACGATTTTGCGAGTCATCTCGATCAGGTGGAAACAGATATGGCTAAAGGAAATGTGGCCAGTAATCCGGCTCAAAAGATTCTCTACTTAAGCCAAGTTTCAAGTAAAAGTGATGCAGCACTTAAAGACTTCGCACAAATTCCGGCTCAGCAAACGGGGCTTAGTTATGTCGGTCAATTTTTAACACAGTCCGGTGACTTCACTAGAACCTTGGCTCAGAGAATTGCTGGGGGAGGAACAATTTCGGCAGAAGAAGAAAAGACTCTTAGCGATATGCATGAACGCCTTATGCCGGTTAATCAACAGGTTCAGGATTTAATTCTTAGAATGGACACGGAAAAGTTAGTTTGGACAGACCCAGATCCATCGTTAAGGCAACGGCTTGGTTTAGGCACTCAAGTTGCAGAAGCAGCTGCAGATGGATCAGAAGCTCCTTCAAAATCCGTACGCTCTGGCTTAGATCAGTTAGATGCGAGTCTACAGAAGCTTCCACCGTTTTCGTATACAGGAGAGTACGCCACTCGGGTTGTTGAAAAGCCCTTGGGCCTCCCGGCGGGGGATGTTACACGAGATCAATCCCTTGAAAGGGCACGGGAATTCTTGAACAAAGCAGGCTATGCTGATGCTTCTCCAGAATTTGCAGGGGAATCTCAGGGGCCACTTGGTGGTTATATTTGGAATTTCAAAGAATCTTATTTGGAAGTTAGCCGTCAAGGCGGTGTTATTACTCTCTACCGTGATCAACGCTCAATTGAGCCCAAGACCCTGAGTATAGAAGAAGCCTCAAATAAAGCTAAGGCAATTTTACAGTCATTAGGCTGGCAACTTGCGATAACGTCAAGTGAAGAATTCGGCTCTTATGTTCAATTTGATGCCGTTGTGGAAAAAGACGGGGTAAGGATTTACCCAGACAAGGTGCGCTTAATGATCGCTTTGGATAACGGTCAGCTTGTCGGATTTGACGCTTCGCCATTTTATGCGTTCCATCACGAACGGATTTTTCCAACGAAACTAACAATGGAACAAGCAGTACGCAAATTACGTCCGAATTTTCAGGTTCTGGAGAGTCGCTTAGCCGTAATTGCTAAGAGCGGAAACCAAGAAGTTTATTGTTATGAGTTTCGAGGTCGATACCAGGGGGAAGAGTATCTTATATACATGAATGCTTCTAACGGTGCAGAAGAGAAGATCCAACGAATTATTAAGACCCCACGAGGGGAATATCTTAAGTAACAATTTTATTTTAAAAATAAGCGAGAGGGAAACTTCCCTCTCGCTCTTGAATATGATGGAATTAATTTTCTAAATAAGGAAAAAGGATTTTTATAAGTTAACGAGAATAGGCACTTATGCACTTATAGGTTATAATTCATTAGTATCTTGCAGATTATTGGATTTCAGGTTAAGTGGCTGCAAAATTGGTTATCCTAATAGCTCCCCACTTCCATCAGAAAGGAGCAATTCTATTGCAAATAAATGCAACTATCCAAATTAACGGTAACCAGAAGTATCCGGAGGGGCATGAGGATCAACAGGAATTGCTCACTGTTGGGAAGTTTTATGAACGAAACGGGGTTTTCTATGTAGTATATAAGGAAGCTGGAAGTGGTGCTGAGGATCTTGGTGAAGTGACAACATTTATAACGATTAAAGAAGAGTCAGTGGTGATAAATCGAAAAGGCGCGATCGATCTTACGCAGGAATTTAGAAAGGGTGTACTTAACAACAGTATTTACACCACTTGTTACGGTAAAATATGGCTAAGTGTTATGCCTAACAAAGTAGAGTATGACTTGACAGTCCAAGGGGGACGTATTAGTCTAGAATATGACCTTTTTGTCGATGATAAATTGGTGAGTCACAATGGTCTGTTGGTGAACGTAAAGGAGGATATCCCCTGATGAGTCTCTACGAGAATATAAAGACAAAGATTACAAGCCAGTTGCTAGAAGCCGCAAATAAGGCGAAATTGGCAGGAGAGTTGAATTTTGAGGAATTGCCAAGTTTTGTTTTAGAAGAACCGAGGGAAAGGCAACGCGGAGATTTGGCAACCAATCTGGCAATGGTCTTAGCCAAACAAGCGAAACGCTCACCCCGTGATATAGCTGTTGCACTCATAAAACACTTAGAAACGAGCGGAACATGGATCGAATCCTCAGAAATTGCCGGGGCTGGTTTTATTAACTTTCGCTTAAACCCCGTGTGGCTTACAGGCGTTATTGGCGAGGTGTTAAAAGCTGGTGATAATTACGGTCAAGTAGATATCGGAAAGGGTCAAAAGATCCAAGTTGAGTTTGTGAGTGCCAATCCCACAGGGTTGCTTCATATGGGTAATGCCCGAGGTGCGGCATTAGGAGACAGTTTGGCTTCGTTATTATCAAAGGCGGGTTATGAAGTTACTCGTGAGTTCTATATTAATGATGCCGGGAATCAAATACATAATTTTGGATTGTCGCTGGAATCTAGGTATTTGCAACTACTTGGTCAAGATGTCCCTTTTCCAGAAGGCGGATATCATGGAGAGGACTTGGTTGATACTGTAAAAGGTTTAATTGCCAAAGTTGGGGATAAGTATCTATCAGTTGAACAAGGGTTAAGGCGAGAATTTTTGGTGCGGTATGCCTTAGATGAAAAAATGCGTAATATTCGAGAAACACTGGAGGATTTTGGTGTCGAATATGATGTTTGGTTTAACGAACAATCTTTGCACGATTCTGGAGCTGTTCGTTCTACAATGGAAGAACTCGAAAAAAAAGGGTACATCTACGAAAAAGAGGGTGCCCATTGGCTCAGGTCTACTCAATTTGGGGATGAAAAAGACGAGGTAGTAATCAGGAGTAATGGATCCCCCACCTATTTTGCGGCTGATATTGCCTATCATCGCAACAAGTTTGACCGTGGATTTAATAAAGTTATCAATATTTGGGGAGCTGACCATCATGGTCACGTCGCTCGAATGAAGGGCGCGATGTCGGCCTTAGGATATGAGGCGGATAATCTTCAAATTATTTTAATGCAACTCGTGCGTCTTATACAAAACGGTGAAGTAGTAAAAATGTCTAAACGGTCAGGTCAATATATTACTTTGCGTGAATTGATGGATGAAGTGGGAAAAGATGCCGCGCGTTTCTTCTTTAATCTGCGGGATCCGGATTCCACAGTGGAATTTGATATGGATTTAGCCCGAGCACAGTCATCTGATAATCCGGTTTACTATGTACAGTATGCGCATGCTCGTTTATGCAGTATATTACGGCAATCCGAGGAACTGGGTGATCTGGGCACTCCACCCACTGAAGATGACTTGTTAAGACTTGACAGTACTGAGGAGCGGGATTTGCTCAAGAAGATGGCAGATTTGCCGAGCGAGATCATTGTCGCCGCACGACTTATGGAACCTCATCGCTTAGCTCGTTATGTGCTTGATTTAGCGGGGCTCTTTCATACCTTCTATAACAGTCAGCGCGTACTAGTTGAAGATGATGGTTTGCGAAGGGCTCGATTGAACTTAGTTCGAGCCGTAAAACAAATTGTTGGAAACGTATTGGCTATATTAGGCGTATCAGCCCCAGAAAGAATGTAAATTTATTATGTTTAAAGTTTCGATAAGCAGGAAATATTTAGGGGTGGGCCGAATATAGTGATATTCAAAACGACGAAGGGCGGTGGAGTTTTTTGACCCACTCTTTAAGTAAAAAAGATAAGCCGACGGAAGCAGATATAGCTTATGAGGTTTTAAAAGCTCAGGGTAATCCCATGCATTATCAAAACTTAATCGAAGAAGTACTTCGACGTTTAGGGATTTCTCAGGAGGCTATACGGATTGCAGCGGCACTCACTCAGATTAATCTGGATACCAGATTCACATTTATTGGGCGAGGTGAATGGGGTCTTAAGGTTTGGGAACCTGCGAAAATGCCTCGTCGTTCGCCTGCGGTCGCTTTGATGAACAGAGCGTCTTTGGATGAAGATGACAAGTTAGATACAGAAGAATTAGAGGAAGATCCCTTAGATGAAGACAGTTCGGAAAGCGAAGACGTATTTGATGAAACCGATGAAGGGCAACGCGGAGAAAAGTGGTAGTTCACAATCGCAGAAAAGAAAGTTCACTCGGATGCTAAATGTTTAGCACATTTGCGGCGAATTTAATGAAGCTCAGTCGATGATCAAGACCCCTTCATCATTTATGAGAGGGGGTCTTGTTTTTAAGCGATAGGTAATTCAGGGAACCACTTTTTTGGTGTCAGATGTCCTTTATCTTGACATCCTTTATAAGTCTAGCTAAAATAGAACAGGAAGATAAAAGAAAACTTAGCTCACGTGTTGAAGTCGTTTGTCTTGGTTGCACCCTTACACAAAGCATAGTCTTTTCTGACCGAAAAAATAAAGCTAGTGCGGCTCTCGGACTAGCTTTATTTATGTGTTTTGTTGCAGAAGATAGTCTGGTAAGGAATATATCTTCTGCTTGAGAAATAGAGGAACTTGTTTACATTTAAAGGTCTGAAAGGAAATGGTAAAGCGCATGACAAAATTTATTTTCGTAACAGGCGGAGTAGTGTCTTCCCTTGGCAAAGGAATCGCGGCCGCGTCCCTTGGTTGTCTCCTGAAAAATAGGGGGTTTAAAGTTGCAATACAAAAGTTTGATCCCTATATTAATATTGATCCTGGGACAATGAGCCCATATCAACACGGTGAAGTGTTTGTTACGGATGACGGGGCAGAGACAGATTTGGATTTAGGCCACTATGAGCGCTTTATTGATGTGCCGGTTTCAAAAAACAGTAATGTTACAACAGGGAAGGTTTATTGGTCGGTTATCCGAAAGGAACGTAAGGGGGATTATTTGGGCGGGACGGTTCAAGTTATTCCACATATTACTAATGAAATCAAAGAACGGGTCTATCGGGTTGCTAGGGAGAGCCATCCTGACTTCGTGATCACAGAAATTGGCGGGACCGTTGGGGATATTGAATCTTTGCCTTTCCTAGAAGCAATTCGGCAAATGAAAAACGATATCGGGCGAGAGAATGTTATCTACATTCATGTTACTTTAGTCCCTTATTTAGCTATGTCTGGCGAGTTGAAAACAAAGCCAACTCAGCACTCTGTTAAAGAGTTACGAGGAATTGGCATTCAACCGTCGATTATTGTTTGTCGAACAGAAAAAGCCCTTGCCAAAGAGATGAAGGAAAAGTTAGCTTTGTTATGTGACGTAGATTTAGAAGCTGTTGTTCAGTGCTTGGATGCGTCGACGATTTATGAAGTTCCTCTTATGCTCCAAGCAGAAGGTTTTGACGATATTGTTCTGCGTTGTGCCGGAATGGAAGCTCCTCCAGCTGATATGACCGAATGGAAAAACATGGTGGATAAAATCAAATCCCCGACACGTGAAATAGAGATTGCCATTGTGGGCAAATATGTTGCACTTCCCGATGCCTATCTAAGTGTGGCAGAAGCCCTGAGGTCTGCAGGGACTGAGCATGGAGCTAAAATAAAGGTGCGTTGGATTGATTCAGAAAACATCGAGGAAGAATCCGCTGAGAAGTATTTAGATGGTGTCGATGGAATCCTTGTCCCAGGAGGTTTTGGAAACCGCGGGATTGAAGGGAAAATCGAAGCGATTCGATATGCGAGAGAGCAAAAAATCCCTTTTCTGGGGATTTGCTTAGGTATGCAAACTGCTATTATAGAAATTGCTCGTAATCTTTGCGGCATGGAACGAGCTAACAGTACAGAATTTGATGCAGATACACCCTACCCAGTTATTGACATTCTCCCCGAGCAAAAAGACATCGAAGACAAAGGCGGAACTATGCGCTTAGGTATTTCTCCAGCAAAGTTGGTGGAGGGCAGTAAAGCATATCAGGCTTATCAAGATCAAGTAGTATATGAACGCCATCGTCATCGTTATGAGGTTAATAACCAGTTCCGAGCGGAGTTAGAGAAGGTAGGTTTAAGGTTCTCCGGAACCTCCCTGGATGGTCGTTTGGTTGAGATTTCTGAGTACTTAGATCATCCTTGGTTTGTAGCTTCCCAGTTCCATCCTGAGTTTAAGTCTCGACCAAACAGGGCCCATCCTCTATTTAGGGAGTTTATTAGGGCGACTTTGAAGTAAGAGGACTTGTGGGACACAGCGCTCAGTGCCTAAGACGCAGAGCAAACTAACCGTTAAAGCTCTTGGCTTTGGGGGGCGGGGTTCATCCTTCGGCGATAATCTCCACTGGAGACTATCGTGCCAGATGAGTCGGCAGAGTGCGCAAGGCCGTCCATGGCGTACCCTGCACAAGGCACGTCCTGTGACGTCGTCTGACGACCATGGATGGGTCTAGTGCCCCTGTAGCCGCGGACGGCGAGAAGGGGCTCGTGGCTCAATAACGGCAGGGGACTTGTACACTGCCCAGCATTGGGGGTTGCTTTAACGGAAGGTTGATTTTTTATGCTTACGTGGGAATTAGAATGGGGCAATGAACAATGGCAGTATTGAAAGTTCGATGTGCATATATTGAAATCATAATTTGACTTAGGAGAGTTCTGCTAAACCCTAGATTAAGGGTCTGGCACGAACTCTTCCTGTGTACTAAGCCAATAAAGTATAATTTATCGTTATTACTTTCTAGAAGGTCCCTTCTTGCCATTTATGGCAGTGCTATTAACCTCGAACGTCTTGTGCAAGTCATGGCAAGCGAATAAGTCAACTAAGGCTGCTGCCTTCGCCAGTGGTTTGGTGACGGCCAAGCTATTGATAATATTGAGTTACTGATTAGAGGAGTAAAACCATGGAAAGAATGGTGAGAGGAAGGGGACTGAACCGATGACCTATGTTGCTAGGTGGATCGATAAAAATGAACATACACGCTTTAATGAGTTTTTAGCTAAACATTCGAAGGGGCATGTACTCCAGTCTTGGGAGTGGGGAGAGATTAAGAGCAGGACGGGATGGGTGCCCTGGAGACTGGTTGTTGAAGAGGGCAGTGAAATTGTGGCGGCGGTCTCTATTCTTGAGCGGAAGATTCCCGTTGTAGGAATCCCTATCTTTTATGCTTCTCGTGGACCGGTGGTTGACTGGAAGAACGTCGAGTTGTTTGATTTGGTTTTGGCTGAGATTCGTAAGTTAGCAAAATCGCGTGGCGCGATTTTCCTCAAGGTTGATCCTGATTTGCCGTCTTCTGAAAAGGAATTGGAACAGTATTTGCTTTCCAGAGGATTTAGATCTGCTGAGAGTGGCAAGGGTTTTGAAGGGGTTCAGCCTAAGTATGTGTTTCGTCTGGATATTTCACCGGATGAGGAAACTCTTCTCAGTAATATGCAACAAAAAACACGGTACAATATTCGTCTGGCCCAGAAGAAAGGGGTACATATTCGAAAAGGGACGCGCGATGATTTACCGGACTTTTATCGTGTTCTTAAAGAAACTACCGAACGGGACCGCTTCTTAGTGCGGGCTTATTCCTATTTTGAAGACCTTTATGATTCTTTAGTGCCAGTAGGCTTAGGAGAATTGTTTATTGCTGAATATGAAGGGAATATCATATCTGGTACTTTGGCATTTGTTATTGGAAATAAAGCCTGGTATATATATGGAGCTTCGTCTAATGCTCATCGAAATGTTATGCCTAACTACTTAATTCAGTGGGAGATGATTCGCTGGGCAAAGTCGTTGGGGTGTACGCTTTATGATTTCCGAGGGGTCCCTGGACACTTGACGGAAGATAATCCGCTTTATGGACTTTATCGCTTTAAGAAGGGGTTTAACGGGGAGTACACTGAGTTTATTGGAGAATGGGATCTAGTGTATCGCCCAGTTACCTATTTTCTCTGGAATCATTTAGAACCGCTGTATTCTGATGTTATAAAGGGATTAATATCAAAGTTACGGCGAGTGCGGAGGAGATAACGCCATGGCTGGAACCTGGATAGAAGTGGACTTGGATGCCATAGTAAGCAATTATCAAGAAATAATTACGCACCTCCATCCCGAATCGAAATGTATGGCAGTTGTAAAAGCGGATGCCTATGGTTTGGGCGCGGTTCAAGTAGCTCTTGCCTTGGAGCGAGTTGGATGTGAAGCGTTTGCGGTTACCAAGGTTGAAGAGGGCTTAATGTTGCGTAAGCATGGGATAAAGGGACTAATTTTAGTGTTAGGTCCAACCACACAGGAGGAATGGACGGAGGCTGTTGGAGCTCGATTGCAACTGACGCTTACCGAATTGTCCTCAATTGCCAAGTTGAATGAAGTTTGTGAAGACTTGAACCAGCATGTATCAGTCCAGCTCAAATTGGAGACAGGCATGGGGAGAACGGGATTTTGGCTATCTGAGCTGGATGAGCTCTCTAGGAACTTGGCGAGTGCTCCTCAGCTTAAGGTTGTTGGGGTATATACTCATTTTGCTCGAGCAGCCCAAAGGGACAAACGCTATACATTAGAGCAATATGAACAGTTTACGCTCCTCACAGCTCGTCTTGAGGAATTGGGGATTCATCCAGTTTGGAAACACGTCTGCAATAGTGCTGCTTTTCTGGATTATCCTGAATGGCATCTTGACTTTGTCCGTATCGGGACACTATTGATTGGGCATTATCCCGGACAGGGTTTTAGCGGGAAAATAGTATTAAGAGACCCTTGGGTTGCTAAAAGTCGGATTGTTCATCTGCGCCAAGTACCAAAAGGAACGTATGTCGGGTATCAAAGCATCTATCGTACGAAGTCCGTTACCCAGCTCGCCGTGATCCCAGCAGGGTATGCAGATGGATTAGGTTTAGCTCCCCACTTTGTTCCACAAGGATGGATCGATTTCCTTAAGATAATTATTAAAAATTTTGCGGCTTTGATAGGTGTTTTTCTTAGCCAAGAGCGAGTAGAATTAAAGGGGCGGACTGTCCGTGTTGCCGGAAAGATTGGTATGCAGCTTACAGTAATTGATGTGGGTATGCAGGACTGCGCGTTAGGAGATGAGGTTAGGATTCCGTTGCGCAGGACAGTAGCGAATCCCAGGATACATAGGAAATATAAACAAGATGGACGAATTTTGTCAGAACGAATTATGGAAGAAGGAGTTTCATCAACGTATACAGAATATTCATTTTAGATTAGATAAAGGAAAGGGATGTGGGGAGTGGCTAAGATTCTTATAGTAGATGACCAACTTGGTGTGCGTCGCCTACTCTTTGAGACCTTCCGAGGGGATCAACATGAGGTTGAAATGGCTGCAGACGGAGAAGAAGCCGTTGAGATGCTTAAAACATTCAAGCCTAATCTTATATTGATGGACATGAAGATGCCGGGAATGAACGGTATTGAAACTTTAAGCCAAATTCGTGCTTTAGACCGTCAAGTTGGCGTGATTATGATGACTGCCTATGGTGATGCTCAAAATATGGAGCAAGCTAAGGAGCTTGGAATTCTTCATTACTTGGGTAAGCCTTTTGATTTATTTGAATTGAGAGAACGCGTAAGAAATATATTAGCTGAGGTATAGTCTTAAGTAGTGGTTCCCGCCAACTGACATTTTCTACAGTACGTATCTCGTGGCGAATGCCCAGGACTTCGGCGTCCTTGGCCTTCGTTGTGGTTTTGGGGCTACCTTAGTTTTCTTTAACGGAAGGCAGGAAAATCTTCTTCCATGACGAAGTATAAGCTGTAGGAAGAGGTGGGAATTATGATTCTAACGACAAATACGACTATTGCTATACAATGCTCCCAATGTGGGGAGCTAGAATTCTATGCCCTCTCTCTCTTTGCATTTTCTAGTCAAGGACGCAAGAATCTGCATTGTGGTTGTGGCTGTCAACTGATGTCGCTAACCAGCAGGAACCGACGACAGTTCAACATCGCTTACGCTTGTGCTTACTGTGGGGAGACCCATTATTTGAGATTGAACAACCATGCAATTTGGGGGAAAGAAGCGTTACCGCTCGCTTGCCCTGATGTAGGGGCTTCAGTTGGGTATATCGGACCTAAGCAAAAAGTCACCCAGGCCTGTCGTGAGCGTGAAAAATCCATTGGGGAATTAGCCTTAGAGTTAGGGTATGAGGAAGAGTTCGAGAATCCTGAAGTAATGCTTTGGGTTTTGGATTATCTTCATCGTCTGGCTAGGCAAGGGGATTTAGGGTGTGCTTGTGGAAATCATAAGTTAACGTTTGAATTATTGCCGGATCGTGTAGAGCTTTATTGTGAATGCTGTGAAGCAGTGGGGGTTATTTACGCGGACAGTTCAGATAATATTCGTCAAATTGAAGGAATAAAATCTGTTTATTTAGAAGAGAATAAGACTTGGCTTATCAATAGTCCGTTACGTGGCCAACATGTTTCACGTACAATAGAGGAGGAGAAGAAATGGCGTTAGTATCGATGGTCGAGTTATTAAATCGAGCACAAAAAGGGCATTATGCAGTAGGTGCTTTTAACTGTAATAATATGGAGATTGTGCAGGCGATAGTGGCTGCAGCTGAGGCTGAAAATGCACCAGTAATCATCCAGGCAAGTCAAGGTGCAATAAAATACGCGGGAATTGAGTACATTACAACCTTAACTAAATTAGCTGCCGAAAAGGCAAACGTACCAATTGCCTTGCACTTAGACCATGGGACAAGTTTTGCACAGGTAATGCAGTGTGCACGTAATGGTTTTTCTTCTGTCATGATTGATGGGTCTAAGCATCTTCTTGAAGATAATATTGCATTAACCAACAAAGTGATTGAAGCTGTTCGGCCTTTAGGTATTTCGGTAGAAGCAGAATTGGGTAAAATCGGTGGGACCGAAGATGATATTACGGTCAGCGAGCGAGAGGCGTTGTTTACAGAACCGGCAGAAGCGGAGTATTTTATTCAAGCAACGCAAGTGGATGCCTTGGCAATTGCAATCGGAACAGCTCACGGTCAATACAAAGGGGTTCCGAAACTTGATTTTGAACGGCTGACAAAAATTCGGGAACGAGTTTCTACTCCGCTAGTCTTACATGGTTCATCAGGGGTACCTGAGGAAGCGCTTCGAGAGGCGATTTCACGAGGTATCTGTAAAGTTAACATTGATACTAATATTCGTGAAGCCTTTGTCTTGGCTGCTCGACATGTACTTGAAGCAGATTCTAAAGAAATTGACCCGCGAAAAATGTTGGGTCCGGCTCGCGAAGCCGCAACTGCAATAATCCGCGAAAAAATCCGGATTTTTGGGAGCACCGGTAAGGCATAAAGGAAACATGCTCAGTTGAAGTTATCAGGCGTGACCGAGTGTCTCTGGACGCTGATTTTTCCTTTTAAGATGTGAGAGTGTTAGTGGCGGTTAGCCAATAGGGATACACTTTTTAGAAAGAAGGTAGCTGAATGCAGTTTTTTTTAGACTCTGCAAATATTGAAGAAATTAAGCAAGCCTGGAATATGGGAGTTATAGGAGGACTGACGACAAACCCCAGTTTAGTCGCTAAAGAAGGAAAAGACTTTCATGAACTTCTTAATACGGTGGTTGGGATCGTTGACGGCCCTATCAGTGCAGAAGTAATAGCTCTTGATCATGAAGGGATGTTGCAGGAAGCAAATGTCTTGGCTGCTATTCATCCAAACATTGTAGTGAAGATTCCAATGACTGAAGAGGGGCTTAAAACCGTAAAGGTATTAAGCAGCAAGGGAATTAAAACAAATGTTACACTCGTGTTTACGGCAAACCAAGCGTTACTGGCAGCCCGGGCAGGTGCCGCATATGTAAGCCCTTTTCTTGGTAGGCTAGATGACATTGGTGAAAATGGATTGGATTTATTAGCAAATATCTGCGAGATTTATCAGGCTCATGGAATTACAACCAAAACTATTGCTGCCAGCATTCGAAATCCCGTTCATGTAACTGAATCAGCTAAAATAGGAGCGGATTTTGCAACAGTTCCTTTTGGAGTCTTGAGACAGCTATTCCGTCATCCCTTGACAGATGCGGGGATTGAAAAATTCTTGGCGGATTGGAAAAAGCGATAGAAATAGGAATATTAGGGCCATTTATGCCCTTTCCTTAATATAAATTGGCATTGGCCTGTCTGCACACAGATAAGTTGATGCCAACTTTTATGCGTTTAATAGGATTTTATATATTAATCGTTGTTGAAAAACCTCTAAAAGCATGTCACAATAAGGTGATAGATTTAAAATGTGCTATATAATTATTATAATTATAGTTTTATAAGCAGAGGTTAAGCATTTAAGGGGGAATTGAAATTGGAGAGAGAACTTACAATGGAATTTGCTAGAGTGACTGAGGCTGCGGCCTTAGCTTCGGCGCGTTGGGTTGGGCTAGGGAATAAGGATGCAGCGGATAATGCGGCGGTTGAAGCTATGCGGGCCGTTTTTGATACTATTCACATGGATGGTACAGTGGTAATCGGCGAAGGGGAGATGGATGAGGCTCCAATGCTATACATTGGAGAACGAGTGGGAAACGGTGACAAACCCCAATTGGACGTTGCTGTCGATCCTCTTGAAGGAACAAATATTGTTGCCAAAGGAATGGCTGGGGCGATAGCTGTTGTTGCAATAGCTAAGAAGGGATGCCTCCTGCATGCTCCGGATATGTATATGGATAAAATTGCCGTAGGTCCGGCAGCTGTTGGGCGGATTAACTTAGATGCTACAGTAGCCGAGAACGTCTCAAATGTAGCAAAAGCGTTAGGGAAAAGCATGGAGGATATAACGGTCGTGATTCTAGATCGCCCAAGACATCAAAAGCTGATTCAGGATGTGCGCGCTTGTGGGGCAAGGATTCGTCTTATTACTGACGGAGATGTTTCCCCAGCTGTGGCCTGTGCCTTTGAAGACACTGGCGTGGATATGATGATGGGAATAGGCGGAGCGCCTGAAGGGGTTCTCGCGGCCGCAGCCCTTCGATGTATTGGAGGAGAAATGCAAGGGCGTCTTTGGCCGGAAAATGAGGAAGATGTAGCCAGAGCGAAAGCCTTAGGAATTGATGATGTCAGTAAGTTGTTGACAATGGATGACTTAGTAAGCGGGGATGATGTTTTTTTTGCTGCCACTGGAATTACCGAAGGTCCCTTGGTGCGAGGGGTTACCTTTACAGCTAAAGGGGCATTAACACATACTGTGGTGGCTCGAGGAAAGACCGGGACGGTTAGATTCATTGAAGCACGTCACAGCTTCGATAAAAAACCTCGCTATGCCATGAAAGGTTGTTAATTATAGAGGGACGTTAAAATTAGGAACGCGATCCTTGACCGCTTAATGATCTTTATGCTAGAATAGTAAGAGTTGACTGGAATTGTATTTTAAGGTGCGACAAAAGAGCGCCTCGATCCAAATGGGAAAGAAGGTGAAGACATGAAAGAAAAAATTCACCCAAAATATGAACAAACCACTGTTACATGTGCTTGTGGAGAAGTTATCCCAACAGGGAGCACAAGAATGAACATTAAAGTGGAAATTTGTTCAAAATGCCATCCCTTCTATACCGGGGTACAGCGGTTTGTCGATGCTGGCGGACGGGTTGATCGGTTTAAAAAGAAATATGGGATGTAAACAACGGCCTGCGGTCGTTGCTGGTGGAAAAGCAGAGCGCAAGCTCTGCTTTTTGCGTAATGTTCGAAGTGAGGCAGGATATTTTTATCATTAATCTTAAACATTGAACCTCGCGCATCTCGCCTCGATATAATAGAGGAGGAGGTAGGATGAGCAGACCAACCCTTTTCCGTCAATCGTTCACTGGGAAATGAAGAAATACCATGGTGCAGATTATAAAGCAATATTCACCTATGAAGCAGGGCAAGATCTTACTGTAGATAATGCGCGCGTCCATTCCCTAGGTTGCATCTGCGATCCGCGGTATGGGACGTGTTTTCTCCCTGTTGTCGTTGTTGTGAGAATTTTTATATTTGCTTTTGTCGGGTTGTATCCTTTGTGGTAGCGGTTACGTGGCTTATTGTTTCAATTAGAAGTAGCCCGGCGGCCTTAAAGGGCGGATTTGATTCAGGTCAAGAAACGTACGTAATTTTTTGAGGTGTAAAAAATGTTAGAAAAACTTTATGAAATTGAACGGAAATATGACGAATTCACAGAACTTCTCAGCGATCCGGAAATAATTTCCAATCAGAGCGAATGGCAAAAATATGCTAAGGCCCAGGCGGGGATGACGAATCTTGTTACAACGTTTAGGGAATATCAAGAAGTGATTCGTGAACTAGAGGAGACCGAAACGTTGCTTCGAGAAAAACTGGACTCTGATATGCAGGAGATGGCTGAGCAGGAACGAGAAAAACTCTTAAGCCAATCTCAGGAACTTGAAGAGCAAATTCGAATTCTTCTCTTGCCCAAAGATCCTTTGGATGAGAAAAACGTTATTATGGAGATTCGAGCAGGAGCCGGCGGGGATGAAGCTGCCTTATTTGCAGGCGATCTTCATCGGATGTATACCCGCTATGCGGAAGGGCAGGGCTGGAAAGTAGAGGTTCTTAGTGTTAGTTACTCTGATGCAGGGGGATATAAGGAGATCATTTTCCTTATTGAAGGACATGGAGCCTACAGTAAATTAAAGTTTGAAAGTGGCGTACATCGCGTTCAAAGGATACCGGCTACAGAATCGGCAGGCAGGATTCATACGTCTACAGCTACAGTAGCGGTCCTTCCCGAAGCAGAAGAAGTGGAAGTCTCTATTAATCCGAATGATTTACGTATTGATGTCTATTGTTCGAGTGGACCGGGCGGGCAGTGTGTAAATACTACTCAATCGGCGGTACGTGTTACGCATCTCCCTACTGGAATTATTGCGTCTTGCCAGGATGAAAAATCCCAGCTGAAGAACAAAGAAAAGGCTTTGCGAGTCTTGCGTGCTCGAATTTTAGAGAAAGCTCAAGAAGAAGCGAGTGGAGAACAGGCGTCTGAACGTCGAAGTCAGGTAGGTACAGGGGATCGGAGTGAGCGAATTCGAACGTTTAATTTCCCGCAGGGACGAGTGACGGACCATCGGATTAACTTGACCCTGCATCGCCTAGAGACGATCCTGACGGGAGATTTGGAGGAGATCATTCAAGCTCTGAACTCATCAGACCAAGCGGAAAGGTTAAAAGCAGAGATTCAATAAAGGAACCTGGGCTTAAATAATATGTAGTGTTATTTAAGGTTTTGGAGAACTTATTTTTCGGGCGTTATATGTGTAAAGTAGAGATTCGAACCACGAACTGCGAATCTCGAACGTCGAGAAGGGGCTTTGTGGGTTGAAGATAGTTGATGGAATGCGTTGGGGCGAGACTGAACTCTTGAAAAAAGAGATTGAAAATGCTCGCTTTGACGCAGACTTGTTATTAGCCGAAGTGCTAAAGGTAACGCGAGATCGTCTTTACCTTGATTGGGATCGTAATTTGTCTGAGCAAGAGAATGAACAATTCAGGGTGTTTATCCAGCGTCGTGCTTCGAACGTGCCACTGCAATATATCTTAAAGCGACAGGAATTCATGGGACTCTCTTTTTATGTTGATGAAAGGGTTCTTATCCCCCGCGCAGACAGCGAAATATTAGTTGAGAAATGGCTGGATCTTGTAAGGCAGGAAAATGATGAAGGCCAGGATCGACTGATTAAGGTTGCTGATCTTTGTACAGGAAGCGGGGCGCTTGCAATTTCTATTGCGCATTATTATCCTGTCGCAGAGGTGGTTGGAATCGACCTTTCTTCAGATGCCTTAGAGGTAGCCCGACAAAATGCCGAACGATTGGGAGCTATAGTGCAGTGGCGTCAGGGGGATTTTGTGGATTCTATTCGGGGAGAATGTTGGGACTATATCATTACAAATCCTCCCTATGTTTCAACAGATGACTATCAAAAATGCGCTCCTGAGATTTTTCATGAACCTGCTATGGCCTTTTTAGGGGGTTCAGATGGTCTGGATTTTTATTGTCGTTTAGCAGAAGAGATACGTCCCTTATTGAAGCCCCAAGGGAAAGTACTAATGGAGATTGGCTGGGATCAGGCCGAAGCCGTCTGTAGTCTTTTTCACTTGAAGGGTTTTAAAACACAAGTTTTCCCGGACTTAGCGGGGCGGGACCGAGTGATCTTAGCGAGGTGAACATTGATGCAGACAAAAAGAAGTACTATTGACAGACTCCACCCTGAAGCTCAACTAATTAATGAGGGCGCTGAGTGGCTGAAAGCAGGAGAACTGGTTGCCTTTCCAACGGAAACCGTCTATGGGTTAGGGGCAAATGCCCTGGATGCTTGCGCTTGTGCTAAGATTTTTGAAGCAAAGGGAAGGCCTCAAGATAATCCATTAATTGTTCATGTTTGCAATCGTGTTATGGCAAATAATCTAGTTGAAAGTTGGACGTCTGAGGCAGAACTTTGTGTTCAGCATTTTTGGCCAGGACCCTTAACCTTAATTCTGCCCAAAACGGCCTTAGTACCGGATATTGTAACCGCTGGACTAGTTAACGTTGCAATACGTATGCCCAGTCATCCAGTTGCCCTTCGTTTGATCGAAGAAGCCGGTTTTCCGATTGCTGCGCCAAGTGCTAATCTTTCAGGTAAACCGAGTCCGACAAGAGGAAGTCACGTCTGGCGTGATATGAAAGGGAAGATTCCCCTAATTCTTGATGCTGGAGCGTGTGAAGTTGGCTTGGAATCGACTGTGCTCGATGTAAGCGGGGGCGTTCCCACCATTCTTCGCCCAGGCGGGATTACCAAGGAACAGTTAGAAGAGGTGTTGGGTGAAGTCCGTACAGACACTCCTTCGGAAAACCAGGCGCCCAAAGCACCGGGCATGAAATATAGGCACTACGCTCCAGAGGGCGAGTTGATTCTGGTCAGCGGATTGCGAGATAGAGTCGTACAACGCATGGGCCAAGAAATTCTCAGAGGACAGGCGAGGTTAAAAAAGGTCGGTGTACTTTGTACCTTAGAGAGCGCATCCCTTTTACATAACTGGTTTCCTGATCTTTTATTTGTTTTAGGTTCTAAAGATAGACCACAAGAAGTGGCAAGCAACATATTTGAAGGGTTACGGTTGTGTGATGAAAGAAGAATGGATTTGATTTTGGTCGAAGGGATCGAAGAAGCAGGCCTGGGGAGTGCCATTATGAACCGCTTAGAAAAAGCGGCTGGCAAACGATCGCAACACATATAGTCACTAATTCGTCTAATCAACCCTTTCCAATGCATATACATAGGGAGAACGGAGGGAAAGGGAATGAATTTAGTATGGGTTGTCGCTGTCGCAACTGCTTTGGGTGCAGATGCATTTTCCTTGGCTTTGGCAATTGGATTAGCAGGTATCCGAAAAAGTATGATGGTAAGATTGTCCCTGGTAGTGGCATTATTTCATGTGTTCATGCCGCTAAGCGGGATGATACTTGGTCAAGCACTAGGATCAATCCTCGGGCAATTTGCAAGTCTGTTAGGAGCTTTGGTCCTTATTGGTTTGGGCGGGCGAATGCTTTATAAAGTCTACCGGCCTACTAAGCAAAGTTTTCCATTCGGTGAGGCTAGGGAGACTCTTTTTCAGACGAACAATACCGGTAACAGTACACTGAAAGGGTATGGTATTTATGTCTTGGCAGCAAGTGTAAGTTTAGATGCCCTGAGTGTAGGATTTTCTCTAGGGACGATCAGAGCAGACATTTTTATGACGGTTATGATTATTGGCATGATTGCGGGATTAATGACAGGAATGGGCTTGGTTCTGGGACGAATAATGGGAACCCGGTTGGGGGAGAAGGCCGAATTATTTGGGGGACTGGCACTGTTGCTAATTGGAATCAAACTTCTTTTGTAATAATGAGGTGAGTTTATTGGGGCCGAAACTTTTGTTTGTTTGTACAGGAAATACGTGTCGCAGTCCGTTGGCGGAGGGGATGGCCCGGGCGATGTTTGGAGACTTGGTTCAAGTAAGTTCAGCTGGAATCGATGCGTGGGATGGAGACAAGGTCAGTACTCACGTGGTGAAGATTCTTAAAGAACAAAATGTAGATATTTCTCAGTATGGTGCAAGAAGAGTTAGTGATGAACTTATGGCAGATGCTGATTGGATTATACCTATGACTCAAGCGCAAGAAGAAGGCTTAAAGCATCGCTTTCCTCAATGTATTCATAAAATCAGGCGTTTAGGGGATTGGGGAGATGAAAAACGAGATGTTCTAGATCCGTGGATGGGTTCACTAGAACTTTATCGTCAGACGGCGCAGGAAATCAGAGAATTGCTGAGTAATTTAAAAAGGAAAATTCTTACAGGTAATGAAAGTACTGAGAAAAAAGCATAACATAGAAGAAAAATGTCTACACTAGCGGCGTGAAACGTCGCTATATTTTGTGTTTTTGCAGGACTTTTACAACTATCTAGAGAAATAAATAATGAACTAAAGAGGGAGGTTTAAGAGTGAGAGTTGCGCTGGGAGCTGATCACGGTGGATACGAACTTAAAGAAGCTATTCGTACGCATTTAGAGACTCAAGGAATAGAAGTTCTCGATTTTGGAACCCATTCTAAGGATTCTGTTGATTATCCAAAGTACGGTTTTGCAGTAGGGAGTGCAATCACAAAAGGGGAAGCAGATTTAGGAATCGCCGTCTGCGGAACCGGGTTGGGGATTTCTATGGCTGCAAACAAAATTCCTGGAATCCGTGCCGCGGTTTGCTCTGAGACTTTTTCTGCTCGAATGGCAAGAGAGCATAATGATGCTAATATTTTAGCCCTGGGTGCTCGAGTTATTGGAGCAGGACTTGCCCTTGACATTGTTGACATTTTCTTAAAGACGGCATTTTCAGGTGGCAGGCATGCTCTCCGTGTAAGTTTGATTTCTGATATTGAACGAGGGGAAGACATCTAACTTCGAAACTTCATGGAATCAATGACAAAGGAGAGGAGGGAACCTTTCTTATGGACAAAAACATCGCGGAAAAACTGCAAGATATGGCTAAGGTATGGAGTGGGGTATTAGATGCCTTCTTCTCAAAGGCTGAACTCCGTTCCCGGCAAATCCTTATCTTAGGGTGCAGTACGAGTGAAGTTGCCGGTCATCAAATTGGGCAGGGAAGCAGTTTGGAAATCGCAGAGGTATTGCTTCCTCCTTTGTTAGAACGGGTGCACCAGCATGGGATCTATTTAGCGGTTCAAGGATGTGAACATATCAACCGTGCTTTAGTAGTAGAAGGTGCTTGCCGGGAGTATTACAGATTGGAGGAAGTTACAGTTCTTCCGGCGCTTCACGCGGGAGGCGCTATGACTGTCAAAGCATGGGAAGAGTTTTCTTCTCCAGTTATGGTAGAAAGAATTCAGGGACATGCGGGGATTGATATTGGAGATACATTTATTGGCATGCACCTTAGACCGGTAGCAATACCTATTCGCATACATGTCAAAGAGCTTGGTGAAGCTCACCTCACCTTGGCACGCACACGACCACGCCTTATTGGCGGCCCGCGAGCCGCCTACGCTTAATACCTGCAGTCGAGAGATGCCCCCTATTACATACTAGCAAAAAATCTCGCGACCCCAGCTAGAGGGAATTTTGAACAGGAGTGAACTGACATGGATTATATTAATCAATGGGTAAAAAGCCAGGATCCCGAAGTTGCTAAAGCCATCGAGCAAGAAGAAAATCGTCAGAAGAATACCATTGAGCTAATAGCCTCTGAAAACTTTGTTAGCCGAGCAGTGATGGCTGCTCAAGGATCTGTACTCACCAACAAGTATGCTGAAGGATATCCGGGTAAGAGATATTATGGCGGGTGTGAGTTTGTTGATGTGGCCGAAAATTTAGCGCGTGAACGAGTTAAGGAGATTTTTGGCGCGGAGCATGCTAATGTACAGCCTCATTCTGGGTCTCAAGCCAATATGGCTGTATATTTTGCATTTTTGAAACCTGGAGATACGATACTCGGCATGAATTTATCCCACGGGGGGCACTTGACCCATGGGAGTCCGGTCAATATTTCAGGAGTGTATTTCAATGTAGTTCCTTACGGAGTAGACCCAGAAACGGAAAGAATTGATTATGATCAGGTTCGGCAGTTGGCTATTGAACATCATCCAAAAATGATTGTTTCAGGAGCAAGTGCTTATCCAAGAATTATAGATTTTGTCAAAATGCGCGAAATTGCAGATGAAGCGGGCGCTCTATTAATGGTTGACATGGCCCACTTTGCGGGACTTGTGGCGGCGGGTTTACACCCATCTCCGGTGCCTTATGCAGATTTTGTGACCTCTACTACCCATAAAACGTTGAGAGGACCGCGCGGTGGCTTAATTCTCTGTAAAGGTGAAAATGCTCAAGCCATTGATAAAGCAATTTTCCCAGGTATTCAAGGCGGCCCTTTGATGCATGTTATTGCGGCTAAAGCAGTTGCCTTTGGAGAAGCTCTTCAACCTGAATTTAAAATCTACCAAACGAATATTGTTGAGAATGCTAAGGCTTTGGCTCAGGCACTTATGGATCGCGGATTCCGCCTTGTTTCAGGGGGGACTGACAATCACGTAATGCTTGTAGATGTAAGGACTAAACAGTTAACGGGCAAGGAAGCGGAAAGCATCCTGCACGAAGTTGGTATTACAGTAAATAAAAATACGATTCCCTTTGACACGGCAAGTCCTTTTGTCACCAGTGGAATCAGGCTTGGGACTCCTGCAGTCACAACGCGGGGCATGAATCCAGACGCCATGAAGCGGATAGCGGAAGCGATGGACCTTGCCTTGACCTCGCACAATGAACCTGATAAACTGTCACAAGCACGGAAAATAGTCAGTTCTTTATGCGCTGAATTTCCCTTATACACTAATTTAGATTAGGAGTTAGGAGAGCCAAAACGATGCCAAAGCTTCAAGTACTTGATCATCCCTTAATTCAACACAAGTTGTCTCTAATACGGGATGAGGAAACAGGTTCAAAGGAATTTAGGGAACTAGTCGAAGAAGTCTCGATGTTAATGGCCTATGAGGTAACTCGTGATTTTCCACTTCAGGAAATTGAAGTGAAGACCCCTGTAGCAATAGCAAAAAGCAAGGTGATTGCAGGTCGAAAAGTCGGATTGGTTCCAATTCTGCGTGCAGGTTTAGGAATGGTCGATGGAATGCTCCGCCTAATTCCTGCTGCAAAGGTGGGACATGTCGGACTTTATCGAGACCCTAAAACGCTCATGCCTGTGGAATACTATTGCAAGTTGCCCCCCGACATTGCGGAACGTGATCTTATTGTGATTGATCCGATGTTGGCAACGGGTGGTTCGGCGGCGGCAGCAATAACGTTTTTAAAAGAACGTGGTGCCAAGAACATTAAATTAATGTGCCTGATCGCAGCACCGGAGGGAATTCAAGCCGTGCAAAACGCACATGCTGATGTGGATATCTTTGTTGCAGCGGTAGATGAGCGGTTAAACGACCATGGTTATATTGTACCGGGTCTCGGGGATGCCGGGGACCGATTGTTTGGCACGAAATGATGAGTCAAGGCAAGCGTCCTAGTTGGGACAGCTATTTTATACAAATGGCACAAGTAGTAGCCAGACGCTCAACTTGCCTGCGCCGCCAAGTTGGGGCTGTCATGGTTAAGGATAAACAAATCTTAAGTACCGGATATAACGGGAGTCCTTCCGGACTCCAACATTGTGATGAAGTTGGTTGTTTACGGCAGAGCTTAGGCGTTCCCTCAGGGGAACGCCATGAGATCTGCCGTGCTGTGCATGCGGAACAAAACGCTTTGGTCCAAGCAGCAAAGCATGGAGTCGCTATTGCCGGAGCGGATCTTTATACCACTCATCAGCCTTGTGTATTATGCACAAAACTGTTGATTAATGCTGGCATTAAGCGAGTGATATACACTCATTCCTATCCTGATCATCTGGCAGTTGAAATGGCTAGAGAAGCAGGATTGGAATTGGTTAAATTTGGGGAAGATATTTCATGACTGTGTATTGCTGCTCTTTGAACTTTAAATGAAGGAATTTACCTTAGGTTGATTTAATCAGCGGTCGGATTAACGATTGATTATCGAAGGGAGTAATCCGAGTGAATAAACGAAAAAAAGTGATGGTAGTGTTTGGAACACGCCCGGAGGCTATAAAAATGGCGCCCGTGATCCGAGCACTCCGACAGAAAGATTCCATTCTCTGTCAAGTTATCGTAACTGCTCAGCACCGAGAGATGTTAGATCAAGTTTTGAAGTTATTCAAAATCGTCCCGGATTTTGATCTAAACCTTATGCGGCAGGGGCAAACGTTAACTGAAATCACAACTCGGGCATTAAATGGACTAAAAGAAGTTTTCCAACGTGAACTTCCTGACTTAGTCTTGGTACATGGGGACACGACGACAACGTTTGTGGCCGCCCTTGCTGCCTTTTATGCGCAAATTCCAGTTGGCCACGTCGAGGCTGGATTGCGAACCGGCAACAAGTATTCCCCATTTCCAGAAGAGATGAATCGAAAACTGGCGAGTGTTTTAACTGATTATCATTTTGCCCCTACGGAGACGGCAAAAAGAAATCTCGAACAAGAAGGAATTCCTCCAGAGAAGATTTTTGTCACGGGCAATACGGTCATAGATGCTTTACTTGCTACGGTGAACCCAGAATACAGCTTTGTTGACAAAGAAATTCAAGAGATCCTGAGACAACGACAAGAATCACGCATGATTCTTGTTACGACGCATCGCAGAGAAAATTTAGGTGAGCCAATGCGTCAAATTTATCAGGCTTTGAGGAATACTTTAGATACCTTTCCTGATACATACGTTATCTTTCCGGTTCATAAAAACCCCATTGTTAGAAAAGTTGTCACAGAGGTCCTTGGGTCTCATCCTCGGGTCAATCTTATTGAACCGATGGACTATGAGCCCTTTGCAAACCTAATGGCTCGGGCACATTTGATTTTAACCGACTCGGGTGGGATTCAGGAGGAGGCCCCGTCTTTAGGGAAACCAGTGCTGGTAGTCCGAGACACAACGGAACGTCCTGAGGCTGTAGCAGCGGGGACTGTCTCGCTCGTGGGGACAGAATACGAACGTGTATTTTTAGAACTAAAGCATTTATTAGGGGATGAAAAGGCTTATCAAAAAATGACATTGGCCAGTAATCCTTATGGAGACGGAACCGCAGCTACACGAATTGTAGAAATAATTGCAGAAAATTAAGAGTGGACATAAAATTCTTCAATGCTGTAAAAAAAAGCACAAAGTCCCCTCGAAGTATGCTAATATATAAAATATAGCAGGAATTGTTAAAATGTAGCATATTGGACGCTGATTGAAATAGCTGATTCTAATTAAGAACTTTCAGTTTCACTTTTTAAAATTCGATACATAAGGAAAGAATAATATGGCTGAGGAACAAAGATCTTGGCAAAAAGCGCTCGTAGTCGGTTCGAATATATCGACATCCTTGGCTATTTTAGTCGGGGGAGGCTTCTTCTTAGGCAGATACCTCGATGTCAGGTGGCAAACAGAACCATTATTCACAATCAGTTTAATGTTAATTGGACTGGTACTTGGAGGAAGCTACTTAGTAATCACTTTAATGAAGTTGGGAGCATCCGATGATAAGAAGTAGCTTTATCGCATTGTTGAGTGGCACAGCCTGTATATTACTTGGGGTAGCTTTAACGGGTAGGCAGGTCTTCTTCGGTAGTTTGCTGGGATATTGGGCAGGGTTTGGTTATACTTTATGGCTTTATCGTGAAGCGGTACTAAGTTCTGAGCTTGATATTCAATCAGCGATCAAACGGATGCGCAGGAACTTTATGGCAAGGCTAGGCATGATTACTCTGATTGTCGTCGCTGTTGCTCGGTTCCGGTCAAGTTGGCTGTTTACTTTATCGTTAGGGATTGTTACAGGGGTGATAATATCCTTTATCATTGTAGCAATACAAAAAAACTATGGAGAAAGGGGTGATAAAAGAAGTGCATGAAACAGTATTTTGGCATTTGGGGAGTATGACATTTCATGGTAAAACATTAGTCATGACTTGGATTTCGATGGCCGCTGTTATGGTATTTGTCTTACTTGGAGTACGCAATTTAACCAGTGGGAAACCTGGTAAAATGCAAAACGTGTTAGAGTGGATCGTAGATTTTGTCCGCAGCATCATAAATGATAATATGGACTATGAAAAGGGCCGTCCACTGCTAAGCTATTTGGTAACGTTGTTCATGTTTGTTTTCTTTTCCAATATGCTTGGCCTTATCCCAAACTTCACGTTTAATTTATTTCACCATGTAGAATTTGCTAAACTAAACGAAATTTTCCATGGACCATCCATGATGTCTCCAACGGCTGATATCAACACTACAATTTCATTAGCATTATTAACCATTATTTTAGTTGTAGCATTAGGTATCAAGCATAAAGGAGCTCATTATTTCCATCATTTTGTTGAACCGTATCCAGTGTTTGTGATCATTCACGCCATTGATTTGCTCTCTAAACCGATGACACTAGCCTTCCGTCTTTTCGGAAACATTTTCGCAGGTGAAATTTTACTAGGGGTAATTTTGATGTTGCCTGGTATCTGGGTACTGCCCGGTATTTTACCGACAACCATTTGGCTGGCTTTCAGTATTTTCATCGGAGCCATTCAATCTTACGTGTTTGTGGTTTTAACGACAGCATACGTATCCCAAGCTGTCACCACAGAAGCTCACTAAGCACTTCGTTCTCTGTTGGTTTTCAGTGATGCTCGACACCACTGAGGGAATAATATTTTAAAATTATTGGAAACAAGAAAGGAGGAAATCCCATGGACGTGTCTGCTGCTGCTGCACTTGGTGCAGGAATTGCTGCTGGCTTGGCAGCTCTTGGGGCATCAATTGGTAATGGTAATGTTATTAGTAAAACGGTAGAGGGTATCGGTCGTCAACCGGAGGCTAAAGCTACATTACAAGCTACCATGTTTATCGGTGTCGGTTTGATCGAGGCTTTGCCACTCCTTAGCTGGGTACTAGCCCTGCTTCTCATGTTTACAAAGTAAGCTCACATGATGGGCAGAGGTTACGCCCATCTTAATTCAAGGGGGAACGAGAGTTCTCCCTTGAAAAAAATCATCCCGACGTCAATTAGACTCGAGAGGGGGGTAGACCATTGGGTGGGAATCCTATTCAATTTGACTATACTGTACCGGCTACTGTTTTATCTTTCCTGTTGCTTGTTTATTTACTAAGTAAATATGCTTGGAAACCGCTAATGAAAATGATGGAAGAACGGCGGACTAATATTGAATCCATGCTTACACAAGCAGAAAACGAACGGCAACAGGCGGAGACAATAAAACGTGAATACCAAGAGGAAATGCGTAAAGCTCGCCAGGAAGCCCAAGAAGTGATTGCTAAGGCTACTAAGGTAAGTGAAGTCCGTGCGTCTGAAATTTTAGCCGCTGCTCATGAAGAATCAGAGAAGATCAAAAAATCTGCCCTTGTAGATATTGAACGTGAACGAGATCGGGCGATCACTGAGGTCAAAGCACAGGTAGCCGATCTGTCAGTTTTAGTGGCAGAGAAAATCATTCGGCAAAAACTTGACATGTCGACTCAAGGTAAATTAATAGATCAATTCATTCAAGAGGTAGGGGAAATGCAATGATAAATGGCTCACTTGCTCGTAGGTATTCCCAAGCCTTGTTTAAAATTGCGACTGAGACGGCTCTTGATCCGATTGATACCGATTTGCGTGAGCTTACAAAACTAGTAGAGGGAAACAAAGAGGTTAATAACGCCTTGTTGCATCCCCATATCTCTTCAAGTGACAAAAAGTCTATTATGGACAAAATTTTAGGAGAAGAGTTTGGGGAGACAACACGTCGGTTCCTCCACCTATTGATTGATCGAAAAAGAGAATATCTCTTGCCGGTTATTCAGCGTGAGTTTACTCGCCTGGCGGATGAAGCCCGTCAAGTCGTAGAGGCCAAGGTGGTCAGTGCCATTAGCTTGGATGACTCTCAACTTGACAATCTCAAGAAGGCCATTGGCCGGATGACTGGGAAAGATGTCCGTATTATCAGCGAAGTACGATCTGAACTCATTGGGGGAGTCCTCATCCAGGTCGGAGATCGCGTGATGGATGGGACCGTCGCCCACGCTTTGAATAGAATGCGTGAGGATTTACGAAAAACCTCAGATAAACCTCAGGAAGTAGGGGTGAAATAACAGGATGAACTTGCGTCCAGAAGAAATTAGTTCTATTATCAAACAGCAAATCGAGCGCTATGATACGGCTGTCGAAATCGTAGATGTTGGGACAGTTATCCAAGTCGGAGACGGAATTGCCCGTGTTTACGGCCTCGAAAAAGCCATGGCCGGTGAACTTTTGGAGTTTCCTGGCAACGTTTATGGTATGGCAATGAACCTGGAAGAAGACAACATCGGTTGCGTTATTCTAGGTCAATTCAAAGGTATTAAAGAGGGCGACCAAGTCAAACGGACAGGCCGAATTGTGGAAGTTCCAGTAGGCGAGGCTTTAATAGGCCGAGTCGTTAATGCACTTGGACAACCCATTGATGGCAAAGGAGAAATCGCGTCGAATAAGTTTCGACCGATTGAATCCCAGGCTTCAGGCGTAGTAGCTCGAAAGTCGGTTCATGAGCCTTTGCAAACTGGTCTTAAATCCATTGATGCCATGGTTCCAATCGGTCGCGGTCAGCGCGAATTGATTATTGGGGACCGTCAAACGGGTAAAACCGCGGTGGCCATTGATACGATCATCAACCAAAAAGGCCAAGATATGATTTGTATCTATGTTGCTGTTGGGCAAAAAGCATCTACGGTTGCTAGCGTGGTTAAGACGTTAGAAGATCACGATGCAATGAAATTTACCATTGTAGTAGCTGCTACTGCTTCTGAACCTGCGCCGATGGTCTATATTGCACCTTATTCAGGTTGTGCTATGGGCGAAGAGTTCATGTACAATGGGAAGCATGTATTGATTGTTTATGATGACCTGTCTAAACAGGCCGTTGCATACAGGGAGCTTTCCTTGTTGCTCAAACGCCCACCAGGTCGTGAAGCATACCCAGGAGACGTTTTCTATCTGCATTCTCGTTTATTGGAGAGAGCTGCAAAGTTGTCTGATGAACTCGGCGGCGGGTCGATGACGGCACTTCCGGTTATCGAAACCCAAGCGGGAGACATGTCAGCCTATATTCCGACGAATGTGATTTCCATCACAGATGGTCAGATCTTTTTAGAAGCTGACCTCTTCAACTCCGGTTTCCGACCTGCTATTAACGTCGGTATCTCCGTCTCTCGTGTTGGGGGTTCCGCTCAAATTAAAGCGATGAAACAAGTTGCTGGACAACTTCGTTTGGATCTCGCCTCTTATCGCGAATTGGCTGCTTTCTCACAGTTTGGATCTGACTTGGATAAAGTCACCCAGATGCGACTCACTCGAGGTCAGCGTACGCTGGAGATTCTCAAGCAAAGTCAGTACGCAGCTATGCCCGTCGAAGAAGAAGTAGTGGTTATCTATGCAGCGGTTAAAGGATTTGTTGACGAGATTGATGTGGAAAAGATCGGGAAGTTTGAAGATGAATACCTGCGCTTCATGCGCTCCGTGAAGGCTGACCTGTTGGGAAAAATTCGAACTGAGAAGGCGCTCTCCAAAGAAATGATCGCCGAGCTTGAAAAAGCGATCAATGAGTTTAAGCAGGGATTTTTAGCCTAGATTATAAAGGAGTAGGTGAACGAGGTGGCAGGAGCACAAGATATTCGCCGGAGGATTCGCAGCGTCCGCAATATGGAGCAGATTACAAAGGCGATGAAAATGGTTTCCGCGGCCAAACTCAGAAAAGCCCAACTAAAACTTAACGCTGCCCGCCCCTATGCCAGCCAATTGCAAGGAGTCTTGGAACGCTTAGCACAGGCTCCTGTGGATATTGTTCATCCGCTCTTGAAAGAGCGGCCAGTGCAAAAGGTGGTTTATGTGTTGATAACATCAGATCGTGGTCTTTGCGGAGGGTACAATGCAAACCTTATTCGTAAGACCGCGGGCTTGATTGCCGAAACACCGCAAGAGGTTAAGCTGGTGACGGTAGGCCGCAAAGGTCGAGATTTCTTTCGACGCGGCAAAATAGAGTTTTTGGCTGAGTTTGTAGCACTCGGGGATGAGCCGAGTTATAATCAAGCGAAACAGATTGCTCAGGAAGTGATTCGCCTTTATGAGCAAGGGGAAGCGGATGAGGTATATCTCTTATATACCGAATTCGTCACAGCGATGACCCAAAGACCTACGCAAGTCAAATTACTTCCGATCAAACAACCGGAAGGAAAACAAGGCAAGCAGTATATATTTGAACCCTCGCCCGAGGCAATCCTTACCACTCTGTTGCCCAAGTATGTGGAAACACAGATATTTCGGACGATCCTTGAAGGAAAAGCGAGTGAGCAAGGGGCTCGGATGACGGCAATGAGTTCGGCAACGGATAATGCCAAGGATATGATTGGTCGGTTGTCGCTGGCGATGAACAGAGCCCGACAGGCGGCTATAACCACGGAAATATCCGAAATCGTCTCGGGGGCAGCTGCCTTAGAATAATCTTCCATAAATACCCAAAAAGGAGGTTTCGCGCCTGTGAATATCGGCAAGGTTTTGCAAGTTTTGGGAGCGGTAGTTGACGTTGAGTTTTCGCCCGACGAACTGCCGGAAATATATAACGCCCTTGAGATTAAGGTTCCAGACCAGAATATTAACATAACTTTAGAAGTCGCTCAACATCTCGGAAATAACACGGTGCGTACTGTGGCAATGTCCTCAACCGATGGATTACAAAGGGGTACCGATGTAATTGATACCGGGGCACCGATTACGGTCCCGGTTGGGCCATCAACTCTTGGTCGAATGGTAAGTGTCTTAGGATTGCCTATCGACAATGGTGGAGAAGTCAAAGCTGACACTCATTATCCGATCCATAGGCCAGCTCCTGCCTTTGAAGATCAAGAACCTTCAACACGAATTTTGGAGACTGGGATTAAGGTCATTGACTTACTAGCTCCGTATTCCAAGGGAGGAAAAATCGGACTTTTCGGCGGTGCTGGAGTTGGTAAGACAGTATTGATCATGGAACTTATCAACAATATTGCTAAACAACACGGTGGTATTTCTGTATTCGCCGGAGTTGGAGAGCGTACTCGTGAAGGAAACGACCTTTGGAACGAAATGAAAGAGTCCGGTGTTATTGACAAGACTGCTATGGTCTTCGGTCAAATGAACGAACCTCCGGGAGCTCGTCTTCGTGTAGGCTTGACGGGTCTGACCATGGCGGAATACTTCCGTGATGATCAAGGTCAAGACGTACTGTTGTTTATTGATAACATTTTCCGATTCACACAAGCTGGATCTGAGGTTTCGGCCTTGCTGGGTCGGATGCCGTCTGCGGTTGGATATCAACCAACTTTGGCTACAGAAATGGGTCAATTGCAAGAGCGGATTACGTCCACCCGTAAAGGATCTATCACATCTGTACAAGCAATCTATGTGCCTGCTGATGACTTGACAGACCCTGCACCAGCAACTGCGTTCGCGCATTTGGATGCAACCACAGTTCTGTCCCGTGCTATTTCTGAAATAGGAATTTACCCTGCCGTGGATCCGCTAGATTCCACGTCACGTATCCTTTCGCCATTAGTTCTTGGGGAAGAACATTATGGTGTAGCACGACGTATTCAGCAAATCCTCCAAAAATATAAAGAACTGCAAGATATCATTGCTATTCTAGGTATGGATGAGCTATCTGAAGATGAGAAACTTATCGTAGCTAGAGCACGTAAGATCCAACGTTTCCTGTCACAGCCGTTTCACGTTGCAGAAGCATTTACGGGTACGCCAGGAAAGTATGTACCGCTGAAAGAAACTATTCGTGGCTTTAACGAAATTGCGGATGGAAAATACGATCATTTGTCTGAGGCAGCCTTCCTTATGGTTGGGCCCATAGAAGAAGTGATCGAAAAAGCCAAGACATTGGGGGAATAAGCCATGGCAGCAACATTCTCTCTACGCATTGTCTCTCCGGAAGGGAACGTACTGAAAGAAAATGTTGAGTTTGTTGTTCTTCCTGGAGGATTAGGTGAGCTAGGAATACTACCGAATCATGCGCCCTTAATTGCAGGACTGGATGTAGGAGTTATAAGGTACACCCTTAACGGAAAAACTAATCAAGCTGCAATCGCAGGTGGTTTTGTCGAAGTTGTTGATAATGCGGCAGTCGTCCTCGCAGACAGTGCTGAGCTTGCTGAGCAGATTGATGTGAAACGAGCAGCAGAAGCAAAAGAACGAGCTTTGAAACGATTAGGGTCTCGTACCAACGAAATCGATTTACAACGTGCTGAGTATGCGTTGCGAAGAGCTGCGGCTCGACTTAACGCTGCTGGAGACAAAAAATAAACCCATATAGCTAATTGAATTTTTAAAATGATGAAAGCCCTCATTACTGGGGGCTTTTTTCTATTGTGCACGTTGAATTAAAAAATATTTGTGTAATATCTAGTGCAGGTATGTTAGCTTTCTCGCTATTTGGTAAAACTAAGATTGATATCAGAAAATGAGAAAGGAGGGTATAATATGTTCATGAGTTACGAATCCAAAAATGCCTGTCAGTTCAATCATATTAAATTAGCAATAGTTATATTAGCTTGGATATTAATGATTTGCTTTGGAGGCCAGACCCTAAGAGTAATGATACATAATAATGATGTCGGACAGACAGCAAAGTCAGAGGCACCCTTGCTTCTAAATTCTGGGATAACACAGGCGAAAGACGCAGAAGTCAGCGTCATTTTGTGGTTTGAAGATAGAGATATACCTGTCGCAATCAAAAAGAGTAAACCTACACCTGAATGGATATGGACTTATAAGGAATTGCAGATGGAAAATGAAGTATCAGCAACACTGACAGGACAGCAAATACTGAATAAAAGCGAGGAAAATAGTCTTTATGCATGGTATACTACTATGGTCCCGCAAATTGAAAAGGCTGGCGGAGAAATTTATCTGGATGAGCGCATCAATCAAGCTGTAGATATCTCCGCCTATCTAAGCCGGACGAATGCGGACCCTGCTCAGTGGGTCCTCATAGATAATATGATTTCTACCGCAGCTTATCAAAAAAATATTGAGACGAGTGTTATCGCGGGTCAAGATCAAATCAATATACAACTATTAAGTCGCGGAAAAGGGAATGAAGGGCAATCTGTTCTTGCCATCCCCGCCTTGCTCAAGGAATTTTAGCTTAAAAAACAAGAAAAAAGTCGAAATTATGCAGGAAATTTGATAGGTCAAAGAGAATATAAACAGGTCGAAATAAAACTTATCTGGCACCAGGCCATAACTAACATAATCCTTGAATAGGGGGGTGTCTTCAGAATTTGAGTAAGCTTACAGTTACAGGAGGTAAACCACTTGAAGGGACGATTACAGTAAGCGGTGCAAAAAATGCTGTTCTTCCGATTATTGCAGCAAGTTTGCTATGTAAAGAACCGATACGGCTGGATGACGCTCCGGACTTATTAGATGTAAATGTAATGAATCGGGTAATTTCTGCGTTGGGAGCGACAGTGGAGCGTAACGGCTCAACACTGAGTATCCATGCCCGTGAGATAGATTGTATTGAAGCTCCATACGACCTAGTTTCTCAGATGAGGGCGTCTATAGTTACTATGGGACCATTGTTAGCACGAAAAGGGCACGTGAGAATTTCTCACCCCGGAGGGTGTGCTATTGGATCACGTCCAATTAACTGGCATCTAAAGGGCTTGGAAGCTTTGGGTGCAGAAGTCAGAATGGATCATGGGTTCTTAGATGTTTCGACAAAGGGTTTAAAGGGAGCCCGAATTTACTTAGATTACCCAAGCGTAGGTGCCACAGAGAATATAATGATGGCTGCATCGATGGCCCAAGGCACAACTCTTATAGAAAATGCTGCCCAAGAGCCGGAAATTGTAGATCTGGCAACCTTTTTGAATGAGATGGGTGGCAAAGTTCGTGGTGCAGGTACTAGCATTATCTATATTGAAGGGGTTCCGGAATTTCGTGGTACAACTCATACTGTGATTCCTGACCGCATTGAGGCAGGAAGCTATTTGCTTTTAGCTGCAGCAACTGGGGGAGACGTTTTAGTTCAGAATGTAATTGCAGACCATTTAAAGCCATTGATAGCAAAGATGGAAGAAGCGGGAATTCACATGAAGGAGGAAGACGATGGGATTAGAATAAATGGAGACGGCGTTTATAATGCCGTTGATATTAAAACTCAGGTCCACCCGGGTTTTCCGACGGATTTACAAGCTCCATTTATGGCATTTTTAACTCGGGCAAAGGGAACGGGATTGATTACAGAAACCGTCTTTGAAAATCGTTTTATGCATGTCGATGAGCTAAAACGTATGGGAGCGGATATCAAGATTGAAGGTCGAAGTGCAGTTATTCAGGGAATAAATCGCTTAAATGCTGCGCCTGTGACAGCAACAGATTTGCGGGCTGGAGCTGCCTTGATCTTAGCAGCACTGACATCTGAGGGGACAACAAGTATTAGGGGGATTCATCACATTGATCGAGGGTACGAAATGGTAGAGGAAAAACTATCTCGATTAGGTGCCAATATTATCCGCGAGGAAGAGCCAGTTTCCTAGCATCTTACTTGATAAGTGTTCATTATAGGTCATACGCACTCGGTGACACTCATTTTTGTAGCGTTAAAATATTCGTTATTGGCGTATCTGACGTCAGGGTACAATGTGCTTTCCCTGCATAAAGAACAAGAAGTAGATTATTCTACTCTTGTTCTTTTTTACTAGTCAGAAAGTATAACTTATCATATGTAGTTTCCGAAAGGTCCCTTCCCGCCATCCTTGTTCGAGTCATGGCTGGCGGTCCCTCCTCCCCATCACAGCAAAGAAGAGTTATTCTTTATTTAATGTCTGCCATATTCTGTATTCCTTCGGCATAGATTTAAGCAAAATGCTTGTACTGCAGGAGGGTTCAATGAAAAAAGATTGGATATGGCTCATTGCATTATCACTCTGCATTGTCTTCGTAATTCCCTGGAGTGTCTTGAGCTGGCAGAAGGAGAAGGTCACTCCGGAAGATGTGCAAATAAGAGTCTTGATGCCTAATAAAGAAGTTGTGAAACTACCTCTTGAAGAATATTTAGTAGGGGTAGTTTCAGCAGAAATGCCTGCTGAATTTGAACTCGAGGCATTAAAAGCTCAGGCTGTTGCATCCCGGACCTATGCAGCAAAACGCATAGGGCAAAGCAGCCTGCCAGATGTGGGATATGATGTGGACACCACGGTGTTGTCACAAGCATGGCTGTCGGATACTCAAATGAGAAAAAATTGGGGATTGCTTAATTACTGGCGGTATCGGACTAAGATACAAAAAGCCGTGCTCGGAACTCGAGGAATGGTCCTAGTGTTCAATGGAGAATATATCGAAGCTTTATACCACAGCAGCAGCGGAAGAAAGCCCACAGAGCGATCAGAAGAGGTATGGAGCTCTTCACGACCCTATTTACAAAATGTGAATTCAGGTGAGGAAAATTTACAACGCTATGTTAAGAGAAATGTATATACCACCCAGGATCTCTATAAGAAGTTGGGACTTAAAGAGTCACCGCATTCTTTGACTGCAGCAGATTTTCAAGTGTTAAGCAAAACATCGGTCGGGAGAGCCAAGACTGTTCGAGTATTAGGAAGGGTGTATCCAGCGACTCAAATCCGTACTGTTTTAGGACTATCCTCGACGGATATTGAATATGCCGTTCAACCGGAACGCCTTACGATAACTACGTATGGAAACGGGCATGCCGTAGGAATGTCACAATGGGGAGCCAATGATTTGGCCAAAAAGAGTATCAAAGCGGAAGAAATTTTAGCATACTATTATCCTGGAACAAAACTTAATACATTAGGTAACATTTAGAGCATTGAAGGGTGAGCTTCATCTGTCTAAAAGCAGAAACATTCGGCAAAAATAGATCTAGAGGTGAGTCGAATGAAACGTTGGCATATAGCAAAAGAATGGGTTTTGGTCTGGGGGTTTGCCTTCATATTAGCAGGTCTGATCCTTTATATTGGGTATCTAAGTTCTGGGGCTGACATTTCCTTAGAAAAACCACAGAAGTTAACTAACGAGCCAGCTCATGCGGTATCGGCTTCTCTGGCTATAAAAACAGAAAATAGTGGAGCGAACGGAGTATCAGTAACCGAATCAGAACAGATGACGACGAACAGTGCTAATCAAGATCGGGAATTGCAGGAAAATATAAAGCTTGTCCTCGGAGAAAAGAATTCAGTCGATAACTCAATTGGGATAAAGGATTTTCCAAGCCCGGTCAATGGGAAGCCTATACGAAACGTGGGTAATTACTATTCTGAGGCATTCGGAAACTATGTCTATCATGCTGGCTTAGATTATGCTCTGTCAGAAGGAACAATGATTAGAGCTACACACGGAGGAAAGGTTATTCAAGCAGGACCAGATCCTATCCAGGGACAGAAAGTGACTCTGGACTGCGGAGAAGGCTGGCAAGTCACTTATGGAGGACTGGATAACCTTAGAGTTCAAAAAGGGGAGTTTATAGAAACTCAAGGAGCGCTAGGTCAGGTAGGATTATTTCCTGGATCGGAAGGGGAAAGTGATCAACCACAGCTTCATTATGAAGTATGGCACAACGACCAGGTCCAGAGGCTTGTGCCCTAATCAAATAATCAGCATTTTTAGAAACATTTTATACCCAAAAAACTAGTGCACCTTTAGAAGCAGGACAGTTTGAATAAAAAATTAGGCACAAAGCGACTTTAACTACTAGCTTTGTGCCTAATGATATAAAGGCTAAGTATATTGTTAGTGCCAACCGCTTACTCTAAGTTACGAACGTTTTCTTAATATTCCTACTGAAGTAGCAATATCAATATTTATTCATAAAGTAAATAAGTCAATCTGAGTTCTAAGGTTATCAATACCTCTTTCACGCGGGCAAGGATTACGAACCAGAAGGAACGATGATTGGACGCGAAAAGCGATAAATCAGCTTCACTTAGAAGTATGGCAGGGAGATAAAGTACAAAGATCAGGGAGCAATAATAAACATCTCAGTATTTACCAAGTGAGGACATCCTTTTATGGATGTCTTTTTTTGTTGGGGATGCATATAAATGTACTACACTTGTGGACGAAGGAGGGCTCTGCGTGCAAGAATATATACGTAAACGGGTGCTCGATATTGGAACTTACATATTAGAATCGAGTGCTACCGTTCGACAAACGGCTGATGTCTTTGGTGTTTCTAAGTCAACAGTTCATAAAGATGTTACGGAACGCCTGCCATTAGTAAATGAAAAGTTATCCATGGAAGTAAAGCATATTCTTGAGACAAACAAAGCAGAACGGCATATTCGTGGAGGAGAGGCGACTCGAAAGAAGTACCAAGAAAACTAGATATGGGTATTTTTAGTTGAAGAAGGGTGAACTTTAAGGTAATTTGAAAAAAAACTTGGATATCAAAAGGGATTAGCGATTTTATCGCGAATGAATTCAATACAAGATTATAAGTAGCGAATCTCCCGAGAGGGAGATTATGCTATTTGTTTATAGTATTATTTAGATGGACAAGCTATTGCTTAACGAAAGGGGTATCTCCGATAATGTTTGGAATTGATTTTGGAATAGATTTGGGAATAGATTTAGGGACAGCGAGTGTTTTGGTCTATGCTAAAGGAAAAGGGATTGTCCTGCATGAGCCTTCTGTTATTGCCATCGACAGAAACACAAATAAACGAATTGCAGTTGGGGAAGAAGCCAGGTTAATGATTGGACGTACACCGGGAAATATTGTTGCTGTACGTCCAATGCGTGATGGAGTGATCGCAGATTATCAGACCACGGAGCTTATGCTGAAATATTTCCTGGAGAAAGCAGGAGCCAAGAGATGGCCATTCTTTAAAACTCGAGTTGTCGTTTGCATTCCCTCAGGAGTTACAGAAGTGGAACAAAGGGCCGTTAAGCAAGCAGCCTACCAGGCCGGAGCTAAGGATGTGAAAGTGGTTGAAGAGCCATATGCAGCGGCGTTGGGGGCTGGGTTGGATATTTCCGGACCAACAGGCAGTATGGTAGTAGATATAGGTGGAGGAACTACGGATATCGCAGTTCTATCACTTAATGGAATAGTGGCCAAACGAAGCCTTCGAGTCGGCGGGGATAAGTTCGATGAAGCTATTAGTCGGTATATCCGACGGGAGCATAATCTTATGATTGGAGAACGTACTGCCGAAGAAATCAAGATCGCTGTTGGTTCAGCTGTTTCAGAGGGCAGACCGTCTGCGTATATTGATGTGCGTGGACGCGATTTGATTACGGGGTTGCCTAAAACTATTAATGTAAATTCTCAAGAGTGTTTCGTTGCACTTGAGGAATCTATCGATGCAATTGTCGCTGGGGTTAAAGAAGTCTTAGAACGCACTCCCCCCGAATTATCCTCTGATATCCTCGACAAAGGAATAATTATGACGGGCGGGGGAGCTATGATGTATGGCTTTGACACCCGTCTGTCCCGTGAAACCGGCTTGCCGGTTAGCTTAGCTGAGGATCCTATTTCTTGTGTGGCCTTAGGTACGGGTAAAGTATTGACAGGAAAGTATTAGTCTTAGAGAACATGATTTTAGAGAATTAAAAACTATTAACAAACAAAATTGTCCGAGGATAGGTGGTCGATCCGAAATCAGAGTCTTTTCGGATAGGGGCTCTCTTTCCTTGGGCTTTATCATTAATTCCATTTCATTTATCCGAAAGGAATAGATTTTTCATGAGGGTCGACATTCTTGGGATCAGCGTAAATACATATTCTATGCAAGAAACTGTTGAAGAGATTCGGAAGGCTGTAGATGACAGGGTAAAGATGCGTGTAGTTACAGCTAATCCTGAAATGATCTATGCATCTGGCCAAGATCAGCAACTTAGGAGCCTGATTAATTCTGCAGATATAGTAACTGCAGATGGGATCGGTGTTGTTTGGGCTTCTCAGCGGTTAAGAACTCCGGTTCAGGAGCGAGTGACCGGAATAGATTTAATCCAGGCTCTATTTCCTGTGGCTGACCAGAATAAATGGCGAATTTTCTTTCTAGGAGGGAAACCAGGCGTAGCTCGGGAGGCAGGAATCCAGGTTGCCCAGAAATATTCAGGAATAGCTTGGGAGGATTCTCACGGCTACTTGAGCACGGAGGAAGAAACTGAAGTAATAGAAAGCATCCGAGGCTTTCGTCCGGATATTCTTCTTGTCGGACTGGGTGCTCCCCGTCAGGAATATTGGATTGCGGAGCATCGAGATTTGGCAACAGTGAGTATAGGGGTCGGCGGTAGTTTTGACGCGCTTGCGGGTAATGTTGTTCGAGCGCCAAAGCGCGTTCAAGAGTTTCAATTGGAATGGCTCTATCGTTTGTGGAAAGAGCCTTGGCGTTGGAAACGTCAAAGTGTGTTGCCTCGTTTTGTAATGAAGGTGCTTTGGCAGAGGTTTTCTAATATGACCCCCTAATAGAGAAAATTTGTTTCGTATAAGAGATTAGAAGGAAGAAAGAAAATGCCAGAATGGGAAAAACTATGTTCTTGGCAGCGTTTGAAAGAGGACTCGGAAGTTCGAGAGGATTTCTTAGAGCAATCTTGATGGTCGCTAAAAACGGTAATAGAAGAATCAAAGGTTGAGCGTATTTGCTCAACCTTTGATTCTTCTGTCTCGTAAATGTTTCATTACTTTACTGGATGTGTAATTTGATATTACTTAACGGCTCGTTCCAGTAAGCGATTGTATACCTGTTCAGTTTCTCTGATCATACTATCAATGGAAAACATAGGCCAGCGCTTCTGGCCCGCTCGAACCAGGGACTGGACTAAGGTATGATTATCTAGAATAGAAGAACAAGCGGTGGTTAACGCTGCAACATCTCCAGGAGGAACAAGCAGCCCTTCTTTCCCATTGTGAATGACTTCTGAAATTCCTCCGACTGCACTTGCAACAATCGGAATTCCAGCCTGCATTGCTTCGAGGAGAACCAGCCCCATACCTTCACTGATTGAAGGTAAGACAAAAAGGTCCATTGCCTGAAGAGCTTCATACGCTTGGGGCAGGTAGCCGGTGACTGTATGAGGAATAGCGCTTCTTTGAAGTTCTTCAGTTAGGTTTTGGCGAAGAGGACCATCTCCTATAAGCAAGAGGTGGAGATTTGGGAAGCTCAAGTGAAGTTGTGTTGCGGCTTTGATTAAATTGATCTGCCCTTTAGCAGGATGGAGCCGGCCGATCGTTCCAACAACAAGAGCATCCATTGGGATGCCCCACTTTTTGCGAAAATAATAGCGAGTAGTTGAAGGTACGTCAAAGGAAATGGAGGAATAGCCATTATATATGGTTTTTATATTTCGACCACCTCTTAACGTAACTTCTCGTGCTAAATATTCGGATACAGTAATAATTCCCGAGGTTAGAGGCAGGGTCAGACGGTCAAGGTTTAGAGCTATTAGGGCAGATAAGGGAGAGAGATAATCGTGGGCAAGGGAGCTGTGGACAGTGGTTAAGGTAGGGATGCCTAACCATCTGGCACTTAGACGCCCCAAAAGATTGGCCCGAGAACCATGGGTGTGAATGACGCTGATCGCATGTTTTCGTGACCAGTTAATAAGAGTGGGCAGGGGAGTAAGATCAAGGGGGAAGCGCATAGGGAATGTAGTGGCGGGAATCTTATTTTCTATGGCTAGGTCAGCGAAAGGACCTTTGGTCAGGCAGACAAGATGAGGATCAAAGTGAGTCCGGTCAATTTCCTTGAGCAGGGATAACACATGTTGCTCGGCTCCTCCGATTTCACCGCCACCAATAATATGTAGAATCTTGTATTTTTTTTTCATACCCCTGCCATCTTCCCTTCAGACCTAAACTTGGTTATACTGTTTGCATGCAGTTATATGTCTTTATAATACTTAATCATAAGACATATTGGTTCACATCTGCAAGTGATACTCTCAGCTCGCAGTTTGATATTCTCAGTTCGTCACAATTCGTACTCCTGTGAATGCGATTCGAATGCAAGTCGAGAACTGAGCTGAAGCTTGTACCCAGTATGACATATCATTAGACAAAGTGGTTAATATCTGCCATACTCGTGTTGGTAATAGGATATTTGCAGTTCGAAATGCGTGCCACTAACCACGATTAATAAGGAGGAATTTCAGTGTTAGAAAGCCAAGAAATCCAGAAGATCATTCCACATCGTTACCCCTTCCTTCTGGTAGATCGTATCATAGAACTTGAAGAAGGAAAAAGGGCGGTGGGAATTAAGAACGTTACAATAAATGATTCCTTCTTTCAGGGCCATTTTCCAGGGCACCCCATCATGCCGGGAGTGCTGATTATTGAAGCACTTGCTCAAGTCGGTACCGTTGCAATTCTTAAGAAGCCTGAATATGAAGGTTGCTTAGGTTTATTTGCAGGCTTAGATGCTGTTAAGTTTAAGAGGCAGGTTATTCCGGGGGATCAGCTTCGTTTAGAGGTGGAGCTGGTGAAGTTGCGCAAGACTTATGGAGTTGCCAGAGGTGTCGCCTATGTCGGAGATGCACTGGCGGCAGAGGGAACCCTTAAATTCTTCCTAGAGAAGAAGAATCCGGCCCAGTGATTGGTGCAACATTACAACAAGACAGCAGAGCTAGGAGCAACACAGTAGGCTTCCTAGCTCTTTTTTTAGGATTAAGTGTTTTTATCCACGGTCTCTTTTATCCTAAAGAATGGCTTTTGTTTGGATTTCTTCTTTCTGCCTATATCATGTCTTCTTTTTTATACAAAAGATCTATTTTTATGACTGAGGAGTATTTCGGCTTAGGTCTAACAGATTTCCTGCTTTTGGGATTTTTGGCCTTTTCCTTATTAGGACTTCTTCATCCTATTAAATATATAGATGGATTGCTTGAAGCCTTACGTTGGGGAGTCTTTTGGTTCGTCTATCGGTTGGGGATTCGAATTTCTTCTGATGAAAAATCCAAAAGGTATTTGCTACAATATATTGAATGGATAGCCATTGCAATTGCTGTCATTGGTTGGTTGCCTTGGATCGGTAAAGTGGGGGGGAGATTGAGTTCTGTCTTTGGTTACCCTAATGCTGCTGCAGCATTTTTAGGAGCTGCACTCTTACTTTATCCACAAAGAAAGCTAGTTTTAATCTTTCTGGCTGTTTCTCTAGTGGGGACTGGTTCACGTGCTGGTGTGGGATTATTTCTTATAGTTCTCGGAGTTCAACAGATTTTTTTAAGGGTTAACTTACAAAAAAACAGCCCCAGCCTATCCATACGTCAGAGATTTCACTGGCGGCCAAAGATGATAAGTAGATATCTAAGAGGACTATTAGGGGCTATGCTGGGAATTGCAGGAACAATCCTCATACCTCTCTATTATAAGTCAGCATGGGAGAACCTAACCGCTTGGGGTTTTTCTTCTTCAAGTTGGCAGGAAAGAATAGTTTATTTTCAAGATGGGATTAGTTTAGCTTGGAATTCAGGGGGGGTTCCTCAGGCAGGAGGGTGGTTGGCTTTTCCTGCAGTTCAACACTTTCCATATTGGACAGCAGACCCTCATTCGAGTTTTATTCATATCTTGTTGAATCAGGGATTTCTCGGAATTGTGAGTGTGGGGATTTGGGGAAGTTTTTCGTTAGCTAAGGCTTGGAAGATTTGGGGAAGGAATAAACAACATATCAGTTCAATGGTTGAATTGGAAGAATCAAAAGCACAACTTAAGGTGTCAAGTGCCCTGGTCTTTTTAGCACTGCATAGTTTAGTGGACGCAGACTTTTCTTTTGGGGCCTTAGGGATTTTGTTTTGGTTGCTTTTTGGCATTCTTCGTAAACGGCGTGATTATTCTGGAACGATCTTTTCAAAACAAAATAAATTACTTCCCATGCTGAGTAACATGGGAATGTTGGGTTTAAGTTTTATCTTCTGTTTGATTTGTGGGAGCGCCCTCTTGAATCCAAAAATGATAGAGAGAGAGCAAATTTGGAATGCGCAGGCTGTCCAATACAGGGAGCTGGACCCTGAAAAAAGTGTTGAACTATGGGGTAAGAGTTTGAAGCGGGATCAGACCCAAGTTAAGGTGCGTCAAGAGTTGGCAGAGCATTTGCTTAGACAGGGGAACCTGGATTTTGGATTAGAGACTGTGAAAGAAGTTCTTTTATGGCAACCATTTGAGTTAGAAGCCTATGAATGGGCGCAGTCGGTTGTTTGGGATGCGGCCGAGGTAAATCGACAAGCACAACCGGAAATGACTATGCTCCTTTATCAGTGGGTTGAGGAAGTGCCTGAAACTATTGAAGAAAGGGCAGATGACCTTAATGATTTGGATTTAAAGCTTTGGCAAGGGCACAAGAACTTTCGGCCATCCCAACATATTAAGCTCCTTGCAGACTATGCTCGCCAAAGACAACTCACACAACTTCTGCCACAACATAAGTTGTAAGCAGGGGGAGAAAATATGACTTTCTTAATGGGGCTTGTGTTAGTTGCAGCTATTTATTGCTGGACAGCGAATTCACGCTATGAGTGGAGTATTCCTCATAAGTGGCAGGACTTTATTGGTGCATGGAGGGAAGGGCTTAGCAATAAATCACAAAGCGTCTTCTTAGTTTGCGACGGAGGCTCTGAAAATGGAGAAATGGAGAAGCGACTTTGGCTTCTTCAGAAGGCATTACCTAATCTGCAAAAGAGCGATAAACTCCCGTTATCAATTGAAGTTAAGATTAATTCGGATTTGTTTCTAGAACAAAATGAGAAATACATAGCATGTCTGCAGCGGCGGTTCTCAGAAATGGAGATTAGCGGCTACTCGCTTAGTGATAAGCAGGATGTAAGAAATGATCACACAGTGTGAACAGGGAGAGGGGTTTCGGTGCTCTTTTTTCTTACGTTAAACGATAACTATGAGGTTGGTGTTTTTCCGTTTCAAGAAAGGCTTGAGTGGGGTTCGAGAGCAGTCAGCTATCTCAGTGAGCCTCTTCCGTTAGCAATTATTCAAGTGGTTCTAGAGCGCCTAACAAAAAAGAATACCCTTAATTTTAAAAAGAGTCCTCAAGCAATTCAGAGCCGTATCTCCAAGATTATCGAAGAATTTAGTTGGGACGTGGATTTAACTTGGAGGAAGATCCCTGAGGCTATTTCCTTGCCTGAAGAGCGCTTAGTTCTTAGTGCAGATATTGGGAATGAGGCAAGGAAAGCCTTTAATCAACTTGTCAGAGGCAGGCAACTTTCAATAGGGGATCTGCGAGAACTTGCTCGAGAGCTTGGACTGAGGGATGAGGTGATTACAAAATTTGCTCATTATAATGTAGAGCAGGGATGTGCGCAATGGGTTCCTTCTGTAAAACAAAATAAAAGAGGTTGGCAATGTCAACGTTGTGGAGAACAGGATTTAGAAGAGTGGCCCAGTTTTTATGGAGTGGCTGCGACGTGCCAAAGTTGTCAAAGCATAGGTGTGAGTAACTCGTTGAATGTGCTGTATCGAGACAAACGCTCTATCTTGGACGGTCCTTCTGTGGTTTTATTTCAACCTCACTGGAACTTGACTGAGGCCCAACGTTTAGCAAGTTATCAAGTATCGGAGTTTATCAAAGGCACATCTGAAAAAGTTGCGCTTCTCTGGGCAGCATGTGGAGCAGGAAAAACTGAAGTATGTTTTCCAACAGCTGCTTGGGCACTGGCACAAGGGAAATCAGTACTTTTTGCTGCGCCTCGTCAGGATGTTATTCATGATATTGCGCCAAGGCTTCAACGGGACTTTTTAAATTATCCGATTCAAGTTTTGACTGGGACCACCACAGTTAAATTTCAAGTGGGGGGGCTGGTGCTGGCAACTACGCACCAGGTCTTAAGATTTTGGCGGTGTTTTGATGTAATTTTCATGGATGAGATGGATGCCTTTCCTTATCATGGGAACAGAGCATTGGAATGGGGGCTGAATCAAGCCTTGCGACCAGGAGGTAAATTACTTTACTTAACGGCAACTCCTTCTCATGAAGGATTAAAGGCTGTTCGAAAAGGGGAAATTTCGCTCATTCGCCTTCCGGCAAGACATCATCGAAAGCCTCTGCCTGTTCCGATTTGGATAAGGGTTGGAAATTCGCTAGAAGCTGACAGGGGTATAGGTTTATGGGCTAAAGATATTGAATCATTAAGAGGTCAGGGGGCTGTGCTGGTGTTTGTCCCCAAAATATCTTGGATTGATCCATGGATCAAGTCCTTTAAACAACGTTTTCCGGGTTGGTGCGTCGATGGGAGTTATAGTGCGGATCCGGGGCGCAATATGAAGATAAAGAACTTGCAACAGGGCAAATATGATATTTTTATAAGTACGACTATCCTCGAGCGAGGTATTACTCTGCTTGGGATTCAAGTAGTGGTTCTTGGGGCAGACCATCCAATTTTTGATGAGCGTGCTTTAGTGCAAATGGCGGGAAGAGTGGGACGAACCAGGGAAAGGCCTGGGGGAGGGGTTCTGTTTTTGGCAAAGCAGATCACGCCAGCGATGAAGACTGCAGTGCAATGGATTGAGGAACAAAACAAACGTGCTCTGGAATTAGGACTGATTGACCCCTTGGAGAAAGAAGGCTGAAGGCTTGAAGGAGTTGTGGAGGGAAGTATCTAAGGTCGGTCGCGCACTTTGGTACGCGGATAAACAATATTGCGCACTGTGTGGTGCTGAAAAAGGTCCAATTTGCATGACTTGCAGGATTAAATATCTTCGTTCCGACTTAAGGCGTTGCGGAAGGTGTGGAAAGTTGGTTCAGTCGGAGAAGTTATATTGCCTTGATTGTGCCGCGGGCAGAGGACCAAAACAACTGGATCAAGTTACTGCCTGGGGTCATTATTCGGGAGAATTGAAGGAATTTATTAAAACTGTCAAATTTAAAGCCCAGCCACGACTTATTAGAGAGATAGCACGACCTTTTTCAGATTGGGCTATTAGCCAGCTTCCAGCCGTAGATGGTATGGTTGCAGTGCCGATGTATAAAACCCGCTTGGCAGAACGAGGCTTTAATCAAGCGGAGGTGATTGCCTCTGCTTTACACTGGGAATTAGGATTGCCGATTCTTCCAGGTGTCGACCGGATCGAGCCAAGGGCGTCTCAAGTTTTACTATCCCGTCAAGAACGGCTTCATAACCTAAAAGGGATATTTGTTGTGAGACAACCGGAGTATTATCAAGGTCGAACCGTATGGATTATAGATGACGTAACGACAACAGGGGCAACATTCGAAGCGGTTGCAGAGGTTCTTAGGGAAAGTGGAGTAAGAGCAATTTATGGCTTGTGCTTAGCCGCTGGCCTTGAAAAAAAACTTGTGCCTTTGTCTGATTAGAGTTATAATTATAAATGGATGGGCACAGCCTATTACATTTTTTTACGTAAGGGGAATATCTTTCATGGCCTTTGAAGACAAAGATCTAGTATGTAAAGACTGCGGAGTGACTTTTATTTTTACAGTTGGGGAGCAAGAATTCTATGCTGAGAAAGGTTTCGAAAATGAGCCTCAGCGTTGCCGTGAATGCCGCAACATTCGCAAACAAAACCGTAATTCCCAAGAAGGAAGATCACGTGAAATGTTTACGGTCGTTTGTGGGGACTGCGGAGTAGAAACTCAGGTTCCTTTCCAACCTACATCTGATCGTCCAGTATACTGCCGTGAGTGCTATCAGCACCATCGCCCAGCTCGCGATCAATACTAATTTAAAAATTTCATCATTTTGATATTGACAAGCATTGGTTGGCGAATTGCCTACCAATGCTTTTTATTTTTTTCTTTAAAGGTTCCTTTTACATTAATTACTTTGCATAAGTATCAACAAGGTTATCCACAATGGTTTCTCGAAAAAATAGGCCCAAAACGATACTTATCCACACTATCCACACACTCCTGTGTGTAACTTAGGGGGATAAAGTAACTTTAATGGTCAACTCAAGAACTAGAGGCAATCTTTTTTGCTAAAAAAGGGGTATTAGAATGGTTTGCATCGCCATAAATAGGATATCTGACATTATAGGGGAATTATAGAAATAGGCGAATGTTTAAAGACAACTTTCTAAGAGGAGATTGTGTAAAGAAGATCGAATATATAGAAGATTATTTCTGCTGATATAAAAGAAGAAAGGGCATGAAGAGGAGGAGATAGCGTGAGAAGAAGATTGGCAGGGGTTCTTGCCGCCCTTTTTCTAGTGAGCACGTTGCTTACTGGATGCGGCGTAATTAATTCATTTGGCGGAGGTCAGACTGCGGGGGAGAAAACCGTAATATTTGCACGGGGAGCGGATTCGATTAGTCTAGACCCGGCACTTATTGAAGACGGAGAATCTGCTAAAGTTGTGGCCAACGTCTTTGACACATTGGTGAGGTATAGAGAGGGTTCCACCGAGGTAGAACCCTCTCTTGCTACAGAGTGGTTTACTTCAGATGACGAAAAGGAATGGACATTTAAGCTTCGAAAAGGGGTTAAGTTCCATGATGGTACTCCATTTAATGCTGAAGCCGTAAAATTCAATGTAGAGCGACAACTGCCGCCTAATCAAACAGCAGAAATGCCGTATTCGGAGTTTACGTTGGGTATGGTGGATAAAGTTGTTGCAGTTGATGAAAGCACTGTGAAATTTGTTCTAAAGAATCCTTATGCACCATTTTTGCTAAACCTTGCTATGTCGCTCAGCGTTCCTATGGGCTCTCCGGAAGCGATTAAAAAGATGGGCAAAGATTTTGGGGCAAACCCAGTTGGTACAGGCCCATTTGTCTTTGAAAGTTGGGAAAAAGACGCCAAGATTACGCTTAAAGCTAACCAAGATTATTGGGATGGCAAACCAAAAGTTGATAAACTAATCTTTGAAGTTGTTATAGAAAACTCCGCACGCGCCAATAAACTATTAGCTGGCGAAGCAGATATTATTGATGGCATTGACCCGGATGATGTCGAACGTCTAAAAGGGAATACCAATCTTAACGTTAGTACAGTACCAGGTATGAACATCAACTACATGGGAATGCGCGCAGATCGTAAACCTTTCAACGACCCTAAAGTTCGCCAAGCGATATCAATGGCGATTAACCGTGAAGAAATAATCAATAGCCTATACAAAGGAAACGCTGTATTGGCTAATGGCCCCTTGCCTTCGGTTCTCTTTGGCTATGTAAAAGAGTTGCAACCCTATCCTTATGACCCGGCGAAAGCTAAGGGGTTGTTGAAAGAAGCCGGGTATGATGATAATTTAAGTTTCGAACTTATCAGCTATACAGATCCCTGTCCTTACAATGCAATAGGTGGAGACAATCTGGCCATTGCGATTCAGGGATATCTGAAGGAGGCTGGAATAACTGTTAATATTACTTCTGCGGCTTGGAAAGAGCATAAAGAAAACGTGAAGAACGGAAAAGGCGAAGCATATCTGTACGGCTGGATGGGTGATAATGGAGATCCTGATAACTTCTTATATGCTCTGCTTCATTCAAACCAAATTGGCGATGGTCGTTTAAACGATGCAATGTACAATAATCCTAAATACGATGAATTGCTTCTTAAGGCACAGCAAAGTTCAAGTGACCAAGAGCGAATTAAGAATTATACTGAAGCCCAACAAATTCTGGTAAGAGATGCGCCATGGGTGTTTATCAGCAACTCTTTGGATATGGCAGCCTCCAACAAGAGTATTAGTGGATTTAGCATTCATCCAACGGGAGTATACTTCTTGAGGACGCTGGATAAAACAACAAAATGAATTGGGTTTATGATGCGAATACATACTTTGGAAGGGACTAAGGTAAGTTTTGGATCTGCGCATGAAAAAATAACAGGAGAGTGTCTAGATATCGATGAAAAAAGTATTGTATAATTATTCGTAACTAAGTATAATCGGAAGCAAGAAGGATAAGCTGATGCATAACACCAAAGCTTTAAAAGGGGTTTGCTAAGACATCCAAAAGAGAGGGGAATAAAAATGTTTAGGTCAAAAATTCGTTTTGTTTTAACTGCAGTACTTAGTTTGAGTCTTTTGACACTTGCCGGATGCGGAAGTACCAACACACCCGCTCCATCTTCGAATCCAGCTCCCGAGGAAAAGGTTTTGAGAGTCGGTTCTGATATTGCCTATGCACCATTTGAATTTATGGATGAAAAGCAAGTAGCGACAGGCTTTGATATTGAGCTTATTCAGGCTCTTGGCGCAGATATGGGCTATACAAAAGTAGATATTGAGACAGCAGCTTTTGATGGTTTAATTCCAGCTTTGCAAGCAGGGAAATATGAGGCGGTTATTTCTGCTATGACAATCACTGAGGATCGTGCCAAAAGTGTCCTGTTTAGTGACAAGTATTTTTTAAGCGGCCAATATATAGCCATGAAAAAAGGTGCTGATTTTAAATCATTAACAGACCTAAAAGGAAAGAAAATCGGAGTTCAACTTAATACAACGGGACAATATGCCGTTGAGGAAAAAGGTATGGAAACAAATAAGTATGACACAACCCCGGATGCTATGAACGCTCTAATAAGCGGTGGAGTGGATGCTGTTGTGGCCGACTCGCCGGTTGTGCTTTGGTTCCAAGCCCAAAATCCTACGGCCCAGATTGAATCTGTAGATGCAGACTCAGGTGAAGAATATTATGGAATTGCCATGAAGCTTGGAAATACGGAATTAGCAGGAAAGATGAATGCCTCATTGAAAAAGCTCATGGAAAATGGAAAATACAATGAAATCTATAAGAAATGGTTCAAAGTGGATGCTCCTAAAATCTAATAATCCTTTTAAACATGTTTGACTACTTTGCTAAAGGGAAGGCACTGAAATTAAAAAGTGCTTTCCCTTTAATTTGCCCTTAACCTTCTTACACTCAAAGGGCTGGCATTCATGCCAGCAATAGACACGAGATGGCTTAAATTGGTCCTTGAATATAGTCCTTCGTCCATGTATAATCACACTTTGTTTGATTATTTGAAATCCGGATTCATGTTGGAGCGGACAAGTATTTATAAATTGGATACAGGATGTACTCTTATGGACGAAGTTAATTGTCATGTAGTTTTACTTGTAAAAATTTGCGGTAAAATATATAATTTTAGGGCGATGTAATATTAAGCGAAAAGAGAGCTTGAAAGAACTAATTATGCTTCATATCTTCGTAAAGAATAAAGCATAAAGAATAGAATTTGAAGATAGGAGGATTATTGTGGGAATGAACTGGCATGTGGTTGTAGATAATATGCCTATTCTCGCCAAAGGGGCGTTGCTAACTTTAGAACTAACGGCTGGAGCGGTGGCAATAGGGGTAGTAATTGGTTTATTCATGGCTTTAGCTCGGCTGTCTAAGCACAAAGTTGTTCGCGCGGGGGCGATTGCCTATATAGATTTTTTTCGAGGGACTCCATTATTAGTGCAAATATTCCTGGTGTATTTTGGAATACCAATGCTTCTTAAATGGCAGACTATGCCTGATAACTATCAGTATACGGCAGGGATATTGGCGATGGGCCTTAATTCAGGTGCCTATATTGCTGAAATATTTAGAGCCGGCATTCAGTCCATAGACCGTGGTCAATCCGAAGCTGCACGATCGCTGGGGATGACACAAGCTCAAGCGTTGCGTTATGTTATCCTTCCACAAGCTTTTAAAAGGACGATTCCTCCTTTGGGTAACGAGTTTATTGCCTTGCTAAAAGACTCCTCGCTGTTATCCATAATTGCGATACAGGAACTTTTTTATACCGGAAAGATTATAGTTGGACGAACCTACCAACCACTTCCAATGTATATGGCCGTTGCCTTGTATTACTTAGTAATGACTCAGTTGATTGCCCAATGGGTTGCCTATATGGAGAGGAGGTTGGGCAAGAATGATCTTCGTTAAGAATTTGCATAAATCTTTTGGTAAGCTTGAAGTTCTTAAAGGAATTGATTGCCATGTTCATGAAAAAGAAGTGGTGGTTGTCATTGGCCCCAGCGGCTCGGGGAAGAGTACTTTCCTGCGTTGCCTAAATAAACTCGAAGAGCCTACTAGTGGAGAGATTATCGTCGATGGAATTCCTCTTAACTCCGAGGTCAATGTTAATGCAATACGACGAGAGGTGGGTATGGTTTTCCAACGCTTTAACCTCTTTCCACATATGACTGCAATTCAAAACATTGTGCTTGCTCCAGAAGTGGTTCGTAAAACAAATAAAGAGGAAGCAAGAAAGATTGGCCTAGAGCTCTTGGCTAAAGTTGGTCTCTATGATAAAGCGGACGAATACCCTGATCGCCTTTCCGGTGGACAACAGCAACGAGTTGCTATTGCTCGTGCTTTAGCAATGAAGCCAAAGATTATGCTTTTTGATGAGACTACCTCTGCTCTTGATCCGGAAATGGTGGGAGAGGTTTTAGCGGTCATGAAGGATTTGGCACGAGAAGGGATGACTATGGTCGTCGTTACTCATGAGATGGGATTTGCTCGTGAGGTTGGTGATCGAGTGATTTTTATGGATGAGGGGATTATCATGGAAGAGGGAGAGCCCAACGAAGTTTTTGCGAATCCTAAGAATCCAAGGACTAAGGTGTTTTTGAGTAAAATCTTATAAGAGAAGCTTATTGTACGCGCTCCTTTGGCTAAGCAGGCCTGGGGAGCGCGTTTGCATGTCATGCTCTTGGGAGGAGCGGTTTCTGCACGCGTCAGCACGTTACGCCGCTGACGCGCTGGAGGGTTCGCGAGCGCGTCCGAACCTCAGGGTTTGATGCATGTGACGCCGCTCCTTGCCATCGATGCTCTAACCTCAAACGTCCTGTTCCAGTCGTGGGCAAGGCTTGCGGTGTGCGGCTGGACTGCGTTTCACGAAGCTTTCTGCTTGGTAGAAACCGCTCTTTGGGGGTGGTCTTTGGAAGAAAATGTGGTCGTTTTGATGTAACGTATTTCTTGGATTCGAATTCGAGTTGGGGATTTAGGATCTTGAATCTTGACACATTAAATTGGGGAGTATAATTATGCTTAATTTAAGGTTTAAATTTTCTAAATGTTGGGTATCCTCCTAAGTATTAGTCGAGTTGAAGCGTAAGCTTTAGGACTTCGACAATTCAAGGAGGGTTTTTTTACGTGGTAGGCAAAGTCAAATGGTTTAGCAAACAGAAGGGTTACGGATTTATTGAGCAAGAAAATGGGCAAGATATCTTTGTGCATTTTCAATCGGTCATGGGGGATGGATTCCGTACCCTGGAAGAGGGACAGAATGTTGAGTTTGATGTCATTCAAGGCCCACGTGGGGAACAAGCATCCAATGTAATGGTCCGTTAATCCTAAGAAGTATAATCCCTAAAGAGAGAATCGTTGATGTAATGTCAGCGATTCTCTCTTTAGGGATTTAGTTGAGAAATATCATTTCTAAAAACATTATATTAAATAAGCAGGATTTTTTGTGTAAATCGGGAATATTAGTTATGTACCAGCATAGAAGGGGGTTGAATTTATGAACATTAATATTCGTGGTAAACATATCGAACTTACAGACGCCCTTAAAGAGTATGTTATGAAACGTGTGGGTAAGTTGGCAAAATACTCTGATGAGTTTATGGACGTTCAAGTAACCTTGCTTGTCGAGCGTGACCGGCATCGAGTGGAGGTTACTGCTCCACTCAATGGTATGATTTTGCGTGGCGAAGAAGAAACCGAAGACATGTATTCGTCAATCGACATGGTCGTTGAGAAATTAGAACGCCAAATTGATAAATATCGCACGCGTATTAATAAACGGATGCGCTCTAAGGTCCTGAAGGATCATGATCCTAAGCAACAAATTGCAATGAGCGATGAACCGAGTGAGGAGATTGTTCGAAATAAGAAGTTTTCTGCCAAGCCAATGTCAGTCGAAGAGGCGATTATGCAGATGAATTTAGTAGGCCATACATTCTTTGTGTTTACAAATGCTGAAAGCCAAGAAATGAATGTAGTCTATCTGCGTAATAATGGAGACTATGGGTTACTGCAACCTCAAACGTAATCAGCCAGAGTTCGAGCAAATCGCGTGGTGTACTCGGACTGATCTGCCGCTAATAATTGAGCGAAAGGCCCGCATATGCGGGCCTTTCTAGATATATATTGAAAGAATCGAAGGTTTTATTTCGGTTCGAACGTAAATGGGGAAATACCCCACGACTTAATCATCAGGCTTGGTTGCAGTCGTATCTCAAGGATGTTAGAATTAAGAAATATACAAAGATTGAGAAAGGTGGACATAATGGGGTTTTTAGATTTATTCGATGATAATGCACGCGAAATACGAAAATATCAAAAACGCGTTGCAGTGATTAATAGCTTTGAACCGACGATCCAAGCTTTGAATGATGACGAATTGCGTGGTAAGACTGCTGAATTTCGAGGACGTTTGGAGCAGGGAGAAAGTCTTGAGAGTGTGCTGCCGGAGGCTTTTGCAGTTGTACGAGAGGCTGGCCGAAGGGTGCTTAATCAGCGACACTATGATGTACAGTTAATTGGAGGGATGGTCCTTCACGACGGCCGGATTGCCGAGATGCGTACAGGGGAAGGAAAAACTCTTGTAGCCACTTTGCCGGCCTATTTAAATGCCTTATCAGGAAAAGGGGTTCATGTCATAACGGTCAATGATTACTTAGCTCGTCGCGACAGTGAATGGATGGGACGTATTCATCAATTTCTTGGTCTTTCCGTGGGCTTAGTTGTTCATGGGTTGAACTATGAGCAACGTCGAAACAGTTATGCTTCAGATATTGTTTATGGTACAAACAACGAATTTGGTTTTGACTACCTCAGGGATAATATGGTTACAAGACCTGAGGCCTTGGTTCAACGTGAGTTGCATTATGCTGTCGTGGACGAAGTAGACTCGATCCTTGTTGACGAGGCACGCACGCCACTGATTATTTCTGGGGAAGCGGACAAGCCAACTGAGTTATATTTTAGGGTTGCTATGATTATTCCGCGCCTAAAAACCGAAGAGGATTATAAGGTCATTGAAAAAGAGCGTGTCGTCACCCTCACAGAAAAAGGGGTAAGTCGAGTGGAGAGCATGCTAGGTGTTGACAATCTTTATGAAGATATTCATAGCGAGCTCGCACATCATGTTAACCAGGCCTTGAAAGCGCAAACCCTTTTCAGACGTGACCGCGACTATGTGGTTAAAGACGGGGAAGTAATTATAGTTGACGAGTTTACTGGACGTCTGATGTTTGGGCGTCGCTACAGTGAAGGATTACATCAAGCCATAGAGGCTAAAGAGGGCGTTAAGATTGAAAAAGAATCACAAACCTTAGCCACGATCACCTTCCAAAATTACTTTAGAATGTATGAAAAGCTCTCGGGCATGACCGGAACGGCTATGACGGAAGAACCAGAATTTCGCAAGATTTATAAGCTGGACGTTGTAGAAATTCCAACCAACAAGACTTTGTTGCGTAAAGATGAGCCGGACATTATTTATCGTACAGAGGAAGGTAAGTTCTTAGCGGTTGTCGATAGTGTCATCGAACGACATAGCAAAGGGCAACCGCTTCTGGTAGGAACGGTTTCCGTCGAAAGATCGGAACACTTAAGTACTTTGTTAGAAAGGCGAGGGGTTCCACACCAAGTCCTCAATGCCAAATTCCATGAAAAAGAAGCTGAAATTGTTGCTCAAGCCGGACAACACGGCATGGTTACAATTGCCACAAACATGGCTGGTCGAGGAACGGATATTATTCTCGGTGAAGGTGTGGCTGAAATAGGCGGGTTACATATTATTGGGACAGAGCGACATGAATCCAGACGAATTGATAACCAATTGAGAGGGCGTGCGGGACGTCAAGGTGACCCCGGATCAACTCAATTCTTTATTTCGTTAGAGGACGATTTAATGCGTTTGTTTGGTGCCGATAATATTATGGGCATCATGGATAAATTAGGGATGGACGACTCTATACCTATTACCTCTAAAATGATTTCCCGTTCTATAGAAACCGCCCAACGACGAGTTGAGAATCGCAACTTTGACATTCGTAAACATGTACTTGATTATGACGATGTCATGAACCTGCAACGTGAGGTTATTTATGCTCAGCGGCGTGCAGTTCTCATGGGAGAAAATCTGCATGACAATATCATGGACATGATAGAAAAGGCGGCCACAAACAGTATTAGCATGTTTAGCGGGGAAAGTACATTTCCGGAGGAATGGGATTTGCCTAGCTTAGCTGATTATGTAGAAGGATTTTTTCTGCCTGGAATCCATTTATCACCCGAAGAGTTAGCAGAGCTTTCAGCTGAAGAAATTGAAGCAATGCTGATTGAAAAAGCGAAAGCGCTTTACAAGAGCCGTGAGGAGTTATTTGGTGCTGACCTAATGCGTGAAGTTGAGCGAGCAGTAATGCTTCAAGTGGTAGACAGCAAGTGGATGGACCATCTTGATGCTATGGATATGTTGCGAGAGGGGATTGGGTTACGTGCCTATGGTCAGAAGAATCCACTCGTAGAATATAAGCGTGAAGGGTACGAAATGTTCCAAGCGATGATTGACTCCATTCAGGATGATATTGTCCGTTATGTTATGCGGGTGACACCGCAGGTCCGGGAAGAAGTTGCAGAGCAGCCTCGTAATGTAACAGAAAACCGCTATGAAGGTGAACCGAGTAAACCAGTTCACACGGGAGACCAAATTGGACGCAATGATCTTTGCCCATGTGGAAGCGGGTTGAAATATAAGAAGTGTTGCGGGGCAAAGAAAAAGCAAAGTCCAGGAGCGTAGGTCTAATTGCTTATGGATATCATTAGCGCATTGTTTCTTAGAAAGCAAATGGATTTAGAAAGGGTGAATATGAGTGCTTTCTGATTGGAAAAAGGATCTTGAAACATTATCATTGTCTTTGGCAGATTTGAGGGTTTCCCTTTGACGTCGCTAAGCGTATTGATAAAATCAGTGCTTTAGAGACGGAATTCCATAGACCGGATCTATGGAATGACCCGGTCTATGCTCAGAAAATTATGCAGGAGCTGGCCTTGCATCAAAGCAAAGTTAAAATGTATGAGGAGCTGGAGCGGGAACTTGAGGAGACTGCGACTCTCTGGCAATTAGCTGCGGAGGAAGACGATGTGAGCCTGGAACCCGAGATTGAGCAGGGTATAACAGCGCTTAATCAAAGGTTTGCGGCCTTGGAATTAGAGTTATTGCTTTCAGGCCAGTACGATCGAAACAATGCCATTTTGACTCTCCATGCTGGAGCCGGCGGGACAGAAGCACAAGATTGGGTTCAAATGCTTTATCGACTTTATATTCGTTGGGGCGAGCGTCATGGATATAAAGTCGAAACCCTGGACTTTTTACATGGAGAGGAGGCAGGTATCAAAAGCGCAACCCTGTCCTTCAGTGGGGAAAACGCCTATGGATATGCTAAGTCTGAAAAGGGTGTACATCGATTAGTAAGGATTTCGCCATTTGATGCATCAGGGCGTCGACATACTTCATTTGCCTCTGTAGATGTAATACCGGAAGTCGCTGAGGATAACAGCGAAATAAATATTGATACTGAGGATTTAAGGATTGATACATATCGATCCGGCGGAGCCGGCGGACAACACGTTAACAAGACAGATTCTGCTATCAGAATTACGCATTTGCCGTCCGGGATCGTAGTTCAGTGCCAGAGTGAACGTTCTCAAACCCAAAATAAGGCTGCAGCCATGCGGGTTTTACAGGCAAAATTATTGGAACTTAAACGTAAAGAGCAAGAAGCTGAGATTTCCGAAATTCGAGGCGAGCAACAAGAAATTGCTTGGGGCAGTCAAATACGTTCCTATGTCTTCCATCCCTATAGTATGGTTAAAGACCATCGTACGAACGTGGAAACTGGAAATGTTTCAGCAGTAATGGACGGGGAAATCGATGCATTTATTGCGGCGTTTCTTCAGAAAACTAAAACAATGCAATAACCCACAAAGTATAGCCATCAGATTTGGATGTGTTAAAGGAGGGAATCGAGTGACCACAATTGAATTAAAGCGAGTCGCAAATGTTATTCGGCAAGACATTATAGCCATGCTTGTTACTGCGAAATCTGGGCATCCTGGCGGAAGCCTGTCCGCTGCGGATATCGTGGCAACCTTATTCTTCAACGAAATGCGAATTAATCCCAAGGATCCAAAATGGGCGGATCGTGACCGTTTTATCCTTTCAAAAGGGCATGCCGCTCCCGTGCTGTATTCTGCTCTGGCGGAAAAAGGTTATTTTTCCAAGGAAGAGTTAAAGGGGCTTCGTCAAACAGGGCATATGTTACAGGGACATCCTGATATGAAAAAGACTCCTGGTGTGGATATGTCTACAGGCTCCTTAGGGCAAGGACTTTCAGCAGCCAATGGAATGGCCCTCGCAGGAAAGTTGGATGGCAAGGATTACCGAGTGTATGCTTTATTGGGCGATGGTGAGATGGCGGAGGGACAAGTTTGGGAAGCAGCGATGGCTTCTGCCCATTACAAACTGGATAATGTTACAGCTATCATAGATTATAACGGGTTGCAGATTGATGGCAAAACTGACAGTGTCATGTGTTCGGCTCCGCTTTTAGAGAAGTGGCAGGCATTTTGCTGGCACGTGATTGAGGTAGACGGGCACGATATTGACGCGTTGCTAGCAGCCTTTGCCGAGGCAAAAACGGTCAAAGGAAGGCCAACTATGATCATCGCCAAGACAGTGAAGGGTAAAGGGGTTTCCTTTATGGAAGACCAAGCAGGTTGGCATGGTAATGCGCCTTCAGTTGAGCAAGGCGAACAGGCCCTCAAAGAACTGCGGGAGGAGGCGGCGAACCTTGGCTGATAAACAAGCGACACGTGAAGCATATGGTAAAGCCCTCCAGATTTTAGGAGCGGAAAATCCAAACGTCGTTGTTTTAGATGCGGATTTATCGAAGTCGACTAAGACTGCTGACTTTGGTAAAAAATATCCGGAACGTTTCTTTAATATGGGGATTGCTGAGTCAAACCTGTTGGGAACGGCTGCCGGCCTAGCTGCAGCTGGTAAGATCCCATTTGCCAGCACCTTTGCAATTTTTGCAGTTGGACGGGCATTTGAACAGATTCGCAATTCTATTGCTTATCCGAAGCTAAATGTAAAAATAGCAGCTACACATTCAGGAATTACGGTTGGGGAAGACGGCGGATCCCATCAGGCCATCGAAGACGTGGCGATCATGCGCGCTGTTCCCAATATGGTTGTTTTAGTCCCTGCTGATGGAGAGGAAACACGCCAAGTGATTTTAGCCTCTGCTAAATATTACGGACCTGTTTACATAAGGATGGGTCGTCTGGATGTTCCCCTGCTTTTTGACGAGGATTATCATTTTGAAATCGGGAAGGCAAATGTCCTTAAAGAAGGAACAGATGTTGCCATCATGGCTAATGGTATTATGGTTTCTATGGCCCTGGAAGCGGCCGATGATCTAGCCGCCGAGGGGATTAAGGTGAGTGTGGTTAACGTTGCTTCTGTAAAGCCGTTAGATGAAGACGCGATTGTACGTGTTGCTAAAACCACTAAAGCTGTTGTGACAGCAGAGGAACACAACATTATCGGCGGGTTGGGAAGCGCGATCTCAGAAGTGCTTGCTGAAAGGCAACCTACGCCTATAGTTCGCGTCGGACTAAAAGACACCTTTGGGGAATCAGGGAAACCCATGGAACTTCTTGAAAAGTACGGTTTGACTAAAGCGGCGTTGATCAAAGCTGTTCATGAGGTTCTTGCAAAAAAGCAAAAGTAATTTAAGGCAAAACTTATTTTTAAAAGCGGATCTAATTGCAAATGGGACCAGCATTCTGAAGTGCTGGTCTCTTTTTCTGTTCTACCGATGGATAACCAATAATAACCCTCGAATAGGGTCGATAGGTGATGTAAGCCCCAGGAACTCACTTTAGGCGGAGCAGCAGTTCACCTAAGTGGGTTCCTTTTTTGGGGTATTCTTGAGCGTTAAGCAGTTACTGACTAATTCCAAAACATAAGAATGTTTTGGAATTAGAGACAGGAAATCCACGGCTGGTGTCGAATAAAATAAGAGTTATAGAGAAAAAAGGGGCGCTGCGTACAAAATCAAGGAGGACTGTATGATTCAGTTAACAAATGTGTCCAAGATTTATCCAAATGGTGCCAGAGCCCTTGTCGATGTCAATCTGAAAATTGGCAAAGGGAACTTTGTTTTTCTGGTAGGGCCTAGTGGGGCCGGTAAATCGACGTTAATCAAGTTATTATATCGTGAAGAGACTCCGACCCGTGGGCAGGTTCAGATCAACAGCAAAAATTTAGTTAGAATGAAAGACCGTGAAGTGCCTTATCTAAGGCGTAATATCGGGGTGATTTTTCAAGATTTCAAGCTATTGCCGAACAAAACAGTTTTTGAAAACGTTGGGTTTGCACTTGAAGTAATCGGAGTTGCCAAGCGTGAGGTTAGAAATCGTACCCTGGCGACATTAGAACTTGTTGGTCTTAAGGCAAAGGAGACCGCATACCCCCATGAACTGTCTGGCGGTGAACAACAGCGGGTCTGCGTAGCCCGGGCCGTTATTAATAATCCTGCACTATTAGTGGCAGATGAACCAACCGGCAATCTCGACCCAGATACTGCATGGGATATTATGGAGTTACTTTATGATATCAATAAACGTGGCACGACCATCGTGATGGCTACTCACGCCAGGGCTATTGTAAATAAGATGCAAAAGCGTGTCATTGCTATAGAAAACGGCCGAGTAGCGCGTGATGAAGAAAAAGGGGGATATGGCTACGATGCTTAATTCCTCCGGTTATATTTTCAGAGAGACGATTAACTCTATGAAACGAAATCCGTGGCTTAGCCTGGCATCCGTCGTAACGGTTATGGTTTCTCTAGTGATCTTGGGTTACTCGATTTTTTTCTTAGCGAATGCCGCGAATATGGCAAAATCCTTTGAATCTGAGTTAGAGATTGGTGCATTTGTGCAAATTGAATACACGCCAGAAGAAGTACAGGACTTGAAAAGCCAGATTGAACAGATGCCGGGAGTAGAGTCAGTGACCTTGGTAACAAAGGAACAAGCCCTAGAGGATTTTGGTAAAACATTAGGGGGATCACAAGGTAATATTGTTTCTGATGTAGGAGGAACCAATCCTTTTCCAGACAAGTTGACAGTCAAAGCTACCGATCCCCAGAACGTTAAAGCTTTGGCTAGCTCGTTGGAGAGCAACCCCGGGTTATACAAAGTACGTTATGGACAGGACTTTGTGGATCAGCTTCTTAAATTTACACAATGGTTGAGATGGATTGGTTTTGGTGTTGTCGCCGCCTTCGGTGTTGCAGCTGTTGTGCTTATTTCTATTAATGTTAAAATGAATGTCTTTTCTCGTCGCCGGGAAATTCAGATTATGAAGTTAGTTGGCGCCAGTAATAGTTTTATTCGTTGGCCTTTTCTTATTGAAGGGTTAGCTCTAGGCCTGGTAGGAGGGACATTTGCAGCTGTCATTGTTGGGCTAGGCTATAATTGGATTACAGTGTATGTTCAATCAACACTGACTTTTTTGCCGGTGGTTCAAAATGAAGTTCTTTTTCGTCAGGTTTCTATGGGTCTATTACTCGGGGGCATGGTGATGGGAGCCTTGGGAAGTTTATTTTCTTTGCAGAAATTCCTGCGCGCATAGGGATCAGAAGTGTCTTGCTCTGTGGGGCATGCACACTCAGCGATAATGTCTGCAGGACACTGTCGCTAAGTATTTCTATGATAAAGTTTTATTTAAGGACGGTGGGTTGTTTGTTCGGGAAGAAAGCCATACCAACTGTGCTGGTTAGTCTTCTTTTGCTTGGAACGTCGGCATTGCCTACCCGGGCTGATCAACTGGGGGAAAGTATTCAACAGAAAAATGATATTCAAAGTCAAAAAGATCAAGCTCGTGGACGACTAAACAAGCTTACCTATACATCGGAAAAGATGAAGACTCAGCTGGCTCAATTAGAAACGCAAGTTGCTGCGGCTCAGACCGCTTTGAATCAAAATAAGGTTGCCTATGTTCAAGCGCAAACCCAAGTTAGCGCTGCACAAAAGGAATTGGATCAAAAACAAAAAGAGCTTGATGACCGACGTGTAGCCCTGGGAAAACGTGCACGGGGAATTTATGAAAGTGGTCAGATTAGTCATTTGGAACTTCTCTTTCAGTCTACGGATCTCAGTGATTTCATTACGCGAATGGAATATTTTTCTAAGTTAGTGGACAATGATCGTCAACTGCTTGCGGATATTGAATCCCAGAAAGCACAAATTGCTAAGAAAAAGAGCGAATTACAGGCTAAAAGGGATCAAGCCGCAAAGCTTGAAAAAGAAGCTGCGTTAGTTACTGCAGACCTTGAGAATAAAAAATCCCTGCAAAGTAATGCTTTAGAACAGAATCAGAAAGCCCAGCAAGCTGCTTTTGATGAAATTGACCGATTGGAAGCTGAGTCAAAGGCATTGACGGAGAAGATTCGTAAATTGCAGGCAACACAGGCAGGAAAAGGATCTCAGGCAGGCGATGGAACAATTTCCACTTGGCCGGTACCCGGCTATTATGAGATAACTAGCCCCTTCGGCTGGAGGACTCATCCTATTACGAAAAAACGCAGTATGCATACCGGAACGGATGTTGGCGCTCCTACGGGGACTAAAATTCACGCTGCAGGAGCAGGGGTAGTCATAATGGCGGGTTGGAATACGGCCTATGGAAATATGACTATTATTGACCACGGCAGTGGTATATCCACGCTCTACGGGCATCAGTCGCGCTTGGATGTCAGCGAAGGGCAATCCGTTGAAGCCGATGAAGTCATTGGGGCTGTCGGCTCAACTGGGTGGAGTACAGGAGCACACTTGCATTTTGAAGTTAGAGTAGGTGGAAACCCTACTGATCCTTTACAGTATTTCCCTAACTAATGGATAAGCAGTATTTCTACGCAAGGATAAGCATATAATAGAGTAAGTTTAAAGAAAGCTTGGCTAGTGCTAAACCTTGTTGAAGGCGTCCCTTTTTCGCCATCCTTGGTCAGCGATTGCCTAGTTGCACTAAATGCGCTGGTCTAACCTCGAACCTGGTGTTCGAGGTTAGAGAGACGCCATGGATGGCAAAAAGGGACATTCAGAAAGTTATACTTTCTGACTAGTGCAAGAAAGGGAAGGGGTTACTGGATTGCAAGAGTGGAACATGAAACGAATAGCCAAAAACGTCGGAGTTATCTTCCTGGTTTTTTCTGTATTGGTAACCACGTTAGTGAGCGGGGTAGTAATTGCCAACGTCAATAACATGGGACGGCTAGTGCATGTAGTACAACTTGTTCGGAATGATTACTTAGAAAATGTATCGACAGTTCAGCTTGTGGAAGGCGCAACTAAAGGGATTGTAGAAATCTTAGGAGACCCATATTCAACGTACATGAATGCTCAGGAGAACCAAGAACTGTTTCAAATGCTTGAAGGGAAATTTGGCGGGATAGGAATAGTCCTGAGTCTCAAGGATCCTAAAAAGCTCGTAGTACTGCGTCCAATCAAAAATTCCCCGGCAAGCAAGGCTGGAATTCAATCGGGTGATGTTATCAGTAAGATTAATGATGCGGATACTTTGGGTATGGAGCAGGATAAGGCGGTAGGGTTGATGCGGGGAGAACCCGGAACGAAAGTGGATATAGCTCTATATCGAGAGAGTAGTAATAAGACCTTTACTGTGAGTCTAACGAGGGAAAACATAACTGTTCCAACCGTTGATGGGCAAGCATTGCCTGGGAACCCTGATATTGCCTATGTCAGCATAACTCAGTTTGGCTCAGATACAGGGACAGAACTTAAAGACACTTTTAATACCATAAACATTAATAAATTCAAAGGACTTATTCTGGATTTGAGGTATAACCATGGCGGCGAGCTTAATGCTGCGGTACAAGTTGCCAGCTACTTCGTTCCAGAAGGTCCAGTTGTTTATATAGTAGACAAGCAAGAGAACGTTGATACTAAGATGTCAACAGGTACATATCTGGGGATGCCGATGGTGGTCCTTGTGAATGAAGAAAGTGCTTCAGCGGCTGAAATCGTTGCAGGAGCGATTAAGGATAAAGAAACAGCAAGTTTGGTGGGAGTAAAAACCTTTGGAAAAGGGATTGTTCAAACAATCTTCCCATTGGACGGAGGAACCAGCGTCAAACTAACGACTGCTAAATACTTAACGCCTAATAAGTTGGATATTCATAAGAAGGGAATCGAACCAGATGTTGTGGTAGAATTAGGGAAAGGACAACAAGCTACCATCACTCCTCAAGACACTAACTATGATGCTCAACTCCAGAAAGCGTTGGAAACACTGCAAGGGAAGCTTAAATAAGGGCTTAAAGAATCAACGTATCATTACTCTGTTATACCCTAGGGAAATAAAATAGTGATTGCAAAGGCACGCTCATAAAATCGAGCGTGCCTATAATTATTCCTACCCCAACTACGAATATCAACCACGTTTTAGTGGCCTTCCTCCCCCTTCTTGCATAGACTACGCTGACCGAAAAAAACGACGGGGGTAAGAAGCATGAGAAATAAGACTGGGGTGCGACATTACTTTGCCGAGGGACTGACCACCAGGGGTTACATATCTTTATTGCCAAACATGATGCCAAGTTGGAAACGTGCCTATATCTTATTAGGAGGCCCTGGGACCGGTAAATCAACGTTGATAAAGATTGTTGGCTTAGAATTGTTGGATAGAGGATATGATATTGATTTTCTACGGTCGGTACGGGATCCGGATTCGATGGCAGGGTTTATTATGCCTCGGATGGGGTTAGGTATGTTAGATGCCATGAAGGTTTCTCCACTTCGTTGGCAAGCCCCGGGTGTTGTTGAGAAATTCACTGATTTCAGCCTGTTCTGTGATGAAGTGAAGTTGGAGAAGCAAAGGTCTTCAATAATTGAGATTGAAAAACGGCTTCAAGAACTGCAAATGACTTTAGAAGAAGAGCTGGCTTCTGAACTAGGGTCGTTAATAGGGTCCAGGACGACAAAGCCTCCATTAGATAAAGGGAACATTTCTTGGATTCTCGGGAACTCAGCTCAGCTGAAAGTTAAAAAAGAGAATACAGGTCCTTGGCCACTAGCGGAAAATGCTCTTAAATTACTGCAAAAAAGTGTTGTAAATCCGTTTTTCCTGCACGGCTTAACTGCGGAAGGATGGCTTAATCTGTCCCCGCACTTCTTGACAGATTTTGATCAGATTAGGTTGGAAGGAGACGAAACTCTAGATGCCTTAGATTGGGTGCTTCGTGAGGCTCAACAATTAGGGCAATTAATTGAAATCGTCTTGCACCCTCTCAATCCAGATGAAGTCATCGGGATAGTCTTTCCAGAGAGGCGTTTAGCGATCTGGCAAGGTAATCCGGAAAATTTGCATGACCAAGGATTAGAACGGCCCTTAAGCAAAACGTTAATAGAGACCTTAGCATCTTGGCAGATGAATAGAGCACAGCTTAAGGCTATCTACATTGAGGCGGTTAATTTTGATCAAGTAGACAGTTGTCGTGAAACCATATTGAACCAGATTTTGTGTGATTTAAATAACAAAGTTAATTTAGAATAATTACATTAGCTGAATAGGGTTGGGTCTATAAGGAATTCCCCAAGATCTGCCATCAAAAGCTCAAGGTCGGACTCTTTAAGAGATAGTTTATCCAGCGCTTCCTGTTGTATCGGGTTTAATAAACTGTCCACACCTCCGCCAATACCGAGCAAACTTGCAAGCCCGTTAGCAACATGAATTACGCAGGCGAGTTCGGGGTAGCTTGGCGCTTGTGACGGAGAATGATGGTAGGAAATTGCGGATACCAGATCTTCCGGCAAAAACCAAGTCCTGGCCAAAAACCCACCAACAGTTGCATGATTATACCCTATGACTTTTTCCTCAAGTTCAGAATAGGATAGTTTTACCTCTTTTACTTTCTCGACAAGGAAAGGACCCACTTCCTGTACATAAATAGAGATAACCAGTTTTCCGATATCATGAAGCAAGCCTGCAGTAAAGGCAACATCCCCGAAAGGGAGTTTATGATATTGACAAAGACGTTTCGCTGTCATAGCGGTAAGCATAGAATGCTTCCAAAGGCCCTCTTGCTCAATCTCGTAACCTATAAGGTTATTTTTCAATAAAGGGGCAACTGCGGAAGCCATTGCTAGCCCTTGTGTCACCTGAAAACCAAGCATGACGATCGCTTCTTGAAGAGAGGAGATTCGTCTGGCGTACCCATAATACGCAGAATTGGCTTGTCGCAGGATACCAGCTGTGAGTGAAGGGTCTTGGCCGATAACGGTTTCTAGCTCTTTAACGGTTGTCGCAGGGTTTTTAGTTAAGGCAATAACGCGCAAAGCAGATGTGGGTAGGGGCGGAAGAGCTTGTACACGCTTTAAGACATGTTCCAATTTAATAGTCAACTATAGGCCCTCCTTAATTTTTTGCAAATATTCAAAGGAAATTTTTCACAGGGATTTTTTATGACGACTAGGGGAAACTAATTTAAAGAATTGCTTGAGAACCCCGAAAGGAGTGCGTAACATGCCAAAAAGATTGCGATTCTTGGTTGTTCTAATTGCCTTATGTCTTAGTTTAACCATAACTGGTTGCAGTCTACAAGATCTTTTAGGGAAAAATAAAAATAAAACTTCTGCTAAAAAGGAAAGTGAACCAATTATAGCAGTTTCATTGAATGAGCAAGACCCTAACAAACTGCTTATTTTAAAAGGAATCGAAGATCTTGCCAAGAAAGAAGATGTAAAGGTAAAGTATATAAATAGTGAATCAAAAGAAGAGTCTCCCTTAAAAGATGCAAAGATCTTAATTTATCAAGGAGGAGATGAGAGCATTTTACAAGAATCTCAATCTGAAGAAATTCCAATCTTAGCTTTAACCCAACTGCCATCAGGAATAAAACCTGAAGGTATAATTATCCCTGATCAGGAAAAAGCCGGAGAGCTTATGGCTCAGACTTTATTGGGAAAATTTACTGAGGGTCAATTGGTTATACTGCAAGGAGATCCTAATGAAAGTGGGTCCCAACAACTTTTAGCGGGAAATATGGCTATTCTTAGCAAGTATCCTCAGATGATCATACATACCATTTCAAGTCCCAAAGGATCTGAATCAGTAGCAAAGACAGGCTTAGTCGACTTTCTCCAAAAGAACCCTGATAATGTGCAAGGGATTTTAGCCCATAATGAAAGCTTGGCGGGACAGGCGAGCGAAGTTCTCAAACAAACTCAGTTAGACAAAAAAGTTAGTTTGATTGGTGGACAAGCTAGTATCCCATCCTTAGAGAGGATGGCTAAGGGTTCTCAAATCGGAGATATTGATACCTCTCCTTATCTACAGGGTGCCAATGCCTATCAATGGGCTCAGAAAATAATTAAGGAAGAAGCTCTAGAAGTAAATAATTCAATTACCAGCGAGCAAGGGGAAATACCTGCTAAAGTTATAGCGGTGAAGGCAGTAACTTCATCTAATTTAGCGGTCATTCAAAAAAGTTATACTACAACTATGCAAACTGCGGAAAAAGATAAAAAGCAAAAAGAGCAAGCAGAGTCCAAGGGGAATGAAGAAAAGGATCAAGGGAAAGACCAAGAGAAGAAAGACCAAGCAGCCGATAAGAAAGAAGAGGACGGGCAGTCCGGTGACAAGCAAAATCCTGTTCCTCCGGGCGTTGAGAAAGTTACAGAACGAATAAAAACGGAAACAACACGAGATTATTTTGATGCTGAAGGGAAAGTAATGGGCACAGAAAAAACCGTTAATGAACAGGTGAAAACAGTTCCGCCAGAGATGTTAAATCAAAAAGCAGAGCAACCAAAAGATTCCGAGGGAGATCAGGGAGATCAGGGAGATCAGGGAGATCAGGCGAAGGATGATTCGAAAAAAGAGGAAAAGTAAAAACGAAGTACAAAATAAGGAGACAGATTTGTTGTTTGGTAAAATAACATCCTGTCTCTTTGTTATCGGACAAAAGCCTCGTAAACTAAAATTTTAGAAATTCAACCAAATATATATTGTATTGCAAACAAACATTGCAGGGTATTATTCTTGTGCTTCGTGATTTGTATAAGCACCAGGGTAGATGTAAAATACAGAGTAGAGTAACCTATTATATAATCGAAAGGAAGAGTGGCGCATGGAATTTTGTATACATGCCCCATACCAACCTGGCGGAGACCAACCACAGGCTATCGATGCGCTGACTGTAGGTCTGAATGAAGGATTGAACCACCAGACGTTGCTGGGGGTCACGGGATCGGGAAAGACCTTCACTATGGCCAATATCATTATGAAGGTTCAAAGACCAACCCTGATATTGGCGCATAACAAAACTCTGGCCGCCCAACTTTACAGTGAATTTAAAGAGTATTTTCCGGATAATGCCGTGGAGTACTTTGTGAGTTACTACGATTATTATCAACCAGAGGCTTATGTGCCTTCAAGTGATACATTTATCGAAAAGGATGCATCGATAAATGAAGAGATCGAGAAGCTGCGACACTCGGCAACCGCTGCTTTGTTGGAGCGTCGCGATGTGATTGTAGTGGCCAGTGTTTCGTGTATTTATGGTTTAGGTTCACCAGAAGATTACCGTGATCTTGTCCTTTCCCTGCGACAGGGGCAAGTGATTGATCGTAATGAAATTCTGCGCAAGCTGATAGCAATTCAATACGATCGTAATGACATAGCGTTTACTCGGGGAACTTTCCGTGTGCGTGGAGATATTGTAGAGATTTATCCGGCCTCATCTAGTGAACAGGTGATTCGTGTAGATATGTTTGGAGATGAAATTGAGCACATCTATGAAATTAATATGTTGACTGGGGAGATTTTAGGGGAGCGGCATCATGTCTCAATTTTTCCGAACTCCCACTATGTAACTGCCCAAGAAAAAGTTATGCAGGCAGCAGAAAATATTGAAATAGAGTTGGAAGAGCGACTGAATCTATTAAATTCCGAAAACAAGTTGCTTGAGGCACAACGCCTTGAGCAACGAACTCGCTATGATCTGGAAATGCTCAGAGAAATGGGATTTTGTAATGGAATAGAAAATTATTCTCGTCACTTAACATTTCGTGAGGCAGGAGAGACTCCTTACACCTTACTAGATTACTTTCCAGATGACTTTCTCCTTTTTGTGGATGAATCTCATGTTTCCCTTCCACAGGTGAGAGGAATGTATGAAGGAGACCGGTCACGTAAGACTACCTTAGTAAACTACGGATTTCGTCTGCCTTCCGCTCTGGATAATCGACCATTGACCTTTGCCGAGTTTGAACGAAGGATCAAGCAAAGTGTCTATGTCAGTGCAACACCCGGACCCTATGAATTAGCACATTGCCCGACGGTTACAGAGCAAATTATTCGCCCCACCGGGTTATTGGACCCAGAGGTTATTGTCCGTCCTACCAAAGGTCAGATCGATGATTTGCTCGGGGAAATGAGAAGACGGATTGCGAAAGATGAACGAGTCCTCGTGACAACCTTGACAAAAAGAATGGCAGAGGATCTGACGGATTACTTTATAAATTTAGAAATCAAGGTAAAGTATCTGCATTCAGATATTAAGACCCTCGAACGAGTGGAAATTCTTAGAGAACTTCGCTTAGGCGAGATTGACGTAGTTGTTGGCATTAACCTTTTACGGGAAGGACTGGACTTGCCGGAAGTTTCTCTCGTGGCAATTCTCGACGCGGACAAAGAAGGGTTTCTTAGATCGGATCGCTCACTCATTCAAACCATAGGTCGTGCAGCCCGTAACTCTGAAGGTAAAGTTATTATGTATGGAGATAAAATTACTCGCTCGATGCAGAACGCCCTGGATGAAACGAATCGACGCCGTGAAATTCAAATGGCCTGGAACGAGAAGTCGGGAATTACTCCTCAAACCATACGCAAGGCAGTTCATGATGCTCCAGAGGCAATGAAAGTTGCGGAACTCAAAAAGGCCTATGGGACAAAGCTTCCCCCTGACGAGCTGGCACAACTCATTAAGAACCTGGAAGCAGAAATGCGGCTAGCGGCAAGGGAGTTAGATTTTGAGCGGGCTGCAGAAATCCGAGATGCTATGATTGATTTAAAAGGGGAAGAAAACAAATACAAAATGACGAGTCAACAAGGCGGGAGTAAAAGAAATACTCGGTACGACCATAAAGCACAGAAAAAGGGATCTTCTCGAAAAAGTAAGAAATAGGAGTTTATCGGTGAATTTGAATTGGAACGGTTGTATAATGATATTGGATACTTTATAATAAGTTCGTATATGTTCGGCCTGGATCGAAAGTTTGTTTGGGTACATCTAAATGTCTCTCCCCAACTCATCACTTAGGAGGAAAACCATGACCCAAGATTACCTACGCGTGCGTGGTGCACGCGCTCATAATTTAAAAAACATCGATATTGATATTCCTCGCAATAAACTTGTAGTAATCACAGGGCTGTCAGGCTCGGGAAAATCTTCCTTAGCCTTTGATACAATTTATGCTGAGGGACAAAGGCGGTATGTAGAGTCCCTTTCTGCCTACGCACGGCAGTTCTTGGGGCAGATGGACAAGCCTGATGTAGATTCCATCGAGGGGCTTTCTCCTGCGATTTCCATTGATCAAAAGACGACTAACCGTAACCCCCGCTCGACGGTGGGGACGGCAACAGAAGTCTCTGATTACCTCCGTTTGTTGTATGCCCGGATCGGTCATCCGCATTGCCCAAAGTGTGGCCGAGCTATTTCCCAGCAGACGGTCCAACAAATGGTTGATCTGCTGATGAATCTCCCAGAACGGACAAGACTGCAAATCTTAGCCCCACTCGTAAAAGGAAAAAAAGGGGAACACCAGAAGGTCTTAGAAGACGCTCGAAAGGCAGGGTATGTTCGGGTAAGAGTGGACGGGGAGGCTAGGGACCTCAGTGAAGAAATTGAACTGGCAAAAAACAAAAAGCATTCTATTGAAGTCGTAATCGATCGCATTTCATTAAAATCCGAAAGTGCTGAACGTCTGGCAGATTCTCTTGAAACAGCTCTTAAACTGGGAGAGGGAAACGTCATTGCAGACATCATTGAGGGAGAAGAGTTACGTTTCAGTGAAAACTTTGCCTGTCCGGATTGTGGGATTGCTCTCGAGGAAATCTCGCCACGTCTTTTTTCTTTTAACAGTCCCTATGGAGCCTGCCCAGCGTGCACCGGACTAGGAGCAAACCTTGTCGTTGATATTGACCTGCTCATTCCCAATCGTTCCTTATCCCTGGCAACAGGTGCAATAGCGCCTTGGGCTAAATCAACCTCAAGTTATTACCCGAAAATGATGGAGGCCGTAGCCCAAAACCTCAAATTTGGGATAGATACCCCTTTAAAAGACTTGAGTCAAGAGCAATGGAAAGGGTTGCTCTATGGGACGAATACTCCCATAACCTTTCAATATCAAAATATTTTTGATCAATCGAAAACCTACAACACCACTTTTGAAGGGCTGGTTCCCTTATTTGGGCGTCGTTATCGCGAGTCGACCTCGGATATGGTACGTGCTGAAATTGAAGGGTATATGAGCGAAAACCCTTGCCCAGAGTGCCAAGGTAAGCGACTGAAACCCGAAGCGTTAGCGGTGAAGGTAGGCGGGATCTCAATTGACGATTTGTCTCGTCTTTCAATTACCGAAGCGATTAACTTTGTAAATACTCTCGATCTCACCCTCAAAGAGGAGACCATTGCCCACCAGATTTTGAAAGAAATCAAGGAAAGACTGGGCTTCTTAATGAATGTAGGACTGGATTACCTGACCATGTCCCGTGCTGCAGGTTCGCTCTCCGGTGGAGAAGCACAACGGATTCGCTTGGCGACTCAGATTGGGTCAAGTTTAATGGGTGTGCTTTATGTTTTAGATGAACCAAGCATCGGCCTCCATCAAAGAGACAATGCCAGATTGTTAGAGACACTGAAACGGTTGCGTGATCTCGGAAATACCTTGATTGTGGTCGAGCATGATGAAGATACGATGGTTGCCGCTGATCATATAATCGATATCGGTCCCGGAGCTGGGGCCCATGGCGGGCGAGTAGTGGCTGAAGGCCCTATTGAGGAAATTAAGGCCAATAAAGAATCGATGACCGGGCAGTATTTGAGTGGTGCCAAGCAAATCAGCGTACCGGTGGAGCGACGTCAACCGAACGGTAAGTGGCTAGAGGTGTTAGGTGCTCGAGAGAACAACCTGAAAAATGTCCATGCGCGTATTCCCTTGGGTTTGTTTACATGTGTAACTGGAGTCTCGGGCTCGGGTAAAAGCACTTTGGTCAATGAGATTATCTATAAGGGATTAGCGTCCAGACTTAGTCGAGCACGGGTTCGCCCAGGGGCGCACGATCAATTAAAAGGTTTGGAGCATCTGGAAAAGGTCGTTGATATTGACCAGTCTCCAATCGGTCGGACGCCCCGTTCAAACCCTGCCACCTATACCGGTGTTTTTGATTTTATTCGTGAGCTTTTCTCTATAACTCCGGAAGCAAAGATGCGAGGGTACAAACAAGGTCGGTTTAGCTTTAACGTTAAGGGGGGCCGTTGCGAGGCTTGCCGTGGAGATGGAATCATTAAGATTGAGATGCATTTTCTGCCCGATGTCTATGTTCCCTGTGAAGTCTGCGAGGGAAAACGCTATAACCGGGAGACCTTGGAAGTACGGTATAAAGGCAAAACCATTGCGCAAGTTCTTGATATGACAGTTGATGAAGCGGTGGAGTTTTTCCAAGTAGTCCAGAAGATTGCTCGAAAACTCCAGACACTCCAAGATGTGGGGCTTGGCTATATTCGCCTGGGGCAACCTGCAACCACCTTATCTGGTGGAGAAGCCCAACGCATTAAGCTTGCTACTGAATTAAGCCGACGCAGTACGGGGAGAACAATCTATATTCTTGATGAACCGACAACAGGCCTACACACGGCAGATATTGATAAACTCCTGCATGTTCTTCACCGCTTAGTAGACGGCGGAGATACCGTGCTTGTCATTGAGCATAATCTTGATGTTATCAAAACTGCAGACTGGTTGATTGACCTGGGTCCTGAGGGAGGGAATCGGGGCGGAGAAGTGCTGATTGCTGGGAAGCCCGAGGAGGTTTCGTCTTTCCCGGCATCCTATACCGGACAGTATTTAAAACGCTATTTAACTTAAAGGCTCAATACAGTGAGAACTATTTGCTAACGTTAGTAAAGAGGCACTAATAGACTGGAGCTAACCAGAAGCACGATCTCGACAAGTTTAGCCGAAAGTCTAAACAACGATTCGAACATCGAGCCTCGTACTTGTGCCTCGGATAGAGGAGTGAAGCAAAATTTGACGATTCGCTTAGTGGCTATGGATCTCGATGATACATTGCTTAGAGATGATTGGACAATTTCACCGCGAGTGGTAAAGGCAATACAAAAGGCCCAGATGCAGGGAGTGAAAATGACCATTGCCACAGGACGTATGCCTATCTCGACACGTCCTTATGCAAAGCAGCTGGGGCTGGATGTTCCTGTGATTACGTATCATGGGGCGATGATCCAGCAGGCTGTCAGTGGGGATATACTTTTTCGGTGCCCAATTCCCAGTGCTTTAGCCTCTGAGATTGTTCAAGATGTAGGGTTAAGGGGGAACTATGCGCAGATCTATCTCAAGGATCGCGTTATCGCCCAGACACTTAATGAATGGTCCGAGGAATATGCGCGGATCGCGAGTGTTCACATCGAAGAAGCCGACCTTCCGGGCATTCTTGCCCAAGAACCGGAAGGGGTTGAGAAAGTCCTCGTGATCGCGGGAGAGTCTGACCTAGATCAATTGGTCCCTCTGTTAAATCAACGCTATGGAAAAAAAGTGCATATTACAAAATCAAAACCCCATTTTTTGGAGATAATAGAGGGCACTGTAAATAAAGGCGTAGCTCTGGCTGCTTTGGCAGAGCGCTTGGGAATATCCCGACAAGACGTAATGGCAATAGGGGACAGTTTTAACGATTTAGAGATGATTCAATATGCCGGGGTTGGAGTAGCCATGGGAAATGCCCGCAAAGAAATAAAGCAACAGGCAGATATCGTGACACTCACAAATGAGGAAGACGGAGTGGCAGAGGCTATCGAACAATATGTTTTGCTGGGATAACAATTGCAATGGAAATAAGTATCGGATGTAAGATTTAGCGTGAACCCTAGTTATGAATCGCAAATGAGAAATAAGCATTTGAGTGGAGGCTAAAACATGAGTGAAACTAAAAAAATGAACATCCAAACAATTCGCCAAACTGCACGGGAAAAGCTTAAGGGTTTTTGCCGAGTCTGTCCAGAGTGTAATGGTAAGGCTTGTGTAGGAGAAGTTCCTGGTATGGGGGGGATGGGCACAGGGACATCGTTTAAAAACAATGTCCAAGCATTAGCAGACTATCGCATTAATTTGAGGACATTGCACGGTGTTAAAAAGCCCAATACACAGATCAAAATTTTTGGTCAAGAATTAAAAACCCCAATCTTCGGTGCTCCGATTACCGGTAATAACTTCAATATGGGTGGGGCTTTGAATGAAGAAGAATGGGCTGAGGCTATGATTCAGGGTTGCCTAACTTCGGGGGCCATGGGATCTACAGGGGATGCGCCTGACCCCGCAATGTATAAGGCAGGTCTTGGTGTGGTTGCGAAAGCCCAGGGTTTAGGTATACCGTTTATGAAGCCGCGGGAATTGCCGGAAGTATTTGATTATCTGCGTCTGGCAGAAGAAGCAGGAGTTCTTGCAGTGGGTATGGATGTAGATGCTGCAGGCTTAGTTTCCATCCCTGTCAGCCCAAAAACCAAGGAAGATCTGAAAACGATCATTGATAATACGTCATTACCCTTCATTATTAAAGGAATCATGACAGTTGAGGAAGCCGAAATGGCTGTTGAAGTTGGTGCTGCCGCAATTGTCGTTTCAAACCACGGTGGAAGAGTACTTGATTACACTCCAGGAACGGCGGAGGTTTTGCCGGAAATCGCTGCGGCTGTAGATAGACGCATCCCGATCATTGTTGATGGTGGAGTCCGTACGGGAGTTGATGTTCTGAAGATGTTAGCTTTAGGGGCAGATGCGGTTATGATTGGGAGACCTCTTATTATCGCTGGTTACGGTGGAGGCGCAGAAGGAGTTGCCTTAGCGATAAGGAGAATGACGAATGAACTGAAACAGGCTATGGTTCTGACTGGCTGCCAAACACTCGAGGATATTGATATGGATGTGTTTTTTTAAAAGGAAAACTTTAAATCATGGAGTTAGGTAAAGAAATACTATTGTGAGTTTGAATTCAGGAAAATAGAGTTTGATTATTTCCGAAAAGAACAAGGATACTCCTTCGGAAAGATTACGCCGAAAGTTGCGGCTTGCCAATGAGTACGAAAAAGGTGCCTGTATCAATTTATTGATAGGCACCTTTTTTGTTTTCATTTCACCATTCTTGTTTAAGTTGTGACTGTGTTCTAACCTTGAAGTTAGTTTGCTAATGATTTAATCGTGTATTTAAATTAACATCCAGGATTGAATTAAGATCGGAAATGTATCAGCGTGTGTATCTTAATTCTAAATAATTGGATAATTAGCCTCGTATTCCAGAATAATTAATCCTTCTGAAGACGTTATTGTTGTCTCGTTATGCCTTATCAATCTGGCATAACAATTGCATTAGGGGCGTTAAACCGCTATACTTAAGGCGGAAGGGGGTTGCGATTTTGAATATTCTTTTGGTTGCCCTCAATGCGAAATATATTCATACGAATTTAGCCCTTCGTTATTTGCGAGAGGGAGTTCGTACGTCATACCCGGATGTTTTGCTTAAAGAATTTAGCATTAACGATCACCTGGATCGAATTGCAGGGGAGATTTATGAAGCCAAGGCCGATGTCGTTGGTTTTTCATGTTATATTTGGAACCTGAAAGAGACTGTGGAGGTGATTAGACAGCTTCGCCCTGTCTGTCCGAATACTCGATTTGTTTTAGGGGGCCCGGAAGTATCCTTCGAAGCTGAGGAGTTTCTCCTGGAGCATCCTGAAATAGATGCTCTTGTTATGGGTGAAGGGGAAAAAACCTTTTTAGAGCTGTTAAAGACGTGGCAGGATGGTCGTGATCCCTCTCATGTTCAAGGTATTGCTTGGACAAAGAACGGGAAAATTATGGTTAATCCCGCTCCATTCAGCCCTCTTAGCATGAACGAGCTGCCGTTTCCTTATACTGAAGACGAAAACTTCACAGGCCGGTTGGTCTATGTTGAGACGACTAGGGGATGCCCTTTTAACTGTCAGTATTGCTTATCCTCTACTTTTCAAGGAGTCCGTTTTTTGGAGCTTGAGAGGTTTCGAAAGACGTTCCGTCAGTTGTTGAAAAATGGTGCCCGAACCATAAAGTTTGTGGACCGAACCTTCAATGCCAATAAACGGCATGCTCTTGGAATTTTAGACATTGTACGAGAAGAAAGTGAGCTGCACTCTGATGCCAAGTCGATTCGAGTTCATTGCGAAATGGCAGGAGATTTATTAGATGCGGAATGGATGGACTACCTCAGAAATTATCCACGGGGATTAGTTCAATTAGAAATAGGAGTACAATCTACACACCAGCCAACGCTTAAGATAGTTTCACGTCCACAAAGGTTTGAGGAGTGGAGGAAATATATAGCTGAAATGCGGTGCTTGGGAATACCGCTTCACTTAGACCTGATCGCTGGATTACCTGAGGAAAACTGGCTAAACTTTCGGATGTCATTTAATGAGGTATATGAGACAGATCCGGATATGCTTCAGCTAGGCTTTCTCAAAGTCCTTAAAGGATCTGGTTTGCGGTTGCAAAGCAGTCGCTATGGACTCTTGTTCGTACCTGACCCACCCTATACAATTTTGGAGACTAAGGACTTATCACATAATGAAATACTTCAATTGCAACGCATGGAAAGTATTTTGGATAAATATTATAATTCAGGGAAGTTTGAGCACGCCTTACGACATGGACTCAAACTCTTTCCGACCCCCTTTGATTTTTATCATAAGTTTGCAGAGCTTTGGCACAAGAAGGATTGGTTTTCCCGCCAGTGGCAAGGCAAAGCCCTCTTTGATAAACTGTGGGAATTTCTCCAAGACGTACAGAACACCGAAAAAAGGGAAGGGATGGACATCCTTCCATGGAATATAATCCGTGACGCACTGAGGTTTGATTATTACATGTGGGAACGTCCGAATATCATCCCTAACTATTTACAAGATGAAAACAGCCTGGAGCTGGAGAAGAGAACAGATCAGTGGAAGACAATGCAGGATAAGATCCGCAAGGATGCTTATTGGGAGATGATAATTCCAGAGGTTAAAAAAATGGACCGGCGGCAGTGGAATCGCAATACAGCGATTGCATATTTTACGTCGGATTTACTACAAGAATCCAACAGACCTTGTTGGTATCTTTTTCACTATCAACAGGGGAAAGTGAAGGCCTACCGATATGAAGAATCATGAATGGAGTGCGGTTCAAGTCATGGACAGCGCCTGGCGGCTTGGCGTTAGCCAAGTTTTCTGTATACTGGTCAGTTTCATTCTTGTCACCGGGTGTTCGTCTGCTCCTCAGACGGGACAACCAGGTGGACCGGCCCCCTCAGTTGTGGACATCTGGCATTCTTTGCAAGGGGCAGAGGCGGATGCCTTAGAGGGTCAGGTTCAAACGATTGTAAAGACAAATCCTGAGGTTATCGTAAAACTTAACTATGTGCCGACTCAGAACTTTGCCGCCTTTTCCTACCAAGCAGAAGCAGGTGGGGAAGGCCCGGAGATTTTTATAGCTTCAAGAGATATTATCCATGAGCTTTATGGGCAAGGCGCATTGGCCCCTGCCGCACATAATGATAAAGAGGCCTTTCCTGCAACATTAGCCGCCTTTCGATTTGGAGAGGTGGATTATGCACTTCCTTGGATGACGGATATTCCTTTGCTCTATTTTAGAACGGACACTGCTTCAGTGCCGGCCAGTCTGGCGGAGCTGTTCTCCGTCAATGGGATTTCTATTGCCTCTCCAGATACCGCCACACTTTCAGCATGGTGGAATGGGCAGGGTGGGCGGTTGATGAATGCCGGAAATATTAGCTTAAATGATCCAAACAATTTGGCCTTTCTTCAACAAATCTTAACTTGGCGGAGTACGAACGTCCTTCGTGTTGATCTGGCCGCTCTGACCGCATTTGCTAATGGTCAAACACCCTATGTTATCGCAGGAGCCAGTACCGCAAAACAGTTGACACAATTAAATGTCCCGTGGGGAAGCATGCCTCTTTCCGATTTGTTGGGCGGACAAGGGCAAGCCCTGATAGGGACAACGTTAGGAATTGCTAATTCCGCAATTAAAACCACTCCAGCGATGCTGGATGCTATTCAAAAGGTTGAAAAGGCATTGCTCTCATCAGAAGTTGAAGCAGCGATGCAGGCTGCTGGAAGTCTTCTTCCAGCTAATATGAGTTATTATGGACGTCCGGAAGCTCAGAAAGGCGTGTTTCCTCAGGCAAATATTGCTCTGTCCAAAGCCTGGGTTTTGGAGGGGAACGGACAGGAATGGAAGTTGATACCCTTGCAAAATGAAGCATGGAGTAATGTCTTGGCAGGGAATGCCACTCCTGAGGATGCGCTAAATAATGCCCAAGAGCAAGCCGGAAAAGTTTTATCGGTTAAGGGGCAGCCATAATAAAATAAGAGGAGGTGAAAAAATGAATAAACAAGGATTAGAACTTATTGTTATTACTGGCTTATCAGGAGCTGGAAGAACTCAGGCTATGCAAAGCCTTGAAGACCAGGGGTTTTTCTGTGTGGATAATTTACCCCCTACTTTTCTGGTCAAATTTGCGGAGCTTTGCGCTCAGTCCAGAGGAAAGGTTTCTAAAGCAGCAATTGTTTGTGATCTGCGAGGTGGGGAATTCTTTTCTTCGCTCAGTGAAGCTTTAAACAATCTGGAGAAGGAAGGCTTCCGTCTGGAAGTGCTCTTTCTCGATGCATCGGATGAAACCCTAATTCGTCGTTATAAAGAATCAAGACGCAGGCACCCGCTCTCTCCACAGGGGCGAGTATTAGATGGAATTCAGGCGGAACGGCAACAACTGGAAGAACTTAGGATTCGGGCAGATAACATTATAGACACTTCCAACTTGAGTTCCCAGCAACTTCGCAGTCAAGTAGCGGAGCTTTTTTGTAAAGCTCAGGGGTTAGGCCAAATGGCTGTTTCAGTGATATCCTTTGGCTTTAAATATGGAATGCCCATGGATGCAGACTTGGTTATGGATGTACGGTTTCTCCCGAACCCTTTTTACGTGGAATCATTACGTCCTCTAACTGGGGAGCATGAATTAGTCAAAGACTATGTCTTTGGCAATCAAATGGCCCAGGAATTTATGGAAAAATACTTGGATTTATTGGAGTTCATCCTTCCCAATTATATTAGAGAAGGAAAAACTCATTTGGTCATTGGGATTGGTTGTACGGGTGGACAACATCGCTCCGTTGCTATTGCAGAAAGAGTAGGGAGTTTTTTAATAGAACGTGATTATGCCATCACTGTTAAGCACAGGGATGCTATAAAAAACCAAAAGCGTGGAATAACGCGATGAACCCAAAAAGATACGAACCCTTTTATCGATATCTAAAATGGCTTTACCCCGATTTGAAAGTAAAAAGGTGGTTTATCCTCGCCGTTCTGGGAATCTTCCTTTTTGCAACAGGATTTTCCGTCATGAATGATGGGGTGGCTATCGGCTATGCGGAGTTGCAATTCCGAGAGGTTATTTACCAATTGACGGGTAGTACTAAGCATATTGCCGTGCCGACTGGCGCAATTATTAGCGCCCTGGGAATTTTTGCGATTATCGTTGGTTTTAAACGTATGCTTTATTCGATTATTTCTTCTGTGCTCCCGGAAAATGAAGTGAGAATTGTGGATAGGATCTATTCCCGCCATCATTTGAAAAGGGGACCGAAGATTGTGGTGGTTGGTGGGGGAACCGGGCTTTCTGCCCTCTTGCGTGGTCTTAAAGAATACACCTGTAATCTTACTGCCATTGTGACAGTTTCGGATGATGGGGGAAGTTCTGGAAAACTACGTGATGAATTGGGCATACAACCACCCGGAGATGTACGCAATTGCATGGTCGCATTGGCTGAGACAGAGGAGATCATGGATACTCTCTTTTCTTATCGCTTTGAAAGTGGAGCTCTTGAAGGACATAGTTTGGGTAACTTGCTTTTAGCAGGATTAACCGATACCTTTGGCGATTTTCAAAAGGGAATTGAACAGGTCGGCAAAGTGTTTGCACTCCGTGGCAAGGTGTTTCCTACTACCTTGGATCAAGTAGTCCTTATGGCAGATTTTGAAGACGGAACCCGTGTAGTTGGGGAGACTTCGATTCGAGTCACTGAGGGTAAAATAAAGAGAGTCTATCTGGAGCCTAGTGATTGTACCCCTTTACCAGAAGCCATACAGGCAATTGAAGAAGCAGACCTTATAGTTTTAGGACCAGGAAGTCTCTATACCAGTGTTTTGCCAAATTTATTGGTCTTAGGACTTAGAGAAAAGATTCGAGAAGCCAGCGCTCCCTGTGTTTATGTATGTAATGTTATGACAGAAAAAGGGGAAACAGATGGCTATAAAGTCTCCGATCACCTGCAAGCGATTCTGGATCACTGTGGTGCAGGCTTTGTAGATGCAGTGCTTGCCTCCCGTGGTGAAATTACTGCACCGCTTTTAAAACGCTACAGTAAGGAAGAAGCTGTTCCGGTGGTTACTGATCCTAAAATGGTTCAGCATTTAGGTGCGAAGTATTTTGAAGCGAATTTAGTCCAGGAGAGGAATGTCGTACGTCACGATTCGGATCGACTGGCGAAGGAACTCATTCGGTTACTTTTTCGTTTAAAACCAATAGGAGAACGTATTGCTTTAGTTGATGCCTATTTACTCACACGGAAACTTCGAAAAGAGTTATAAGAGGAATCTTTTTAAGATGGAGTTACAACACGGCTAGGATAAAATTCGTGTAATTATCGATGATTGGACTTAGTAATCTAACCACGAATCTCGAACATCGAACCACGAGATAGGGGGGGCTGGAGAATTGTCCTTTAGTGCTGTTACGAAAGAAGAACTTGCCCGCTTAGACTGTCAGAAACCTTGTTGTGATTTAGCAGAATTAGCGGCTTTAGTCCGTATGGATGGAACACTGCAAATTAGTGCAAATCAACAATATACTCTGAATGTGATCACAGAGAGTGCACCTGTAGCTCGTAAGATTTATCGTTTAGCCAAAGATGTTCTAAAGCGCCAGGTGGATATTGTGGTACGACGCAAGCTGAGACTTCGCAAAAACAATTCATACCTGGTTAGAATCCATCCCCGCGGACTGGAGGACTTACAGCGCTTAGGTCTAGTTGATAGTAAGGGCCAAATTTACTTGGGAATTGCACCGGGTCTTATTAAAAAGCGTTGTGATCAAAAGGCCTATTTGAGAGGAGCCTTCTTAGCGGGGGGGTCGATCAATAATCCGGAAGGTACCTATCATCTTGAAATTGTCAGTAATGATGAACAACATGCCAAAGAGTTATGTCAATTAATCAATAGATTTAAACTAGGTGCTAAGGTGAGCATGCGCAAGCATTGGTATGTGGTATATCTCAAGGAGAGTGAACATATTGTGGATTTTCTTGGTTTCATCGGAGCTCATCATGCTTTATTAGAATTTGAAAATGTTCGAGTTCTTAAAGATGTGCGAAATCAAGTAAATCGCCTAGTTAATTGCGAGACTGCTAATCTTGACAAAATTGTTGATGCGGCTGTACGGCAATTGGAGAACATTCAATTTATTGCCGATACGATTGGGCTTCAGTCTTTGCCACCCAACTTGCGAGAGATAGCTGAGTTGCGGTTAGCTTACTCGGAAGCCAGTTTAAAGGAACTTGGAGAAATGTTGCGACCTAAGGTAGGGAAATCTGGAGTCAATCATCGAATGAGAAAAATCGATGAGTTAGCAGATCGAATTAGGAACCAGAAAATGGGAACTTAAAAATGGAAGGATAGAATAAATATAGATTTAGGGGGGAATAAGGTGCGGTTAGGTTATGGTCTGAGTCTCGAGCAAACCCAAAAACTCATTATGACCCCAGAATTGCGCCAAGCAATTACGATTTTGCAGTTGTCCGCACTTGACCTTTCCACGTATGTTGAGGAACAGCTTTTGGAGAATCCTTTACTGGAAAATCTAGAAGAAAGTACGGACAGTAAGGTAGAAGCAGAGCCTCCTGTAGTGGAGGAAAGCCTTCCCATTGACAAATGGGAAGTTGACTGGCAGGATTATTTTCATGACCAGGATGAAAATCGAGTTCGCCAAGAACGAGTGATTACAGAAGACAAACAACGGTTTGATCCCTTTATTGCGGCTGCCCCGACCCTTCAGGAACATTTACTGGAACAACTCCATGTTCAAAAGGTCACCTGTTCTTTAGATATCGCGGAATATATTATCGGGAATCTGAATGACAAAGGATATCTTACATTGTCGTTAGACGATATTGTTCGGGAAATGGATGTTTCCCTCCCAGAGGTCGAAGACGCGTTGACAGCAGTTCAGAGTCTGGATCCATTGGGTGTTGGGGCACGGAATTTGGAGGAATGTCTTTCGCTGCAATTACCCCTCCTGATTTATTGCCCTCCTGAATTACCAGAGTTTTTGAAGCATTTGGAAGACTTGGCAGCAGGGCGGTTGCAACGAATTGCCCACGCTTTGAAAGTTTCGCTAAGTCGAGTTCAAGAATTGGCTGACTCAGTAAGGAAGCTCGACCCTAAACCGGGTCTCCGTTTTTCTGGCCCGGGGGAAGTTCGTTATATAGTCCCAGATGTAGTTATTGAAGAGATTGAAGGCGAATTCATTATTCTTGTTAATGATATTACTGTCCCGCGCTTAGGAGTCAATAAGGCATACCGTGATGCCTTGAGCCAGGATGAAGGAACTGACACTCGCAAATTTGTTGAACAGAAATTAAATGCTGCTGCCTGGCTCATACGAAGTATTGAGCAACGGCGTCTAACTCTATATAAAGTAGCGGATGCTATCGTAAAATGGCAAAATGAATTCCTCCGCAGCGGAATTCGTCATCTAAAACCGCTTACCTTAAGAGATATCGCAGACGAAATTGGAGTTCATGAGTCGACGGTCAGCCGAGCAACTGCCCATAAATACGTTCAAACTCCCCGTGGGATTTTCGAATTCAAATTCTTTTTTGCCAATAGCATGGGGCGTGGTACTCAAAATGACTCAGGCGTAACTACTGATGTTATTAAATTAGTTCTGCGTGACATCATCGCCTCAGAGAATCCTAAATGTCCTTACTCTGATCAGAAATTAGCAGACCTTCTAAAGGCTAGAGATATGGAGATTTCTAGACGGACAGTTGCAAAGTACCGTGACGAGTTGGGAATTGCGGCGACGACAGTCAGGAAGAGGTATTAGGGGGCGCGAGGGAGAAGTAGCGGGGGATGAGAACGGAAATGTATGACGGCAAGTTGACGTGACGGCGTGAAGTGACAGTACCAACAATGATGAAAAGTTAATTGCTAAATTCTGAAAATACATATATTATAGCAATATCTATATTTGGGAATTTTTAACTTAATATTTAAGGCTGGAGTTATAGAAAGCCGCAAATTTATCCGTTTTAGACGGGTTTATTTGCGGCTTTTTTCTAATACTAATTAGAACGTATTAATTGACTCGCCAGCCAGGACTAGTTGCAGGAAGGCTTGGCCCATCCGGCATCTGGGCCTATCGCTGCACCTCACCATCATGGCGCTGCTCTAGCCTCGAACATCCCTGTTCGAGTCATGGACATCGCCTGGGATAGGCGGTAACCAAGTTTTATAAATATGTAATTGAGAGGCTGGTCATTGTCAAAGGAGTTGAACGCAGATAAGTTGGTTTGGTACGATCTTAGTATTTCTGGGCGGATTGGGCCTCTTTATGTATGGGGTACAGACAACATCTGATGCCCTGCAAAAATTTGCCGCACACCGTCTAAAAGAAATTCTCCAATCACTTACCAAGAAACCCTTTATGGCTGTTTTGTTAGGGATGGTTATGACGGTTGCTTTTCAAAGCAGTGCTGCGACAACAGTTTTGGTGGTTGAGTTCGTCAATGCAGGGATGATGAATCTCGGGCAAGCTTTAGGGATCGTTTTAGGCTCAGCAGTAGGAACGTCAATCTCCATTCAACTTATTGCTTTTCAGATTCTTGATATAGCGCTAGGGGCTGTCTTTGTCGGGTTCGTTCTATATTTTTCAGGTAAAAGACAGTGGAAGCATCTGGGACATTCGTTGATCGGTTTTGGGTTGATTTTTGTTGGGATGTCCAATATGTCGAACGCTTCCGCACCACTTCGAGATATTCCCGAAGTCTCTATAGCCCTTTCCCAATTGGGAAGCTACCCCTTTCTGGCGATTATAGCAGGATTGATTTTAACGACCGTGATTCAGAGCAGCACAGCAGTTTTCGCTATTATGATGTCTCTCGCAGGGCAACGGCTATTGGACCTTTCTGCCATTGTTCCGTTGGTCCTTGGTGCCCACATTGGAGGTACAGTTACAACATTGCTGACAAGTGTAACTGCTTCTAAGATGGACGCTAAAAGAACAGCAATAGCAAATACAGGGTATAAAGCAGCAGCGGCAATCATGGTATATCCTTTTTTACCCCAATTTGCTCATCTTATCCAATGGACAACAAGCAATTTACAAAGACAAGTAGCCAACGCCCATTTGTTATTCGCGGTCTTGATGGTTATCATATTCTTCCCGCTTAATAATCTTATTGCCAAAGGCTTGAAACATATCGTTCCAGATCGTGCCAGCAAAGATATCCCCTTAAAGTTCCAAGTCATTGATGAGGTATCCTTGGAAGTTCCTGCTGTAGCACTCAAGCAAGCCAATGGAGAAATTCGAGCTTTGGGCAGGTTTATCTATACAAAAATGATGCAAAGAATTCCTGATATTCTCTTATCAGGTAGTGAAGATTTAACTGAAGAGGTTGTAAAGGCTGAAGAGGAGGTGGATTGGTATTATCGGCATACTATGCGCTTTTTGGCAGTCCTCGCCCAGAAAGGACTTACTGATGAGCAGGCGGAAGAGAGTATGAACATTCAGTTTACTGCTAAAGAATTTGAGTATATAGGGGATTCAGTTATGGCAATGGTGCTTTTAACAAAAAAGTTGCATCGTGAAAACTTGAGGGTTCCAGCAGAGAACTGGAGACACCTGGACTATTTATATCAACGAGTAACTAATAATTTTTCGAAAGTACTGGATGCCTTAGCTGAGGGGGATTCACAAATCGCCGCAGAAGTGATTCGTGAACATCCTGAGACTACTCGCATCCAGAGAGACTTGCAGTTTAACTTTCTTGCTCAGTGCCCTCAGCAAAGCAGTCTGGAAAGTGATTTGAAAATAGAAGAAAAGTTTCGGTATGCTGCCTTAGACTTAATAAATCTTTTATATCAAATGGATGAGCATACCGTTAATATTGCCAAGGTTGTTTTAGGAATTGTTTAAATACTGGAACACATATATCCATTTTTACACAGAAATTACAATTTGATGTTATGATGCAAAGAACAGATCTTGATTGGTTAAGGAGAGATGGCACTTTCAATAAATTTTCGTGATTTGAGCATAGCGAAAGGAATGAAACTTAGCATGAAAATTTTAGGCCACAGAGGATCTGTGGGTACATCTCCAGAAAATACGTTGCTTTCCTTTGCATATTGGCTCAAATAGAGGACTCAGAGGTTATTAAACTTCAGGGGACTTTGGAAAACTTCACTGGAGGAAGCGTCATATACGGTTCCGCCAGTGGCTTTTTTTATGCTATCAGATACGGGAGGTTGGTTTGTGCAATCAGCGGAGGATGATCCGGTTTATGTTGAGCAATGGATCAAGGGGGGTGCTTATGCCCGTATTCCTATACGGGCATATCCTTGGCCGAGGCATATAATAGAGTCATGGTGAAAAGGGGAAAACTAAAGAGATAAAATTGAAAATTCAATTAGTTATTGGGGGTTTATGTGTTTCCATTAAGCATAAGACTTTATATAATAACTAATCTTGTTTTCTCTGCTCTTTGCACGCAGGAGATTTGCTTTTGGCATGGAATTACAGAAAAGAGGTGTAAGTAGGATGTTTCGTACATCTGGGTATGATCGTGTTCTGTTGAATTTGCGTGTAATGACGGTGGAGTTGGCAGAAGCGGTACAAAAGCACTTGAGCGCAGCGATTGAGGCGCTGGAAAAAGGCGAGATGGTTCAGGACTGGGAAAAGAAAGACGATGTTATCGATCAATTAAGAGATAATATCATAAACCGCAGTTTTGATATCATGAGTCTACAACAACTTCGGAGCCAAGATTTGCGTTGGATTTTGGGTTTTCAAAGAATGGCGCAGGAACTAGAGCGTTCTGCAGACTACGCTTGCGATCTGGCTGAATTGAGTGAGCTTAAGCCAGAGAGAGATTGGCCGGAAGATATCCAGCAGATGGCCAAACATTTACTCCTGATGATAGAGTACACGGTGGCTGTCTTGAAGGATGAGAAAGAAATCCTGATGGATTTGGCTGAGGAGGATAATGTTTTGGATCAAGCGTATGCCAATTTTAAAGCAGCCCTAGTTAAAGGTAGCCAAACTAAATGTAATGATGGTCAATTGGGTTTATGCCTGGTGATTGCCAGGACGATTGAGCGTATGGGTGATCATATTGTAAATGTAGCTGAGACGCTTCTGTATATCCAAACGGGCAGCCGACGATTAGCTAAGGTATCAAATATCACTACTGAATTTTAAGAATAAGCAGCCATGTCCTTGGCTGTTTGCTCTTTTTCCTATTTAATTCAGGGAGGATTCTGCTGTAGAAACCTCGAATTGGATGTCAAGTGTCGATTGTACCTTGAACACGTTACATTAAATTTACTAAAGTGCTCCTTTGCTCTAGTTGCTTTTTGCAGTGAAATCATTGCCGATATCATTAGATATTAGTAGATGTTGGGAAAAGGGGGAGAAGACAGGGATGTCCCAAAATTACATTTTAGCATTAGATCAGGGTACTACGAGTTGCCGAGCGATTTTATTTAACCATGAGAGTGACGTCATCGGGGTCTCGCAAAAGGAATTCACCCAATTTTATCCCAGGCCAGGGTGGGTGGAGCATGATGCTGAGGAAATTTGGAGTACCCAATATGGGGTCATGGCCGAACTAGTAGCCAAGACGGGTGTGTCCCCAAAGGACATTGCCGGAATTGGAATCGCTAATCAACGAGAGACGACTGTAGTCTGGGACAAGAACACAGGAAAACCGATTCATCCAGCAATTGTCTGGCAATGTCGCCGTACGACAGAGATCGTGGAAGAATTGAAAGCTAAAGGATGGGAGGAACCAATTCGGTCGAAAACCGGGTTGGTTCTTGATGCCTATTTTTCAGGAACGAAAGTAAAATGGATACTGGATCATGTGAAGGGTGCCCAGGAAAAAGCAGAGGGTGGAGACCTCTTGTTTGGGACCATAGACACATGGTTGATTTGGAAATTGACGAATGAAAAAGTGCATGTGACAGATTATTCTAATGCCTCTCGCACACTATTGTTTAATATCCACGAGTTAGGATGGGCTGAGGAAATCCTCGCTGAACTTGGCATACCCAGAAGTATGTTGCCAGATGTAAAGCCATCAAGTTGGATATACGGGCAAACGGAAATCAGCCTGTTCGGCAAGGATTATATTCCCATTTCAGGGATAGCGGGCGACCAGCAGGCGGCTTTGTTTGGTCAAATGTGCTTTGAACCTGGCATGGCCAAAAACACGTATGGGACGGGCTGTTTTATGCTGATGAACACAGGTGAGCGTGCTGTACCCTCTCAAAGCGGGCTATTAACGACGATCGCTTGGGGCTTGAATGGGAAAGTGGAATACGCTTTGGAGGGCAGTGTTTTTATAGCAGGTGCAGCAATTCAATGGCTGAGGGATGGGCTTAAAATTATTGAATCAGCTCAGGATTCAGAGTATTTGGCAAGTAAGGTTGAGGATACCGACGGTGTCTACGTTGTTCCGGCCTTTACCGGACTTGGAGCACCCTACTGGAATATGCGCGCTCGAGGAGCAATTTTCGGCTTAACTCGGGGAACTGGGCAGGCTCACCTGATTCGAGCGACCCTGGAAGCGATGGCTTATCAGACGAAAGATGTCCTTGGAGCAATGGAAAAGGATGCTGAGATGACGCTCCAGACCTTGAGAGTAGACGGAGGCGCCGTGGCCAATAATTTATTAATGCAGTTTCAGGCGGATATTTTAGGAGTTAACGTAGAACGTCCCGAAGTCATTGAGACAACGGCATTGGGAGCGGCTTACTTGGCTGGTTTAGCGGTGGGCTTTTGGAAGAATCAAGCGGAAATCCGCTCCAGTTGGAGAATGGATCGTTGCTTTGAGCCTCAGATGTTTGAGGAGCGCCGAACCAAACTCTATCGGGGATGGCTTAAAGCGGTTGAACGGAGTAAAGATTGGGAGGATTAACTATAAGAAGCATTATGCATTTTTACTAGATCTCAAAATAGTCTTCATTAAGAAAGAGGAATTTTGGCAGGAAACTCGGTTTATATAGAGAATGATATAATATCGACTAATAAAGTTCATAAGAGTAGGAAGTTTTGGTATACTAATACATATTTATCCGTAGAAATGCGATAGATTAGTGTAGCGATGCATAATTAATTATCGGCCCCGAACCCTTGGGTCAAGTGAAAGGGGATTTTTGTATGAACAAAAAGAGTGTAAAAGATGTAGAGGTGCGTGGAAAACGAGTACTCGTTCGAGTAGACTTTAATGTCCCTTTAAATGAGCAAGGACAAATTACCAATGATAAACGAATACAAGCCTCCCTACCTACCATTTTATATCTGATAAGAGAAGGAGCACGTGTTATTCTTGCCTCCCACTTGGGGCGTCCTAAAGGACAAGTTAATCCAAAGTATTCTTTAGCACCTGTTGCTAAGCATTTAAGCGAACAGCTGGCTCAAGCAGTGTCCTTTGCTAAAGACTGTATCGGGGATACAGCGATGGAAGCCGTCAGCACGTTGCAAGATGGGGAAGTCCTCTTACTAGAAAATGTCCGTTTCCATGCAGAAGAAGAGAAAAATGACCCTACATTTGCAAAAGAATTAGCTGGATTGGCAGAGTTGTTTGTCAATGATGCCTTTGGAACCGCTCATCGCGCCCATGCTTCAACTGAAGGGGTTACACACTATATACCAGCAGTTTGCGGTTTGCTGATGCAAAAAGAAGTTGACTTCATGGGCAATGCCTTGGAACGGCCGGAACGTCCCTTTGTAGCCATTATCGGCGGTGCCAAAGTAAGCGATAAGATCGGAGTCATTGAAAATTTGCTGGAAAAGGTCGACGCTCTGATCATTGGTGGGGGGATGGCAAATACCTTCCTTAAGGCTCAAGGATTTAACGTGGGAAAATCCTTCCTTGAAGAGGAAAAAGTGGAATTGGCAAAGCAACTCATTGAGAAGGCCAAGGCTAAAGGGATCGAATTAGAACTTCCAATTGATGTGGTGGCAGCTCTTGCTTTTCAAGCGGATGCTACTCATCGTACGGTGAAAGTGTCTGAAATTGGGGAAGATGAAATGGCTCTGGATATTGGTTCGGCCAGTGCTGAGAAGTTCGAAGCCCGCATTTCGACGGCTAAAACGGTGATTTGGAACGGCCCGATGGGTGTTTTTGAAATGGAGGCCTTCGCTAAAGGAACAGAGCGAGTTGCTCAAGCGGTCGCAACTTGCGGCGGGATCACGATTGTTGGCGGAGGAGATTCGGTGGCAGCTGTAGAGAAAATGAAAGCAGCGGATCGCATGACCCATATTTCTACAGGGGGCGGGGCTTCACTTGAGTTTCTAGAGGGTAAAGTGTTGCCGGGTGTTGCCGCTCTGCAGGACAAAGAATAATCTGAAGTTTAATTGTATGGATTGATCGCTTGTTGCATCTCGTGCATAGAGTGAGAAGAACCTTTATTTCCGAGCTGAGCTATTTACATAATTAAAATGCAAAAGATACAAATTACCATTAAGATGGAGGTATCAAACAAAGTGGCTAATCGACGTTCGGTTATCGCCGGCAACTGGAAGATGTTCAAAACTGTAAGTGAAGCAGAGGACTATGCAGTAAAGTTCTTGGATGAGGTTAAGGATGTTACTGATCTGGATATTGTCCTTTGTGCTCCGTTTACAGCCCTTCATGCCCTTAAGAATGAACTGGAAGAAAGTATTGTCCACATAGGTGCTCAAAACATGGCCTGGGCAGACCAGGGTGCTTATACCGGAGAAATCTCAGCTCAGATGTTGCTTGATGCAGCTTGTACATATGTCATAATCGGCCACTCGGAACGGCGTGAAATGTTCGGGGAAACGGATCAGGAAGTTGCTAAGAAAGTGCAACAAGCTTTAGCGGTAGGATTAACGCCCATTCTTTGTTGTGGAGAGAACTTGAACCTACGTGAAGAAGGGGAGGCAGTGGAGCGGGTCCAAGGTCAAGTGTCTCGCGCTCTTTCCGGCTTATCAATTGAAGATTTGAGTCGCATAATAGTTGCTTATGAGCCTATCTGGGCGATTGGCACTGGGAAGACAGCATCGAGTCAAGACGCTCAAGAAATGTGTGCCGCGATTCGTGTCACTCTGACTGAACTTATGGGACAAACCGCCGATAAAGTGCCTATTCTCTATGGCGGAAGTGTCAAGGCCGAAAATATAGCAGAACTGATGAAAGAGACTGATGTCGACGGGGCTCTAGTCGGTGGGGCTAGTCTTGATCCCCTTAGTTTTGCTAAGCTAATAAAAAACGCAGGTCCTCTTGTGGCCCGCATGGAAGGAATATAGTAATGGAAGTTGCCAAACCACTTTTTCTCATGATTCTAGATGGCTGGGGTTGCCGAGACGCCGTTGAAGGCAATGCTATTGCCCAGGCGAATATTCCTAATTTCAAATATCTGGAAAACGACTATCCCCATACTACCCTTCAAGCATCTGGGGAGGCCGTAGGACTGCCGGGCGGACAGATGGGGAATTCCGAAGTTGGTCACTTAAACATGGGGGCTGGGCGGGTCGTCTATCAGGAGTTAACTCGTATTTTCAAGGGGATTCAGGATGGAACATTATTTGAGAATTCCGTCCTGCTCGAGGCCATGGATCAGGCCCGAGTACATAACAAGGGACTTCATCTAATGGGCTTGCTCTCCGATGGTGGAGTTCATTCTCATATTGATCACTTATTCGCACTGCTGAAGATGGCCAAGAAAAAAGACTTAACTAAGGTTTATATCCACGTTATTCTCGATGGCAGGGACGTCTTACCTCAGAGTGCCAAAGACTATATTGTCCAACTCGAGGAGAAGATCAAAGAACTGGAAGTGGGAAAGATAGCATCAGTAAGCGGTCGTTACTACGTAATGGACCGGGATGAGCGTTGGGAACGCCTTGAAAAAGGATATCGGGCGATAGTTTACGGGGAAGGAAAGCACGCCGCAGGGGCCCTATCGGCAGTGGAATTTTCCTATGATACCCGTGTCACCGATGAGTTTGTGTTGCCTACAGTAATCGACGATCAGGAAGGGAACCCGGTGGGCCGAGTTCAAGAGGGTGACAGTGTCTTTTTCTATAACTTCCGTTCGGACCGAGCTCGCGAAATCACACGTGCTTTTGTAGATGATGAGTTTCCGGGATTTGAACGACCCAATCGCCCCCATGTTCGCTTTGTATGTATGACTCAGTATGATGAGACGATTCCTGCGCCTGTGGCATTTCCTCAACAGAATTTGGACAACACCTTAGGAGAAGTGTTTTCAGATCAAGGGCTAAAGCAGTTAAGAATTGCAGAGACAGAAAAATATGCCCATGTAACCTTCTTCTTCAATGGCGGGCTTGAAGAACCTTATCAAGGCGAAGACCGAATCCTTATTCCTTCACCAAAAGTCGCTACTTATAACCTGCAGCCTGAAATGAGCGCCGCGGAGATAACTCAAGCTGTCCTCAAACAGCTGCGGGAATCGACTTATGATGTGATCATTCTAAACTTTGCTAACCCGGATATGGTGGGACATACAGGGGTGTTTGAGGCGACAGTCAAAGCAGTAGAGGTGGTCGACCAATGTTTGGGCCAAATTCATGAGGAACTTAAAAAAATGAAAGCTACCCTCCTTGTGACTGCGGATCATGGGAATGCTGAAGAAAAAGTGGATCCTAAGACATTGTTCCCCATAACTGCCCACTCCACTAACTGTGTACCGTTTATTCTTGTTGATGAAAGGTTTAAAGGACAAGCACTGCGCGAGGGTGGAGCATTGTGCGATGTGGCTCCCACTATCTTAAAACTACTTCAGATTCCTATTCCTAAGGAAATGACAGGAAAGTCATTGCTCGAATCTTTAGCTATTTACTAGCCTTGGAATTCACGAGGCTTATAACATAGGCAGATAGGTTCTATCCTATCCAAAGCTCTAGAGGCATTCAACCTCGGTGCCTTGCCATCGTGGCGGCCCTTTAATCCCGAACATTAAGTTCGAGTCATGGCCAACGTATAAGTGCAACTAAGGCTGCCGCTTGCGCCTGCGTTTTCGCTAGCTAAGTATTTCTTATATTTAATTAAGCTAGAAACTCCTCAGTTGGGATTTCTAATAAAAAAGGGGGACATTGATCAATGAGCTTTATTACAGATGTCTATGCACGCGAGATTCTGGATTCACGGGGGAATCCAACAGTAGAAGTCGATGTCGTTCTCACAGATGGAATCATAGGTCGTGCAGCGGTTCCATCAGGTGCTTCAACAGGGGCGTTTGAAGCGGTTGAACTTAGGGATGAAGATGATACCCGTTACATGGGTAAAGGAGTATTGAAGGCGGTTGAGAATGTTAATCTGACTATCGCCCCAGAAGTAGAAGGACTGAATCCGTTTGATCAACCCGGCTTAGATCGGGTGTTAATTGAACTTGACGGAACAGAAAATAAAGGGAATTTTGGGGCCAATGCAATTCTTGGAGTATCCTTAGCTGCAGCTAAAGCTGCAGCAGAGTCGTTAGGAATACCTCTTTATCAATATTTAGGAGGGGTAAATGCTAAAGAACTGCCCGTGCCTTTGATGAACATCTTAAACGGTGGTAAACATGCTGACAACAATGTGGACATTCAAGAATTCATGATAATGCCCGTCGGAGCGTCAAGCTTTGCCGAGGCTCTTCGCATGGGGACAGAAGTGTACCACAGTCTTAAAGCCGTTCTCAAGGAGAAATCTCTTGCCACTGCAATTGGGGATGAAGGCGGTTTTGCACCTAGTCTAGAGTCCAACGAAGATGCGTTGTTATGCATAGTTGATGCCATTCAGAGAGCAGGGTATCAGCCGGGTGAAGACGTTGCTTTAGCCCTTGATGTGGCAGCAACAGAACTTTACGAAAATGGAATCTATAATTTAGCCGGGGAAGGGGTTAAGAAGACATCGGACGAGATGATTGATTATTATGAGGGTCTGATCGGGCGCTATCCGATTCTTTCCATTGAAGACGGCCTGGATGAAGAGGATTGGGAAGGCTGGCACAACCTGACTAAGCGCTTGGGAGACAAGGTGCAGCTTATCGGTGACGATTTGTTTGTTACCAATCCAAAACGCTTGGCCCGTGGGATTGAAGAGAAGTGTGCCAACTCGATTCTTATTAAGCTTAACCAAATCGGAACACTGACGGAAACCTTGGATGCCATCGAAATGGCCAAACGGGCAGGATATACGTCAGTAGTTTCACACCGTTCCGGTGAGACTGAAGACGTTACCCTAGCGCATATCGCCGTGGCTGTGAATGCAGGCATGATTAAAACAGGGGCTCCTGCACGGACGGAACGAGTTGCTAAATACAATGAGCTCCTTCGAATCGAAGAGGAACTTGGGGAAAGCGCTGTATATCGCGGTCGCAAAGCTTTAGCGAGGTAATAGCTAGGAAAGTTAGCAGAAAGCAAATACATACCCAATTCAACCCCCCTATTCATGGATTGATTGAGTTTTGCAGGCGCTTGTGCTAAAATGAGCCTATTGATAATTTACAAAGTCGTAGTGATAATATAACAAAGGGTTATCTTAGGGGGGTGAATTATTTTGCAAATTGCTTTAATAATTCTTTTAATCCTTAGTTCGATAGGACTGATTGCAGCAGTACTGCTTCAGTCTGGAAGAAGTGCAGGATTATCAGGAGCTATTACTGGCGCCGGCGAAGCTATCTTTGGTAAGAAGAAAGGTATGGACGAATTATTCGCTAAGCTCACAGGAGTTTTAGCGGGTGTCTTCTTATTAAGTTCTTTAGGCCTAGCTATTATTGCTTAAGTCTCAGAGGTTAGATTGGCTTCTTTATACTGTACCAAAATCAATGAGGGGCACTTCGTATGAGGTGCCCTTCTGTGCTATTCTTTATTGCGGATAATATTTTCTTAGAGTTCACTCGAGGTTTATACATAAAATAATAGTAGTCCGGATATTGGGTATCGGACATCGACTAAGGAGGTGCTTTGGTGGAACCACAAAGACGCTTAGTAGAGCCTTTTTATTTCCCAGGAAACCGTGTAGGCTGCTTGCTCATTCATGGCTTTTCGGGATCTCCTTCAGAAATGCGTTTAATGGGTGAAGGTTTAACTAAGTTTGGCTGGTCAGTCCTTGGAGTACAACTTTCAGGGCATGGAACAAGCCCTGAGGAGATGGCAAAAACGAACTGGGAGGACTGGGCTAAAGACGCAGAAGTTGGGGTTAGAAAGCTGAGGGAGTCTTGTGATATTGTCATCGGAGTAGGACTGTCGATGGGAGGGCTATTAGCACTTCATTTAGGGACGCTAGGCATAATCGACGGTCTGATTACTATGAATGCTCCAATGATACTTGCTGACCGGAGAACTCGTTTCCTCCGGTTCGTTAGACCATTTATGACGTATGTTGAAAAACCAAAATCAAAACCAGTTGCAACCGTAGCTAAATCAAAAACAACCTCATCAGTAACGGAACCAAAAGCGGAGCGTTTTGTCTATGAACGGATTCCGGTGGATGCCCTGATTTCTTTGAATAGAGGAATTCGCCAGGTGCGCAGTAAACTCCATACAATTAAGTGCCCGGCTTTATTAATGCAAAGTACAAGAGATTTGACGGTTAACCCTATCAGTGTTGAAATCATTAGAAAGAAAATGCAACAGGTTAACCCAGGCGTGATTTATTGGGAAAAATCCGGACATATTTTAACACTTGGGCAGGAACGAGATGAGGTTGTACTAAAGGTTCATGAATTTCTTCAGAGGTTTGTCGAGAAGAAGGAATTACAACAGTCATGAGCGGATATTTTTGAAAGACATAAACTGATGTAATTGTGCAACCCAATAAAAGCTACCGTTAAAGGGTACATAATTAGGAAATAGGTCCTTATTGTAAGGAAATAATTTTGATTAGGAAAGTGAGCTGGGGCTTTCATTGGAGGTGTTCTTGGAATTTGGTTTAGAAGCAATGCGGGGGATATCAGAAGCCTTGGAACTATAATTCTATGAGAGATTCCAAGTATTCTAGGACATCATTATTTTTAAAATAGGTAATTTGTGTTATACTGAAATACTAGATGAGAGGAGGAGTAGTATGCCTTCTGAAGGAATTAAAGTTGTTGCCGACAATAGAAAGGCTTTCCACGATTATCATATCGAAGATCGAGTGGAGGCCGGGATCATTCTTACTGGAACAGAAATTAAATCTATTCGTAGCGGGCGGGTAAATTTAAAAGATAGTTATGCACGTTTGGACAATGGCGAAGTTTGGGTTCACCAAATGCATATCAGCCCTTATGAACAGGGAAACCGATATAATCATGATCCACTTAGACCGCGAAAACTTTTACTTCATCGTGCCGAAATTAATAAACTGATTGGCAAAATTCAGCAACAAGGGCTAACCCTGATCCCCATTAAAATATATTTAAAGAAGGGTATGGCAAAAGTAGAATTAGCGGTGGGTCAAGGAAAGAAAAATTATGATAAACGCCAGGCACTTGCCGAACGAGAAGGTAAACGTGACATTGAGCGAGCACTAAGGGATCGTAATAAAGCTTACTAGAAATGAAATTTAGTTCAAACAAAAAAATATAATGCGGAAAAAATTGAACTAAAAGAATGTAGGCATTCTTAAATGAGCATCTTTCCATAATAATGTAAAGATTCCATGGATATTCGCTTTGCTTTATGCTTAAATGTGTTATACTATGCATGTGGACCTTTTACATGGGGGCGTTTTAGACTCGCTCGGGGAAGCGGTGGCATAGGTTGCGCGTCGAGATTCCACCTGGTCTCGTTAAACGGTGGACCTAATAGTTAACGAAAATAATTACGCTCTAGCTGCTTAAGTGCCGCTAGCATCCTGCCTTCAGAACCTACGATGAAGAACCAGGGTGTCAATTAAGTAGGACGCTCTAATGTCAATGCTCGGAGACATTAGCTAAGATTATCGAGCTAGCCTGAACTGAATCCTTGCCTTTAGGAGTCAAGACTGGCGAAATTTAAATTAAAGGACACACGCGTAGACGCTTATGTGGCAGCTCTTCGATACAGGGGTGCAAGTCCCCTCGCCTCCACCAATTATTACCACATATGAATAATGATGTAAAATATACATATAACAGCAGTTGTCAATTTACAACTGCTGTTTATTTTTCATTGTATAAAAAAGTATAGTATGAAAAGAGTTCTTCAATTAATACCACCCTAATTGTAGGGTGATATATAAACCTGGTGTGTGAATGGTAAAATAAACTGATCGGTTATCGTACAGCAAAACTTATCGAAATTTGACCACAAAGTGATCGCTTTCATCTTGAAATAATGCAACTTAATTCTGTCGGTGAGCTTGCGGCGATAATGTTTGAAGTAGAAGATGCTGATGAAATTCATGCTCTGGAAGCAGCATTTGAGTTAAAATCTTTAATAATCAATAATCAATAATCCGGCGGTAACAATTCAATTATAGAAAATTCTATTTTAGTGTACCATTCTTGCATGGGTGCTTTTTATTACAAAAAGGGGGGATATTACCCAGTCCGTGAAGTGTTTAGGAAAGAACAATACATTAACTCTTAACAAATTTCAATTTATTCAGAAGATGTAAAAGGGGGAGAGTGAACCAAGCTCTCCTCCATAAAAAAATGTCAATCATCCCAATACATATTATGCCGGATTGTCCAAAAGGGTTACAGGCCTGTTCTGTTGCCCCTGAATAATATACCTAATCCTAGGTAAGATACCCTCGACACAATCTCTTCTCTTACTCAGCTCTCATCAGAAATAGTGGGGTCTGTTGTCAAGGTTCAGAAGGTCATCCGTACAACTGAGGAAAAACTCGCCGGGAACCTCATGAAAGTCTTTAGATGTCAAAGCGAAGTGGATGGAGTAATGAGGGTGTTTGAGTTGAAGTACGAACTGTAGACCTGTAAATGGGTTTTGTGGAAGATGTAACGCCCTTACTCGTTGGGGACTTCTTGCTTTTATAAGCCATAAGCATTTCCCGTGTTAGATTTGTATTAGAGGTAGGATTCAATGTTTATTATCGGAAACGGCGATAGCTTTTTGTTACGTTTAGACACGTTTCCCCTTACTTCGCAAGAAAGTTATGAGATAATACAATTTATCCTAGTCTCTTTAATTCGGAGTCGAAAGGGTGAAGGAGAAAAGACCTTTTTAAAGATAATAAAGTTTGAATAGGGGGAAATTTCATTGAAAAAATTGTTGACCTTGATCTTACTTTTTGCCCTTTTGTTTGTGTCCGGGTGTCAAAGTAACGCCAATTCGCCTGTTTCTAATCCCGACAATTCTGTTTCTTCAGATGCATCGCCACCTGAATCGTCTCCCGTCTCTGAACCCGAACCACTGGTTTCTCCTGAACCTGTTTCTGCTGTCCCTTCTCCAGTTTTAGAAAGCACGACAGAAAAAACACCTCAACCCAGTGAACCTGCTCCGGCCTCCACGGTGCAATCCACACAACCCCAACCCCAACCCCAACCACAACAGGCGACTCAACCTTCACAGAATACAACTAAAACAACAGTTATTGAGATAGAGTTATCCCCGAAGATTAATTCAGCTGAGGTCGACGCTGCATATAAAAGAGCCCTAGCTGAACAGAAGATTGATGATGAGATGAAAGCAAAGTACGGTAATGTTGAAGTGGTTGGAGATGGAACGAATGGTACAAATAACGGCGATGGAATTACTTTAAAGAATGGTGCAGATAATGGTGAGACTAATGGAATTATAATCAAGGAAAAAGGACCAATAGAATGACGCTCATAGACATTGGATAAATATACTCAGCTCTCATCGGCAACGGTGAGGGCTTTTTTTAAGTTAAGATATATAATACTGAGCATACTAATCCCTAACATTTAGGAGGGATAATGTATGTCTGAACTTGAAGAGCTAATAAAGCAAATCGAAGAATTACGCTTAAGTATGATCAAGATAAAAGAGGGTAAATCCTTTACGGATCCGGAAGTCGTAACTTCAAGTCAAATATTAGATGCTGTTTTAGATAAGTATCAAATAATGCTGATGAATATAAAGAAAGCTGATAAGGAATAAAAACAGAAACGAGCCCTAGTCTTTACTGAGGGGGCCATTTTCGTTATCTTTATCTTAATTTCATGGACATCATCTTCGATCCTTCGAAACGACTCGATCAGCCTGGCGTTTGCATGCTCTACTCCATTAGCGACTTGCAGTCTTTATCGTGTAATATAGGAGCGCAATACTGAGGAACCATAGAAAATAACGATGAAGGTTGGAGCGAACATAAATGTATTTGTCATACAGTACTTTAGCTCTACCACAGTCAGACCCTTGATTTCACTGGTGTTTGTACAAATTATAAAAATGTATCAAATTCGGAGGTTTTTAAGCTTTTTTCACACTTCTCTTTCTGTTAAAATTCAGAGGATATTGCAGGTTCAGCCTGAGGTTCAAGGCCGTTAGTGATGTACCATCTGCTCCCTTGGTTTCTGCTCCGTGATTTGACTTGATTGCATTGTAGGCAATGATGTAGATGTCTTCATCATACAACAATCGGTACAGGTCCTTGTTAATAAATTTTGGGTTGGTGCTATTGCGTTTGCGAAAGCCGTCTAGTTTCTTGAGTAGTCTGGTTTGATTCATTCGAATCGACTCCTTTTGAAATAAGAAATTAGGAACTGACTCTCTTGACCGTGTATCAGCCATTATAGCTGATCGTTAGGCTACTGTTGAGTCTCGCTGCCATATGCGGTGCTATAGCGCACTTAGGCAAGTCACGTTTCACAGGCTCAAATGGTGTATCCGTACTTAGGTGCTCTGTTCGCCGTTTATCTGACGATGTCAGTTATGCCTGTCGGCCTACTAATGGTAGGCCAGATTCATACCTACCATACCGACAGGTACTGCGAATCACTCGCAGTAGCCTTCCTGGAACCATTGACTAGAGTTCAGCTAATCTAAGTTTCACCGTATACGGCCTAGCTTGCCAGTATTACTTGCTTTTCCGGCATGCTCTGGTTCCCCTTGACTTTCGTCTTAAGGTTAGCCGGATGCTTTACTACGCATTGTATGAGCGTATATTTCTCATGAAATGCATTTGAGGGAGTACTGTCAATAATTTTTCGCAAAATTGATATCTGTTTGGTTAAAGTATTTAATTAAATGTGCCCCCATACCAAGAGTTGATATGGGGGCAGCGGATTCTACCCCTTAGGGTTGGAATGGGGCTACCCAAATGTCCTTTATCTCGACGACCGAGCGTGGCGTTTTTCGAGACTGCCGGCAGCCTCCTTTTCCCTTTGAACGGTTAAGCCTCACTTAAAACGGCCTGTCAACCCGGAGAGAAAGGAGGAGAGTGTAATGGCGGTGCAAGTGACTCCTTTGAATTCGGCCCTGGTCGTTGTCTACCAGGCCGGACTCACCGCACTCGGCGCCCCGATCAAGAGACAGAAAAGCCTGAATTACCTGAGGTTCGACGCCTCGGACCAGGCTCTTCACGATGCGGCCCATGCTTTATTCGGCCTGTCGCAGAATCCGGTGCTGGACGTACTCTACCGAAAGACCTTTGAACTGACTGAGGAATAACGGTTAGGAACTAAATCTATGAGACGAGGAGGCAGGGGAAAAATGGCCCTATCGACAAGCAAGGTGGTCAGGTTAACCTTCAATACTGCAGGGGGCAAAACCTTCGCGATTACCATTGATAATCCGAAGGAAGACCTGCAGCTGACTGAGGCAATGGCCGCAATGAATTCCCTTATCGCCAGCGATATATTCTTATTCTTTTGGGGGTGCCGGAAGAGGACCGGGCGCAATTCATCAGCGATGTAGACATTGAAAGCATGACGACCCGTGAGCTGGAGCAGGCTGTTAATGAGCTGAAACAGTCCAAACAGGAGACGGCAGGTTTACAGAAAGCATTGGCTCAGGAAAAGGACAAAAACACCCAGCTGGCCCAGGAGCGGGACAACCTGAAAAAGGAAACCAGTGATTTGCGGAAGTCTAAGCAAGAACTGCAGCTGGATGTGGAGAAAAAGGTCATAGAGAATAAGAAGCTAACGGAAAATTCGAACTTGAAGAGCTACCAGAAGGTGAGCAATGAGCTGACTGCTGCCCAGATCAAGCTGCTCACTGCTAAAATCGCTTTTTGCTACGAGAGCTTGGAGAAAACGTTCAAGGAACTGAGTTATGAGATGGGCCTGTTGGCAAAGGTTGATTCTCAGGTGCATGGGGAGTATACGAAGATGCTGAATGGTTTTTTGATTAAGGCTATGGAGGAGAGGATGGGGCGCAAATCCTCCACTGGGAGCCGAAAGGATAGATCCGCCTTGACGTTGTAATACAGATACGAATGCAATAGTATTGCTCGATAAATAGTTCTTATTTTTTCAGTAAACATTCAGTTAATCTTCAGGCCTATTTCGGTCTAATAATGGATCGTAACCATGTCTTCAGAAATTGGTGTTGAAAAATAAATTCAGAACGAGTTGAAGAATATAGAATGACTTTAATTATCACCCTATTATTAGTGGGTATAATTCCTTCATTATTAAGAATGTTGCTGCTTATGAAGATGAAGAAACAGTTCAACTGAAATGAGCGATAGAAGTTTCGGTACTCCAAGCTGCATTTGTTGGGAGTTTAACGAACCAATAATATTCCAATGTGTTAAGGTTAGGTCCCGAAAAATGGAGAGATAAGCGGTGCTTGCCCTAGTGACAAGATATCCCATCAATGAAGGTATTTCATGCCAATATGACGAAAATATAATATAATAAGTGGAAACTTTTCGTGCGTCATGGAGAGGGCATTGGATAAGTTTTTTAATTAGACGTTATATAAAATGGAATAGCTCAAATTGTTTAGCAGGGGTGAAACAGCATAATGCAGCAAAAGACAGTACAAATATCACGCTTGGTCATTGGTGCTCCGAAAGGTCGTTCAGGTAAGAGCATGGTAACCATGGGACTGCTGGCAGCCTTGATGATCCGAGGATTGAAAGTTCAACTCTATAAAAATGGACCTGATATTACTGAATTCGGTTGGTTGGCTAGTGCGACTGGACGTCCCTGTCATAACTTCGATAGTTTTCTCATGTCCCGGGAAGTGATCAGGCAATCCTTCATTCGCCACGCCGTCAGCGCGGATCTTGGGATCGTCGAGGGGGTAGATGGCCTATTTGACAGCGTAGACCTGGCGGGCAGAGGCAGTACGGCCGAAGTAGCCAAAGCAATACAAGCGCCGGTGATACTGGTGGTGGATACTGCGCGTATAACCCGTAGTGTGGCTGCCGTGGTAATGGGCTTTATGCGCTTTGACCCAGATATCCGGTTGGCTGGCGTAATTTTAAACAGGGTGGCCGCCCGTCCCCGTCACGAAAATATGATGAGGTCTGCTATTGAACAATATTGTGGCTTGCCGGTATTAGGGGCGATACCAAAGGGAGTCCTGTTTAACATCCCTGACCAGCATTTGGGGTTGATTCCCACAGATGAACGAAAAGATTTGGACCAGGCGTTGGAAGAAATAGGTCAAACTGCGTTGAAATATCTTGACCTAGATGGGTTGTTGCAGGTGTCCGCTAATGTGCCGCCCTTGGAAATTACCGGTGGAGAGGGAGTCGTTTTTCCTTAACATAACCTATTTCGCCGGACTCAAATAAAAATGTTTTAGCAACTAAACTTCGCTAAAGACTGCGAAGTTGTTTAGAAAAAGGCGCTTATTTGCGCCTTAAATTATACCGGTAATAATACTTATTTTGAAGGAAGTTTTAATATCAGCAACAATGAATCACCTTAAATGTTATTTCAAGGTGATTCATTGTAAACGATGACGATGAGATTGCTACATATAGTTATATACTGATAACACAATTTCTGCCTTTTTTCTTTGCGCGATATAAAGCCACATCGGCAGATTTTAATACATTATCAGGGGTTTTACATTTTTCATTTTTTGAGGAGACACCGATACTTACGGTAATGAAAATTTGTTTTGAAGGTTTTGAGCTTCTGGGTCTGCTTTTTGGCTTCTTTTTTGATCTATTTTTATCTCTTAGTATGAAGCCTTTTTTAGATATTTTTTCCCTGAGTTCTTCAAGATGAGGGAGTACATCATTTATACTTTTGCCAGGGAAAAGGATTGTAAATTCTTCTCCGCCATAACGGAAAGGTTTTCCGCCGCCCATAACATCCTTAATGACAGAAGCAACTAACTTTAAAACTTCATCTCCCGTATCATGTCCATAAGTATCATTGAATTTCTTGAAATGATCAATGTCCAACATAGCAATCGAATACTTATGACCCAGTTTCATAATATCTTGCTTAAGGGCTCGGCGCGATGGCAGACCAGTAAGTTCATCGAAGAATGCCATAGAATAGGTGTCCTGAATTATTGAAATTATAAGAATAATTCCTGAGGTAGTAAAAAATATTGAATAGAGTAACTGACTGTTTATGTGTAACACAAAAAATAATACAAATAGTACAGCAATAAAGGAAATATCCTGATAGGACTTGTATAAGATCAGCCGAATAAACAGAATTATTAAAGTAACGAGAAAGGCTATTATGGAAATTTGGGAAATTGAAGTTATTGACTGAAGGTTTATTGGCAATATATTTTCATTAATCGTTATGAAAATACTACTTTGTCCTGAGTAAAAAAAATAAAATGAAAATAGTAATTGAGAAGTAATAAAACCTATACGAATGAGCCCCCATAAACTAACTATTCCCCGTTCTTTAAAAAGAGGAAATAATGCAAAGTTTATAGGAATCACTAAACTTACTAACATATTAATATCAGTACTTTGAGTCGAATTACCAATGGTCTCTTGAGAATAATAAATTGAAGCCAAACATAGAGTGAGAATTATCAGGATGAAAAATACGCAACTACGGTTAAATCTCCAAGCAATAGCAGAACCTACAAAAAATATTACATAGGGAGCAAATTTTATAATGTCTAATTGCTGGTTTGACATCGTGCTTGTTGATCTATAAAGAAAATATGCCATTAAAATCAATATAAATATTGGTAATGTCGAAAAAAAAGATTTAACTGTAGTTTTCAAGTTTGTTCCCCTTCGAGCGTCTCATTTTATTTCTCTCCCATTTTAAGTTATTTGGACAAAAGTTATAAATTGTGCTATTAAGACTACATTACATATATCGGAACACAAGTGATATTTCTATACGTTCATGACATAAGCTTAATGAGAAGTGTCGAGGGTTTAGTTTGGTGCGCCTTGTCTTGTCCCTATCAATTATTTCCATATATGAATAATGGTTTAAAACGTACATATAAGGGGATGTAACGAAACTTGTTTTCCGGTTTATTATATCCCCACTCTATTTGTAATCCCCTGATATATTGGAGGACTGTTCACCACTTCAAAGGTGTACAGTCCTCTATTTTGGGATAACGCACCACCAGCTTGAAAAAATCTCAAGTTTCGTTACGGCCCCTTTTTAAGTATAGTATGAAAAGAGTCCGGTTAATACCTATTGTAGGGTGATATAACAACGAACCCGCAGGGTTGGCAGTGTGCTGACCGGGAAAATCCTCCTTGGCGGCACCATTGAGACCGGCAGCTGCCCGAAGGAGGCCAAGAACCTGCTTCAGCATGGGGAATGGCTGAAGTGGTTGGAGGATTTTAAAAGAACTGTGGGGGACGGCAAGCTATTTCCACAGTTTGCTTAAGGGGCACCGTAACACAATCGACTGCTTTTAAATTGCTATTCCTCCATGAATCGGATTAATTCTTTAGTGAATCTCTCCCGCTGGTCATAGAAAAGGAAATGTCCGCACGCCTTAAGAGATACAAGTCTGGCATATCTGATACTGTTCTTTTGTGTTATAGCCAGCGGGTACAGGCAGACCTGATCATTGATTCCGTGAAGAATGAGTGTTGGGACTTGTATTGTTTTCAGATCTTGAAATAAGTCTTCTTCCCCCAACCAGGCTCTGGCTATAGCCGCAGTAGACCAACTTGCCGCCTGCAGCCCCAATTGAAAGAGCCAGTCTGACAAAGGGTTGGTGACAGGATTGAAGAAGATCGTATTTCCAAACTTTCTCAACATACTGGGGCGGTCTTTATATGTACCGTTGATGATGTCAATCACCGCTTGCTTTGGTAAACCATATGGGAAATGCGAACGTTGCACAAGGCTCGGCGCCGCTGCGGCAAAAAGGGCCAGTTTCGCAACTCCGTAACCATAGTGTCTAGCCATGTATCTGACGCAAATTGCTCCTCCGGTTGAATGTCCTCCTAGCACAAAATTATGTAAATTTAGTGTTTCAACCACACAGCGAATATCATCGGACAATCGGTTATAATCGTAACCGGTCCATGGTTTGTCCGATAAACCGAACCCTCTGCAGTCTATACCGATGCACCTGTATCCCATTTGGGGCAGTTGGTTGAACTGGTATTCAAATAAATTGTGGTTTCCAGGCCATCCGTGAATGAGCAGGATTGTCTTGTTGCCTGCGGGGTTGATATCCTCCACATAGACTTTTACATTTGGCTCAACAACAATATGAATTCCCATGTCAATACCCCTATTCTTAAAATGTTACGTTATAGGATATTCACCCGGGAATTTATAGGTGTACGTCTTTAGCTGAGAGTTTCTATGTCTGCTATAATTTCGGCACAATTGTTTTGCAATAGAAAATACCTTTCCATAATTCAGGTCTCTCCCTGGTGCGCTGCCGAAAGTTATCAGGTAAATACAGATTATCTTTCCTAATAGGAGTGCAGCTAAGTTTAATAGTACTCCTTGCCAGTCAAATATCAGATGGTACTTTCTGGTATGCAAACTATGTGGCCAAGAACGGTCACGCATCTGATTGTATCAGTTGTCGTCAGTGCGAGAAGCACTGTCCGCAGCATCTGTCCATTGTAGATAGCTTAAAAGAGGTTGCCAAGACATTTGATACGTAAAATTTCTTGACATTCGACCTGTAAGTATATATTAAGGAAAATTTCAGTATTCTTTCAGTTTGTATTCAACTTGCTATTGCATAATTAAAATAGATGCAGGAGGTTTGGTTAAAAATAATCAATTATCAATAGGTAGGGGAAATCAACTCCCTAATCTACCAGGGGAGGTTGAGACAGGAGTTTTCGGATTGACGATCGGCTTAAGATGATATACTCATTGAACAAAAGTATAATGATATGAAGGAGAAATTTATCATGATAATTGAAATGAAGAAAAGAAGCACAGCTGCAATGATCTCAGTAACCATTATAATGTCAGGCTTATTTGGCTTTGGCGGAGCATTTCTTGCGAACGAAATAAACGGTGGAACTGCTTTAGAAACTACAATGAACAACACAGAAAGTAACAGTACGCTAAGCAGTAATAGGCAAAATAACACCATACAATTAATAAGTTCTACTCAAACAGACACGTTAACAATTGCAGAGATAGCACAAATGAATGGAGATTCTATTGTTGAAATCAGGACTGAAACCGTGGCAACAGGTGGAAGGATGGGACAGTTTGTATCCGAGGGTGCAGGGAGTGGCGTAATTATCAGTAATGATGGATATATTGTAACAAACAACCACGTTATTGAAGGTGCAAACAAAATTACAGTAACTCTAAAAAACGCTGAGACTTATACAGCAAACCTTGTAGGTAGAGATGTTAAGACCGATATTGCGGTATTAAAGATTGAAGCAAGTGATTTGAAAGCCGCGATTTTGGGCGATTCAAGCCAACTGGTTGTAGGAGAGCTTGCTGTGGCAATTGGCAATCCATTAGGTGAGCTTGGCGGCACAGTTACAGAAGGTATTATTTCTGCACTTGATCGTGATATTGTGATTGATGGTGAAAGCATGAAGTTGTTGCAAACATCAGCGGCAATCAACCCCGGTAATTCGGGTGGTGGACTCTTTAACGCCTATGGTGAGCTGGTTGGAATTGTGAACGCAAAGTCAAGTGGTTCTGGTATTGAGGGCTTAGGGTTTGCGATTCCTGTCAATACTGCCAAAACAGTGATAGAGCAAATTATAAGCTATGGGTATGTGCAGGGTAGAATTGATTTAGGAATAACTCTGCTTGACATAGCTGATTTAAGAACAGCAATGATGTATCGTGTTTCTAACACAGGTGTTTATGTGGTAGAAGCAGAACAAGAAAACGGCTTGCAATCAGGTGATAGAATCGTTAGCATAAACGGTACAGAAATGACTTCATCAAGTGATGTAAAATCGGTGATTGAGAGTTTTAGCGTCGGACAAGTAGTCGAGTTTGTACTCGAAAGAGGTCAACAAACACTTACTATAAAAATAACCTTAGAGCAGGCTAAGGCTTAAATTGTATAAAGCAAATTGAATAGTAGTGACACTTTTACCCATATAAGACCGTCGGAATACAGGTTTTGTATGGGTAAAGGTAATCATAGTCCCCTCCTTCACGCCCCCTCTTAATGAGGGGATTTCTTTGTTTGTACAGTAAAGAAACAAAAAGCTGATCTTAGTTGAATCAATCAACAGATAGAAAAAAGAGTAAGGTAGGGGTGGATTAGAAATGATTGAATCTGAGATAAGGTTTTCTATTTAAGGAAATATAAAGGTTCGTAAATTATAATTTTCATGATTGATAACAAAGGGGGGGAATTATCGGGTGAGTAATAAAAAAAGAGTCAATATTCTCCATTGGGTAGTAATATTGGTGGGTTCATTATTGTTAATTTCAGGATGCAGCCCTCAAATGCCTTCGTCAGCAGTGGAATCAGCGGTAACGGTAAATGTTGGGATTGCAGAGTCAAGAGATATTCATGGCAGTATCAGTTATAGCGGTCGTTTAAAGGCCAGCAGAGAAGTTCAGGTGCTTCCCCAGACTAGTGCGCGGATACTTTCGATCAATGTAAGTGAAGGTCAGGACGTCGGAACTGGACAGACGTTGATGACTTTAGATAACAGCAGCCTGCAAGCTTCTTTAAAAAAGGCGGAAGCTCAGGTAGCTTCAGCAAAGGCAAATCAGGTCAACAATCAGATCAAGCTGGAAGCTGCAGGCAAGAGCTATGAACGCACTAAATCACTGTATGATGCAGGAGCAACAACCCAGGTGGAGTTGGAAAATGCCAAGGATGCCTATGATTCATTAAACACAGGGTCTGTAGAAGCAGCCGTGGCCGAGGCCGAGGCTGCATTGCTGGAGATTCAGGAGCAGATAGAATATACCTCGATTACTGCACCAGTGAGCGGAACTATCGGCAGAATTGATGCTTCCATTGGGGATTATGTTAATACGTCTAATACCGTTGCTGTCATCAGTGATCCCCAGGAATTGAAGATCGAAATAATGGTTGGGGAGTCAGATATATCGATAATGAAGCTTAACACTAAAGTGGACGTGTATGTGAAGTCTGTAAATCCAGACCCATTAAGCGGTACAATAAGCAGTATTGCCTCAGTGCTTGCCGCCAACTCAAGCATGTATCCGGTTACGATTACCCTGGATAATGTAAATGGAGTAGTCAAATCAGGTATGTATGCCGAAGTTTCAATCGCTGCCAGCGGTGTCCAAAGTGCCCTTTGTATTCCATTGTCATCCATAATACCAGATAATGGGGTTAATGTTGTATATAGTGTTACTGAGGAGAAGGGAGAAACGCGTGCCGCTCGCGTGGAAGTTGAAACAGGCATAAATGATGGGGATTATGTGCAAATATTATCTGGATTAAAAGCAGGTGATAAAGTTGTCACTCTGGGCAATACCCTGATTAGCGACGGATCATTACTGACTATTCAGAGCAAAGAGGGTGAACAGTCATGATGGATAAAATCGCTAAGTTTGCGGTAAACAGACCTGCAAGTATTACGATTTTAGCACTGGCCATAGTTTTACTGGGCTTTATTAATCTATCCAAGCTCTCCATTGATGAGATGCCGGAGATGGAAATGCCTATGATAACTGTTATGACTACATATACAGGCGCCAGTCCGGAATCTGTTGAGGAAGAAATAACTAAACCCTTAGAGTCTGCCCTGGTTAGTTTAAGCGATGTTGAGGACATTCAATCCAGATCCGGTTCAGGTTCATCTACGATTATGATAACCTTTAATTATGGTATAGATATGGATCAAGCTGCTCTCGATATCCGGGATAAAGTGGGGATGATTGAAAGCAGGCTTCCAGAGGGAGCAGCTTCTCCAACTATCATGAAATTTGATTCTTCCTCCATGCCAATTATTCAGATCAGCTTATCCGGTGAGAACATGTCGCTGGCAAAGTTACAAGGCTTGGCAGAAGATACAATTGAACCGCGTTTATCACGTATATCTCAAGTCTCTTCAGTTTCCATAACAGGTGGGCAGGAACGGGAAATCCAAGTAGAGTTAGATGCTAATAAAATGGAAAGCTACGGATTAACCTTAGAGGATATTAACGGGTTCATGCGAGCAGGAAACTTCGATATGTCAACGGGATCTCTTAGATATGGGAACCGTAAGTATTATGTTCGTACTATACAGGAGTATCAGCGGGTTGCCGATATTGGTAATATTCCCATAACTGTGGGGGAAAGCACCATTTATCTGAGAGATATTGCCACGATTGAAGATACTACGGCGGATAGGACTATGTATACGAGGTTAAATGGCGAAACCTCAGTAGGGATATCCTGTCAAAAAGAATCGGGCTCTAATACGGTGGATGCCTGTACAGCTATTAAGAATGAAATTGAGGAAATTGGCCAAGAACTGGGTGGCGAGCTGCATTACGAGATCATTTCAGATCAATCTGAAAGTATTCAGGAGTCTATTGATTCCACTAAACGCATGTTGTACGAAGGAGCTGTACTGGCAGCGGTAGTCTTGGTGATGTTCCTGCGCAGGTGGCGCAGTACCATGATTGTCTTTATATCCATCCCCTTATCTCTAATTGCAACCTTTACCGGAATGTATTTTCTCGGTTATACGGTCAATACCATAACCCTAGGCGGTTTAGCGATGGGGATTGGCAGAATCATCGATGATTCTATTGTGGTTTATGAAAATATTCACCGTCATCGGGCTTTGGGTCTTTCCATGAAGGAAGCAGCTATTTTGGGAGCGAAGGAAGTCGGCGGAGCGGTTCTGGCATCTACCCTTACGCTGTTTGCAGTTTTTGTCCCGATGATGACAGTCGAAGGAATGGCCGGAATGATGTTTAAACCCTTGGCAGCGACCATATGTATAGCCATCGCTTGTTCCTTTGTTGTAGCGATATCTGTAGTTCCTATGCTTTCGTCACGCTTTCTGAGCAATAAGGTCATCAAGGCAGGTGATCCGACTAAGCGCAAAAATATATTTGCCCGAATAGTCAATGCTTTTGGCAATGCCATAGATAATTTGGGTGAAAAATACAAAAATGTTCTTGCTTGGTCGTTAGAACACCGCCTTAGAGTGCTCCTATCCGTAGGAGCACTTATGGCAGCCTCACTGCTGACGGTAGGCTCTATCGGGATGGAGTTTTTCCCTTCCTCGGAATCTAATGAGATGTCGATCACTATTGAAACCGATAGAGGATCTTCCCTCGATGACACTGATGCCATCATAACTCAGATTGAAGATATTTTATTTCAAGTTCCGGAAATGAAGGATGTTTACACAACGGTAGGCAGCAGTGGGTCGAGGATGTCTAGGAGCAGCAGCAATAATAAGGCCAGCATCACTGCCACCCTTGAAGACGAAACAGAAAAGGGCAGAAGCACTGACCAAATCATGGAGGAATTAAGAAAATCAGTAGCCTCAGTCGCAGGAGCCAAAATCGAAATAACTAAAAATACGACCATGGGCGGTATGGCTGGCGCCGACATCAGCGTCGAGATCGAAGGAGATGACCTGGATACTCTGAAAGAGATTTCGATTAAGGTGGCCGATATTGTAAAAGGAGTTTCCGGTGCCCGCAATGTAAGCAATTCATTGACAGATGGAGAACCGGAAGTAAAGGTATTCATTGACGGGGACAAAGCTTCCATGTACGGTCTGACGCCGGTTGCTATTGCCTCGGAAGTAGAAAATGTGATGAATGGCCTAGAGGCCTTCACCTATAGTGATAATGGTGAGGATATTACGGTTGCACTTGGGTATAAAGAGGCTGTTGAGGATCTGGAAGATCTAAAGAAATTGACCATAACTAACGCAAAAGGTGATAATATTAAGCTGTCCGATATGGCTTCTTTTGAGCTGGGTCGGGCACCCGTCGAGATCAATCGTGTCGATCAGGTTCGCCAGTCTACGGTCACCGGGGATATCTATGGACGGGATAATAATAGTGTTAACCAGGAAATCAGAACCCAGACTGCCGAGATAGGCCTGCCTGAAGGGTATAGCATTAGCTTTGGTGGTGCTAATCGGCAAATGCAGGAAAGCTTTTCGGGCCTTCTTATGGCCCTGGTGTTAGCGATTATTATGGTGTATGTAGTCATGGTTGTACAGTATGAATCTTTCTTTGATCCCTTTATAATCATGTTCACCATGCCTACAGCTATCATCGGAGCCATTTTATCCCTAGCTATAACAGGCAAATCTTTGAGTGTAAGCTCATTCCTGGGGATTATTATGCTAATGGGGATTGTAGTTGCTAACGCCATCGTGTTAATTGATTACCTGAAACAGCTTCGTGACAGAGGGATGGAGAAGAACGAAGCGATTATCGAAGCGGGCCGGGTAAGACTAAGGCCTATATTGATGACTTCACTAAGCACTATATTGGCTATGCTTCCCTTGGCGGCTGGATTAGGGGAAGAGGCCTCAACTATGGCGCCTATGGCAACCGTTGTTGTCGGAGGTCTTTTGGTGTCTACTGTCCTGACACTAGTCTTGGTGCCGGTGGTATATAGTATTTTTGATGACTGGAGAAGTAAAGTAATGCGCAAGTTCTCCGGAAATAAAGATGAGCTTATTCTGGGCAATAATTCGATGAACAGCTAAAGAGGATACAGAAGGAATTTGATAGGGAGCTTCCACCTTTGACAGAAAAAGCGCATTGTGTCAAGGCGAGAGTTCTATCAATAATTGAGGTGGCGGTCATGCGAGTATTGATAATCGAAGATGAAGAGCGGATAAGTGCGGCAATAGCTCATACTCTTAAGCAGAAGAATTATGAAGTGGATTGTGTCGAAAACGGAAACGATGGTTTAATACTGGCGGAAAAAGGAATCTACGATATTATCATCTTAGATATTATGATTCCGGGCAAAAGTGGTTTGGAACTATTGAAAGAACTGCGCAACCGCGGAATTACAACTCCGGTATTGCTTTTAACTGCTCTGGATTCGATTACCGACCGCGTTTCCGGTCTGGATCTGGGGGCTGACGATTATCTTGGAAAACCCTTTTCCATGGCAGAGCTTATGGCCAGAATAAGGGCTTTATCACGCAGAATCCAATCTGTCTATATCAGTAAAGCCTTATGCCTGGGTAATATGAGCCTGGATGCAGACAGCCTTACACTTAACCTTGATAAGGCGGAAATTAAGCTCACCTATAGAGAGGTCCAGTTTATGGAGATGCTCATGCGAAGGCCGGGCATGGTCTTTACCCGTGAGCAAATAATCGATAAAGTATGGGGCTACGATAATACGGTAACCGACAATAACATAGAAATATATATTCATTATCTTAGAAAAAAAATAGGTAGCGCCAGTCATGTTATTGCCACGGTAAGGGGAATTGGCTACACCCTGGAAGCGAGGTAATTATGTTTAGAGAACTGCGCAATATGCGGATGAGATTAAATATTTATTATACGCTGATGTTAGTGTTGTTTATTTCTTTGTTCGTCGGCATTGCTTATTTTAATGTACATTATACCAACAAGATGACGACTGATCGGGATTTGAAAGTAAAAGCAGCCTTGGTAAGAGATCTTAACATTTTACCGGAATTTGATGATATACCGCCAAAAAAGGGCAATATTCCCGCGGGTGAGGAATATATTGACCCGTTGTTTAAATATATCTTGCGGAATGAAACTATGGATATTACTCAATCCACTATCCAAAATCAGGCTCTTTTTCAGGAAAGTCAGGAATTTGCACTGCAGACCTGGCGGGATCAGGAAGAACGCTGGGATATCATCAGTCTGCAAGGAATTGATTATCGAATCTTTTCAACGCCTTTTCATAACAATGAGGAAAATGGAGTTGTACAGACTTATTGTAATCTCACTATGATAAATAATTTCATCAGCAAGTTCACTAACCTTTTAATAGCAACCGGTGTGGCATCTATCCTTGTAGCGGCCTTACTTGGCTGGTGGCTGGCGGGTCGGGCTATGATGCCGGTCAGGCATGCCTGGCAGCGGCAGAGAGAATTTATTGCCGATGTTTCGCATGAACTGAGAACCCCGCTGACAGTAGTACAAAGTAACCTAGATGTCGCGTTAGCAGACCAGGACAGCAGTATTAAAGATAATATGTATTGGCTGCAAAATGCTTACAGTGAAACCGAGAATATGGGTAAGCTGATCAATAATTTGCTGTTTATCGCCCGAATTGATGCGCGTGAAATTCAGTTTAAACATAACGAATTTAATTTGTCGGATCTTTTGACCCAACTTGTCTCTTGTTTTGAGCCTCTGTTTCGGAGTAAGAACCTAATATTCACAGCGGCTATAGCCCCTGAAGTGATAATGCATAGTGATGAAGTCTTGATAAGACAGATGGTCAGCATCTTCCTTGATAATGCTTCTAAATATACACCTGCAGGCGGAACTGTTAGCTTGAAAATGGGCTGCATACAAAATGCAATTGAAATTTCAGTGACAGATAGCGGAATAGGGATTGATAATTCTGAGAAAGAAAAGATTTTCAAGAGGTTTTACAGGGTTGATAAAGCACGTTCACGAAAACAAGGTGGAACAGGTCTGGGCTTAGCGATTGCTGCCTGGATTGCTAGTGAAAATGGGGGGCAAATTCAAGTATTCAGCAAACTTGGAGCAGGCAGCGCTTTTAAGGTTCATTTCCCTAATCCAACCACCTCCAATGACCCAAAAACAGGAAATAAAATAAATAGGATTCATGGGAGAATGGCGAAGATTAGACATATTCCCAAACTATTTTATGGTCGGAAGTTACTTCGATAATGCGTCCGCCAGAGCCCTCAGTGATAAGGGGCAGACCATTAGGTAATGGTCTGCCCCCCACAGAATGGGACAACAATTCTGAGAATACAAAAGGGTCCTGCTCGGCAGAGCCCCCTTTGTATTCTATTCGCAAACCTTACCGGGATTAAGAATGTTTTTAGGATCGAAGGCTAGTTTGATGTTTCTCATAAGTTCGACGTACTCCGGTTCATATTGTTCAAACATATAGCCCTTTTTGGCATAGCCAATGCCATGTTCCCCGGATACGAGTCCTTCGAGTTCTCTGGATTTCTTATACATCGCAGCAAAGACTTCGTCAAGTTTCTCTTTCCATTCTGCGTCTGTTAGAGCATCTTTTAAGACATAGACGTGTAAATTACCATCCCCTGCGTGGCCGAAACTGCGGATTCTAACATTAAACTTTTCTTGGAGAAGATCAGTGTATTTGATAAATTCAGCAACTTTGTTGCGGGGAACAACGACGTCACATTCGTCCATGTCGGTGGTTGTGGCTTTTACTGCTTCTAGGAACGCACCCCTGGCTGACCAAACGGCCTCTTTTCGCTCATCCGTGTCGATAATGAAGGCATCAAGTGCCCCTTCTTCCAGGCAGATGTTAGCGACTTTCTCATAGTCTTTTTCCAGTTCTTCTATGCTATTGCCATCAAAGGTCAATAAGAGATAAGCGTCGGAAGTGTTATCAGGGAATTTTTTGCCTAGAAACTCCTCGGCAGCGAGAATGACTTCTCTTTGCATAAATTCGATGGCTGTGGGAATGGATTTTGATTTAATGATTTTCGGAACCGTGCTGATGGCACTATCGAGATCGGGAAAGGGGAGTAATAGAGATATAGCTTTCTTCGGCAAAGGAATCAGTTTTAAGATCACTTTAGTCACGATACCTAAGGTACCTTCTGAGCCGCAGATTAAGTCTTTTATGCTGTAGCCGGAGGAATTCTTAACAACTTTTCCGCCCACGTTGATAACTTTACCGGTAGGTAGAACGATTTCCAGTCCTCGGATATAATCTCTAGTCACGCCATACTTTACAGCTCTCATGCCCCCTGCATTGGTGTTGATATTACCTGCAATTGTGGCGGATTTTTCCCCAGGGTCTGGTGGATAGAACAAATCATGTTCTTCGACATACTTACTGATTTCCATCAAGAGCACGCCAGGCTCCAGGGTAAGGGTTAGGTTTTCTTCGTCGAGTTCAAGGATCTTATTCATGCCGCACATATTAAGCATGATTCCCCCGAAGATTGGAACAGAGGCACCCACTAGCCCGGTTCCTGATCCTCGTGCTACGACCGGGATATTGTTTTCATAGGCATAGCTCATGATTTTTGAGACTTCATCGGTGGATAGAAGGTTGACTAAAACATCCGGTCGTTGGCTGATACCACCTAATTCATCATGACTGAAATCTTCGCTGATGGCTTCACCGGTATAAACTCGCTCTTCTCCTAAGAGTGAAACTAAAAACTCTCTATCTTTAGCATCCAGCCTTTTATAGTTGTTCATGAAATTACCTCCGATTTACTGTCAAATTCTCTATCAGATTCTCGACGTTATTCCCCTTAGCGATTGTGAGACACTCACTTACTACAAGGGGTGTTCCAATTCTGCAATGTTCAGCTATTAGCTAAACGAGTTTACTAACGTGCGCAGGCCAAGAGCTTTGAGCCTTTAATATCCTCGATGAGTTGAGGAACAACTTCGTAGAGATCTCCGATGATTCCGTAATGAGCAATATTAAAGATGGAAGCAAGGGGGTCTATATTGATAGCAAAAATTTGTTCTGAGCTGTTCATGCCCGCTGTGAACTGAACTGCGCCTGAAATTCCGAGGGTTATAATCAGTTTAGGCTTGACTGTTCTACCGGATAAACCGATTTGTTGTTTGGCATTAATCCAACCTGCTTCAACTAAGGGGCGAGTGCCTGCTATTTGTGCGCCCAATAATTGAGCTAATTCCACAATCATGGCCATGTCTTTCTCGGATTTTAAAGCTCGTCCGACAGCAATAATCACTTCGGCATCTGAGATGTTTTCTTCGATCTGCTTGTGGGTTACCTTCAAAACGTTGATAGAGGAGACCAATTGTTGGGGATCTAATTGGCAGAGAGCAATCTTACCATTGGGTTCACATTGTTTTTCGGGAGCATTCATGACCTTATATCGTACCGTTGCCATTTGAGGTCTCGTGTTAGGACATATGATCTGGGCCATAATGTTTCCGCCGAAAGCGGGTCTGATTTGAACCAGATCAGTATTTTCTTTCATTTCAAGGGTGGTACAATCAGCGGTTAAGCCGGTTCGAAATCTTGCCGCGACTCTGGGTGCCAAGGAGCGGCCAATTGTTGTTGCCCCCACCAGTAAGGAGGATGGCTTAATCCTCTGGATAAAGTCCTCAAACGCTGCTGTATAAGGTTCAATGCGGAAATGCTTTAATTCTTCGTAATCATAGACAAAGACCTCGTCGACGCCATAGTGAAGTAATTCTTGAGCTTTGTCTTTAATGTTATAGCCGATAAAGACGCAATAAACAGGGAAATTGACGACTGAGGCGAGTTCTTTAGCCTTACCGATCAATTCCAGGGTTACGGGATGGATTTCCCCTTCCACATGGTCAACGTAGACTCCGATGCCCTTCCATGAGTCCTTATCGACGGTCGTAGCTGCGTCTTCAATAAATTCCATAACCCCTTGGGGACCCTTTTTTACACAAAGTTTGCACATTTTACAGCCTGCGGTGATTTCAAGGGTTCCATTTTTATGCTCAAGGGCACCAAATGGGCAAATATCGACTAAGGCTTGAATGTTGGATTCGTTCAATTTTTCTTGGTGACAAATTAACGTACTCATAGCTCTACCTCCTCTAAACGAACTTTAATTGTCTGAGTTTATCCGCAATTTGAGCACTAAGCTCTGCTGAGGTGCCTGTCCAAGTTTCTCGATCCGAATTAACCGAGGGGGGAAAGATTCGTTCAACCTGAGTCGGCGACCCACTTAACCCATAGCGAGTTTCATTGTTATCTTCAAAATCCTTGAAGGTGATCATTCTAATTTCTCGGTCTTTGGTACTCAGTTTTTTCTTGTAGGAGGGAAGTCGAGGCTGAAAAATGTCCTTTTCGACAGTTAAGAGACAAGGGAATTGAATTTCAGCGACTTCTATTGTATTGGCCATGTCCATTTCCACTTGAATGGACGTATCTTTAAGGTCGACGATGCTCAAAACATTAGCGATATGAGGGATGCCTAGATATTCAGCCATTTCAGGGCCGACCTGGGCAGTGTCTCCATCGGTCGTTTGCTTACCACAAAGTATGAGGTCGAAGTCGCCCAGTTGGCGAACTCCTTGAGAAATTGTGTAGGAGGTTGCCAGGACGTCTGCTCCGGCAAATTTTCGGTCCGAAACCAAGGCACCTTCGTCGACACCCATCATAAAGGCTTCTCGAATGACGTCCTTAGCTTGTGGGGGCCCCATACTAATAACTTGGATCGTTCCACCTTTTTGTTCTTTGAGCTTTAAGGCTGTTTCTATAGCAAATAAATCGTACGGGTTCATTTTGGAATCCACACCATCTCGCTTTAAGACACCTGTTACTGGATCAACGTCAATTTTTGAGGTTCCGGGTACTTGTTTGATACACACGAGAATTTTCATGTTCAACCTCCCACTTAATACGATAATAATGATCAAAGACGTTTAATGGTCAGACCACCAGGCCGTATTTTCATAATAGCACAAGATTCAGACCTGTTCAAAAACAAGTTTTCACAAGCTCACAAGAGGGTCTAACCCCCACACAATGGGAAACAATTCTTAGGTGTAACATAAGAGAGATTGAAAAAACAGACTATTTATTTTTGAACACTAATGTTAAAATAAAACAGTCATAATCTCATATTAAACTCTTTCATATTTTGCACTGATTGAGTCTAGGGGAGGAATAGTATGAACCCTAAAGGATGCTATAATAGCTTATTCGCACAGAAGCTAATTGAAGAATCAGAAAAACGTAATTATAGAAGGATCAATTTGGACTTGACAAGTATAGCGATATATGAATAGACTTAATAGAATTGATAGAGGTGCATCGTATAATCAGTACCCGAAGTTGTTAAGGTTTACGTAAGACCGTAGCTTCGACGAAAGGTGTAGATGCCGAAGTCGGTCCCACTTACGTGGGGACTGGGCTGGCTGAACAAAATAAGATTTGTTCAACTGTCGCGTATGCGGAGAGCTATCTATATTACAGTGTGATTGAAAAATCATAGAGTAATTTAGTAGCTGATTTCCGTATCAGCTATTTTTTTATATAAAGGAGACGTAGAATTAATATGAAAAAGAACACTGTTTTCAAAGGTATCGCCACTGCTCTCATCACTCCTCTGGACGAAACAGGAATTAATTTTGAGCAGTTGGGCAAATTGATCGATTGGCAAATTATGGAAGGAATTGACGCTCTGGTAATTTGTGGAACGACAGGTGAAGCGTCGACCCTAACTGACGTCGAGCACAGAGCGGCAATTACATTTGCAGTTCAGCGCGCAGAAGGCAGGGTGCCGATCATTGCTGGCACAGGTAGCAATGACACCGAATACGTGCATGACCTCACACATTGTGCCTGCGAAGCAGGTGCGGATGCAATGCTCGTAGTTACCCCTTATTACAACAAAGCTACACAAAAGGGCCTGATTAAAATGTTTACTCAAATTGCCGACAAGAGTACTAAGCCTATCATTCTCTATAATGTGCCTTCAAGGACAGGGGTAAATATTGAACCTGCAACCTACGAAGTATTAGCTGAACATGAAAATATAGTAGGGATTAAAGAGGCAAATGGCAACATTTCCAAAATTGTTGAAACGATGGCGCGTGTCCATGGCAAGCTAGATTTGTATTCAGGCAATGACGATCAGTTAGTTCCACTTATGGCGCTTGGAGGAGTTGGCGGCATTTCTGTGCTTTCTAACATTATGCCGGCACAGACACGTGAGATTTGCACCCGTTTCTTTAATGGTGACATTACAGGCAGTGCAGATCAGCAATATAAACTTTACACCCTTATAGACGCGCTGTTTTGTGAGGTAAATCCTATTCCGGTGAAGGCTGCTATGGCAGCTATGGGGTTCTGCAAGGATTATCTCAGATCGCCTCTCACTACGATGGAGGATATAAACCGAGAAAAGTTATTATCTCAAATGAAAGCACATGGATTAAACGTTTGAGGAAGGTCATTAGGGACGAGACCAGCTAATCAATACGGGCAATAGGGTAGTTTCGCTTATCTCTGGGCCTAAAAGGGATACATGTTAGAGAAAGCTTAGGTTTTTAGATTTGATATGGCGAGTTACAAACGGAAGCCTTGAGGTACATTAAGTTGTACGCCTCAAGGCCTTTTTGTATTCTTAGAGGAAATTTGAGTTTAGCTTTAGTAAAGTCAACATGAACAACTCGTTAATAAAAGTTAATAAACTGATATCACCAATCGGGTGATCAAAAACTCCCCCTGTTTTGAGGGTTACCATCAACACCAATGGTACCAGTCCCAATACGGTGGTTACCGCGGATTTTAATGGCGATGGAAGGATAATGTTTCAGTATATTTACTGACTGCTGGAGGAACATATGACTCAAAGACTGACTTTGGGCTTGGTGATAGTCCCTCCCGTATTGTAGCTAGTGACTTCAACTACGATGGAAAGATTGACCTGGCCGTAGTAAACGATTACGCAAGTACCTTCTTTATTTTAATTGGTAATGGTGGCGGTTCCTTTTCTTCGCGTACTGATTATGCTGTTGGCAGAAGCCAATAGGTATTGCGACTACTGACGTCAACGGCACCTGAATGCGGTTCACGGTGATTTAATAATTCAAAATTCAATATAATTCTGTATTAAGAAATATTGTGTTACAATGTAAAGTGCTTATTAAGTAGTGCCTAGTCCCACTTGAAGTGACTTAGTATTGTTCTAGGTGTGGGTTAATTGTATATTCTGCGATAAAGGCAAACCTAGTGTGAACTGGGGACGCAAAGCCACGGGTCTACACCTTTAGAGGTTAAAGATAGCCGGGTTACCGAACAAAAACTTGTCGCCGATCATTGATTTTGGCGTCTTTTTTTATGGAATTTTATGATGGATTATTTATAATCTAAAGAAAGGATTGGTATTAATCATCTGATAATTAGGTATAACTCATGTTCCATCTGACAGTGACAAGTAAACATTAACATCAAAAGGGGATATACGAATGGCAGTAAGAGATTTAAAGCTGAGAAATAAAATACTATTTTCAACGGGGTTAGTTATCTTAGTTTCGTTTATTTGCGTTATATTGCTAGTATCAACAAAATCTGTCGAAATGGCAAAGACTGCTGCTTACGAGACGGCAACGCACACTGCATACCAATATGCCAATCAAGTAACGAGTGAATTAAATATTACTATGGACACGGTAAGAACATTAGGCTCTACTTTTGAAGGACTTAAGGAAGCAAACAACAATGATAGAGCCACTATGAATTCAATGATAGTAAGTGTCTTGAAGAATAACCTTCCCGTTCTAGGAACCTGGACTGTATGGGAGCCGAATGCACTCGATGGGAATGACTCGAATTATATAAATCAACCAGGACATGATGCAACAGGTCGATTTATCCCTTATTGGAATAGGGGGACAGGAGATATTACCCTAGAGGCTCTCGCCGATTATGAAACGCCTGGAGTAGGGGACTTTTACTTAATTCCTAAAAACACTCACAAGGAAACTGTTACCGATCCTATCTTGTACACAGTGAATGGTAAGGAAGTTCTCATGATTAGCTTAATTGAACCAATAATGATCAATGCTAACAACACATATGTCGGAGCAGTTGGAGCTGATATAACATTAGATACCGTTCAAAAAATGATTTCCGACATTAAGCCCTTTGATACTGGATATGCCTGTCTTGTGTCTAATGATGGCAAGTACGTTTCAAACCCAGACCCTGAAAAAATTGGCAAAGATGTCGATGATCAGGCGGCGATTGAAACAATCAAAGCCGGTAAGAGTCATACTATATCCACAGATGAGTATTACAGATTATACGTGCCAGTGACCATTGGTCGGACGACAACACCATGGTCGCTTGTTATCAACGTTCCAATGACTACGATCTTGGATCAAGCAAACTCTATTCGAAATTTCTCAATTATCGTTGCTCTGATTTCGATTTTTGTGATTGGTTTGGTCATTTTCTTAGTTTCTGGAGGGATTACCAAGCCTATTGTACAAACGAGTGAAGTGTTAAAGGATATTTCACAAGGGGATGGAGACCTAACGAAACGCTTGAACATTGTAACTAATGATGAGATTGGAAAACTCTCACAACATTTCAATCGGTTTATTGGGGATATTCATAGCATTGTTACGGAAGTTAACGACACTGCCAGTACTTTAGGTGCCACGAGCGAAGAATTATCTGCTGCAGCCCAAGAAGCCACTGCTGCAAGTGAACAAGTCGCTGATACACTGGGGCAACTTGCTTCGGGAGCAACTGAACAAGCTATCGCAGTAGGAGGTACTGGCGAAATGATCAAGCAACTGTCTGCCCATGCGCAACAAGTCGCTGTGAACGCGGAGATTGTCAGTCATAGTAGTGGTAAGGCAGCTCAAGCCGCAGAATTGGGGGCTCTTCAGGCAGGAAATGCTGTGCAGAAGATTGAGGAAATCCGTGAGGTTACGGACCAAACAGCCGAAGTTATTTCTCAGTTAGGTGAACAATCTATCCAGATTGGACAAATCGTCGATGTTATTACCGGAATTGCCTCACAAACTAATCTGCTGGCCTTAAACGCTGCGATCGAAGCAGCACGTGCGGGAGAACAAGGAAAAGGCTTTGCTGTAGTCGCTGAAGAGGTGCGGAAACTGGCAGAACAGTCATCAATGTCCGCTTCTCAGATTTCCACTCTGATCGGCAATATCCAGCATGAAACGGAACGTGCTGTAGGAGTGATGAAAAAAGGGAAGGTAGAAGTCGCTGCAGGTGTAGAAGCTGTTAATTTAGCGGGGAATTCGTTCCGAACCATTGTGGTAGAGATCAAAACAGTCGTCGAACAAATTCAGAAAGTCACGGAAGCAACCAAACTTATGGCCGATGGGAGTTCACAGGCCGTTAAATCAGTGGAGCATATCGGCATCATTGCTGAACATACCGCTGCTAGTACCCAAGAAGTATCGGCTGCTTCTGAAGAACAGGCTGCTACAATGAATTCTGTAAGCCAATCTGCAGAGGCTTTGGCTAAAATAGGCGAAAATCTTTCTCAACTCGTGGGTAAGTTCAAGATATAATCTAATTTTACGCAAAAAAATTACAGTTACCTCAAATAAAGCGGAAGATAAAAGTGAGAAAGCTTTGACTTGCCCGGACAATGTCTTTAGGATGTAAATGATTTTGAAATAGACCTGTTATAATAAAATAGAAGTAATATGCTATAACTTTTGCTGTTTCTGATATCAAACAGCGATGGTTATAGCACTTTTTATGTAGGAGGAGATATGCAAATATTAAATAACTCTGCCGAGAAGGCTTATGTGTTACACCAGCTGTGTCGTTGCCGTGGCCTTGTCTTACCTTTTCTTTCGCAGCCTGAGTAGCGTTGGTTTCGTATAATATCCAGCGTTGCTCGAGTTCATTGTTGGGCACATTCAAGTCACATTACTGAGTTAAACTCTTCTTAAAACGGGAAAATCTGAGAAGGGACTTTACACACGAATAATATTATAGTGAATAGTGAAAGTAGCAAACTACAAGAATAAATACAGATTCAATTGACAATAAGCATGTAATCTTTTGAAAGAAGGTTTGTCATGTTTCGAATTTTGGTTGTCGAGGATAATTTAAACTTATTGATGTTAATGAAAACTCGTTTGGAACAAGCTGGTTTTAAAGTATTACAAGCACAAAATGGGCAAGAAGCTCTCGGGATTCTTGAAGAACACCATGTCGATTTAATTATTAGTGATATTATGATGCCAATTATGGATGGTTTTGAACTTATTGAAAGCCTTAGAGAAGCAAATTTTAACATGCCTATTTTAATGGTGACTGCTAAAGAGAGCTTTGAGGACAAAGAAAAAGGTTTTAGATTGGGCACAGACGATTATATGGTAAAACCAATCAATATGAACGAGATGATTTTAAGAGTATCAGCTCTGTTAAGACGGGCTAAAATTACTAATGAACATAAAATTGTAATAGGTGAAATCGTACTGGACTATGACAATTTAAGCATAAATGGTCCAGACCTGAATATTGACTTGCCCAAAAAGGAATTTCTGCTACTTTTTAAATTGCTAAGCTATCCAAAGCAAATTTTTACAAGGCAGCAACTGATGTCAGAAATTTGGGGACTGGATACGGATATCGATGAACGAACGGTGGACAGCCACATTAAAAAGCTTCGTAAGAAGTTCGAAGATAGGCCAGAGTTTAAGATCATAACGATTCGGGGACTTGGTTATAAGGCGGAGAAGATTTATGGTTAAGAGATTATCAAATTCAATTCGGGCCAAAGGTACTTTGATTGCCATTGGAATCTTGTTTTTCTCTTGTTTTGTTTCTTTTTCTCTGATGACGATTCTTTTCTTAGGGCTCTATCATGGTGATCTGAGTATTAGCGAAGCGCATGCAGTTTTTGGGAGTTTTATGTTCGTAACATTGATCTTATGCGTAGCCATGGGAGGCTCACTATTATTCTTCGCGATTCGGAAAATTTCTGACCCTATCATTTGGATTAGCAATGCAACAAAAGAGGTTGCTAAGGGTGATTTTTCAATCAAGATGGATTATAGGAGCAATGATGAAATAGGGGTTTTGACCCAAAATTTCAACTTAATGACGACAGAACTCGGTAATATGGAGTATCTCCGCAAAGATTTTATTAGCAGCGTATCCCACGAGATCAAAACTCCTATTGCCTCTATCCAAGGCTTTGCTGAAATGCTTCAGGATAAGGAGCTGTCGGAAGAAAATTTTCAGGCTTACACAAACATCATCATTGATGAGACCAAGAGATTAAGCCATTTAAGTTCAAATATGCTTCGACTTTCTAAGCTGGATCATCAATTCATCCCAGAGAGTACGAAACAGTTTTCTTTAGATGAGCAAATTCGGAGGACGATTGTTCTTCTAGAGGAAAAATGGTCTAAGAAAAACTTAGAACTCGACATAGATTTAGAGAAAATCGTTTACACTGGTGACGAAGCCCTGATTCAACAGATTTGGTTGAACTTAATTGAGAATGCTATCAAATTCTCTGCCGAATCCGGAACTGTTTTTATTCAAGCGAGAAAAATTTCGAACAAGGTCATTGCCGAGATCAAGGATCAAGGTATTGGTATATCCAAAATCGATCAAGGACGAATCTTTGAAAAATTTTTTCAAGCCGATGAATCCCATTCCAAAGAGGGAAGCGGTCTTGGTTTAGCCATCGTTAAGAAGATCGTGGAAATCTATGATGGAGAAATAGATTTTACCAGTGAAATTGGTCAAGGGACAACATTTGTTGTTAAATTGCCATTTAGAAATTAATAAAAACGGTCACATTGAGGACATAATCTTAATGTAAAAAGAAGAGGAGCGAAATTATATTATGAAGGGATCTGATGGTATGAAACGAAAAATAGTAATCGGGGCTTCACTGGTGCTTATGTTGGGACTTACTACGTTTGTAAAACCAGTGCAAACTTTAGCGCTAGATACTCTATCGATTTTCCGTGTAAACAATGTGAAAACCCTTGAAATTACAATTGGGGATCTGCAGGAAGGAATGCAAACCATTTCTAATCTGAAAGAAGATTTTAAAGGAATGAACTTTGAACACAGCTCGCTGATCAACGTTGTTACACACCCACAACATGAAGTAACAAAACTGCAAGAGGCCGAGGAGTTTGATGCTTTTAAACTTCGTTTGCCACGGGAACTAGAATCTCAAAAGCCTGAGATCTCTGCGATGGATTCTAGCAAAATGACGTTCACGTTAGATGTGGATGCTAGCAATGTACTGCTGAAAGCGGTTAATAGTCCAAAACTGCTTTCCAGTGATCTAAACAATGTCGAAATGTCTATGGTATCTTCAGCTGCTGCCTACGCAAAATATGATGATGTCCTATTCGTAGCAACCCAGAAAGCCTATTTAGATGCGCCGAAAGCCGCAAAAAAAGAATTACGAGATGTCATGCTAAATTTGCCGTTAATTCCTGCGAATCTTCGTCAACAACTTGCTGAAATCGAGGAGGATACTTCTGATATCTATCTTCCTGTCCTAGTTGGTTTCGGAAGAGAAGTGGATTTGGGAGGGAAAAATGGTTACGTCTACACTATGTCTGATTTAAAAGGATTTACTGAAACAATTCCTCAAGATATGAGCGCACCAGGATCACATGGTCAAGCTCTTGAAGGCTTAAATGGTGAGTCCCACGAGGCAGCTATGGCTGAAATGAGCAAAAAATTGATTAGCAAATACGGTGAAGAAAAATTTGCTGCTCTGAAAGAAGCACATAAAATGGCTGCAGAAGAAATGCCCGATATGGAGAACGCTTCTGTGCTGATTTGGACCAAAGATGGTAATTTGTATGGGTTAATGGGTAATAAAACAGATGCTGAGCTTGCAAAAATTGCTAGGAGTGTTCGGTAATGATCATCGAAACACATGCTCTCACTAAAAAGTATGGCAATAAAACGGCATGTGACCAAGTTGGCCTTTCAGTAGAAGCGGGGCAAGTTTATGGATTCCTTGGCCGAAACGGTGCTGGGAAAAGTACTTGTATTAAGATGTTAACCGGTCTTGTATTTCCCACATCCGGAAGCGGCACAGTACTTGGCAAACCCCTTGGCGATGTTTCTGCGAGAGAAAAGATGGGTTATCTGCCTGAGCTTTTCCGTTATCAAGACTGGATGACAGGTTTAGACTTACTGAATTTCCACGCCCAATTATTCAAATTGAAAAATAAGAAGGATCAAATTAGCAGGGTCTTAAAGTTAGTAGGACTCGTTGGGCAAGAAAACTACAAAGTGGGTTCATATAGTAAAGGCATGCAGCAACGCATCGGGTTAGCATGTGCGCTGTTGCCTAATCCACAACTGATCTTCCTGGATGAACCAACATCTGCTCTGGATCCAATTGGTCGTAAAGATGTCAGAGACATTATTGTTGCTTTGAAAGATGAAGGAACGACGGTCTTTTTAAACAGTCATCTTTTAAGTGAAGTGGAAGCAGTTTGTGACAGTGTTACCTTTATTCACAAAGGTAAAGTTGTTAAATCCGCGCGGATGGATGAGTTACTAATGACTAAAATTTCGTTAACAATCCGGGCTAATGGCCTAACTGAAGAATTGTTTGCAAAGCTGAATAAGCAACACGAATCATTGCAAAAACTAGCGGATGGCAGTCTAACAGTTACTTTAAATGATTACGAGGAAATACCTGCCCTTGCATCCAGTCTTATCGCCAATGGTGTAACACTATATGAGTTAACACCGCATCGAGAGACGCTTGAGACTGTGTTTATGCAGATTGTTGGCGAGGAGGGACAATCATCGCAGCAATATTAATCACAACATTAAATGAAGCTATTCGTAAAAAAACCTTTATCATAATGGGGATTGTCACCTTTTTGTACTTGGTATTTTGGACATTAATGCTTAATTATTTTCCCAACACATCAGTGACTCATGGAATGGGAAATCAATTTAAGCCTTTTGCGATTCAAATGGTAACGAAAATGGGTTTTCAGTTTTCGGCTATGTTAATAGCTTTGCTAACTATTATGCTTGGATCGGGTGCAATTGCCTCAGAACTAGAGTCAGGACTCATTCAAGGGATTCTCTCTCGTCCCATTCAACGCTATCAGTATATCCTTGGGAAACTTGGCGGATTGGTTATTTTAGCCTGTACCTACGCAACATTGCTTTTCTCATTAATTCTGGTCATCGGAGCCTTTTTTGGGCTTAGCACGATAACCAGTCTAACATTCTCTCAAATCATAACAGGATGGTTGTTGTATCTATTGCTGCCAGTCGCAGTCCTTTGCCTGACATTGTTTGGATCTGTGTCCTTAAAAGCAGTGTCCAATGGAATCTTAATGATCTTCATTTACATTTTAGGTAATGTTGGGGGAATGGTCGAGATGATTGGGCAGTACGTGAGTAACAACTCAGTCATTGGTACTGGAATTTTTATTAGCTTGATTTCACCGTTCCAAACGATTTATAGTACGATGGAACGGGTTATGGTTCCGAATTCTGAGCTGGCAGCAAGTGCCATGTCTGCTGCCAGTTTATCGGGCAGTGGCAAACCAGCAAGTCTATGGATGTTTGTCTATATTGCTATTTACATGCTCGGATTTGTGACGTTAGCAATACGGAAATTTTCTAATAAGGATATCATTTAGACGCAGATTCTATAAAATTGAACAATAGCAAGCAAGAGAAGGGTTCGATATCTCTTTAGCTCTGCAATAATATAACTCTTTGCTATATTTAAAGGCAAAGAGTTATATTATAATAGGTATAAGACTGGACGATAGAAAGGTAATTATGTTCACAAAACAGTTTTTAGTCACAGCATCAATTATTGTGTCGTTGTTAATGGTTATTATCGTCAACTTGGTACGATTGAGAAACACAAAAAAACCGGCTGTAGCGAAAAAGATTATTTTGCCGCCGCTTTTCATGGCAACGGGTGCGAGTATGTTTATCTTACCAATGTTTAGACCGACATTACCTGAACTGATAAGTTCCGTTGTCATGGGAATGTTATTCTCTATCGTCTTAATAAAAACTTCTAAATTTGAAATTCGGGACAACCAAATCTATCTCCAAAGATCAAAGCTGTTTATAGTGGCTTTGATAGGCTTAGTCGCGTTAAGAATGGTCGGGAAAATTATCCTTGCTGAGACCATTCATATCGATCCTGCCCAAATGAGCGGCATTTTTTTCATCTTGGCCTTTAGCATGATCCTGCCATGGCGTATTAGTATGTATATTGGGTTTAGAAAATTAAAAAGACAACTCGACAATGCATAATTCTCTATGAACTTACTCAAAGTGAAAGAGTAATTCTTTAGGGTTATTTCTAGGACCATATGCAGTTGTGTAAATAGCTGGAGCTACATAATAACAAAAGCTTTGAGGTACAGAAAGCTGTATGGACTCGAGGCCTTTTTGCTGTTATTGGGCTATATTTGCTTTACCACTGTCATACAAACGTATTTCAAATATTTGACTTCCCTTGTTCATTCCAAAAACAGTGTAATGGCTGGAATAGGTGTCATAGTATCCTTTGGCAAATCTCATTTATCGGCTGAGGGGCAGGTGCCATTTTCTATGAGAGGATAGAAAATGGAGCGATTCAATTATCGTTATCTCTTTTCATGCAGGTTTAAAGCTTCAGTTTTGTGAAGTACTCATCTCTGAAATCGGGGGTGCAAGGCTTGGATTATTATAATTAAAGCAAAAAAATATAAGGTGCAGAAATAGGAAGGTAATCCTCTTCAGTGAAATATTGAGCCATTTCTAAAGGGATACCTGTCCTCATAAATAGCTGTTCAATTGTTTCACCAGCTATAATTCCAGAGTTAGCCGAAAGTAACTGAACGGCAAATATGTTAGCCTGTCGTTCATACTTATTAGTATTTTGTAAGGAATGTTCATCCAGAAAGAAACGGTTTAAACCTCGGTGTAATCGGTCATGGGCTAATTCATGGGCACATATAAAACGTTGCCAGAAAGAATTGATTCCGCTATTTATCACGATAAAACGACGCCTTAGTTTGCAGTAATAAACACCTCGAGTGTGATCCCCAAGATCGGCGAAGCGTATATGGATATTTAGCCTTTCAGCAATAGTGAAGGGGCAATTGGTTTTGTAACGCTTGACTAAAGTAGAAATAAGTTTGTCCATTTGATTCGCACCCCTTTTAGAAATGACACCAGGAGAGTTACTTCTTGGTGCCATATGTGCTACTGGGCTTATTTTTTCTCTTATTCATATGTTTAGCCTCCCAAAAGAGTCCGGTCAAAACATCCATAACGCGTTTTCGGTCCTCTTTATCAATGGGTACGCCGTCAAACATGAGATCTCCATCGTCTTCGAGCATTTTTTTGAAATCTCGTCTGTCTTTGGGCGTAGCCCAAGACGGGCTAATAGTATTCGTTTCAAAGCTAAGCAGGTAGTCCGGAGTTACATTGTGAAATGCCGCAATTTTCTTGAGCATTTGGATATCCGGTTTGGCAATGTCATTTTCCCAAGAATTATACCGAGGCCTCTTTACTTCCAGAGCATCTGCAATTTGGTCTTGAGTCAGCCCCCTTTTATTTCTTAGTTCGGTTAACAGTTTGCCAATCATAAGATCCTACTCCTTTATGATAATAATATTACCAAAGAACACTCTTGACGATAATTATATTATCAACTATAATGGGCCTTACATAAGGGGGTTGAGTGAAATTATGCCAATAAAGCGCAACTTTTTCACAACATGTCGTAAGGAAAAAGGTATTCAAAAGGAAGCCGCTAAAGAGAATGGAATTTCCGAAGTTTATATGAGAATGATTAAAAACGGAAATATTTACCCCTGGAAGGGATTTATTATTTGAGTTGTATGACATTATGATGAGCGGATTGAGAAGTTATTCTCAGATCTTAATACTAAAAAAGCATAAACTAATCGATAATTTAATTATCTTGTTTTGTATTATAGTTGATAATAATATTATCGTCAATGCAATATCAATTTTTTTTAGTATTAATGATAATTAGATTATCAAAATGGATGTTGTGATAATTGTAAATTTGTTCACGCCAATGGAAAAGGTGGGCAAATAAGAATTGCTCAAGGTAGTGCAAAGAGTATTTGATATGTTGAGGCAGTGTACACAGTGTTATGGGAGAGCTAGGAGAGCTTTATGCTAGAAAGGGGATATTATGGATCAAGCAGAGAAAAAAAACAAAAAGCCTGAGTGGTACTTGCTAACGATCAGGAGACTCTCTCAATATCCGGAGGATAAAAAGCGGTTATGCATTTTGAATGCCCAGCTGGGAAACGAATTACCGAAGACGACGGCGACCTACTCCCAAACTCCTGCCCCTACAAAGACTAGCGATCAGACAGGAGGGATTGCTTCTAAACGTTGGGAGACCGCGCAAGAGATTAACCAGTGCACACTTCGTATCAGGGAGATAGAAATTATCCTGGCCGGATTTGGAGAAGACGATAGGAAGATAATTGAATATCGCTACTTTAGTAAACATAATTATGACTGGTGGGTAGCAAAACAGATGAAAATACCCCTGAGAACTTATTATCGCGTAAGAGATGAACTATTGGCAGAGGCAGCAATTCTGTTAGGAATATATAAACGTGATTAAACGAGTTCTAGAGAGAACACATGTTTGGCACTTTTTTGGCAGAGGGTTTGCACTTTGTTTGGAAAAAAGCGTGATACAATAATATTGTGAAAGAAGTCAGGAACGAGACCTGCTCGTGACATAACCCTCCTCTCACTAGAGCGCTCCGATAAATCGGGGCGTTCGTTTTTTATACTAGGCAGAAAGTATAAACTGGCTGTGCCAGCCAGAACTAAGGCTACCGTCTCGCCTGCGGCTTGGCGCAAGCCTAGTTTTCTAATGCCATTTAAGCGAGGTGCAGGACGTGAAAACCAGAACTGAACGTTGCTCTCTATTCTTACCAGTAAAACCGGGACTTAAAGAAACCTGTGCCAACTGTTTAAAATGGACTGGAAATCGATGTAGGGATAATGGTGAGTTTAAAGAGAGGTACGAGGATACTGCCCGGTTTAAAGCTTGGGATAGGATGATGCGAAGCAACCGAGGGGTAACGATGGTATGAGCGGGATTCTGTTTCGGATAGTTCTTTCACAAAGAGTCAAAGTCAGAGGACAAAAGTTTCTAAATGACCAAGGCATAATCAGAGTCTTTTAGAATTGAAAGGGGGTTAGTTGGAACTGAACGTATAATATCGAAGGTTTAGTTCGGATAAAACGTTGACATCATTGAAAGCCCTTATCTGAACGGCGAGAATGAAAGGACGGGAGAATAAATGTGTAATGAATCAGACAGTGTCTATATCAAGGCATATGCTCAGCAGGTAGATTCTATGGAGAAAATTTATGTGAAAGTGAAGGTGAGATAAGCTATGGAATTTCTTATAGCAGAAGATGAAATATCGGGGGTTCCAACGGGATTAATATCTATGTGGAGCGGAGCTATTGGGACTATTCCTGATACATGGACATTATGTGATGGTACAAATGGGACTCCGGATTTAAGAGACAGGTTTATCGTTGGCGCCGGTTCAACGTATGCAATCGGGAATACAGGTGGTTCCGTTGCAGTAACCCTTACTTCTGAGCAATTGCCTAGTCACTCTCATGGAATTGGGACGCTGGCAACTAATTCAACAGGTAACCATAGACACGACAAGGGCACATTTGTCAATAGCACCACGGGAGCCCACCAGCACAGTTATGACACGAAGATTGAAGGTACTGTCACTAAAGTTGGAACGGGTGCTTATGAGGGGGCGTACGTGGAGGAAGAGGCACGCTTGACTAAATCCGCAGGAAGTCACACTCATACTCTTTCAGGGTATTCAGGATATGAAGGTACGCACGGACATACCCTCTCAGGCTCAACTGCTTCGATCGGTAGCGGAAGCACACATGAAAACAGGCCTCCCTATTTAGCATTAGCGTACATCATGAAGCTCTAGGAGATTTGAAACGTGATATCTATATATTTTTCCGCTTAGCAAACAATACATGGCTCTGGCGCACTGTCGTCGGAGCTATAATTAGTGCAGCCATTGTTGTATTGGCTTTATGAGTTTTTTAAGTTCACTCGGCAACAGGTTTAAACCGCGCGAAGGCTAAGGAGAGGATTCGATGATCACCGTCAACAGTGTCCTGGATAGCGTGATTGCTGCTCTGGACCAAAACTTCCCTAATATTAACACATACAGCGAAGAGAGTGCTCAAGGCTTGGAAGAGCCTTATTTTTATGTAAAGCTGTTTCCTGTGTCGCAAAATCAGCTTCTGGGTCAGCGCTATCGGCGCAATCACTCATTCGATATTCATTATTTTGCAGGGAGCAATGAAGCCTTACATGACGTGGCTGAGCGATTGTATGACAAGCTGGAGCTGATTAGCGTGGACGGTGGTCTTGTCAGAGGCAGCGGAATGCGCCACGAAATCGTTGAAGGTGTGCTTCACTGGTTTGTGGCTTACAATTTCCATGTTATGCGAAGTGCTGAACCAGATTCATTAATGCAGTCTATGAAACAGGAGGGATATCTACGTGATAAAAACTGAAAAAAGAGAAAAGCCGCTCGCGAAGATTTATAGTAAACAGCAGGTTTTGCGGTCTAAGCAATATTCCCACAAGGATTTGCTGGATGCGCTTTTGGAAGAAGGACAGAAATACACCCATGATCAGGTTAAAAAGGTCCTTGAGGATTTTCTGAAAAGGGAGGCTAACTAAGATGGCAGCAGGTACATGGACGACACAAAACAAAGTACGACCGGGAGTGTATGTTAATTTTAAATCAGAGCCCCAGGTGGCAGGTGCACTTGGAGAGCGAGGGATTGCCTCTCTTCCGCTTATGCTCTCATGGGGTGAACCCAACCAAATCATCAGTATTGAAGCAGGTGAAGACACCTTTGTCAAGCTGGGTTATCCGATGGGGGACGCCAATCTGGTTTTAGTCAGAGAGGCTTTGAAACGCGCCAAAACACTGCTCTTATACAGACTCAATACCGGGACAAAGGCAACCGTGACTATTGGTACCCTTACGGCCACAGCCAAATGGGGTGGTGCAAGAGGGAATGATGTGTCTCTGCTCATTCAGCAAAACATTGACGATGATACGAAATTTGATGTCACTACATTAGTGGATGGGGCTGAAACAGATCAACAAACCGTGCTCAATATCGCAAGTTTAGTGGAGAATAATTGGGTTGTATTTTCGGGCACAGGAGCTCTGGTGGAAACGGCGGGCGTGCCTCTCGTGGGAGGTGCAGATGGCACGATCACCAATCAGGTATATGCTGACTATTTGTCAGCAGTCGAGATCTGCGACTTCAATACTGTTGCCTTGCCTTCGACAGATGACACTCTTAAAGCAACATTCGCAGCCTTTTGCCAACGTCTTCGTGATAACGAGGGCAAGAAAATTCAAGTAGTCCTTGAAAATTATCCAACGGCTGATTTCGAAGGTGTAATCAGCGTCAAGAACGGAGTCATCCTTTCCAATGGCACAACCCTGAGCGCAGCTCAAGCTACGGCCTGGGTAGCCGGTGCAACCGCAGGTGCCCAAGTGAATGAATCTCTAACCTATCAGGCTTATGATGGGGCGGTGGACGCGGCTCCCAGGTATACCAATGCTCAGATCATTGCGGCGCTGCGGGCTGGGGAATTTGTGTTTACAGCTAATGACAACAAGGCTATTGTAGAGCAGGACATTAATACTCTAACCACATCGAGCTTAGAAAAAGGTAAGCAGTTTGCCAAGAACCGCGTGATCAGAGTTCTCGATGGAATTAATAATGATCTTGTCAGGATTTTCAGTGAGTTTTACATTGGGCAGGTATCCAATAACCCTGATGGACGAAACCTGTTGAAAACTCAGTGTGTCAAATATATGGAAACACTGCAGGGTATGGATGCTGTCCAGAATTTTGATTCTCAAGCAGATTTGACAGTCCAAACGGGTATCGAATCAGACAGTGTCTATATAGAGGCATATGCGCAGCCGGTTGATTCTATCGAAAAAATCTATGTGAAAGTGCAGGTGAGATAAGCTATGGCATTTCTTAAAGCAGAAGATGCAATATCCGGAAAGCAAGGCAAGGCTTTTGTCACAATTAATGGCCGAGTGGAAGAGTTGTTTTATGCTAAAACAGTGGAGGCGACTATCGAAAAGACGAAGGCAGATGTACCTATATTGGGAAAAACGAATGTCGGCAAAAAGGCTTCTGGTTGGTCCGGTACCGGAACTTTGACGATTTATTACTTTACGAGCATGTTTAGGGCGCTCATGCTGGAATATATCAAGACGGGCAAAGATTTTTACTTTGATCTGCAGATCGTGAATGAGGACCCTGCCTCCACGGTCGGCAAGCAGACCTCCGTCCTCAAGGATTGCAATTTGGACAGCGTGGTAGCCGCAGCCTTCGATGCCACGTCAGATGATCCCTTGGAGGAAGAACTGCCCTTTACATTTGATGATTTTGATCTATTGGACCAGTTTAATGCTCCAATGGTCAGATAAGACAGGTATTCGGGTAGCAGTTATATCGAATCATCAGTAAATTCTGGAGGAAAAGAAAATGAGTGATTTACAAGGATTTTTCGCGCAAAATGCAGGATCTGATCTTAGCAAAGATGTTATCGTATCCGAACGGTTTAAGGACAAAGACGGCAAGCCGATACCCTGGAAAATTCATAGTATCACTGAAGCGGAAAATGAAGAGTACCGCAAGGCTGCCACTCGGAAAGTTAAGGGGAAGAATGGTTCACAGCAGTCTGAAATAGACCAGAACATTTATCTGGCCAAAATCATCGTGGCAAGTGTCAGCTTCCCTGATCTGAAAAATGCTGAGCTTCAAAAATCTTACGGCGTCATAGGTGCCGAAGAGCTGCTGCGCAAGATGCTGTTTCCCGGAGAATATGCAACCCTTGTTCAGCAGGCGCAAGAACTGAACGGTTTTGATCAAAGCCTGGAAGAACTGATGGATGAGGTAAAAAACTAATTGAGGAGGGCGAGGGTGAGTGGAATTACGCTTACTACGCCCTCCACGAACTCCATATTCCCCCTGATGAGCTGGCCCAAAAAACACGAGAAGCTAAGGCCGCTATTTATGCCATGATTGATATTAGAATTAAAAAGGAAAGGCAAGATAAGGCAAAGCTTAAAAAGAAATAGCGTCTAAATATTCTTCAGTTTCGAATTTTCCCGTTTAGGCAGGAATAATTTATAGCATATAAGCAAAAGGTGATGGCAAGCCGCAAACTTGCCTTAGTTGTCTTTCAGCATATGTTAAAAATCAATAATTAAGGTATACTAATGACAGAGGTTACGTATCGTAACAGCAAGGAGCCATGCTGCAAACATAACTCCTTGTGTAACAGCCGCTTAAAGGGCGGAGGGCTTAGGGCAACGGATAGACCGCAAACCTTTCGGCAGGGGCGGTCTATTTCCGTTTAGGGAAAGAAAGTATTAACACCATCAATGTCGCAAATGAAATCATAAGCGTTAATGTTTGGTATACTTCCATGGCATCACCTCCCTTTGGAGGAATGCCGACCGCCCTGCAAGCCTTTTCTGATAAAAGTTATTATAGCATACAAGCACTCGAAACAGAGTGCTTTTTATTCTGCACAAAAGGAGGTTTCCGCTTTGGCAACAGTTGATTCAATCTTGAGCTTCTTTAATGCATCTTCTCGCGTCAATGCTACCGTCCAAATGCTCACGGATTTAGGAAAAGCAAGCATCGGTGGCGCAATGGAGCAGCAAAAAACTCAAGATATGTTTATTGCCCGGACCGGAAATACAGACATTGGGACCGCAATGTTTGATAAGTTTAAAAGTGATGCACTCGCCGCCGGGCAGGATGTCAATAAAGCCTTGCAGAGTAGTCTCACATTTCTCTCGTCTGCTCAAAATGTAGATCAAATATCAAAGCTAAACGATTTCGCCTTTCGTCTGAACGCATTTGACAATGCGGGAAATGGGATTGAAGGGGCTGCATCAGCTTTAAAGGGGGCAATGTCAGGCGACATTACTTCTTTAGCTAAAAGCTTTAATATGTCAGAAGCCGATATTAAAGCCTTTGAGATTGACGATCTAGGCAAGTCGGGAAATATTGATGGTTTTATTAAAGCCTTTGATCAGCTCCTCGAAAAACAGAATATGGGGCAAGCAGCCTTTGATCAAATGATGAAATCTCCAACAAAGCAGTTGGAAGCTTTGACGAACAATATGAAATCCAGCTTTTCCGATGCAGGGGAACAAGCCATGGAAGCCCTTACCCCTCTCATGACTAGATTAAATAATGCTTTTCAGGAGGGAAGCTTTCAGCCATTTATTAACGGGTTAAGCATCGGACTAGCAATTATTGCCGGAGGAATTGTGGGGATCGTTGATAGTTTAGCTTCGCTGGGTGGAACTATACAGCGAAACTGGGATATCATTGCTCCTATACTTGTGATGGTTAGCTCGGCGCTCACCATGTGGGCAGTAACACAAATACCGGCGTTGATTGCTAAACTCTGGTTGATGACAGAACCTATAAGGGCAGCGGCGTTAGAATGGATTGCGCTAAATTGGCCTATTCTACTGATTGGTGCTGCTATTGGTTTTGTGGTTTATGCTATGGTAAAGTGGGGGGATACAACGGTGGAGGTGATCGGCTTCATCGGAGGGTTATTAGGAGCTTTTTTTGGTTTTCTTTATAATAACGTTGCTTCCTTTGCAAATAATGTCCTATCCGTTGCAGAGTTTATCGCCAATGTGTTCATTGACCCAATATATGCAGTAAAAAAATTATTTTACGATTTAACAATCAATGCCCTTGAGTACCTGCAGACTCTGGCCCATGGGATTGAAACTCTTATTAACAAAATCTCAGGAATAAAAATTAATATTACTGCTGGGATGGATAATCTGTTGAAAACCCTTGAGGGAGCGAGAGATAATCTTAAAAGCGAAGCAGACGTTGTTAGTTTAACGAGGATGAAGCAAGTGGATTATCATGAAGCATTCAGTAAAGGACAAGACATCGGCAAAAAGCTAGGCAATTCTGCTGTAAGTAGTGTTCAAGGAGCTTTTGGGTCACTGGAAAACGCGTTTAATTTTAAGGGTGGTGCAACTGATGGTGCATACAACTTGGACAACTGGAACCAAAACCAAAACCAAATTTCCGCCATCGACCGCGTCAACGAAGTCGGCAAAATAAACAACACCGTCGATATCTCCAGTGAAGACCTAAAGACTATGCGTGAACTGGCTGAAATGAAGAACATCCAAAACTTTGTAACCCTTACTCCAACGGTGGCTATGACAACAGGGGATATTAACAACGGACAGAGTGTAGATTCAATTATAGTCAAGATTAAAACGATGCTGGAGACCGAGATTTCCTCATCTGCTCAGGGGGTTTATGCGTAATGCAGTATGGAATAGAATTGAGTTTTAATGACAAGGCAGAAGCCTTCCAGTTGCCTGTCATGCCAGGGGCTCTAGAAATCAGTGAATCTGCCAACGGCAAAACTTATGACATCGTTGCCTTAGGAGAAATCAATGTGATCAAGAACCTCAAGCTCAGTGAATATGAATTCAGCAGTCTTTTCCCAGCCCAACGCTATCCGTTCGTAACGGTTCAAACCCTTCTGAAGCCCATTGAATACGTAAAACTCATTGTAAAGTGGATGGAGTCCAGGCAGCCCATCCGCTTTATTTTCACCTCTGATCACTACGATATCAACACCTTGGCCAGCATCGAGAGTTTTGACTGGAAAGAGGTTTCTGGCGGGGCAGGAGACATTGACTATGACATTTCGTTGAAAAGGTATGTACCCTATGCCGCGCAGAAGGTTGAGATCAGCTCGCAAACTCCAAGCACTGCAGTTGTCTCGGCGACAGCGGCTCCAGCCCGCCCGGATGAGACACAACAGCCTAAAACCTATACTCTTGTGAGCGGTGATACACTTTGGGCTGTTGCCAAACAGTTTCTTGGTAACGGAGCTCGTTGGCCGGAAATTCAAAAGCTGAACGGTATTGCCGAGGCAGAGATCAAGCGGCTGCAAATCGGCAGAGTCCTAAAGCTGCCTTAAAAGGAGGTTCTCTGGGGATGCTAAAAATACTAATCGACAACAAGGACGGCAACGTGTGGGACATTTCAAGCCTTGTGTCTGCTGTAAGCTGGAAAACCAGCCGGATCGGCAAAGCTGGCAGCTTGAACTTCACTCTGATTAAAAACCCACCCGGGCAAGACCGGACATTTAAGTACAGTAATGGCGATATCATTCGGGTTCAGAGAGCAGAGGATGGGGCCAAGGTCTTTTACGGCTATGTTTTTTCCATCGATGAGGGAAGGGATGAGGAAGTTAAAATATCCTGCTATGACCAAATACGCTATCTCATGGCTAAGGATACTTATATGTTCGCCAATGTCACAGCGTCTGAGGTCATTCAAAAGATAGCGGCAGATTTTAACCTCATGTTGGGACAGATCGACGATACGGGTTACCGAATCCCGAGCATGAGCGAGGACAATCAAACGTTATTGGATATTATCTGCAAGGCTTTAGATCTCACTCTCATCAATTCTGATCGAAACTTCGTCTTTTTTGACGACTTTGGCGCTCTCTCTGTCCGTAATGTTAATGATCTTTTGCTGGATTTTTGGCTTGGAGACGGCGGGCTAATGACAGACTATACCATGAAAAAATCCATTGACTCAGATACCTTCAATAAAATCAAGCTTTACAAGGAGTCTAGAATGTGGGATCCTTACTTTGCCATGGATACGGACAATGTGACTAAGTGGGGGGTACTTCAGCTAAGTCAGAAAGTCAATGAAAATATGAATGAAGCGCAAATCAATGAGATGTTGACAAGGCTGTCTACACTGAAAAACAGAGAAACTAAAACTCTGAAGGTTGAGGCTATTGGGGAGCCGCAGGTAAGAGCGGGCAGATACGTTCGGATTTGGATTGCGGAATACGGAATTAATCAGCCCTTTCTTGTGGATGAATGTACGCATAGTTTTGAGGGGACAAATCATACCATGTCCCTAGAATTGAAGGTGATATAAATGTCCAGCCTATTAGAGCTGATCAAAACCGCAGGAGTAGATGCGGTAGGAGCTTCCAATCCCGTTAATGTAATGTTTGGTGAGGTTATCGGCATTAATCCGCTCAGTGTGAAAGTTGATCAACGCTTTACGCTGACTGCGGATTTTTTGTTAGTACCGGAAAGCTTGATCAAATATGAAATTGACCTTAAGCATATTCATCCATATACAGACAACGGATCTATGCGCAGCACATCCGAGGCTCTAGGTGAGAAGATCGTCATCCGTCCCGGTCTTAAAGCTGGGGATACGGTTCTTCTGCTGCGGGTCCAGGGCGGGCAAAAATTTGTAATCTTAGATAAGGTGGTGACGACGTGATCCCAGTCGGAGGAACAGTAACCCAGGATACGATCGAAGAAATAGAGCAGCCTTCACTCACTTGGAAGCTGGATGGGGCCAAAGATCGAATTTCAGGCAGATTAGACGGAATTGAGGCAGTCAAGCAGGCCGTCTATAAGATCTTGCTGACTCCACGTTTGCGCTATTTGATTTACACAGCCAACTATGGTTCTGAGCTGGAGAAGTTGATCGGCAGTAATCCGATTTTCGTCCAATCGGAAATAACCAGGATGATCGGAGAAGCTCTGACTCAGGATGATCGAATCTCTTCAATTGAAAATGTTCAGTTCACAGCTGCAGGGGATGGTCTATTGATTGAATTTACTGTGATCAGCAGCTATGGGAGCTTTGATATGACTCAGGAGGTGAAGGTTTAGTGTATGAAGCACAAACTTACGAGTTAATACTCAAAAGAATGCTGGAGCGGGTAGATGCTGACCTAGACAAACGAGAGGGCAGCATCATTTATGACGCCCTCTCCCCGGCCGCAGCAGAGTTGGCGCAGGCCTATGTGGAGTTAGAGATCAATCTGAAACTGTTTTCGGCCCAGACTTCAAGCGGAGACTATCTGGAATCCAGGACAGCAGATTATGGGGTTACTCGTAAAGCCGCAACGAAGGTTCAACGGAAAGCCCTGTTTTTTGGAAAAGATGATCTGCCTTTGGAGGTGGCCGTAGGCAGTCGCTTTTCCATAGAGCAGCTTAACTATCGGACTATAGAGAAAATCTCAATTGGTCAGTATATCCTGGAGTGCGAGGTTGCCGGAAGCATAGGGAATCAAAACTTCGGAGCTTTGTTGCCTATTGACTATATCAGTGGACTCGTAAGAGCAGAACTGTCCGACATCTTGGTTCCCGGAGCAGATACAGAGACGGATTATGACCTCAGACAGCGATATCTGCAGCGAGTTCGCCAGCCGGCAACCTCGGGAAATACTGCTCAGTATCGACAGTGGGCAACAGAAGTACCTGGCGTAGGAGATGCGAAAGTCTTTCCATTATGGGCAGGACCAGGCACAGTGAAGCTTGCCATAGTGGATACTGAAAAACAACCAGCCTCCTCAATCTTAGTGAACGAGGTTGCAGACTACCTTGAAACCGTCCGGCCTATTGGTGCGGCAGTGACGGTTGTTTCGGCAGCAGCTAAGGGGATTAATGTTTCTGCTGCGGTCATCTTGGCATCAGGTTATGTTATCCAAGCTGTGACAGATGCTTTTAGTACAGCGCTGGAAGTCCATTTGCAAGAGATGGCTTTCACAGGTGCCTATGTAAGTTATGCCAAGGTCGGGACACTACTGCTTAGCACACCAGGAGTCATCGATTATACAAGCTTGACAGTTAATGGCAGTGGTGCAAATGTGGCTTTAGCCGATGAAGAAATACCGGTGCTTGGAACCGTAGGACTGGGGGTATGAATAGATGCCTGAATACTCGATACCTGATCTAATGAAATATCTGCCTGAGTATTATCAGGACATTCGAGAAATGAAAAGACTCCAAGAGACTGCGTCGGATGAGATGGGTCTTTTTTTGTATTCTATTGACGACGTTTTGAGTCAATGCTTCGTGGATTCAGCCACATGGGGCTTGGATTACTGGGAAAGCGAGCTAGGTTTAACCACAGAGGTTAATAAGCCTATCGACCGGAGAAGAGAATCTATAAAAGCAAAAATTCGCGGCTCTGGCACAACCACCAAACAAATGATCATTGATACTGCATCCGCCTTTTCGGGAGGGGAGGTAGATGTCATCGAGTATCCGTCAGACTATCGCTTTGAGGTGCGGTTTACCGGGGTAAAAGGTATCCCGCCTAACATGCCGGGGTTTATTCAGATGCTCGAACAAATTAAGCCAACCCATTTAGGGTACAGTTTTAAGTATTCCTATACTTGGTGGGATTCTTTGAAAAGTCTCACTTGGAATAGTGTTAACTTGATGACTTGGAATGAACTAAGAGTTTATGAGTAAAGGAGATAAGCTATGCAAACGACAGCGAATTTAGGGTTGAAAAAGCCCGAAGGTACAGATGTTGTAAACATCCAAGATTTTAATGATAATGCGGATTTGCTTGACAATTATGCGGCAGCGACAGCAACACTTATCGGTACCAAGGCACCGATAGCCTCGCCCGCGCTTACTGGAACGCCCACAGCACCAACAGCAGGGATTGATACGAGTACGACACAGGTTGCAACAACCGCTTTTGTGCTCGGCCAAGCTGGGACGACTGCTCCGGTTATGAATGGGACTGCGGGAATAGGGTCATCGAAGAGATATGCTAGAGCAGATCATGTTCATCCAGCAGATACGAGCAGGGCTGGGCAGGCAGATCTTATGGCGCATTTGGCGGAAGATGCGAATCCACATGGGGTAACAGCGGCTCAAGTTGGAGCGATTCCGACGAGCCAAAAAGGTGTAGCTAATGGTGTTGCTACTCTTGGTAGTGATGGGAAGTTAAATTCTAATCAGAGAATCTTGCCTTTATTCGAACCCGGAAATATGATTTTATTTAGTTCTGATCGTAGAGGACAGGTAAATGATGATGTGTGGAAAGAATGTGTTAGAATAAAAATGAATTACTCAGGAACCTTTAGGATTACGTTTGAAGTTATTACCACTACAAGTGGGGAAAATGCCTATGGCCGTATTTATAAAAATTACTCCCCTTTCGGTACTCAAAGGATATCTACTTCTACGTCGGGAACAGCGTTTACAGAAGATTTAGCATTCAACGCTGGGGACACTTTGTCTATATATGGTAAAACCGACGAAGCTGGGGTGCCATTTATGCGGACACAATACTATACTATTAGAGCAAAAGAATATGCGGTACAGCAGGAAGTTCTATAATAGAGTAAGAGATGTGGTACTGGTGGTTTCATACGGATGAAATGGAGGTAAAAAATGATAGAGAGAACGTATAAAGACATTGAAGAGAGAGATAACATCGTAGCTGATCTTGAATCCCAAGGTTTTGTTTTAAGAGAAGAAAAGAATATTACTGAAGGTAATTTCCTGATTTTCGCTACAATAGAAGAACTTCAACCAAAACCTACTCAAGACGATTATCTCTTAGATTTAGATTTCAGATCATCAATGATTGAATTAGGATTATAGAAAGGATAATGTGAAATGACGACATATACATTATGCAAAAAAGTAATCGAGAATAAAACTTATGGAACTGAGGAAGAGATGCAGATTAAACTTGATGTATTCATGCTAAATAATCGTATTACGCAGGATCAGTACAACGAATTAGTTGGAATGTTTCCTGCACAGTAGACCGATTATGCGCAGTAAAACGCCTAAATAGCGGGCGTTGTTTTTATGTCTTTAGAAAGGATAGTGGCAATATGGGGGATCAAGAAGTACTGATAGACATAAGAGAACGTCTTGTAAGAGTCGAAACAAAACTTGATACCCAAAACGGATTGCGAGAAAAGGTAGACTGTATCGAAACCAAGGCCACAGAGACGGAAGCTAGGTCAAAATCAAACACTCACCGCATCGACAAACTGGAAGCAAACAATACATGGCTCTGGCGCACAGTCGTCGGGGCCATTATCAGTGCAGCGATTGCTGTACTGGCTATTTCTAAATGAGCTTTTATTCCGAGGAGCTGGTTAAATGAAAGCAGTTATTAACTACGGCCATGGGCCTAAAGACATGGGTTATGATCCGGGAGCAATCGGGCCAACGGGTTACCAAGAGGCCACACAAAATAAAGAAGTCGGAGAGAGGATCGTCAGTAAGCTTCAAGCCAACGGCTGGGAAATCCTTACCATTCAAGACGGAGACCTCTGGGATGTGACAAACAGAGCCAACGATTTCAATCCGCACTACTTTTTATCAATTCACGCCAACTCCTTCGCTGATACTAATGCCTACGGGATTGAAACGATAGCCCTGGCAGCTGGCGGGATGGGGGAAAAAATGGCTAAGGAGATCCAGAAGGAGTTAGTCGCCGCAACAGGTCTCACTAATCGAGGAGTTAAGTTTAATAATCTCCATGTGCTCAGAGAAACAGATTGCCCGGCAACTTTGGTGGAGATCGGATTTATCTCAAATCCTGCTGAAGAGGCACTCATGAAACAGGACTTATTTGATGAGACAGTGGCCTCGGCAATCTGCAGGGGCTTTAGCCGTGCCGTCAGCGTTCCTTATACAGAAGCGGTTAACCCAGCTGCTCCAAGCCCAGAACCTACCGTAATGTATCGCGTTCTTTTAGATGACAAGCAGACCATGGCATTAAGCTCCCTAGCAGACGCAATTAATGAAGTGAAAAAAAGCGTCGATGTCGGATATGCACAAAAAGGCTGTGTGCAGCGCAACACTGACTTTGCCAATGTTTTTGAGTATGCCAAAGTAAAAACACCAACGCTGACGCCGGAAACTCCACCATTACAGCCACTGCTTCCTTCGGCAACGCCAAAGGAAGCAGGTATGGGTGAAGAAACGATGACTGCTGAGAAGTTTAGCAGTCAGACTTCTTTGTTAAGAAAAATATTGCAACTTTTATTAGACTATTTTAAAGGTGGAAATTGATATGCAAAAGAAATGGTATACATCAAAAACACTATGGTCTAATGGCCTTATGCTCGGTGGTATAATCGTCTTGAATGCTACGGGGCAAGATATCCTCACTACTGAGGTGCAGGGAGCAATCCTTGTCGTAGTTAATGTGATCCTGAGGGTGCTTACCAAGGAAGAGATTACTTGGTAGAATTAATATGAATCAATTCTAATACGGGATATAAAAAATTTCTTTTTGTGGTTCTAAGAAAATATATAAGACGTGAAATAATCCTCGCCCAAGGTTTGATAATACCGTTACAATCTGTCTAATAGTCGCCTTTTCTATCTACTTCCGATAGTCCAGACTCAGGCGCTTTTTCCCTTCTCGGGACCAACTAACGGAGGAATGGGCAAATATATTAATTTAATTGTAAAACTTAAGAGGATCTTTGCAAATTTATGTCGAATATACAACTAAACATTTACTAGTATTTATTTCCAAATTATTTTCGTATTTATATTCAATTTAGTCAGTTCCTTTGGGCTTTCTTTTTTCTTTCTTGTCTAAAATGGTGGGCTGTATAAATTCAAGTTAACACTTATAATTACCGCGGAATACTTTATAAGTGAACATATAAGAGTTAAAATTGTATAAAATTGGAAATGATATATAACGGATGAGGAGGGTGGTTATGGATCTATATATTGCGTTAATGGGAGATATCGTTGGTTCTAAAAAGCTCGATATAGTAAGACGGAACCAAGTGCAAATCAATTTAAGTAATATCTTGAAAAAGGCTAACCTCCAATATAGAGATTATATTGTAAGTGACCTAAGAATTGTTGGGGGTGATGGAATCCAGGGGCTTATGCTTCCCGAAGTTCCTATTTATGAAGTTATTTGCTATATTATGGAGGGTATAAACCATCCCTCAGAAGATGAAGAGTTCTTACAATTGCGATTTGGAATTGGATTTGGGCGTACTTATACGGAAGTAAATAAGGATTCACAAGTGGTTGATGGACCTGTTTTCCATTGTGCAAAGTTGGCTATAGAAAGTTCTAAAGAAAAAAAGGATCATACGATTGTATTTAAAGCCGAACAAGGGCTTATTAAAGAAGTAGACGAATTATCAATTAGTACAATGCTAGAACTTTTAGCAATAACACGAAAGTTCTGGATTAATAAGGTCAATGCTTTTACTAAAATCCTTCCTTATTTAAGGGAAAATATGTACCAAAAAGATATTGCACAGAAATTAAATTGTTCACAACCATATATAAGCTCACAAATTTATGCTGCATACTGGAATGAGGTTAAAGAAATAGAAAAAAAGGTTTGCCAAATCATAAAAAAATATATAATATCTTAATTGTAATGATCCAAATTGAAGCATAACCTCTAAATATAATGCATATAAATATACTTCGAGAATATAACTAATATGGTTATATTCTCTTTTTATAATCTATATACTTATGTGGATTCAACTTATTTTATTCTTGATTGTCTGAAATTTTTAGATATTGATAGAATTCCTAGGGGTGGAAAAATGTTTGGTAATTATATACTCGCTTTTTTACTTGCACATTTAATAAGCGATTTTTTAATTCAAACAGATAAAATATGTATAATGAAAATAACGCCAGGAAAATTACATAAAGGTTTATTGTTACATCTATTAGGGTTCTTTATAACCCATATTATAATTTTTTTATTTTTTCTTGGTCATTTATATTATGACGAATTATTATATATTGGTATTATGTCAGGGGTTCACGGAATTATAGATTATATTAAATCAAAATACACGATATATAAACAAAGTAATAATAATGAAGCAGTAAACAAAAAGAAAGAACCAAACTTAACCATCGAAGAAATATTGATTACAGATAGAATATCCTATAATTTATTTGGGATGACAACCAACAGAACTAAGACAATAAAACAGATTAACCAAAAAGAAAAACTGCCTGAAGGATCAAAATATTCAAACCGTTGGACAATTTACATTTTTTTCATAGACCAAATTGCCCATTATTTCGTTATTATTATTATTTCGCTACTTTTATTTGACCCTCCAAATATGTTGTTTTTTATTCACGGTTATATTGAACGTCTTATGGGTTTTTATTTTTTATTTCTTAATAATACGGTTCGAATATCAGAGTCTTTGATATTAATTAAAAAAGAGATATTAGGTTTAATCCTTTTCTTAATGGCTACTTCTGTATCAAGTGTTGTAATAAAGACAATTATGAATGGAATTAAAGATGGTAATTCGTTAAACATAAAGTCTGGAAGATACATCGGTCAACTTGAACGTGTTTTAACTATATTTATAATTTTAGCTGGAGCTTGGCAGGCTCTAGCAGTTCTATATGGGGCTAAAACTGCAATTCGGTTTGAACAAGCAAAAGATGATCCGGAATTTGCAGAATACTATATTCTCGGAACTTTATTATCTGCTTTATTCGGGACACTAAGTGCAATTGCTATTAAAGTCGCGTTCTATTAAATGAGCCTAGCTTTTCCTACCTTGTTGCAGTTGAATACGCGTTGGCTAAAACAAAGTCCTAAAGGTTCAACATTTAATGTATATTTTGATTTGGGTGAGCCGTAAAGATAGAGTACAATTAAGTTCGCAAAATTAAAAAAGGGAAAACCATCGGTTACTCC
>NZ_JAJDOO010000094.1 GCF_020595055.1 Desulfosporosinus shakirovi | reverse complement strand
TACACCCGAACTCGGTCGGGTGACCACGCCAAGAAATTTCTCGAAGGATTCCGCGAATTTCATGTAAGTGATGCTTACGCTGGCTATGAAAAAGTAGAAGGGATTACCCGCTGCCTCTGCTATAGCCACTTGCGGCGCTATTACCTTGAAGCAATTCCGTTGGATTCCGGCAAGAAAGAGATTTCTGGTTCCGGCGGGGCTGTCGGACGAGCCTACTGTGATAAGCTTTTCCGCTTGGAACGAAAGTGGAAGGAATTGTCCCCGAAAGAGAGAAAAAAGAACCGGCTTATGTACAGCGTCCCTGTGCTGGAGGCCTTTTTCGCATGGGCAGAAACGACAATGACTAGGCAGGAAAGCTTAAGGAAAGCCTTGAATTATACCTTAAACCACAAGAAATATTTCACCAACTTCTTATTGGATGGAAGGATTCCCTTATCCAATAATTTGAGCGAGATCGCAGTTAAACCCGTAGCTATAACGAGAAAAAACTCACTTTTTTCCGATTCCGTGGAAGGGGCCAAAGCCTCCGCTATAATATTTAGCATCATAGGAACAGCGACGGCCAACCACTTGGATCCCTACAAATATCTTGAATATATATTCCGCCATCTGCCGAACCTTGATTTTGCACCGGATGATCTGATACTAGATGAATATCTGCCATGGTCTGCTAGGGTGCAGCAGGAATGCAGGAGACAGAATGC
>NZ_JAJDOO010000093.1 GCF_020595055.1 Desulfosporosinus shakirovi | reverse complement strand
CAAATTGCGAGTTCACTGGGTGGAAACCTCACGCCGGCCTCGCTCTTGGCGACGGTGTTCATCTTGGCTGGATTGGGCTTTAAGATTTCGCTGGTGCCGTTTCACCTTTGGGCACCGGATATTTACGAAGGTGCCCCAACCCCGGTCACAGCCTTCTTGGCGATTGCCTCGAAAGCCGCAGCCTTTGCGGTGCTGATCCGTGTTTACCTCTTAACCATGAACAGCCAAGCTTTTTCAGCAACGGGACAAACCCTGTTGTTCGTTATGGCAGCGATTACGATGATTGTGGGTAACTTGATTGCCATACCACAAACGAACCTAAAACGATTATTAGCCTTTTCCAGCATTGCCCAAGCGGGTTATTTGATGGTGGGTATTATTGCTGAATCCACAGCGGGGATCAAAGGGGTCCTCTTCTATGCGATGATTTACGTCTTCGCAAATATGGGAGCCTTTGCAGTAGCAACGCTTGTGGCGGAGAAGCAAGGCAGCAGCGAGATCAAGGACTTGGCTGGATTCTGGCACCGTTCCCCGTTAGCCACGGTGGTTATGACAGCATCCCTGTTATCTCTCGCGGGAATTCCACCCCTTGCCGGCTTCGTAGGGAAATTCTATCTCTTCTCTGCGGCGATGGATCAAGGGTATGTAGCGATTGCCTATATCGGGTTCGTCATGAGTATGATTTCCGTATACTATTATCTCTCAGTGATTAAGGTCATGTTCCT
>NZ_JAJDOO010000092.1 GCF_020595055.1 Desulfosporosinus shakirovi | reverse complement strand
GGGAAGGAGGAGTGAGGGTGAGCACAATCGTATTCTTTATTTTTGCGATTCTGTCGATTGCAGCAGCTTGGAGTGTTGTGACCTCCAAGAACATTGTGCACAGTGCGCTCTATCTGGCTCTGTCTTTCTCAGGAGTAGCTGTGCTGTATATTCTCTTGAATGCAGACTTTTTGGCAGCGGTACAGTTGTTGATCTACACTGCAGCAGTATCCCTCATGGTCGTCTTTGCGGTGATGCTGACCTTGCGTGGAGATATCTGTGAGAGCAATACTGAAAACCGAAGTTGGTTAGCGGGAGCCCTTGTTTCGGGATCGGTCTTTGTCATCATAGCGCTGGTGATTCTGACCAATCCGGACTGGCGGGTTTTGGCCGAACCGTGGACGAGCGGCGGATCAGCGGAGGATCTTTCCCTGCTCTTGCTCTCTCGCTTTATGATTCCCTTTGAAGCAGCCGCAGTATTGCTCACCGTAGCCTTAGTGGGTGCCGTGATCTTGGCGAAGGGAGTGAACGAGAGCAAATGAGTTTAGCAAATTTTAGTGTGGGGCTTTCGACGTATCTCTTGGTGGGAGCAATGCTCTTTTGCATCGGACTCTACGGAGTTTTTGCCAAGAGAAATATTATTGCTGTTCTAATGTCCATTGAGCTGATGCTTAATGCGGTAAATATTAATTTTGTGGCGTTCAACCGGTTTATTTGGAACGAAAAGATCGACATTCACTATGTGCTGACAGGGCATGTGGCAGCGCTTTTCGTGATCGTCGTCGCGGCGGCCGAAGTGGCTGTCGGGTTGGC
>NZ_JAJDOO010000091.1 GCF_020595055.1 Desulfosporosinus shakirovi | reverse complement strand
TTAATCAATAGTTTTTATCAGCGTAACCAACCCAGCCGCCTTCTTTAACAAGTGTCTTGTCAAACTCGCCGACTTTAAAATCAATTTCTTCTGATTGATCTGATGAAGTTACAATGATCTTATCTTTATCAATGTCAATTGTTATTGATGTCTCTTTCCTCGCGAAGTTCTCAAAGAGATATTCGATCTTATCTTTAGGTAATTCAATGGCTAACATACCGCAATTATACATATTCTGTCTGAATATTCTTGCGAAACTTTCAGCTATCACCACATTGATTCCATTGACTTCTAATGCCCATGGCGCATGCTCTCTGGAAGAACCGCAACCAAAATTGGCTCTTGTTACAAGCACAGCTTTGTCTTTAATATCTTCTTTAGGGGTAAATCCTGTAAGCGCCAAATCTTCTAATAAATACGGTTTCAATGCCTCTTTAGTGATTTCAGTAAGATACTTTGCCGGAATGATTTCATCGGTATTGATATCACTTCTATCCAGGAATAGGACGTTTCCGCTAAATTCTTTCATTTTTCCCTCCGATACTTACGCTTTATAAAATTGTGAATTGGTTATTTTTCCTTCAATAGCTGAAGCTGCAGCCGTAGCAGGACTCATCAAGTGAACTGTACCGCCCTTGCCCATTCTGCCATTAAAATTTCGGTTTGTCGTAGAAGCACAGGCTTCACCCTTTGCTAGAACCCCATTACTCATGCCAAGACAGGCTCCGCAGGTTGGGTTTGTCACGCAAAAACCAGCGTTCTGGAAAATCTCGATCAATCCTTCTTTTAAGGCCAC
>NZ_JAJDOO010000090.1 GCF_020595055.1 Desulfosporosinus shakirovi | reverse complement strand
GAAGCCAAGGCTCTGGTCAGGCATGGAGAATGGGGAAAATGGCTGGTTGAGTCAGTCCGTTATTCCCAGCGTTCAGCCGGAAGGCTGATTCAGCTATATGAGGCCTATGGTCCATCTCCTGATCTTGAAACCGATCCGAATTGGTCAGCGCTGTCTAATTTGACCTACACCAACGCCCTCATCCTTCTCGACGTTCAGGAAGAACTGCGGGCGGACTTTATCGCCCACAACGATGTGGAGAACATGTCTTCCCGGGAGCTTAAGCGGGCCGTGGGATTTACCGGGGCTGACGGAGACGGGGAGCATGCCCCGTCTCTGCCGAAACTAGACCAGGCCCTGCGGAAGATCGACGAACTGGAAAAGGCGCTGAACTCCATGATCGCTAAAATCAGTGTCCTTGCCGACCAGGTCTGGAGCCTGGAGCAGAGGGTAGAGGAGGCAGCGTCAAAATTCCGGGCAGGACGGAAGAGTGCTGTGGGGAAAGAGGCGAATTCGGAGGACAGCCCAAAAGAAGCAGCGCCGGCTGAGGCCCAAAACCTCCCAGCCGCGGGTCCGGATATACCCGTTCAAGGCACCCGATTTTCAGGATCCCCTCAAGTCCCCGAAATGACGGAGTCAGCCGCTCCGGAAGCGGTGCCTGCCAAAATCCCCTCCGCCTCCTCCCGTTCCTCAGATCCCGTGCTCGTTACTTCTAATTTAACGGTGCACGAGTTTCCCCAGTTTACAGCATCAGGATTTGAAAACGCCGATCCTGAATACTATACCCGGCAAGCCGAATCGCTGTTTAAATTTCACCGCAGCAATA
>NZ_JAJDOO010000010.1 GCF_020595055.1 Desulfosporosinus shakirovi | reverse complement strand
GGCCAAGGATACTTGGAGCATAGCTCCTGGGAAAGTAGGTCATCGCCAGGTAACAAAAGAGAGACTATCTCTAACGAGATAGTCTCTCTGTGTGTAGTTATACTGTAACTTAAGATACTTGGGTCCTGGGTTCCACCCGTTCGGGATCCACACTGCAGGAGAGTGCGTTATATGTCGCAGTGTGGCGAAAGGATCATCCGCCTTTCGTTCCAGGGCCAAGGATACTTGGAGCATAGCTCCTGGGAAAATAGGTCATCGCCAGGTAACACATCATAAACAGAAAGACTATCTCTAACGAGGTAGTCTCTCGCTTGATGGGTTGAGAATTGGGTTGGCCTTTATTAGAATAAATATATCTGATTGTGAGCACGTTGTTATCGTATGGATTTAAAGCTGACGCTATGTTAGGCTTTAGATAAGGATAGAAGTTTAAAGGAGAGTGAATAGGCTTTCAATGAACTGTGAATTGATGGCATAACTTTCGGAGAAACTCTGACCAAGTGATTAACGTCTTACGTAAAAACTTATTTATGCAATGTAGTGAAAATATTCACCATACATCTAAATAAAGTAGTTAACTTCTATTCCTAGATAGTTATTTGCATAAACTGATGTTTCGGAAGTCATCATTCAATTATCTGATTTTAGATCAAGTTACCAAGAGATGTCTAACGAGTGAATAAATATGAAGGGGGCGTCGCTTATGTTAGCATGGATTTTAACGTTTGGATTGTGTATTTTCTTGGGTGCATGTACTGTAGTTATTGCCGCTTCATGTAATAAACTTTATAGGCTGGTTCATAGATTCTAGGCAAATGAAAGGGATGAAGTAGTAGAGGCCAATCATATCTGTTAACGCCTTGCAAAATGAGGTTTGGAAAACTCTGAATGAAGGGACAGGTTCCTTATTTTGATTAGAACAAGGGACCTGTCCCCTCCATTTATGTAATAGGAGATTTTAGGAGTCACAGAATGTATTTTCCTTTATCTGTTGAAACCGGAATACATACTGTCAAATATTTAGAGATTATTCTGGATAAAAACTGTAATACGAGACCTCACCGCTGGAGTGTTTGTGATGGGACTCCGTGAGGATTTATTGTTGCTAATCTTGGGAGGAATTTAGGAAAGAACGTGGAAGGTAGTAGGAGCTGATCATTCTTATAGAATAGCTATTGCATTAAACGTTGTCATAAAACAGTCAAAAAAATGATTGTAAACAAGGCAACTATCACTCCAAAATAACATTGATGTTAAGTTTTAATACTTTTCGGTAGCACGATCCCCTTAACAGGTTTCTTCAAAAAGTAAAAAGCAACAGTTGGACATTTCGGGAGAAACGCTAACTGTGCTGACTGCTTATCGAGCAAGAGAGGCTAATGTCAGTCTTGGGGCGAAGCATAGTGATGTTATAGGAGTTGAAAAATCAGAGGAATTATTCGAAGCTTGTAGTATGATAATTAATTCTGCAAATCGTAAAGTAGATTTGAACGGATTAAACTTCTTTAAGCAAGATCTCACTTAACTCAATTCTAGGACGAGAGTTGGGGGTTTGGTCAGGATAACCTACGGGTAGTAAGGCCACAACATTATAATTCTCGCCTAATCCTAGAATCTGCTTTACTTTCTCTTGGTCGAACATCATGACCCAACAGGTGCCTAAACCGAGGTCAACAGCACGTAATGTAATGTGATCGATAGCAATGGCCGCGTTTAAGCGAAGATAGGCTTCGGCGGTGGCTTGATCCATTGGGTTACGCTTTGCATAACTTTCTGTGTCCATCTTCTCGAGGGGGGTATCTGTGAAGGCACCCGCTTCCATGAGTTCTCGCATTCGAGTTCCTAAGCCTCCAAAGGACTCTGTAGACACACAGCATGCGATGACAACGGGCGCATGGCTGACAAATGGTAAAGGAGTAGCTTGGCTTAATTGTCTGCGAGCTTCATCACTTTTAATTACAACAAAGCGTGTAGGTTGAATATTACTGCCAGATGGAGCTAATCGCGCGGATTCGATAAGTTGAGTAATCAAGGATTCTGGAATGGGTTCGGATTTAAATTTTCGAATGCTTCGTCTGGCTTTCATGGCATCAAGTAATTCCATTTAAAACAACTTCTTTCTCAAATTATTTAAGTACTTATTGGGTTATATTTGTTGTTTCCATCCTAGAATAGTATTAGGATTATAGTGTCTTCTTATTCCTAGGGGTTAAGTCTGTCGACTGATGAACTTCATTGATACCAATAATATAGGAAACTTGTGTGATTCACCAGGTCTTGGAGCCAAGATGTGTATTTTTGTTTCAAGCGCCTTTGTGCAAAAAGGAGAGGGTGGTTGATTAAAATGGAAACAAATTACCGAGTTGCTTATAATAAATACTGGCAGGACCTAAAAAGAAAGGTACCGGAGGAAATCGCCACACAGCTTGCTGTGACCTACTCTGGAGAAACCCAACAATTCATTGTGACGTTCTTTAACTCAGAGTATATTTTAGATTGCAAAACTGAGACGATCTACAGGGAAATAGATGGATATGTCCCAGATATTAATGCAGCCATCATAATCTTGAATTACCTGGCCTATGCCAAAACAGCCCAAGAAACCGCTAAAAAATGGGTAAGTTTAAAGGAAATACCGAACGGTGGGATGCTATTTTACCCTGCCTTTCACAAAAGTTCGATCCTAGGCCTTGTCAGGGCATTTGGAGATCAGCCCAAACAATTATTGGCGTATGCGACTGCTTTAGGTGGAAAACCTGCATCTTTTGGGGATGCGTCAGCTGTTTTCCAAGCTTTCCCCGAAATCCCCTTGTGTGTAATTGTTTGGGAAGGGGACGAAGAAGTTCAAGCTAATGCCACCATCCTTTACGAGCCGTCCGTTGAACATTTATTGCACATCGAGAGCGTTATCGGCCTCGGCATGTATTTGGCGAGTCAATTAATACGGCGAGCAACTTCATCTTTAGCATTGCCATCTTAGATTGAACCGCAATAATATTTTGAGAGGATTGTTAATTCGGGCCTGTAGGGAAAATAGTAGTAGTCAATCGCCAATAAGTATATACTAGACTCAATGTCGTGGAGGTTGAAGCGATACCTTAGACAATGATAATTAAAATTGTAGGGAGACTGAAAATGAATTTTGAACAAATTTACTACGCCAATAGCCAACATAAGGGACATTTCTTAGCTCTTATAACACAGAAAAAATCAAATGAGTCTGGCTATTACTCAGCCTATTACATACTTACTTCAACTAAGGAGATTTGGTCAGCAACAAAAAGATATACCACTCTAGAAGAAATCGATTTTGGCAAAATTTTGGAACAGGGTTTTGCGAGTAATCATAAAGCACTTATTTTACTTGCTCAACATCTGTTCATGGGAAGTACTAGCTTTGACTTAGATCATGCTTTGGAAAGCTGGGATCAAATCAGTTACAGTGTAGCTTTGCAAGCAATTAAACTGCGATGGACACTTTCGCGAGAGAGTATGGAGGGATTTTTAGAGTAAAGGCTGGAGGAACAATGCTACTGAACCAATAAATAGGTGCCGTACTAAAACTAATATTTTTCGTACAGCACCTGTTATTTTTTCTTGACTTGCCCCAGGATATAGGCATTTCAAAAAGTAGATAATAGAAGATGAATGTTTACATTTTTGGGTTAGGAACTTAAACTGAATCAAAAGGTAAATATAATCAAGACTTTTTGAAAGGGCTGAGTAAAATGAGTATTAAAGAAGATGTACTGAAAGCAATGAGAGATGCAGGAGAACCTGTGAGCGCGGGAGAGGTTGAGAAATTAACAGGTCTGGAGCGTAAAGAAATTGATAAAGCATTTAAAGAATTAAAAAAGGAAGAAGCGATTGTTTCTCCTGTTAGATGTAAATGGCAACCTGCTAACTAAACACTATCTTTTATAGTTTGATAAACGTGGATAAGAATAAACTCCTGTCACAGATGCATTCGTATCTGCACAGGAGTCAATATTTCCATGGAATTCTTTAGAGGATTAGCAACTATCTAGCAAGGCTGTCTATGTAAAAGGTGATTAAAAGGCATTTGAACATGGTTCTTTGCAGTAAGAATTAGTAGAGCATTATTAATTGGGCTTCGTTTTAGTCCATTAAATACGTATAAAGAAATAAACAATCATTAAAATTTCAGCACATAATTTTAATACTGTCCCACCGAGGATGCCGACCAGAGTTCCAAACCCAACACGGATTGCTTGATTTATTTGTATACCACGCAACAATTCAGCCACAACAGCACCAAGGAAGGGGCCAATGACGATACCCAGCGGTCCGAAGAAAATCAAACCAAGGATTGTGCCGATGATTGCACCCCAAGCTGCCTGTTTGCTGCCGTTGAAGCGACGTGTGCCAGCAGCAGAAGCAACAAAATCCACGGAAAAGACTAAAACCAGCACTAATGCTTGTAAGAGAAAGAAATTTGCATCTAGTGTTGAAAACTTCGTCATGAAGCCATAAAGAAGCATGCCTCCGTAAATCAGGATGGAACCAGGTAAAATAGGCAGTATAGTCCCCAGCAGACCAGCGACAAAAAAGATGATCGATAGAATTAAAGCTGTCGTCTCCAAATTAAGCGCCTCCTTTTTATAGAAAGAAGTAAGATGAGACGGGTCTGCTAATATTTAATTGCTATACTAAAAGTGCGAAAGGAGTATCTCTCATCCTCTATGGATAGCTTAACACAATACATGGAGGATGGACAATTCCTTATGCCCAAAATTTATAAGAATAGACAGATTTCAGGACAGATAACCTGAATGATAAGTATTGGAGGCAAAAAAGGAGCTGTGTTATATGAATGGACCAGATAAGAACAAGCTATATCCGAATGAAAGGATAAAGACTGTTTGCTACATAAAGAATCTGCCCAAAAGGGCAAATGTTGAGATTGGAGACTACACGTATTATAGCGACAACAAAAACTCTCCCGAGGATTTCCATAATAACATTGAACATCATTATGAGTTTCTGGGTGATAAGTTGATAATAGGGAAATTCTGTGCAATTGCAGAAGGCATCAGATTTATTATGAATGGTGCAAACCACAGGATGGACGGCATTACAACATATCCTTTTAATATTTTTGCCGGCGGTTGGGAAAAGGTAACTCCAACTGTAGAACAGTTACCCTTCAGGGGTGACACTGTAATTGGTAACGATGTATGGATTGGACAGAATGTGACTATCATGCCAGGAGTTAAAATCGGTGATGGTGCGATTATTGCTGCTAACTCAACTGTGGTAAAAAACATTGAACCTTATACAATTTATGGCGGCAATCCAGCTAGATTTATTAAGAAACGTTTCACTGATAAAAATATTGAATTGTTGCTAGAACTCCAATGGTGGAATTGGGACGAGAGTAAGATATTTGAAAATCTTGAACTGTTAACTTCAGATAAAGGGGTGGATCAATTAGGACTAATTTAAATCTTATAGACTTTTGGGCAGGGGAGATTTCTATACAAGTTCAACATATGTGTGATATAATATGATTGATTTTAAATGGATGGAGGGTTGTCTTAAAATGGGTATTTGTCATATTAGACTCCGATTTAAATACTTTATGTAACTAATTTAATAGTGCTTAAAGGCTCTACCGCTGTGTAGAGTAATCGGGATTTGGTATGCCTATTTTTAAGAGAACCTTATTAACGATATATATGTATAATGAAATTCGTTAAAGAGGGACCAATCTGCCCTCTTTTTGTTGTATTCTTATATCAATAAAATCTCCTCAAAGAATGAGTTATTTCTGGTGCGATTCTTTGAGAGACCTTGCGTTAGTCAGTAAGACGCTTGTTTTTGGTATTTTAAGAACAAAATTTCTTTGTACTAGTCAGACCCCCATATCGCTAGCTAGCATCACTAATCAATGGAAAAGTGTGTTGCTTGCGCTAGCTAAGTTTTTTGAACTTTTTAGTAGGCATCTTCCCGTTTACTCATAACACAGGTAACCAGCCTGTGTTTTTTTGTGCTATCAGAAAGTATAAACTTGCGTTATATACTTTCTAAGCATAAGTGCAACTAGAGCTGCCGCCTTCGGTCCCTTCTCGCCATCCATGGCCGGTGCCTGCGGCTGACAGAATGACTAATACGTGAGAAGACAGTGTCTTCGGGTGCCAGCCAAGTTTTCTTTACATTCAAATGGGAGGAATATATATGGAACAAAAACAAAAAGCGATACTAGTAGGGGTTCAACTTAACAATCAGCAGGACTTTACAGATTCAATGGAGGAATTGTTTAACTTAGCAAATGCATGTGATCTAGAGGTAGTTGGTGAAAAGATCCAAAAATTGAATGGCTTGAATATATCCTATTATTTAGGCAAGGGTAAAATCCAAGAAGTATTAGCATTACTTGCTGAGAAGAATGCTAATCTAGTAATTTTCAATGATGAGTTATCTCCTTCTCAAATTCGTAACCTAGAGGAAATTTTAGAATGCAGGGTCATAGACCGAACGGTTCTGATTTTGGACATTTTTGCTCGGAGGGGCTAAAACCCGGGAAGCCCAACTACAGGTAGAAGTAGCGAAATTGCAATATATGTTGCCCAAATTAATTGGTCTGGGAGAATCATTGGGTCGTCAGGGGGGAAGTTCTGGCCTCAAAAACAGAGGCTCTGGGGAGACAAAACTAGAGCTGGATCGTAGAAAGATTGAAGATAGAATCAGTGGATTAAACAAAGAATTGGAGACACTTGTAGCTCAACGTCAAAACCAACGGAAAAAGCGTAAAAAGAAAGAGATTCCTGTGATTGCTTTAGTAGGGTATACAAATACAGGCAAGTCAACTCTTATGAATGCCATGATAGATTTATTCAATCCATCAACAGAGAAGCAGGTGTTTGAAAAGGATATGTTGTTTGCCACTTTAGAAACCTTCGTTAGAAGCATTAAGTTACCGGATAACAAATCCTTCTTATTAACAGACACAGTAGGTTTTATAAGTAAATTGCCTCACCATTTAATTAAAGCATTTCGATCAACGTTAGAAGAAGTTGCAGAAGCTGATATTCTGATTCACGTCGTTGATTACTCAAATCCTCAATATAATCAACAAATTAAGGTTACGAGGGAGACGTTAAAGGAGCTTGGAGCAGATAATATTCCTGTTATCTATGCTTACAACAAAACAGATTTGGTCAGTGTTGAAATTTCAAAAATTGCAGAGGATTGCGTATACATTTCTGCCAAGAGGAAAGAAGGAATTGTTGATTTAGTGAACGTAATTGGGCAAAAGGCTTTCACAGCCTATGTCCACTGTGAAATGTTAATTCCGTATGACAAAGGAAATATTGTATCCTATCTGAATGATAATGCAACGATAAAATCAACTCTTTATCAAGGTAGCGGAGTGTTAATATCTTTAGAATGTAAGGAAGCGGATTATGAAAGATATCAACAGTATGTAACCTAAAATAATAATTTCTAGGTGATATATGATGGATATTAACACGAAGATTCGAAAAGCTTCCTAAGACTAGAAAAATTGGTGGGACACCGATGGCTTTCTAAATGTAAACCGACTGCTTGTACGTACGTAATAATATATAGAGGATGTGATGCTCAATGAGCAAAACAATAAATCAAGTCATTGAAACAGCGGAAAAACATGGTCTGCAGTTGAAAAAAACACTTTAGAATTTAATGAATCGGGCCTTGACTTTCAGGTTGTATTTGCAACCGATCTAGAAGGTAATGAGTGGGTACTGCGTTTTCCCAGGCGTCAAGATGTTGTTCCTAGAACGAAAGTAGAGAAAAATGCCTTAGATCTGGTGAACCAATACTTTTCATTTGAAGCGCCAAACTGGTCGGTGTACACAGACGAGCTGATTGCGTACAAGAGGTTATGCGGCATACCGGCAGGTACCATAGATCCTGATACACATGCCTATGTATGGGAAATTGATGAGAAAAATGTACCGGAGTGTTTTCATCAAACGCTTGGAAAAGCACTGGCATCGCTGCACAACATTCCCAATAAAAAGGCAATTGAAGCTGGATTGGTTGTTCATACTCCAGAAGAGGCAAAACAGTCGATGAAAGAGCGTATGGATTCAGTGAAGGCAAAGTTTGGAGTGGGCGAGTCACTATGGAAATCGATGGCAGGCATGGCTGAATGATGAAGAAATGTGGCCTAAAGAAACCGGGCTTATTCATGGAGATGTACATGCAGGGCATATTTTAGTGGATAAAAATGCAAATGTGACTGGCTTGATTGATTGGACTGAAGCTAGGGTAACTGATATGTCAAATGACTTTGTCATCTATTATAAGATGTTTGGTGAAGAAGGGCTTGATTTGCTTATTAAGGCCTACAAAGAAGCGGGGGGATATTTTTGGCCGAAGATGAAGTCGCACATCATTGAATTAGTGTCTGCCTACCCAGTTGGAATTGCTGAATTTGCAATAATATCTGGTCTCGATGAATATGAGCAAATGGCAAAAGAAGCCTTAGAGATTTAATCTGAACCAACTAAATTAATTGAAACAATATAATAACAGTTCTTAAAAGCATAGTCTTTTTTTAGAGATGAGAGAAGACTATGCTTTATTGCTGATAAGAATGATTATTCAAAAAACAATTGATAATTATAATAAGTTGTTATAAAGTTCATACTGAGGCGAAATTGAAGGCTCTTTTAGAAAAGAGGAAGCATAATGTTGCCGGGCAACTTACAGCGTTTAACTTTCCAACTGTCGGAAGCCAGCTGGATTTATCCCTTGTTATAAAGGTATTAATGAAGTAAAATTGGCGGGTGGAAAATTAATGCATATAAGCAGTAAAGAGTTGAAGCCAGATATAATAATTATTGGCGCCGGCATTATTGGATTAAGCATTGCCTATCATATTCTGGAGGCGGATCCCAAACTGTCAATAACCATATTGGAAAAACAAAAAATGCTCGGAATGGGGTCCACTGGCATAGGAACTGGAAGTATTCGCCACCAATTTAGCAGTCCTCTGCTCAGGCGCTTGAGTCTTCTAAGCAGGGATTTCTTCCTTAATTTTCAGTCAACTTTTGATACCCCAATTGAGTATCTGGAAAAAGGAGGATTACTGCTAGCTGATAATGAGGGGTTGTGGAATCAATTGCAATTGACAGTTGAAGAAGCTGAGACTGATGGCATTCCTATGAATTTGCTGGAACAAGAAGAATTGCTAAGGAATTTCCCCTACCTGGACAGAGACCGCTTTCAGGGCGGTACATTTTGCCCATGGGATGCCTATGCAGACCCGTATGCGGTTTTGGCGGCGGTTTACGCGGCGGTACGTCGAAAAGGCGCTGATGTTCATTTCGGACGGGAAGCAACGAAAATTATCCTCGGTGGAGAGCGGATTAAAGGCGTCGAAACCAAGCGAGGGACTATTTGGAGCCCGCTTATAGTGAATGCCGTTGGTCCCCATGCAGCCCAGTTAGCGGCAACGGCAGGGATTATGCTTCCTGTGCAACCCTTTCGCCGTCAGGTTTACGTCTGCACTAACCCGATAGATGTGCCTCCGAAGACCCCCCTAATTACGGATCTGGCTACCGGTTTCTATTTACATCAGGAAGTCAGCGCGAAGACGGTATTATTAGGGGGAACCGATCAATACACCTGGCCTGGGTTTGAAGAAGGGGTTGATAAGTCTGTGGCTGAAGATTTCTTTACGGCAGTCATGGAGGCAATCCCTTCGGCGATCGATATAAAATGGTTGCGCACCTATACGGGGATTTGCGAACAAACGCCTGATTTTCTTCCGATTATTGGCGAAGCACCAGGATTAAAAGGGTTTATTTTAGCTAATGGGTTCAGCGGACATGGCTTTATGCATGCTCCCGCTGCTGGACTCATCGTAGCAGATCTAATTTTGAAGGGCAGAACTGAGCAGATCGATCTTAATTCATTTCAACCGGACCGATTCGAAAGATTTTCTCTTCCGGAATCCTAGGGAGTTCACAGCCTGACTTGTTTTCTTGAAGCCCTCTCTTGTTAGAATTCTAGCAAAAGAGGGTTTCTTTGCTTTAAATCAAAGGCACTCGGCCATTTAAGGACAGCGATAAGTGAAACCACGGTGATCGCTTGAGCCTTGGAGGATTTGGCGTTGACCTCTTAAATATTGGGTCCATGTTAATTATTAAGAAGTTCTTAAGAATTAGATTAAGATTTTCGTAAGATTTAGCTGATATCATTACCTAAAGGAAATAATAAAGGGTGTGATATGATTGAATAAACCAATACGTAGGAGTGATACATCATGAATATACTAGTTTGCGATGACGATAAAGAAATATTAGATGCTATAAAAATCTATTTAGAAAACGAAGGCTATAAAGTATTCAGAGCTTCAAACGGACTGGCAGCGCTGGAAGTCGTTGAAGAACATGAAATCCATCTGGTTATTATGGATATTATGATGCCCCAAATGGATGGACTAAGGGCAACGATGAAGATCAGAGAAGATAAAAATATTCCGGTTATTATGCTTTCTGCAAAATCTGAGGATACTGACAAAATAATGGGCCTAAATATGGGGGCTGATGATTATATTACCAAGCCCTTTAATCCTTTGGAATTAATTGCACGAGTGAGGTCTCAGCTAAGAAGATATATGACACTGGGGAGCATAGAAACAAAAAGTAATGTCTATAAGACTGGCGGACTCGTAATAGATGACGAGTGTAAGATTGTATCGGTTGATGGTGACGAAGTAAAGCTGACTCCCGTCCAATATAAGATATTAAAGCTTTTGACGGCCAATGCGGGAAGCGTGTTTTCCATCGACGAAATATATGAGAAGGTATGGAAGGAAGTTGCTTTTTGTCCGGAAAACACTGTTGCAGTCCATATAAGAAAGATAAGAGAAGGTATAGAAATAAATCCTAAAGAACCAAAATATTTGAAGGTGGTGTGGGGAATTGGATATAAAGTGGAGAAGATATAGCCATTCGCTTGTAACAAAGGCTATTGTTTTTATAATTACAGTACTGTGTTTCACTAGTGCCTTTACAATATTTTTGAATATTGCATTGGTGCATAGGGCCGACTTTGATTTTTTTTTTGAAAACAGCTATTATGAGGGCAACGATTATCGAAGAGACAGCTCAGAAATCGTTGAAAGTTTGAGAAAAGTACAAAGATATAAGAGTGAGCAATTTATTTTAACTGGCGGAACTCTTACCGAAGAAGAGATTCAAAATGAAGAAAGCAATTTGTTTAGAGAGTTTGAATATAATTCAAGGAGTTATAACCCTAATTTAACGATTGAGGAAAATTTTAAGACATTCAAAGAAGTCTATGCTGATAAAATTTTACAAGCAAAAGATAATTTAATCAAAAATGACCTTAATGATTATCATTTAGCGATGCAAAGATTAGCTAATTATCAAGGTCTTCTCTATTATGCAAATAGTGGTGGAAATGAATTTACTAATAGCCCAGATAAAGCTAAGAACTATTTCAAATCCCATCCGGCTTATATGATTTTTGACGGCTCAGAACAAGAGATATTTCCGAGGGAAATCAACGATAGTAGGGATTATTACTGGGTTAGTGCTAGTATTGATCAAATAGGGTTACAAGACATTATGTATATTGCTTTTACGGAGGATTATTTGAATTCCAAAATTTTAGAATGGAAGGAAAACAAACTATTAATTACTAATGGTCTCTATCAAATAACGGGCTTTTTACTAGGATTTGCGGCAACTTTTATATATCTATTATTAGTTACAGGCAGAAAACCAAACCAAGACCAAGAGGTTCAACTAAACTTTATCAACAGAATCTATAATGATTTCAACATAGGCATGTGTATTGTTTTGATTGCATTATGGGTTGGGGCCATAGATCAATTGGAGAATCTCAAGAGCTATAAATTAATATTTCCAATCACTTTACCAATAGTTGCCCTTGTTTGCGTATTGGTTCTGTCCTTAGTAAAACATCTTAAAAACAGGACATTTATTAAGCACACCTTGACCTATAGCATCTTTCATAAACTTTTTAAATTCATCAATGATATCTATAATAGTGGAAGTATGGCAGTTAAAGTCGTCTTAATAGTAATAGGCTATCCTGTTATCGTAGCCATAACATTCTTTATGTTTCCTATAACGCTTGGAGTAGCAACTTGGTTAGCCTTTAAGAAGGTAAAGGAATTTAATGCCATAAAAGATGGGGTAAAGCGGGTAAAAGATGGAGATATTCACTACACTATCAATGTAGCTGGAGAGGGAGAGCTTGCTAAACTTGCGGCGGATATAAACAGCATCACTGACGGCTTATACAAAGCAGTTGAAAGTGAGACCAAAAGTGAACGGTTAAAAGCAGAATTAATCACTAATGTATCTCACGATATTAGAACTCCCTTAACCTCTATTATCACCTATGTCGATTTATTGAAGCAGGAGAAGGATCAAACAAAGGTCGAAGAATATCTCGAAATAATTGACCAGAAATCACAACGGTTAAAGGTTTTAACAGAGGATTTGTTTGAAGCAGCTAAGGCCTCAAGTGGGACTATCTTGGTAAATTTCGATAAAATCGATCTCTTATCGTTAATAACCCAGGGGTTAGGGGAACTTGATGATAAAATACAAGAGAGTAAGTTAGAATTTAAGCTTAGTCACTCTAACGATAAAGTATATATCAAAGCCGATGGAAAACTTTTGTGGAGAGCTATCGAGAATTTGTTATCCAATATATTTAAATATGCGCTAGAAGGGTCAAGAGTCTATATTGATATTATCGATACAGGCACTGGGGTAACACTGATCATTAAAAATATCTCGGCCTATGAATTGAATATTTCTTCTGACGAGCTAATGGAGCGGTTTAAACGAGGGGATGAAGCCAGAAGCAGTCAAGGAAGCGGGTTAGGATTATCGATTGCCAAAAGTCTGATGGAAGTTCAAAAAGGAAGTTTTAATATTGAAATTGATGGAGACTTATTTAAGGCAGTAATCCAAATGACCAAAGCAGAATTAAATTAGGGAAAATAGTAAACAAGGATTAATTGCCTGTCTTAGGAAGAGAAATGTTGCCAAAAGGCCAAGATTGGGAGAATGAGTTAAAGCTGCCGCAAATTTTTTACGGCAGCTTTTTTGCAGTTGTATTTAGGGCTTGCTAACCAACCCCCTTTTCTACTCTAGGCAACCAAAATCTTAGGATTTTCCGCTTAATATCCAACTTGGACTTTGAGCAATCAACTAAGGATGCAGCCGGTATGAGGATGGAAATTTCCAACAGGACGCCTGAGCAAATCGCGTCCGAGCTTAACTTTATTAAGGAACAAAGCGGCAAAATACTGCTTAGCAACGCCGTTGAGCTGATACCCCATGGAGAGTGGCTTAAATGGCCGACTGAATCAGTGAGTTACTCCCCCGTCGGGGAAGAGAGGCCAAATGTTGCATTGATGCAACATTTGATTTTAACTCCATGTGCACGGTTTTTGACGCCAAAGGCTGTCTTACAGGCACATTATTTATTAAGACACTACTCGTAAACCCTTGCCAAGTCTAGACCTTTCGATAAATAAGCAAGCCCTATTTAGGTTTGAAATCGAAATTGTGTATGAAGCATTAAGTATGAAATTCTATGATTTGTTTCCGTTTAGAGGTATACTACAACCGGAATCGTATAATTCAAGCTTATAATCGATTGTTTTAAGGTTTTCCTTTAAATCATCCATTTGTTTTAAAACCTCTTTACGATGATCAATAAACATTTGTCTTCGGATTTCCAAGGTGTCATCTCCTTGCAAACACCATTCGATATACAGCTTGATTTGTTTAATCGGCATTCCCGTATTTTTTAAACAACAAATGAGTTTCACCCACTCAAGATCACCGTCTGAAAATTCCCTGTTTCCAGCTTTATTGCGATCTATAAATGGCAAGAGACCTTCTTTATCATAATATCTTATCGTGTGAGCAGTTAGGTCAAACTTTTCAGCAACTTGGCTAATCGAGTATCCCAAATATAACGTCTCCTTTTAAAGGATAATTAGTGTTATTGAAACTTGACTTAGAGCTAACTCAAAGTGTTAACATCAGTATAAACTAGGTAATATTGAATTTCAAGTAGTGAACATTATTAATTTATTAATGACTAGTAAAGGGGTTTGAGATTTCTTGAAAGATAACATCGTTCAACAAGGCGATTCTAAATTAAATAATTTTTTGGTGCTGGTAATGGCAGTAGCCAGCGGCATCACTGTGGCCAATTTGTATTATATACAACCATTACTGGTAGAAATAGCTAATGACATTCAAGTCACTCAAGTTAGCGTCGGCTTTGTAGCTATGCTGACGCAAATTGGATATGCCCTCGGAATGCTGTGCATTTTGCCTTTGGCGGATATTAAAGAAAAAAGGTCTCTAATTGTCACGATGTTACTCTGTTCAGCCGGTTCATTGATGTTTATGTTTTTTTCTTTTAATATAACTGTGATTTCAATCGCATCTTTTGCTGTAGGTTTTACTTCTGTCGTGCCTCAACTGATCGTCCCCTTCGCAGCGCAGCTAGCTAATCCAAAAGAGAGGGGGAAGATCATTGGAACAGTAATGAGCGGTTTATTTATTGGCATATTGGTATCTCGTACCTTCAGTGGTCTTGTGGGAGAATATTGGGGATGGAGAATGGTCTATTTCATTGCAGCGGCTTTGATGATTATCCTCGCAATTTCTTTAAGTAAATTGTTGCCTTTATGTCTTCCCACTTCGAGTATGAAATACAAAGAATTATTCACATCTATGATGAGCCTGACAAAAAGCCTGCCTGTATTAAGAGAGGCATCCCTGAACGGAGCACTGATGTTCGCAGCATTCAGTGCTTTCTGGACATCGCTTGTGTTTTTACTTGAGGGTTCGCCCTATCATATGGGAGCTGATGTTGCAGGGCTGTTTGGGTTAGTTGGTGTGACAGGGGCCATGGCCGCCCCGATAGTTGGCAGGATAGCAGACAAACGAAGCCCAAAATTTACACTCGGAATAGGCATGATCGCGGTGATATTTGCTTATCTCTGTTTCCTTGCTTTTGGATTTAAACTATGGGGATTGATTATCGGTGTTGTTTTACTTGATTTAGGGGTTCAGTCATGTCAGATTTCTAATCAGGCCAGAGTGCACGCCCTAAAGGATGAAGCGCGCAACAGATTAAATACGGTTTATATGGTTTCGTATTTTACCGGAGGAGCGCTTGGCTCTTATTTCGGTTCATACAGCTATGCCCATTTTGGATGGTATGGAGTTTGCGCTTTGGGCCTCTTAACCCAATTAATAGCCGCTTCCGTTTATATACACTATAAAACAAAGGCATATATTACAACTATGTAACAATAAAAAGCGCGTTAATTTGCGCTGACACACTGCAGTTTTATTTATGCGAAGCGCCTCGATCCCTTGGGCCCAAAGGTGATCTAAGACGCTTCGTGCGTCGGCAGAATATCAAACTGGAATTTCTGTATCTGTGTCTCAAGTCAAAATGAATATGAAAGATAGGCCTCAGGCGGTATAAACTCCGCCGGGCCTAGCTTTAACGATCCTGCAATATTCATTTTTTTATGCCCATAAGAATAGGGGTCAAGACAGTGTATAGATTCCTGCCGCGATGTTCATAGTTAATAAATCTATTTCATTAAATTGTAATCAATTTATAGTCCTTGCTACCCAGACCCATTTTTACCGCGTAGTCGATTGCAACTTTCCAGTCAGTATTTGGGCTGACGTCGGTAAAATGGTCATGGTGTTCACGGGTGCTTTTCTCAAGAAGACTGCCTGCCATGACAGGCTGGTTGTTTACCGCATCCACGCATGCAACATCCAGTGCAACCGGGTCAAAGGACGCAAACATACCTACATTCGGAACAATCGGTATATCGTTCTCTGAATGACAGTCGCAGAAAGGAGAAACATCAATTACCAGACTGATGTGGAAGTGAGGGCGTCCCTGCAGTACGGCCCGGGTGTATTCAGCTATCTTTTTATTCAGGATTTCATTTGACTCGCCCCAAGCAGGTTGAACAGCGTCTGTTGGGCAAACGCCAATACAGCGGCCACAGCCAACACAGTTTATGTGATTAATAGAAGCTTTACGTTCTGTGAGGCTAATCGCACTGTGTGCACAAATTTTTGTGCACATGCCACAGCCTACACATTGTTCGTGGGAAACTTGGGGCTTTCCGCTACTGTGCATTTCCATCTTACCGGCACGGGAACCGCAACCCATCCCTATATTTTTTAACGCTCCTCCAAAACCAGTCAACTCATGCCCCTTGAAATGATTTAAAGAAATAAACACATCAGCATCCATAATAGCTTGACCGATTTTTGCTTCTTTCACATATTCTCCACCCTCAACAGGAACTAACATCTCATCAGTACCTTTCAAGCCATCGGCAATCAGCACATGACAGCCGGTGGAAAAGGGAGAAAAGCCATTGACATAAGCAGAATCAAGATGGTCGAGGGCATTTTTTCTGCCACCTACATAAAGAGTATTGCAATCTGTGAGAAACGGTTTCCCGCCTAGTTCTTTCACAATATCCACAACTGTTTTGGCAAAATTAGGTCGCAAATAGGATAGATTACCCGGCTCACCAAAATGAATTTTAATTGACGCATATTTTTTCTCGAAATCAATTTGACCAATTCCCGCTGTTCTAATCAGGCGGCTTAACTTCTGTTGCAAATTCTCATTCATTGTCGTGTGCATGTCCGTAAAATAAACCTTTGATTTTTCCAACTTAATAACCTCCAAGATTTGAACTTTAATAAATTCAGCTTTTAAAGCATAATTTACAATTCCTAGATATGCCTAAGACTTAACCTTAACATAATTTCGCACCTGAATTTTTCAGCAAATGTGCTTTTTAAATAGCATAAACCATAGAGGGCACTTTAAGTCAAGTAAAACTTTGAAAGATAAACTTGCAAGACTGCTTGAGCTTGGGGAGGGCAAATTTTTTAAACAAAATTTAACGTTGATCTTACATTTCCTTAGCAGCAGCCTAACAATGATTTGGTATTATATATATTATTAAATGCTATAGAGCTCCCTGTGACGCTGGATGGAATTTTGAGGAATCGAAACATGAGGAGGTTTGCATCGAAAAAGTTGATATAAGATGTCGCGAGGGTTAAAAACAGAGTGCTTTGCTTTCGAAATTTACGAAGGAGATGTTGTTATGCTTAAGAGATTACTTAGTATTTCTAGCATTCGCAGTAAGACATTACTTGCCATTTTGCCCCTAATAATACTGACCCTTGTGGCGATGACGACAATTAGTTATAAATATTCAGAGTCACTTCTTAGCAGTGAAATTCAAAATAAGATGAGTGCCAAGTTGCAGGAAACAATTAAGGATATGGAAAAACAACTAACGGAACACGGTACTTTGATTCAAGGCATAGTCAGTACACTAGAGTCAGTTGGCGGTAGTTTTAGTCCAGAGCAGCATACAAGTCTACTGGAAAAAACCGTAACAAATGGTGGAGTGACCTTTGGAAGCGGTGTCTTTTATGAGCCTTATGCCTACAGGGAAGACGTTAAGTACTATGGCCCTTATGCTTATAAGGATAATGACAAAGTAATCTATACGGATGAATACAGTGATGAGAAGTATGACTATCCTAACCAAGATTGGTATATAACGGGCAAGAACACAAACGAAAATGTAGTTTGGACAGATCCCTACTACGATGCGGTAACTGATGTCGCAATGATCACAGCCTGCCTACCGTTGCATGATAAACAAGGGGATTTTATAGGTGTAGCTACTGGAGATCTTGATTTTGTCACCCTGCAGAAACTAATTCGAGATATTAAGTTAAATATTAACGCTGATGTTTACTTATTAAATAGAGAAGGGCAGTATTTAGCTAATCCAGATCAAGATAAAGTAATGAAAGCTAAAATCACTGAAGACCCAAATAAAAGTTTGAGTGAAGCAGCTAAAATTATGCTTGATGGCAATGAAGGAATGTTTACATACTCCAGAGAAGGATTAAGAAGGGTCTATTATGCACCTATTTTGGGATTTGGCTGGACACTGGCTATTGACGTTTCGGAGACAGATCTTTTCGCTCCTTTGAATGCGCTATTGTACCGAATGCTCCTGATCTTTGTCGCGGCAATCGCGGTCATAGTGACGGTACTGCTTCTATATAGTCGATTTATCGTTAAAAATATAAAACGGGTGAACCAGTTTGCGAAGGCTATTGTTCAAGGTGATCTAAGTGAAACTATTGTGGTTCGCTCAAAAGATGAGTTCGGTCAGATGACGGAGAACCTTAACACAATGATGGAGAATCTTAAGGGAATTATTGAGGGGATCGTCAACAATTCACAGAAGTTAGCTGCCTCGGCAGAAGAGTTGACCGCCAGTGCTGACGAGGGCAGCAGGACCACGGAACAAATTGCTTATTCTATTCAGGAAGTATCTGATGGGGTTAAACAAAAACTCGAAGGAGTCGATGATACGGCAAAGTCCGCCCAACTAGTTTCTGAGCATATGCATAGGATCACTCAGGATATCCAATTGGTTACGGCAGGATCACTCTCTACATCACAAAAGGCTGCTACTGGGAACAGTGTGGTTAGAAAAGCCGTCGACGAGATGCAGGCGATTAGTAGTAAGGTCACAGAGGCAGCAGATGTTGTAAATAGCCTAGGAATAAAATCCGGGGAGATTGGTGAAATAGTAGCCCTGATAACGAACATTGCTGCTCAAACGAATCTTCTTGCTCTAAATGCAGCGATCGAAGCGGCGAGGGCAGGAGAGCAGGGCAGAGGGTTTGCAGTGGTTGCAGATGAAGTTCGAAAACTTGCTGAACAGTCAAGTGATGCAGCCGGAAAAATTAGTAGTTTGGTTGATGAGATCCAAAAGGAAACCACGAAGGCCGTTAAGACTATGAACGATGGAACTGTTGCAGTGCAAGAGGGGATTACCATGGTTAACTCAGCTGGTGAAGCGTTCCAAGGTATCTTGCAGGGGGTCAACGACTTTTCCAAACAGGCACAGGCTGTTGCTGATGTAGTTGAGCGGGTCGGAGCAAGTACTGAGACAATTGTTTCCTCAATCATGGAGGTGGCCGACATTCCTAAGGAAATTGCAGGCAGTTTGGAAAATGTGGTGGCGGGGACAGAGGAACAGAGTGCTTCTATGGAGGAAATTCGTAGGGCGGCGACCTCATTGGCTCAAATGGCAACAGATTTCCAGGGCAGCGTAACAATGTTTATACTTGAGTAGATTAAGATAAAGCCAAAAAGTTATTGTAACTTCTCAATAAGGTAGCAGTAACCTTTTTAGACAACACTCTGATTCATTAAATATACACATACAGTTAATCTAGAGTCCATGATAAAACCCAAATTCAACATAATGAAAATTAGAGGGTTTATTGGTTGGCTAAACGTAACTCATGCTCAGGTCATCACAATTGATAATCTGAGCATAAGTTACTATTTTACCAATATTGTATTAAACAAGAGACTTAGCACATTATTTTTTATATGTACTTTGATATCTAGCAAAGGGTCAATTTTACTAAAAAAGTCAAGACCATTCAAAGTTGCCAATATGGATACTGCAATACCCTCCATATCCAGATCAGTGCGAAAAACACCCTTATTAATGCCAGCTTCAAGCAAATTCATTATACTATTAACAAAAAAATTATGTATGTCTTTTGTACATTGATCAATCTTCTTATTATGGGCTATTTGGTTATAGGCTTCTAAAAATAAAGTATTTGGATAGGGCTCGCCTATGTAATTGCAATAACCAGTAATATAGTTTTCCAAGGCTTCTGCAGGATTTTCAACATTTAATAATATTTCCCCTGCCTCTCGCTTAATCATTTCGGTTTCCTTTACGATACAGTATTCTAAAAGTTCTTCCTTAGATTTGAAGTATTTATACAATGTCGCACGCTGAAGTCCAGCCGCCTTAGCTATCTCCTCCATGTCAATTCTGTTGTAACTTTTCTCAGCAAATCTTTCCCGGGCCTTTTCAATAATCGCCTCCCTCTCATCAATGATTTTCAAGTTATAACCGATTTGCTTAAGTTCATTGATTAAGATTTCCTTTGAAGAAAATATCTCATAAAAGGTTCTTTTGCTGATACTGCATTTTTTAGCTAGATTTAAGACGGTCAGCTGGTCTATTTCCTCAGTTTCAATAATGTCTGTGGCGCATTCAAGTATTTTTTCCCTATAGAAGCGTCTCTTGTCCATGGTACTGACTCCTTTGCAAAAAAAACTAATATTGTAGATAATTGCAAAAGCACCAAGAAAAGTAATTCGATATTGACAGGGACAGAAGGAGGTAATATACTGAACAAGGTGTTGAACCTAGTACCATGGTTCGTGAGAATTATTCAAAGGGCAATGCCTTTTATAGCGGTTACAAAATCTTTGTTCATGTCCAAAATAGCACATAAGCTTGATAAAGGCAAACTTAGTGAAAACTAAGGACGCAAAGCCACGGGTCTTCTACTTAAAAGTAAAGATCGCCGGGTTGCCAAGGGAGTTTTAAGCCAGCCCTTGGGTATGGCTTTTTTTGTCATTGGATTATTGTTGCAGAGAAGAGAGGGGTTAACTATTATGAGAATTTTGGTTGTAGATGATTCCTCATTTATGCGCAATATAGTTCGAGCAGTATTGGAAAAGGCAGGACATCAGGTTATTGGTGAGGCTTCAAACGGTCAAGAAGCCATTTCTCAATACAAGGACTTGAACCCTGAACTCGTAATAATGGATAACACCATGCCGATATTAAGCGGCATAGAATCATTAAAGGAAATTCTCAACTATAATGCCCATGCGAAAGTAATAATGTGTTCTGCAACGGGACAAAAAGCTATTATTGAAGAAAGTATTAGGTATGGAGCAAAAGGCTTTATCACTAAGCCCTTTAAAGAAGCATTGATATTAGACGAAGTCGCGAAGATGTGCTATATCTGATCAATAACAGTATCATTGAATTGATCGATACATTACAGGGTGTCGTCGACTTTAATCTTAACCATTAATGATATACTTATACAACCGTGTGTAGAGCAAGGAGCTCCCTTGGGTAAAGGGGTGGCCGCTTGCTCTTCTGCATTCTTTTCCTGCTAAAATCGATGGCTGACTTTGAATATCGTTAAAATCCAGAATTATTTGACAGGTATCGACACGTTTACCAAAGGAGATTAGTGGTCTAATGTTGAATGTCTAGATTAATTATTTAAAGTGAACAAGTGTACGGACTAATCAGAAAGGAAGTTGCAGGATGAGGCTCAAGGAACGAAGATACCCGCATTATTTTCATTAAAGCAATCTAACATTCCACGGAAAACATTGCGCAAGGGTATTACTAGACACTACGGCCATGCATAAAAATGGGACAACTTTCCCAGTAGAGATTCAGATCGGAGTGGCTAGCATTGGAGAGCGGCAGGTTGTTCTCTGGTCAGTGAGGGATATTACTGAGCGGAAACAGTTAGAGAAAGAGCGGAAAGATCGCTATAAAACTCTGGAAAGGCACGTACTTGAGCGACCAAGCAAACTCTTCCATACGAATAAAAAGCTCAAAGAGGAAATATTCCAATTTTTTTCTTTCACTACAGCGATGCATAGTGTTGCAGGAAATTTAGGAAGTATGTGGAATGCTAGATGGGTGTTAAATGTTTGTGCGATCAGGGTTGGAAAAAGTGAAGGGGAGCGATACTGTGACGATTAATGCTCTAATGATTAAACGAAAGGCCATTGAGCTAGGGGCAGACCTAGTCGGGATAGCAGATTTGACACGTGTTGAAGGGCTTCCTACCGTACCCCAGGGACTTTTAGAGCCCTACACTCATGCTGTCGTGATTGCTGTTGCCATTTCTCCGGATATTTTTGAACAAATCGTGAATGAACCAACCCCCTTGTACCTGCATCATTATCTGGCTGCGAATATATTATTAGATGATATTAACCTGCGTTTGCAAGGAGAGATTATCGGTAATGGCTTCCGCGCTCTTGCCATTCCTGCTTCACAAGTTGTAGATAAGGTTAACTGGATGGGCCATATATCTCATAAAGCTATGGCTAAGGCTGCGGGCCTTGGATGGCAGGGGAAAAGCCTCTTGCTTGTAACCCCGGGATATGGTCCACGCGTGCGTTTAGCCACGTTACTGACCGATGCACCATTTGAGACGGATCCTATTCTAACTAATCGATGCGGCAAATGTAAAAATTGCCAAGAGGCTTGTCCGGCTTCGGCTATAAAAGGGGGCTCATGGGAAGATCATCCTCAAACGAGAGAGGAAGCTCTTCACTTTTCACGATGTGTGGAAAAGGTTAATGAAGATTTTGCAAAGCGGCCTGAAATCGGAAAGCCCATATGCGGAGTTTGTATTAAGGTCTGTCCTTGGGGAAAGCCTAAGGGAAAATAAGAAGGATGAGTCTGGCAGAGCAAGAAGCTCCCTTTAAAAGGGATAAGCCACTTGCTCTTCTTTGTTATTACTCAAAGCTAGATATACTTTCATATTGAGGCCTTTCTGTTAACTAGGATATTGCACTTTGAAGGAGGTTATTACTATTAAGGCTAACCAGAGGCTATGGGATTTCGCACCTTTATATTGTCATTAATATAACTTAAGAAGTAGGAAAAGCCAAAGGGACAGACCATTAATTCACTGTAGATTAAGGCTGTCCCTTTGGCTTTTTATAAAGATCGATCGTAGGTCTACGATTCTAATTGTATTAATTGTCATGTTGGTGATTTTAAACCAGAGTTAGAGGCTCCCACTATGCTTAAAGGGCATGCTAAACTTATTAAAAACGAAGTAGGATGCAACAATTGCCATAGAGATACGGGACATAAGAATGGACTTCTCGTTGATGTTAAGTTTGAGTCGATGGAACTGTAAAACTGTTCTTAATGGTAGGCAATCGAAAGATAATAACTAGGTTTTTGCGATGATCTCTCCCATACGGGATATATCATACCCGCCAATACCCATCACTTCATTGCGAAAGGAAGGGGACTTTAAGATGCTAATTAAGGCTTGAAAATGAGGGCGTTCCAGATCTTCTAGGCGTATTACTAAATCATAGCGTTCTTTATGAAGTGGTATGAAATCAAGATTAATGAATTGCATGGCCACTTTTTCAATCCCTAACCCAACGTCCGCTTCCCCACGTGCAACTTTACTGGCTATGGCCAGGTGAGTCATTTCTTCATCTCCATAGCCAAGAATATCGTTGCGATTAATTCCTGAAAGCCTCAGCTGTTCATCTAACAACACTCTCGCACCGGATCCTCTTTCCCGGTTTACAAAACGGACCTCAGGTTTAGTTAGGTCTCCCCAAGTGATGATACCTTTGGGATTTCCTTTGGCAACATAAAATCCTTCGATTCGATAAACTAAGTTTATGACACAAGTTTGGTGACCGGGCATTAGTCTGCGAACGTAGGGGGTGTTATATTCATCAGTATCACTATCCCATAAGTGGGCGGTGACAACGTTGGCAAGGCCGCGGTATAAAGCCATCAGTCCATCGATGCTTCCAATGTAACGACGCAAAAAATGAACCTGCGGAAATTGTTTTTCCAAATAGCGGGTTAAAATGTCAAGGACGATGTCTTGACCGCAGATGACTAAGTTTTCATCACGCGAGATACTATTATTTAATCGCTCACTCAGTGCTGGGGGGTCTAATAGGGAGGGCAGTGAACTCATCCCTTTAGATTTTTGCTTATAGCTCTCAATATCAGCGCCCTCAACGCGGACCTTGCGGCCGATATGGTAAGCCGCCAGCTCACCCCGCTTGATCAGCTCATAAACCGTGAACTTGGAAATCTTGAGGATTTTGGCAACTTCTTCGGGCGTATACGAAATATCAGTGGACATATCCAACGCACCTGTCTCTCATGAGTATTTTTCATAATGAATACAATTAGTAATTTCTCACTTATGTCTTGCTATTGTATTATAACATATCGTATAATGGCAGTGTAGTTCAGTCTTGTTAGCTTACGTTTGCTCGTGTTCGATGAAAGGCGCTTATTTTCCTAACACTAAAAAATATAAACTAACATGATTAGAGATTACTAAGAAAGATTGAGGAGGAGTATAAGTGAAGAAAGTCTCATGGTTATTAGTATTAAGTTTTGGATTTCTGCTAATTCTATCTTCTATCGGTTGTAATACAGGAAGTAATACCCCATCCGCAACAAACGTCCCAGAAGTTGAATCTGCAGAAATCATGGTATCTGCCGCAGCGAGTATGAAAGATTCGTTGACGGAAATCCAGAAAGCGTATGCTGAGAAAACAACCGGGGTAAAGCTTACCTTCGTCTTTGGAGCTTCAGGTACACTACAACAACAAATCGAACAAGGTGCTCCGGTTGATCTTTTCATTTCTGCTGGGAAAACCCAGATGGATGCCCTCGAACAAGAGAATTTGTTACTTAAAGAGAGTAAAGTCGATTTAGTAGGAAATGAATTAGTGCTTGTCACGGGGAAGGATAACAACAAGGTTACTTCCCTCGAAGATTTGACTAAACCGGATGTTGATAAGATCAGCATCGGTACACCTGAGTCCGTGCCCGCCGGAAAGTACGCACAAGAATCATTGATGAATCTCAAACTTTGGGATGCCTTAATGCCGAAGTTTGTATTGGCTAAGGATGTGACCCAGGTCCTGAATTACGTAGAAACAGGTAATGTAGAGGCAGGACTTGTGTATAAATCCGATGCTCAAGGGTCAGCAAAGGTTAAGGTTGTATCAGTGGTCCCGGAGAGCAGTCACAAAGCCATTGTCTATCCGGCAGCAGTTATTTCGGCTACTAAAAACAAGCAAGTTACTGAGAATTTTCTAAAATACTTAGAGAGTTCGGAAGCCCAGCAAATATTTGTAAAATACGGTTTTAAGACCTTAGCAAAATAAAAAAAATTTCCGGGGGAGTCCGATGGAATTTAGTTATGTTCCGATAGTTTTGTCTCTGAAAGTTGCTTTTGCTGCTGTTATTATTGTCACTTGTTCTTCTATACCAATAGCTGCCCTTATGGCCAAGCGTGAGTTCTTCGGCAAAGATGTTGTAGAGTCTGTTATTACTTTGCCCTTGGTACTTCCCCCCTCGGTTATCGGCTTCATGTTGCTTTATGTTTTTGGAAAAAACGGTCCGCTAGGGAAGTTATTCGAACAATGGTTTCATACTAGAATCGTCTTTACCCTAGCGGGAGCAGTAATCGCAGCCGCTGTCGTTGCCTTTCCTTTGATGTACCAATCTGTCAAGGTCGCCATTGAGAATGTTGATCCAAATCTTGAGAAGGCAGCGCGTACATTAGGGGCTGGAGAACTTAGGGTGTTCTTCACCATAACCCTTCCGTTAGCATTGAATGGTATTGTTGCGGGCTTAGTCTTAGCCTTCGCTCGGTCTCTGGGGGAATTTGGAGCTACCTTGATGATTGCAGGAAATATTCCGGGCAAGACGCAAACAATGCCGATTGCTATCTACTTTGCTAATGAAGCGGGCGACACAGGGCAAGCAAGCATATTGGTTATCATCATGACTATTTTTAGTTTTCTGGTTATTTATGGACTGAACAGATGGGGTAAAGGATCACGACGAGACTCGCGAGGAGGTGGGGCATAATGCTAAAGGCGTTTTTTCAGAAGAAGTTACCAACCTTCGAGCTTGAAATCAAATTCTCCTTGAACAATGGAATTCTTGCCCTTGTTGGTCCCTCTGGTGCAGGTAAGACGACGATCTTGCAATGTGTAGCAGGGCTTCAGACCCCTTCGTCGGGGGAGATTAATATCAATGACAAGATCGTCTTCTCTTCTGAGCAGGGCGTAAATATTCCAATTAGAAAGCGACGCATTGGCTACGTTTTCCAAGACTATGCTCTTTTTCCGCACATGACTGTGGAGAAAAATGTGATGTATGGAAAGCCCCAGAAAGGGAGTATCCCCAACAAGGTGCTTACCGTTTCCAATGTCTTAGAAATGCTAAAGATTGAACATTTGCGAAATCGTTATCCCAATCAGATTTCGGGTGGAGAGAAACAAAGAGTCGCTCTCGCCCGTGCCTTAATGACCGAGCCCGAACTTTTGTTGCTCGATGAACCGCTCTCCGCCCTTGATCAGGACACGCGGAGTACACTTCAACAAGAGTTACTTAAGCTCCAAGTCCAATGGCAGATTCCTTTTATCCTAGTTACGCATGATCTTCAGGAAGCAGAAATGCTGGGAGATCAGATTATTAAGCTGGATCATGGTAAGCAAGAGGAGTTAAGGAAGTTCGATAAAGCTCAGTGAAGCGAATCATCTGTATTTCGAAATCAAGGAAAATAGAATAGTAAATCTCCGATCCAGAATGACCTAAAGAGTAAGTCCATGGTCACTGGACAGGGCTTTAAGTCCTCAGGGTGTTCTCGGAAACGGGTAGGCCTTTCATTTTGAAAAGGAGTAGCAAGTATTAGACTGGGAAGCCAGTTTGTTTAGGGCTCTCTTTTTGGGAGTCCTATTTATTATGTGATTATACATGACGATAGAGAGGGGGTTATTGTGTTTATCGTGATTTATTAGGAATGGACTTTACCCCGTTACTGATTTCACTAAGAGCAGCAATAATAGCAACTATCGGGACCTTTTTCTTGGGAATTGCAGCTGCATGCTTTGTTTCGGGATATAGGGGGAAATTCAAGGGATTGATTGACGGCGTGCTTACCTTGCCCTTGGTTTTGCCACCGACAGTTATAGGATTCTTGCTTCTTATACTTTTTGGCAAGAACGGACCTCTTGGGAAACTCTTAATGTCTATTGGAAAGACTGTGATATTTTCTTGGCCAGCAACTGTGATTGCGGCTTCAGTTGTCGCTTTCCCTTTAATGTATCGAACGGTCAGAAGTGCCTTTGAACAAATAGATCAAAATATTATTAATGCTGCTCGTACGTTGGGTGTCTCAGAGTGGAAAATATTTTGGAGGATAACGATTCCGCTTGCTTGGCCGGGAGTAGCTGCCGGTACGGTATTAGCTTTTGCAAGGGCCTTGGGCGATTTTGGTGCAACGCTCATGATTGGTGGTAATATACCTGGGAAAACACTGACAATCCCTGCTGCTATTTTCTTTGCAGCCGAAAGCGGAGAAATGAGAAAGGCTTTGATATGGGTGATGCTTATTTTTATTGTTTCCTTGATCGTTATGACGTTAATGAATTATTGGACGGATTACCAGCGCAAGATGATCGCTACCGCTGGCAGGAAATAGTATGGAAATATTGGTTGATATCCAAAAAAAACTGCCAGGTTTTGAACTTGATGTTAATTTTGACACAGGCATGGACATTCTTGGACTTCTAGGAGCTTCAGGTTCGGGAAAGAGTATGACCTTGCGCTGTATTGCAGGAATTGATACCCCGGATAGGGGCAGAATTGTTCTCAACGGCCGGACTTTGTTCGACTCTCAGAAAGGCGTTAATCTCCCCTGCCGCAAAAGGAAGATGGGCTATTTATTTCAAAACTACGCACTTTTTCCTAATATGACTGTCGAAGAGAACATTGGTTTCGGAATTGAAGATAAAAAGAGAGAGGAAAGAATGGCAATCATCAAGGAAAAGGTGAAGATGATTAAGCTGGAAGGCTTGGAGAAAAGATATCCAAACCAACTTTCCGGGGGACAACAGCAACGGGTTGCTCTAGCCAGAGCTTTGGCTATTGAGCCAGAGGCGTTACTCTTGGATGAACCATTTTCCGCACTTGACGACTATCTAAGAAGCCATATGGTCAAACAACTGACTGAGACTTTAGCAGATTATCCTGGAGTAACCCTGTTCGTAACCCATAATATGGATGAGGCCTATAGCGTTTGCAACAAATTGGTAGTACTTTCAATGGGTAAAATTGAAGCAAAAGGAGGGACAGAGGAAGTATTCAGGTCTCCGCCTACACTTGTATCAGCGCAATTAACAGGGTGCAAGAATTCTTCTTTGGCAAAATACATATCACCGTTTGAGGTAGAGGCCTTGGATTGGGGAATAACTTTAAAAACCAAGAACGAAATTGTTAAACACATCGAATTTGTGGGTATTCGTGCCCATGAAATCGAACTGGCCTTAGATGAAAAACAAGACAATGTGTTTAGTTGTTGGCTTAATTTCACAACTCAGACTCCTTCTCGGATAACAGCCTATCTATCCATGCAAGTCGCGACTTTAGGAAAGGGCGGTTACCACATACAATGGGAGATCACCAAACAAATGTGGTTCGAATTGAAGGATAAACCACAGCCTTGGAACCTCCGATTTAATCCTGATAATCTAATAATTGTCTAATTTTATTCTTTAGTTGAACGAGTTCACTCACTGCTAAATCTAATGAGGAAGAGGGTAAATCCATGAAACCACTTTATAAAATCTGGAAGTCAAGTAAAGCTAAAGTTGCCTTGAGATTTGTTGCGTGCTCGATCTTGTTACTTGTTCTGTTTATCTCAGGATGTTCCGGGGTTGTCAATCAAACCTCAAAACCGGAAGACAAGGGAGTTGTCTATAATAAACCTATTGAACTTTTGATTTCCACTGCTCCTAGTTTAAAAGGCTCCTTTGAAGAAATTAAAGGATTGTATACAGCAAAAAATGCTCAAGTGAATTTGGTATTTAATTATGGACCGTCAGGTTCACTCCAAAATCAAATTGAGCAAGGGGGGGCCACAGATATTTTTATTTCTCAAGGTAAGCCTCAGATGGATGCGCTAGAGCAAAAGGGGCTTATCAAGAAGGACTCTAGGGTAAATTTGCTGGGGGATGAACTTGTCTTAATCGTTAATAAAAGCAATACCTCTATTAATAGCTTCGAAGATCTAACGAAGACGGAGGTTAAGAAAATTGGAATTGGTGAAGCCGAATCAGTTCCGGCAGCTAAGACTGCAAAAGAAACCCTGGAGACCCTTAAATTATGGGACACTTTACAACCTAAGTTCGTAATAGGCAAAGATCTAATGCAAATAATGACCTATGTAGAGACAGACAACGCCGAAGCAGGTTTTGTTTGGGATACAATAGCGATCATCTCAGATAAAGTCAAAATCGTGGCTGCGGCACCAGCTAATTCTCATAAACCGGTTATATTGCCGGCGGCAGTAGTTGCTGCCTCCAAAAATAGTGATGAAGCTTCGAAGTTCTTGGAGTATTTACAGAGTGATGAGGCTATGAAAGTATTCGAAAAGAATGGATTTATAAAGGTAAAATAGTTCAAAAAAAGATGGAGGCAGGACTATGCTTTATATCAGTGATGAAACAATAGACCGATGGATCAAAGAGGATGTGCCGTATATTGATTTAACAACACTGACCCTTGGCATAGGTGGATTCAAGGGGAAGATAAGTTTTACTGCGAGAGAATATACGGTCTTATCAGGGGTAGAGGAAGTTTTAAGGATCTTTGCAAAGTTTGGAATTACGCCAATTCGATCGTTGCCGTCGGGTTCTGTTGTTAACAAAGGAGATATATTTATTGAAGCGGAAGGGTTAGCATCAAGTCTTCATATGGCTTGGAAAATGGCGATGAATATAATTGAATACAGCTCAGGTATTGCAACAAGAACAAAAAGGATGGTGGATAAGGCTAAATTAGTTAGTCCACAGATTACTGTTGTTGCTACAAGGAAATCCTTTCCGGGAACCAAGGAGCTTGCCATTAAGTCTATTATTGCGGGAGGGGCTTTTCCCCACCGACTGGGTTTATCTGAAACGATCTTAATCTTCAAACAACATATAACCTTCCTAGGCGATATCAACAATCTGGCACAAATAATGAAACAAATTAAAACCAATGCCTGTGAAAAGAAAATCATAGTTGAGGTGGAAAGGATTGAAGATGCACTCCATTTAATCGGATCCGGAGTTGACGGATTACAATTTGATAAGATCCCAGCGAATGATTTAAGAATCATGGTTGATCAAATAAGACGACTTAACCCGAATATTACCCTTCTTGGAGCGGGTGGAATCAATGGAGACAATATCGAAGAATACGCTCGGACAGGCATCGATGCAATTGTGACCACTTCGATGTATTTTGGAAAACCTTCCGACATTGGCGTGACGATGGAAAAAATTTAATATAAAGGACATTCTGAAAGGAGGAAAAAGAATGCGTTCTTTGGATGAGGATCTCTAAGCAGCTGTTGCTTATCATGGTCACCTCTGTATGGGTGTGGTATTGGGGTGAGATGGCTCGCCTCGGCATGCAAATCTTGGGTATAGATGACCCCTTAAGTTTTCGTGACTTAATTGTGTATGTAGAAATGGATCGGTGCGCGACGGACGATGTGAGTGTTGTAACGGGATGTACTCTTGGTCGAAGGTGATTAAAGGTCGTCGATTATGGGGAAAATGGCAGCAACCTTCGTTAACTTGCAACGAATGAAGCTATAAGGGTATCGCCAAAGATTGCAACTTATCCCCAACCAGGTGAAGACCCTGTAGTTTTTATGCAGAGTTTTAAGGATGAAGAATTATTTCTGTGGAAGAAAGTGTTTGTCAGTACCCCCCCCTCCCCCGGAGGATTTGCCCGGAATGCCACTACATAATATAGTTTGTGAAAAATGTGGTGAAGTAGTTTTAGATCGTCGGGAAGTTACAGTAGATAAGAGGACGTTTTGCAAAGTATGTGTATCTAAATCGTATTACCAAGAAATATCTGAAAGGGGATAGATATTTTAGTGGAAGAATCTATTACAATTAATCCCATCGGGATAGTACAATCATCGATAACAAATTGTGATGACATGCCCACAAATGGAATCCAGGCAGGGATAAGGGTATTTCCACCATATGTCGGAGCACTGGAGAGAATCGAAGAATACTCTCACTTATGGATTTTGACTTGGTTTCATCAAGCGCCTCGCAACGTTACTACCGCAGTACCATCTAAAGTCAATCCTTTGTCTCATAGATTCGGAGTGTTCGCTTTACGCTCTCCGTCTCGCCTTAATCCTGTAGCTCTAACCTTGGTTAAGTTGGATCGGATTCAGGAGAATACGCTATATGTGGCTGATATGGATGCAATTGATGGGACGCCTGTTATTGATATTAAACCTTACTTCGAGCATGATACAGTATTATCACCGCGAACACCACAAATATCCCCTCTTAGTGCAAACGCTCTTCAGAAGACTTTGCTCAAACAAGCACTAACCCATCACGGCGAAACATGCCCGGATCTATTGCTTGCCGTTCGGATGGCGCTAATTGCGGAGAAACTGCTGGGATATATAAAATCTCCAGATGTGCAGGTTCAAGTCTACGGTTCTACCTGCTTGGCCGATGCTATTCAAGGGCTTTGTAGGGCAAGACTTGCGAATCCTGCAAGATTCGAGTTTTGTTCATCTTTTATTAAACATAGTATCTGGATTAAAGGAAATCGGCGGTTATCTATTTCAGGCGTTCGAGAGTTAGATCTAAAAGCGTTTTGGGGGTTGCCAGATTACGAGATTTTCGAGGTAGCTATGGAAGAAATAGAATAATTTTCGTGGCTATATGGTCAATTATCAAGCTCATAAGAAAAGGATGTCGGATTAAATGTTGGCTAAAAAGGCTATTCCGATTAATGAGATCGGTTCGTTTGAAGACCCTGATTTCAAGACGCGTAGGCCATTACGGAAGGAAATAGTGCTTATTATCATAGCCCTTCTGATTTTGTTTTCTCTTTTCCCATAGGAAGGTACTCGATATCGCCGGATGCAGTCGACTTCAACCCAGACTAAACAGAATTCAGCAACACCGACCAGCCAAACTACAGCAAGAGCGGCAAAAATACCTCAAGAAAGCGTGTAAGTGTATATTATGCGGAAGGCGCAAAAGGGTTACAGTCCGAACCCGATGGTTCAATGCACATTGAAGCCTTAGGCATAATTGGTGGTCTTAACGTTGCCAAGGTTGCCTAGGGGGAAACGCGGGGTTGTCGCCTGTCTCGATGGAACAAGTATCAGCTTGGAATCCTGAAGTAATCTTAGCCTGGAATAGGGAGGGTTCTATAAAGGGATTTTTTCGATCCAAGTTGGAAAGGAATTAGGCTGTATAGCAAAATCGTGTCTATCAGATCCCCGACGCTCCCTTCCTTAAAGACAGGATTTATACCGAAATCAGTGGTGGCGAGCGACAGATGGTACTTATTGCTCAGGCCTTGGCTCAGCAACCAGAAATCTTGGTCATGGACGAGCCAACATCTAGCCTGGACATTGGTAACCAAATCCGGGTGCTTGAACAGATCGATCGTCTGGCCCAGAGGGGACTGGGTATAACGGTCATTAGTAAAATGGTTCATATTTCGGGGAAGCCAGTGCATATTAGAGTTTAATGAAAACCAAATATACTAAACTCCTAGCCGGATGAACCTAATGAGAAATCGATGGTTCCCTGGCCAGGGCTTTTAGCCCTCGGGGTATATTCGGAAACGGGTATGCCTTCTACATTTGAAAAGGAGTGGACAAGCTATCTAGGCTTTTATTTCTCGATGGCTCCACGTTCTTTGATCGTGGAGCCATTTCATTTTAGATAGTTATATGATTTTTAGTCAATCATCAAGCTTAGGAAAAGGATGTTGGAAAGGGGGTAAATGATGACAATTGATTCAAATATCCTAATAAGTGGTGCTAAGGAAGCAAAGCGCTAAGGCAGGATTCGCAACTTTTACCAAACAGACGCTAGTGTATCGAGTCAGCGCTGTTTTTGAAACCGTTAATCCGGAAGTTTTCCAAAGGCTTAAACCCGGGGATGATTTGGAAGCAAAAAAAAACAGTTCGCGCAGCGAATTGGAGAAGCCGGCCTCAAATTAGGCACAGGAATCATGGCCGGCTTGAGCCCGGAGGAGACTAAATATCAGGACTATGTGGAATTTATGTTTCAAGTTAAGCAGAATGTACATCTCCACTATGTCTATGTGTCTAAATTTACTCCTTTCAAAGGAATTGCCATTGAAAATCATCCGGCCTTGTTCGGCACAGGAAGCGGCAAGGGTGATAGCTATTATGCGGCTGGTAATGCCGGATATTAATATTAGTTCGGCCGCTGGCTGGAACCAGAGGATACTCCCGCGCCCTTGATGGCAGGGAGTGGGAATAAAGCGTTGGGTATTCACATTAATCGTACTCCGAAATGGAAAAAAGGATCTGCTGTTGATTGGTGCGTATATCAGGATAATATGGAATTCCGTAACACGATGGAGGCTGCGTATAAGCGATATCAGGAGTTAGGATTGACGATCGTTTTTTAAAGATACCTTTACATGTCCTTGAAAAGGCTGGGTAAGGGGGCAGGGCTAATGGATAAGGAAATTTTCCAGGGACTTAAAAAAGTATTTGACCATAATTTAGAGGCAGCACTGATTACGGTAACCAGTGCGCTGGGTTCAATCCCCCGCAAGCCCGGGGCTAAGATGTTGGTTTTTGCTGACGGGACTACAGTTGGCACTATCGGCGGAGGATGTGGGGAGGCTGAGGCCAGACGGGAGGCTTTCAATGTTATAGTGGCGCACACCCCTAAGATTTATTATTTAAATATGACTGCTGACGTTGGTCAGGAAGAGGGTATGGTTTGCGGGGGTATCATGGGCTTATTCATTGATTATTTGGGTTATCAAAGCCTCGCAGAACAGACCAAGCTTAACAAGGATTATTTGTCTGCTTTAGGGAGTCACCATGACCCAATATCAGTGACTGTGATTGAAGCGGCTGAGGAACGGTGGATAGGGAAAAAGCTTTTCATCAAAAATAATAGAGAGGTCTTAGGTGACCTTGGTTCAGAGGACTTGAATAAAGTTGCCCTAGAGAGTGCTGAAACAGGTAGGGGGAAACTCTATCCGCAGTTGATTAGTTTGGATTCTGAGTTTGAGACATGTAAATCTTCCATCACGAAGGCCACTGTCCGATTACTGATAGAGCCTCCAACGACCGTCATACACTTGTTGATTTTAGGGGCAGGATATATTGCCCAACCTCTCGTGGCTATGGCCAAAATTCTCAGGTATGAGGTAACTGTTGTAGATGATCGTCCATCGTTTGCTAATTATGCCCGATTTTACTTGGCCGATAGAATTATATGTGATGACTTTGAACGATCACTAGATGCGATAAACATTAATCAACATACGTTTATCGTGATTGTTACTAAAGGGTCAAATTCTGATAAGGTGTGTTTGCGCAAAGTGATTAATCAACCAGCCAGATATATTGGCATGATGGGTAGCTACAGAAAAGTTAAAGCCTTGAAAGCAGAATTAGAGGAGGAAGGAGTCCGCAGTGAATCGTTACAAAAATTGTATTCTCCAATCGGTTTGAAAATCGGAGCAGAAACTCCAGCAGAAATAGCGGTAAGTATTATCAGTCAATTAATTAAAGTTCAGAAGCAGTTGGTTTAGAACTAAATTATAAAGAAAAGGCCTTGATGAGCTATATCAAACTGAGGTAAAGATCACCTATGTGGAACAGGTTGCGCGAAATGTCTGTCTGACAAGATTGCGGCTTTCTGGTGGGATCGTCCGTCTCCTGAAGCACCGTTGGGATTTAAACTCTTTATCCGGAGTATACCAAGTATCTTGATTTGAAAAAAAACCAAATATTTCTTCTCAGAATTTTATAACTATGATTTGAGCGATGAAGAGTACGAATCCTTCTTCATCCACAAGAAATAACGGAGTATTTTTGAGGGACAAGGAAACGGAGTTATTGCAGTCCCCCTCGCAGCTATGGCATCAAAAAACTTTATAAACTCTATCTCCGAGCCGGAATAAACCTAATGAGTAATCTATGGTTACCGGCCAGGGCTTTACAGTCCTCAGGGTGTACCCGGAAACGGGTATGCATCCACTATTGAAAAGGAGTAGCCGATAGACTGGGACATCAGTTTATTAAGGGCTCCCTTTTTGGGAGCTCTATTTTTTATACTAGTCCGGTTAATTAAAGTTCAGAAGAGTTGGCTTATAGCGGCAATATCTGATGATAAATAATCATAGCGACTTTTTAACATTGTTTCTTATAAGGAGAAAGGGTTGAAAAATTAAAGGAGGAATGCACAAGTGCATGAAATAAAAAGTTCGTTAACTATTAATGTTAATACCTACACTGATGGGGTATCAGCCGTCATCATAAACCATGATACTAATAAAGTATTTGAATTTACAGACTTCGTCATGGTTGGTTTTTCTGATGGAGGTGAATATGTAGCAAACAATTGCACGATACCACAGGTAGCCCAAGGTTTATCTAGACTGCATGATCTCTATGATGAGCTTATGGCGGAGGCTCAAGCTAAAAACAAGCCAAAGCTTATGATACTGCCGACAATAATTAATGAAGAATTAGATATATAACCAAAAAAGCGTGCTTAAGTTTAAGTGCATATTCAATAATGTAGTGAGGATTAAAAAGAATCCACTTTTTTAAAGGTCTTTTTTGATATATTTTCACATGAATTGTCAGGAGGTGGATATAAAAAGGCAACTCATAAGATCGATGAGGATGCTTGCATCGAAATGTATCCTGTTTGGAGAAATGCAATTTGTTGTGATTATTTTGGTATATTCGATATAGGAAAGGAGCGAAACACTTTGGAGGGCCTTACATTAACAATTGATGGGCGCGAAGTTAGCGTTCCGAAGGGGACGACTGTGCTCGAAGCCTGTCGCATGAACAATATTCCGATTCCTACCTTGTGTCATGACCCGGCGCTTACCCCTGCCGGCGCTTGTCGTTTGTGTGTCGTGCAAATCGAAGGAATGCGCAATCTGCCTCCGTCTTGCGTCACTCAAGTAATGCAGGGTATGAAGGTAGAAACTCAGAATCCAAAAGTTCGAAATGCGCGTAAAACGATTCTGGAGTTGTTGGTTGCCAATCATCCGTTAGATTGCATGACCTGTCAGAAATTAGGCGACTGTTCCTTGGCGGAATACGCCTATGAATATGGTGTAAAAGGAGAAATTTACAAAGGGGAGAAACGCCAGCTTCCCATTGATGACGCAAATCCTTATATTTTAAGGGATCTTAACAAGTGTATATTGTGTGGCAAATGCATTGCTACGTGCGAGGCGGTAACGGAACGCAATGTGATTGGCTTTGCTTATCGTGGATTTAACACTAAGGTTTCAACATTTATGGACACTGACTTGAAGGATTCAATCTGTGTCTATTGCAACAGGTGTGTGGCTATTTGTCCAGTTGGGGCACTTATAGACAAAAATATAATAGGTAAAGGGAGAGCGTGGGAGTTCAATACGGAAGAAGCTACCTGCACTTTTTGTGAATCTGGCTGCAAATTTGATATTAACTCAAAGAATGGTAAAGTTATTGGGGTCACTGCGAAATCAGCTGCAAATGGCCGACCGCTTTGCCTTAAAGGGCGTATAGGTTCTGATTTTAGGTATAATCCTAACCGAACAGAAATGCCTTTCATTAATCAAGATGGTGAGTTTATTCAGGTTACGTGGGCGGAATTTTTAGGTCTGGGTAATATTGTAGAAAAGATTAACTCGCTGGTGAAGTAAGCCGGAGCTGTATACCTTGTGAATTAACTTTAAAATATGAAAAGGAGCGCTTCTGAAGAAGGCTCCTTTTCCACCTAATAAAAACAAAGCTTTTTAACTAAAGGTCAAGTTTCAGCAATAACTTTTCCTAGTTCAGTGAGGTCATAGCCGCCTAACCCTTGCAACTCAAATTTGAACTCTTCAGACCGGATTATTTCAAAAATTGCGTTAAAGGCAGGGCGGTTTAGATCTTCTTTTTTTATGACCATGTCATATTGCTCTTCTTGAAGAGGTATGAAATCGATTCCCTGTACTTGCAAACAGGCCTTTTCATTGCCAATACCAAGATCTGCATCTCCACGGGCAACCGTACTGGCAATGGCAAGATGAGAATGGAATTCTCTCATATAGCCATTAATGGATCGACCTGAAATGCCCATTTTACGCAAGTGCTCATCTAGTAATATTCTTGTACCACTACCCTTTTCACGGTTGATAATTGCAATATCTGAACGGCATAAATCGTTCCAATCCTTGATGTTTTTCGGGTTCCCTTTCGCTACATAGAAACCTTGCATACGGCTGGCAAGACGAATAATAACAGTTGGAGTTCCCGGCAGCATCCTTTCAACGAATGGCACATTGTATTCTCCTGTCTTGCCATCCCACATATGAGCAGTAGCCACTTGAACTTCTCCTTGATAAAGTGCATATATCGCATTATAACTTCCTTCATAGGAACGTAAGGCGCGAATTCCTTTGGGATGGCGATCTAAGTAACGGCATAAAACATCTAAAATAAGGTCCTGACCCGAAATTATAAAAGAGCTGTTTCTATGCTGCATTTTTTCATAAATAAGTGAAGAAACGTAGTTGCTTGGATCAGGAGAAAATGTGGTGATGGGTTTGGAGTCTTTAGTTTTGTTTTTATAGTTTTCCACATCCTCTAAATCGACACGCAATTTTTTCCCCGCTCTGTAAGCATTTAATTCTCTGCGTTTGATTAAATCATAAACAGTACTTTTGGAAATTTTCAATACGTCAGCCACTTCTTGCGGTGTTAAGGCTTTGTTCTCAACCATAGCGTTACAACGAACCTTTCATCAGCAATATATTGACAATTATATCACATTTTAAAGGACAAATTATACTTTGAAAACTAAAAGAAATCGCATAGTTATCGACATGTGCCTCTAGCCTCTGAAATATAAGGTCTTGAGGCACTTCTTGCAGCCACAGACTGTCAAAGCTGAGACTTAATCCTTATGAAAAGGAAAAAGTTTAAAGATGCTGATCCTCGTATATTATTTTGTGAAAAAGTATTGACACAACAAAATGCAATGCGTATAATAATACAAAACAGTATAGAATGGAAAATATGGCGATCTACCAATCTCATAACAATGTTAAATGGAAAAATACTTACAAGACAATGTATTCTGGAAAATTTTATCCGGCAAAAAGGAGGGCTTAATATTGCAATTTACGTTGGATAAAGAAAGAAAGCCTTCCATAGAAAAGGCGGCAATACTGCTGGCCTTGACCCAAACAAGAGAGGAAGAAGAAGAACTCAGAGCATCTCTCAGTGAAATGTTTGACATATGTTGTGGTGTGACTGAACTTGGAGGAAAAGTTGCAAATCTTCAACATACAGGAAAACTAACAAATTCGGTAATATCAACAGCGTTTAATACGGGCATAATTCCAAAGGAAGCCCAAAAGATTCACGCCCTTATTCATGCAACTTTGGAAGCCAGCAACAGCGTGTTTACTCATACCAACAGCAATGCTAATATGTCTCTGAAAATTGGATTGACAACAAACTCCAAATGGCTTGCTGTAGCAATTCATGGTCGTTCTTCTCTTCATCCACTATTGGAACACGCGCGGGTGGGATTGGGAGTTATGCATCTTTAATTAGAGTTCTATTGAATAGTGAGTCAGGTTATTAGAGTGAAAGAGTGACAAGGGAACGTTTTGATAAACTAACCCTTATAGAATAGGTCAGTACAACTTCATAACCGGGCAGCAAATCAAACGATGATTTGAAGTGGAAAAGTGTTTTAGTGAGCCTTAATTATACAAAATTAGGGCTCACTTTGTTTTTTTAAAACTGATTAAGGGAGGTGATGCGATGGCGCCTTATACCTGATTTGGAATCATGGTGATGGTGCGGAGTGATTTTAATAAAAATATCAAATAATGAATGCCAAGTAACAAACTAATTACAAGTTTGTCGGTACATGAAAGGAGTTTCAGAAAATAAGAATTTGAATTTGCTTGAGTAGTGCGTCAAGTGGTCAGAGTGATAGAGTGATCAAGTGATAGAGTGGTCAAAGTGGTAGAGTGATTAAAGTGATATGAGTTTAATCACTTAGCTCTTACAGATCAGTACAATTTCATAACCGGGCAGCAAATCGATGGATGATTTGAAGTGGAAGAGTGTTTTAGTGAGCCTTTAATTTTACAGAATTAGGGGCTCACTTTGTTTCTTTTTAAATTGATTAAGAGAGGTGATGCTTATGGTGTCTTATTCAGATTATCTAGGCCATGGCGATGGCAAAGAGGGGCCTGAGTCATTCAATAATCTCAGACAATGAAGGTCAAGCAATCAAACGAATTCAATTAATGGTAATTATGAGAGGAGTTTTTAAAATGACAAGAAAAATTGCTATTTATGGTAAAGGTGGAATTGGCAAATCAACAACCCAACAAAATACAGCCGCTGCCATGGTGCATTTTTACAATCAGAAGGTCTTCATCCATGGATGTGATCCAAAGGCAGATTCGACTCGTCTTATTCTTGGTGGGATGAATCAACAAACCTTGATGGATATACTTCGCGATGAAGGTGAATCGAAGGTTACCATTGACAGAGTGGTAAAAACAGGGTTTGGCGGGATTCGCTGTGTTGAGTCGGGCGGTCCTGAACCAGGCGTAGGATGTGCGGGTCGTGGCGTCATCACAGCCATTGATCTTATGGAGAAAAATGGGGCTTATACCTCGGATTTAGACTTTGTATTTTTTGATGTCCTGGGTGATGTTGTCTGTGGTGGATTTGCCATGCCGATCCGTGAAGGAAAAGCCCAGGAAGTTTATATTGTAGCTTCAGGAGAGATGATGGCTGTCTATGCAGCCAATAATATCTGCAAAGGTCTGCTTAAATATGCCAAGCAAAGTGGTGTCCGCCTCGGTGGGGTCATTTGCAATAGTCGTAAAGTTGATAAGGAAAGAGAATTCCTGGAAGAGTTTACGGCAGCGATCGGCACCCATTTAATCCACTTTGTACCGCGCGATAATGTGGTTCAAAAGGCTGAATTCAACAAACAAACCGTGGTTGAATTCGACGCTAATGAAAACCAAGCCCATGAATATGGAGAACTGGCACGAAGGATTATCGAAAATAAGAATTTTGTCATTCCTAAACCTCTCACCATGGATGAATTAGAGGCCATGGTTGTCAAATACGGTTTGGTGGATTAAGGGCTGCTTCAAGTGCAGAAAAGGAAGGGAGTCGACACTGATTATGATCATGATTAAAGCCATCGTTAGACCGGATAAAAAAGAAGTGGTGCTTAATGAACTTTCCAAAGCCGGGTTTCATGCTGCCACTGTCATTGATGTAGTAGGCCGCGGCAAACAAAAGGGTATTACATTCGGTGACATCCTCTATGACGAAATTCCTAAAAGCCTGATTATGTTAGCCGTTAAGGATGGAGACAAAGAGGATGTGCTGGATGTAATTCTCCAGCATGCTAAGACCAGTGAAAATGGTGCTTTTGGGGATGGGAAAGTAATTATAAGTCCAATCGATGAAGTATATACCGTCTCAAGCGGCGTTGCTGAGCTGTAAAGGAGTGGCGTTATGAAAGAGATTATAGCTGTCGTAAGAATGAATAAGGTCAGTGTTACTAAAAAGGCTCTAATCGAAGTTGGGGCTGCCGGTTTCACGGCTACTAAGGTTGTGGGGCGCGGCAAGCTGGTGGAAGACAAATCCATCATTGCTGAACGGAGAAAGACTTTATTGGCCTTGGCTCAGAAAGATGATCAGACTACAGAAAAGATGATCACCGAGTTCTTAGATGGCACTCGTTTGTTTCCCCGCAGAATGTTTAATATCCTGGCCCATGACGAAGATGTGGTAAAGATTATTTCAGCCATCATTAAGGCCAATAAAACTGAGTACAAGGTGGGTGACGGCAAAATCTTTGTCCTGCCGGCCCTTGATGCAGTCCGAGTTAGAACAAAGGAGTCGGGAGATGCGGCAATCTAACAAAGGAAAGTAAGCTATTCATGGATTAAATAAAGGAGGAACAAATTATGCCCTATCACAAATTTAAATGCAGTGAGTGTATTCCTGAAAGAGAAAAGCACGCCGTTACAAAAGGCCCCGGTGAAGATTTGACGTCGTGCCTGCCCCTTGGCTACCTCAACACCATTCCGGGCACGATTTCGGAACGCGGCTGTGCTTACTGCGGGGCCAAGCACGTCATCGGTGCCCCCATGAAGGACGTCATCCATATGAGTCATGGACCCGTCGGATGCACCTACGACACCTGGCAAACCAAACGCTATATCAGCGATAATGACAACTTTCAGCTCAAATATACCTATGCCACGGATGTCAAGGAAAAACACATCATCTTCGGAGCGGAGAAAATGCTCAAGCAAAACATTATTGAGGCCTTTCAAGCCTTTCCCTATATCAAGCGAATGAGTCTCTACCAAACCTGCGCCACAGCCTTGATTGGGGACGATATAGGTGCGGTTGCCCAAGAAGTGATGGAGGAAATGCCTGATGTGGATATCTTTGTCTGCAATTCTCCTGGATTTGCAGGGCCGAGTCAGTCGGGAGGACATCATAAAATCAATCTCGCCTGGCTGGATCAGAAGGTGGGAACCTTTGAACCGGAAATTACCAGCAAGTACGTCATCAATTACGTCGGCGACTATAACATCCAGGGGGATACGGAGGTCATGGTGGACTATTTTAAGCGGATGGGCATTCAAGTGCTTTCTTGCTTTACCGGCAATGGCTCCTATGATTCACTCAGAGGGATGCACCGGGGCCACCTCAACGTTTTGGAATGTGCGCGTTCCTCGGAATACATCTGCAATGAACTTAGAGTAAGATACGGGATTCCGCGTCTGGATATCGAGGGGTTTGGCTTCAAACCACTGTCCGAGTCCCTGATGAAGGTGGCCATGTTTTTTGGACTGGAAAAGGAAGCTCAAGCCATTATCGACGAAGAGATTGCCCGCTGGAAACCGGAACTTGACTGGTACGCCAAACGTCTGCAAGGGAAAAAAGTGTGTCTCTGGCCCGGGGGCTCCAAACTTTGGCACTGGGCGAATGTAATCCATGAAGAGATGGGAGTCGAGGTTGTTTCCGTGTATACGAAGTTCGGTCATCAGGGAGATATGGAAAAGGGGATTGCCCGTTGTCAAGAAGGCGCACTGGCTATCGACGATCCCAATGAGCTGGAGGGAATCGAAGCTATGAAGACGCTGAAGCCCGACATCATCTTCACGGGGGTTCGTCCCGGGGAGGTCGCCAAAAAGCTTCGGGTTCAATACCTCAATGCTCATGCCTATCACAACGGTCCTTACAAGGGGTTTGAAGGCTGGGTCAGGTTTGCCCGGGATATCTACAACGCACTCTATTCGCCGATTCATCAGCTTTCCGGCCTGGATATCAGCAAGGATGAGATACCCACTGAGGTAGGATTTTTGACGCGTCAGATGATTTCTGATGTAAATATCAATAAGGAGGAGACAACTCCCATTGAGGAAAGACCTTATACGGGTGATTATGACTGTGTTACAAAATTGCGTGGGAAGACCTATCCACGTTCATCAGAACCGCTTTCCGACGCGGTATAAGGGAGGCATGACAGTTATGGAAGTAAGTCTGGAAGAGACTCAAAAGGACAGAGTTGAGCAACTGGTGGACTATATCATGAAATGGTGTCTGTGGCAGTTTCACTCCCGCGCCTGGGACAGGGAGAGACAAAACGAGGGTATCCTGACCAAAACCAGGCAGTTGTTGTGCGAGGAGCCCGTCGAGCTTGAAACTCCGGCGGACAAATGCTATTGGGTGGATGCTGTAATCTTGGCCAGGGATTTTAAAGCTACCTATCCGTGGCTGGCCACCATGGAGAAAAAGGACATTAAGTCACTCATGCAGGGACTCAAAGAGCGCATGGACTTCTTGACGATTACAGGATCACTGAATGAAGAGCTTACTGACCCTAAGTATTAAAAGCTGGGAGCTGTGCCGTCACGGTTGGAAGTAGAAGAAATTTAAGAGGAAAGGGTGTCATACTATGTCTTGTGAGATCAAAGAAAAAGAACGTGCCGGCATTATCAATCCGATATTTACCTGCCAGCCTGCGGGAGCGCAGTATGCCAGCATAGGAATCAAGGATTGTCTGGCAGTAGTTCATGGAGGACAGGGCTGTGTGATGTTCGTCCGCTTGTTGTTCGCTCAGCATTTTAAGGATAACTTTGATATCGCGTCTTCATCAGTGCATGAGGATGGTGCAGTCTTCGGTGCCGTCCATCGTGTCGAGGAAGCGGTCGATGTGGTTTTAATGCGCTATCCCCATGTGAAAGTCATACCCATTATCACAACCTGCTCGACGGAAGTCATCGGTGACGATGTCGATGGTGTGATTCGCAAACTCAATCAAGGGCTTTTAAAAGAAAAATATGCTGATCGGGAGGTCTATCTTATTCCGGTTCATACCCCCAGTTTTAAAGGAAGTCAGGTGACGGGATACGATGTGGCCCTGGAGGCTTTTGTCCAGACCCTGGCCAAAAAGGACAAACCCAACGGAAAACTCAACCTAATTACCGGCTGGGTTAACCCGGGAGACGTGACAGCGCTTAAGCATCTTCTGTCAGAAATGCAGGTGGAGGCAACGGTTCTTTTCGAAATTGAAAGCTTCGATTCCCCTTTAATGCCAGATCCGGATCATAGCGCCGTTTCCCACGGCAGCACGACGGTTGAGGAACTGATCGACACGGCCAATGCCCTGGGAACGATTGCGCTGAACAAATACGAGGGTGGAAAAGCCGCCCACTATCTTGAAAAGGAATTTGACATTCCGACCATAATAGGGCCGACCCCTATCGGCATCCGCAACACGGATACCTTTTTGCAGAATCTGAAGAAAATGACCGGCAAGCCAATTCCTCAGTCCCTCGTTCGCGAACGAGGAATTGCCATTGATGCACTGACGGATCTTGTGCACATGTTTTTCGCCGATAAGCGAGTTGCTATCTACGGACATCCTGATCTGGTCATAGGTCTGGCGGAATTTTGTCTCGATCTGGAGATGAAGCCTGTGCTGCTTCTGCTCGGCGATGACAACGTGACCTATCAGGAGGATCCCCGTCTCAAGGCGTTTCAGGAAAACGTTGATTTCGAAATGCAGGTCATCTGCAATTCAGATCTGTGGGAGCTGGAAGATCGGATCAAAAACCAGGGATTGGAACTCGATCTCATATTGGGTCATTCCAAAGGGCGCTTCATTGCCATTGACAATAATATTCCTATGGTCCGCGTGGGGTTTCCCACCTACGACCGGGCGGGACTGTACCGTCACCCGGTTGTCGGCTATGCGGGCGCGATCTGGCTCGCCGAAGAGATGGCGAACACGCTGTTCACTGATATGGAGTACAAAAAGAATAAGGAATGGATACTGAATGTATGGTAAAGAGAATTAAACGGATTAGGATTCTGAGCAAGCAATGCTTGTAAAACTCAACTGGCTTTTTACCGGACTAGTCAGAATCTGATGATTATCAGGTTCTGACTAGTCATTAAAAAGCTCATAAAATAATGAGTGAACCACGGCATTCCGTTCTAAGCTAAATTTAATTAAGAGGAGTATAGGGATTATTAAAGAAAAAAGATAGAAGGCCGAGGTGAAAAATATGGGTTGTCCAGTTACGACGTCGGATACAAAAATGCCAATAGCTGCTGCTATGTTGGAAAAAACCCAGAGGCATCCCTGTTACTCCTTTGATGCTCATCAGAAATTTGCTCGAATGCATTTGCCTGTTGCACCACATTGTAATATTAGCTGCAACTATTGTAATCGTAAATTTGATTGTGTCAATGAAAGTCGTCCAGGTGTAACCAGTGAAATACTTGCGCCACAAGCAGCTAAAAACAAGTTTGACAAGGTAAGTGCTCGAATTGGGCAACTTAGTGTGGTCGGAATTGCAGGACCTGGAGATGCTTTAGCCAATTGGGAAAACACGCGGGAGACAATCCGCTTGATTGGAGCGGAAAATCCGCACATCGTTTTTTGTCTTTCAACAAATGGACTACTACTGCCGGAGTATGCTCAGGAAATTGTCGAGCTCGGTGTTACCCATGTGACCGTGACCGTTAATTGTTTAGATAGCGCTATTGGGGCGAAAATCTATCAACATATTAAGTATAAAGGACAGCTCTATGAAGGGAGTCTGGAGTAAAACTGCTGATTGAAAATCAGCTGGCAGGTATTGCTCTACTCTTAGCTCAAGGAGTTGTTGTAAAAATTAATATTGTTATGCTAAAAGGTATTAATGACCAACATATTCCGGAAGTTGTGAAGAAAATGAAAGAGGTTGGCGTTTATATTATAAATATTATGCCGCTAATTCCAGCTTCAGGCAGTGTTTTTGAAAAGTTTCCTCAAACTACCATGAAAGATGTTAATGAGATGAGGAATTTGTGTGAACAGGATGTCAGGCAGATGCGTCACTGCAAGCAATGCCGCGCTGATGCTATCGGGTTGCTTGGAGAAGATCGGTCTCAGGAATTTCGTGACAATGAACGACTGGTAGCCACTCTGCCAATTAGTAAACAAGAGGAAAAAGAGTCCCCCAAACTTAAGGTTGCGGTAACCTCAAAACATGGGAGCTTGGTTGATTTGCATTTTGGCCATGCTAAGGAATTTTTAATTTACGAAATAGCCGGGCCGGAAATTTCTTTTCTGGAATCTCGAGCAGTTGATCAATATTGTTTAGGGATGGCTGAATGTGATGAAGAACAGTCTCGCCGCGATGCTTTAGTTGACGTGATTGCCGACTGTGAGGCAGTACTTACGCTGCGAATTGGCTATCATGCTCAGCAAAAGCTTCTTGAACGAGGCATTACCAGTGTGGAACATTGTGATACGGTTGAGCAAGGTTTAAGGTTTGTGCAACAACAACTTGGCTAGAATAGGGCTTCAAAGGTTGGAGAGGGTGGTGATAAGGCTCCAACCTAGCGCTGGCTAGCAGTAGTGAGGGTGAAGGTTTTTGGGAAATTATGTGAAAGGAGAAAAATGATGAAGAAAGTGACTCACTGTTATTTTGCCTATGGTTCAAATCTGAACTGGGCACAAATGAAGCAAAGGTGTTCGAGTCCAAAGGTGCTTGGAGTTGCTCGTCTGCCAGGTTACAAGGTTGAATTTTACGGATATTCGGCTGTTTGGGATGGGGCCCAGGAAACGGTAGTTCCTGAGCTCCAATCGGAGGTTTGGGGAGTATTATATGAATTGCAGGTTTTTGATTGGGAGTCACTAGATGTGTATGAGGATGCTCGTCTTAATGGGACAGGCGCGTATTTTCACTATCCTGTGAAAGTAGTTGATATGAAGCAGGAGACGATTAATGCTATAATCTACAAAAAGGATATCTTAAAAGAGGCGAAACTTCCCAGCACTGAATATCTGGATTTTATTGTGCAAGGTGGCAAAGAGCAGGGTTTGCCTACAGAGTATCTGACTCTTTTGCAAAATAGGGAAACAAAGCCTGCTTCCTATGCCGTGCCTATTTTGAAAAATTCAAGATCCAACTGGGTGAGTAAAACCGGTGCTGATTGCGGCCCGTGAAAAGCCAAAAAACCCCAAAAATTAATGACGAAAGGACGGAAATAAGGAGATGAGGCTTCACTATTTGCAACATGCCCCCTTTGAAAATCCCGGGAGCATTCTAGGCTGGGCCAAGGAAAAAGGTTTTAGAATAACAAATACCCAAGTGTACGAAAATGGCCTTTTGCCTGACCAGCAGGATTTCGATTGGTTGGTAGTCATGGGTGGTCCGATGAATGTTTACGAAGAGGAAACTTATCCCTGGCTTATCAAGGAAAAAGCGTTCATCCGAGCAGCCATCGACTCGGGTAAAGTGATTATTGGCCTATGTCTTGGAGGGCAATTGATTGCTGATGTGATAGGTGGGAAGGTGACCAAAAATCCTCATCCGGAAATTGGCTGGTTTCCAATTCGTTGGAGCGAAGAAGCCAGGTCATCCCCCTTATTTTCCTTTTTCCCTCATCAGCCCATCGTATTCCAGTGGCATGGGGACACCTTCAGTGTACTGCCGGAAGATACGAACTGCCTGGCGGAAAGCGATGCCTGTAAGCAGCAGGCCTTCATTTATAGAAAAAGGGTCTTTGGGTTTCAGTTTCATATGGAAAATACTTCGTCAATCATCAAGGGCCTGGTGGAAAACTGCGGGGGAGAAATGGTTCCTGGGATTTACGTTCAGACACCGGAAGAACTGCTTGCTCACCCTGAATACATCGAACTAAATAACCAGTGGATGACTATGTTTCTTACGCAACTGGAAAAAATGGCTAGAAAGGGTGATCTGTGATGAATCAGGTGAGTTATACGACGAGAAACTGTACAGACCAGCAGAAAATCGAAACCTTTCTTGGGCGAGAAAGAACAGGTGTGCTTGGCATGGTAAGTGGTATTTTTCCCTATACCGTTCCGGTGAACTATGTATGGCATAATGGTTGTGTTTACTTTCATGGCATGGGTTCAGGCAAAAAAGAAAAGATTCTTTCCGAAAATCCCCTTGTTTGTTTTACGATCTATAAGGAACAGGGTACCGTAACCGACCCAGTACCTTGCCATGCTGATACGGCATACATGAGCGTGATGATTTTTGGAAAAGCTGAAAAGGTGACTGATCTCGAAGAGGCTACTGCGGCATTACAAAAAGTGCTGGATAAATTTATGCCCAAGTATTACAGCCAACCTTTAACCAGCACTTTGATTGAGAAATATCGCTCTTCCATGGATGGGAATGCGGTTTCTGTTTATCGGGTAACGCCTCAGGAAATGACGGCCAAAGAAAACTCAGTAGAATCGGGCAAACTGTTCCATTTGGAAACTCGGTAACGATATACTGCTCTATATATAAAGGCACTTTGAGGATTTTTCCTCAAAGTGCCTTTATATATAGAGCAAGTCTGGAGAGGCACAGGGTGATCATTGCTCTAAGTGTAGACAGTGAACTAGCAGGCCGGAAACGAAGTCCGAAGTTTGTAAGTCCCGAAATCCCAATTGGGAGGGCTGATGCTGTGGTCAGCGACAGAAAGGAACATCATACGATTCATCAAATGGCAAGACTCGTACGGCTCTTCTAGGGTCGCAGAGCCCAGCAGATTAGCTCAGAAGCGGTTGGCTTAGAACTGCAATGGAAGGATTGAAGATGACCATAGGAAATCATTCGCCAAGATATTGGCCCGGAATGGAAGCGGTTTTGTATGTATATTTCTTGTTGGTGCAATACTATGCATGACTATAGATGGAGGTGTACATATGAAATTATCGACGAGAAATCAGCTTAAAGGGAAAATTAAGGACATTAAGAAAGGTCCGGTATCGACTGAAGTAATCTTAGATGTTAGTGCTCAAGCAGTGGTAGTAGCTTCAATTACCACCGGGTCGGCGGATTCAATGGAGCTTAAAGTGGGAGACGATGTCACCGCTCTTATCAAAGCAAGTTCTGTTATGATTATGAAATAGTGAATCCGTTATAAAGGCGTTAAATATTCTGGAAAATTAATGATAAAACGACTGTTACCGGATCTTCAGGTCCAGTAACAGTCCGTTTTTATTTTCTTTGTCACCATCATAGGCGGTAACAAGCCCATAGCCTTGGTTCATCAGGTAAAATATATTTCATACAACAATTCTAAACTGAAAAGAGGATTTCCGATGTCACCTAGTGTTCATTGTTCAACGTCAGTATGCTTGACCATGTTGTGGTTTTGTGTTAAGTTTAATTTATTAAATAAATGAGCAAGTGATTTTCTTTAGCAGAGAAATCATAACAGGGAAGCCGGTGTAAATCCGGCGCGGTCCCGCCACTGTAACGGGGAGTTTCTGCCAAACATCCACTGAGGAAACTTGGGAAGGAGGCAGTAAATGAGGATCCTGAGCCAGGAGACCTGATTGCTTAGATGCTTTACTCACGATGGATGGGTGGAGGGACTTGTTAATTCGGCCCTTCATTATGAAGGGCTTTATCTATTATTTTATGTACATAAAAGGTTTCCAGAGGGAAACTGACCTGCGGGGTCAATGTCTTGTTCAAGTGGGATCAGCTTTCAAAAATGCGAATGCAACTTGAAAGCGGAGGAGAACGCGCCGTCCGAGACAACCGATACATTGCTGTCTTCTGGATTAGTGATGTGAGGTTGTCTCTTTATTTTTTTATAGGTGTCGATGATCACTAGATATCAATAAAACTAAATACTTAGGGAATTTAGGTACTGAAGTTCGAGAACCTCGGTTTAAAAGGGAAACAGGTGTAATTCCTGCATGGTCCCGCCGCTGTGATGGGGAAATGGCTCATTGATGCCACTGGACGAGTCCGGGAAGGTATGAACCATTGATGATCCAGAGTCAGAAGACCTGCCTAAATGATGCAAGCCGAAACTCTACGAGCGATAGAGGAGGTATTATTAGTGATGAGCAAATGTTTATCAGTTTTTAAGCCTCTTGACCAATCGGTTGAGAGGTTTTTTGCATGGAGTGGCTTATCTTTTCATTTCATTTCCCATGATCTTAGTGCTGTTCACTTTATGAGCGAACGGCTAATGGTTATGCAGCGAGGAGAAATGGTGGATGTCTGCGAAGGGAAAGAACTTTTTGCACTGAATAGGCATCCTTACACCAAACAGCTACTGGCTCTTTTGGATGGGGACTGAATCTAAAATGCAAAATGCCATGATATGTCATCAGAAAAGGAGGGCTGTTCGCGTTGAATAAGCAAGACATAATTATCCGACCTATTAGAACAGAAGATATTGATGGTGTGCAGAAATTTTTATTGTTCCAGTTGAAAGAACTATTTGCCCAGGAAGGCCAGTTGGCCATAACGGATGATGTATGGGGGCTGGGCAAGAGGTATTTGGAGCCTGCAAACTGCAACCTGTGGAGAGTACTCACAAAGGTGGGTGAAGTTGTAGGTACTGCTGCAATCTGTACTTATAATGACCGGATTGAATTGCTGAAAGGTTGGTATCACCCCTTAACTACTTTTTGGAAAAAACAGGGTTTCAAAACAATTGACGAGGGTGGCAGTGCGGAAACCGTTCATATGGAGAAAACAATATGAAGGTTGGAAAAGAGAGGGACTGCCTAAAACTAGCGTTCTATGGAAAAGGCGGAATCGGAAAATCGACAGTGGCTGGCAATATCTCTGCAGCTTTGGCAATTCAGGGGCTTAGGACCTTGCACATTGGCTGCGATCCTAAGGCGGATTCCACAAGATGCCTTGTGGGGCGTAAAATTCCTACGGTTTTACAGCAATTGCAGGCTAAGCGTATAGGTATTTCTCGGCAGGATATCGTATTTCCTGGTTTTAGTGGTGTTAATTGCATTAAAGCCGGAGGCCCCGAAGCCGGCATTGGCTGTGCAGGTAGGGGAATTATCACCATGATGGATGAATTGAACCTATCTGGAACTATGGGATGAAGTTTGGGACGCCGTTGTTTATGATGTCCTGGGTGATGTCGTGTGTGGTGGATTTTCGGTTCCTATGCGCGAAGGGTATGCAGATACAATTTATATTGTAACCTCCTCGGAATTCATGTCTGTATATGCTGCTAACAATATCATGAAGGCTATCACTAGAAGCCAGGGGACAAGGCCAATAATCCTGGGGGGATTAATTCACAACTGTAGAAATGGTGACTCGAGTAGGGCGGCAGTCGAGGAATTTGTCTCTTTGACGGATACGCGGATAGTGGCTGAAGTCCCTTTCAGCAGAGAAATTGCTCTTGCGGAACTTGAAGGCAAAACGGTTCTGGAAAAGTTTCCAGATTCAAAGGTAGCTGGTTTCTTTAAAGATTTAGCGGGTGTTATCACAGAGGATCAAGGTTATAAGCCAGTAACAGCTCTTGAAGATGATGAATTGGAAAAACTCAGTCACTACATGCTTGACCTGGAATTGCGAAAAGCATAGAGGTTGGATAGCGGAAAGCGGGGGAGTGGAATTGTCTTGTTCGGTATATATCAAAACAAGTAGCTGGGAAGAAAAGATTAAATTGGCAGATATTGAGGCGAAGTTGCCCTTAAACAGCTTTTTTGACAGGGGTATAGCGGAGGATGATTGTGGAGAATTGGTCAATTTGGCCTTATGTGTGCGGGGCATTGATGTCCTGGCAGCAGGTCCTTCATCCTGCTCAAGAGTATTATATTTTCGAGCCGCGAAAAAGAGGTTGAACGAAAGGTTATTCCTGCTTCAGGTATCCAGCCACGATTTTGCAGCGGGGAAGCATCTGGAAAAATTGGAGGAGGCGCTAGAAGGTCTTGTGAGTTCGCGCCGCTCAAAAGCGATCATCGTTTATATTACCTGTGCCGATATTCTTACAGGTACAGATTTCGTAGGAATAACGAAACGAATTGAAACTCAATATGGAATACCTGTGAAGATTTTTGAGCGGGGACCGCTTTCTCGGAGACGGACACTTCCTAAAGAGCGACTGGGGGATATTTTTATTGATTTACTGCAAAGGGGCATTTCACAAGAGGAGCAATGCCACATCAATGTGTTAGGGGATGCAGGAAAACTTCCTCAGTATTCAGGGCTGAGGCAGATATTCAGAAACTATTGCTCTAGTGAGAAGATTAGAGAATTTGCGGCACTGGATTCCTACGAAGAATTTGAAGACCTGGCAAACGGAAAGCTAAATATTGCTTTGGATTCTTTTGGTTATGATTTGGCGGTGCGCATGCGGAAAAAATGGGACATACCCTTACTATACTTGCCAGCTCAGTACAATATGAAAGATATAAAACATAGCTATTCAGCATTGATGGAGGGATTGCAGGTCACTTGGGATTATAGTCAGGATACCCACGAGTACCATAGGCTTGCTGCTGGAGTCACTGACGCATTAGATGGAAAACGAATTGCGGTGGGAATTGGGCCCAGGTCTTTTGAGCTTGCCCATACGTTAGAGTTGATCGGTCTTCCTGTTGAGGTTATATTTGCCGAAACAGCGAACAAACAAGATATGACGTATATTGAAGCACTCGCCTTTATGGGAAGTAAGGCGGAAGTTTATTTAGTTTCAAACATAGCCTTTGAAACTCAGACGAGGGGGTTTGAAGGGATAGATATAGCTATTGGCGAAAAAGCAGCGTTTTATTGTCTGACATCCAAAGAGGTATTATTGAGTGTGGATTACCATTTCGGGTACGAAGGTATTTTGGGAATTTTGGAGGGTATGCGATGAGTGGACTTTTGACCCGCGTGCCTTCGCTGGCAAGTGATTATTCTGGTGCCTGCTCTCTTCTCTTTGCTCTGCCTTCACTCAACCTTTTGTACTCGCCCGGCGGGTGTAGCAGTGCAGTTATTGAATGTGATGAAATTAGAGATTTGAGTCAAACCTTGTTCTTTAGCTCCAAGCTGGGAGAGCTGGAGGCCGTCATGGGCTCAGAAGATGAATTTCTGTTTCAGGCGGAAAGGCTTTGAGCACAAAATCCTCAGGTCGAATGCATTGCAATTATGGGTACGCCGGTCCCAGCTTTGACGGGAGTCGATATTGACTCAATGGCAACTAAGCTAAGCAGGAGAACAGGCTTGACCACTTTAGCCCTTCCTATGGAAAGATTTGAGACTTATTACTCTGGGGTTTACAATATGCTGCTAACCTTGGGTAAGCATTTTCTGGAAAGGAGGGAGAAGAAGATAAATCAAGTGAATATCATCGGGTATACGCCCCTAAGTCTGGGCAAGGAAATACATTTAACCAAACTTATTGACGAACTGGAGAAGTTCGGACTGGAAATTAATTGTTCACCATTAGAGAAAATAGACATGGCAACCTATAAGAAAATGTCCGCTGCAGCCTTGAACTTGGTTGTGTCACATGAGGGTGTAGGGTTTGCTCAATATATGAAAAATGAATATTCCATACCTTATGTCATGCATGTGCCTGTGGGTTTGTGGGGCATGCAGCGGCTATATCAGGATTTGGCGGAGATAGTAGACATTCCCCTGGGCAATGCAAGCGAGCAACACTACGTTCCGACTGGTAAACCAAAGTTTAGAAAGAGAGCTGTCGTGATAGGCGAACCTCTCTTTGCTTCCTGTACGGCCTCGTGTCTGCGTAACGACTTTGGTCTTGACTATGTTAAGACAACTAGTCTGATAAAAATAGATAGACGAATGCAGAAAGTTTATCAGGAAAAGGCACTTGCCGATGTCCATTTGCTTGAGGATGAAGAAGCACTGGTCCAGTGGATTGATATAATTCAGCCGGATATCATTGTCGGAGACCCGCTGTATCAGAGACTTCTGGGCGAAGGCAGCCCCCAGTATGTGCCTATCCCACATGTGGGTTTGAGCGGACCTATGTATTCCGGTACACATTACGAGTTCATCGGAAAAAGAGGGTATGATTATTTGGCCAGCTTTATCGAGGTATAACATTTTAACAATACATTGGAGGAATTTACATGATCAAGCATTATAAAAGAAGAAAGGCCTTATTATCACTTCTACTAGTAACGTTTTTAATGTTAAGCCTCGCGGGTTGTCAATCCCGTGGGAATGAAATAAAGACGTCATCTAATCAATCCTCTGGGACAAAAATTGTCACAGATTTGCTGGGCAACCAAGTAACAATCAAAGCTAATGTAGAAAAGATTGCCGTTGTGCCTATTCCTTGGGCTACTATTGTCTATGCAGTTGACGGGTCGGGTGAAAAAATTGTGGGGATGCATCCGTCTGCTATGAAGGCCTACGAAAAAAACATTTTGAAGGCTATGGCGCCTGAAATGGCTAACATTAATTCAACCTTCGTCGATAATAATTTTAATGTCAATTACGAAGAGGTAGCCAAGCTAAAGCCTGATTTGGTCGTCATTTGGGATTATCAGCCGGAAGTAGGCAAAAAGCTGGCAGAGATCGGTATCCCTTCTGTGGCTATCAAATATGGGACCCTTGAGGATGTTCAAAAGGGGATCGAGCTGGTGGGTGAGATATTAAACCAGCAAGAGCGGGCAACTGCGCTTATCCAGTATCAACAGGATACTAATAGCTATCTCAAGTCTAAGGAGAGTTCACTAACGAGTCGGGATAAACCTAAGACCCTGTATCTGAGAGATGAACAACTGCAAGTAGCCACAGGTGAATCTGTGAATAAAATCATGATCGATACTGCAGGCGGGGTGAACGTGGCAAATGAGGTGACGGGAGACAACTGGAAGAAAGTTACAATGGAACAGGTTATAGCCTGGAATCCGGAAGTGATCATTCTGAGTAACTTCTCCGAAATATTACCCGAAGATTTATATGAGAACAAGTATTCAGGTCAAGATTGGAGTACAATCGAGGCTGTAAAAAATAAGAGAGTGTATAAAGCGCCTATGGGTATTTATCGCTGGGACGCACCTTGTGTGGAAACTCCCTTGATGATGAAGTGGCTGGGTAAGGATTGGTTATACCCCATATCTGCCGTATGCTTGTGGGAGAAGACCATAAGAACCTGCTTCCTGCCTCTTGTATTATTGGAGTGATTTTTATGATTATTGTCGATATGATTGCGCGTACGGTGACGGCTGCAGAAATCCCGATTGGTATCTTAACGGCCCTTGTGGGAGCGCTATTTTTTGCGATTCTCTTTAAAACAGCGAAAGGCGATTGGCAATGATACTTGAAGTGAAAAATGGATATTTCGGATATACAAAAGACAAGGATATATTACAGGATATCTGCTTTACTCTTGGTGAGCAAGAAATTATGACCATCCTAGGCCAGAATGGTACTGGCAAAACGACGATTTTAAAGTGCGTGACAGGGATTCTAAAATGGCGGCAAGGTCAGACGAGGTTTGATGGAAGGTCTATAGATTATTCCAGGGCAGCTCAAAAGCAGAATTCTATTGGTTATGTTCCGCAAGCCCATGGATTCTCTTTTCCCTATACGGTCAGAGAACTTGTAACCATGGGTCGGGCTAGGCATGTTGGGCTTTTTTCTGTGCCCTCGGGAAAGGATAAAAAAATAGCAGATGAGGCAATTGATGAAGTAGGCATCAGTTCCATTCGAGACAAGTTGTGTAATCATTTAAGCGGCGGACAATTGCAACTAGTCTTCATTGCCAGAGCTTTAGCCAGTGAACCTAAGGTGCTGGTTCTAGATGAACCAGAATCACACTTGGACTTTAGGAATCAATTTATGATCTTAAATCTTATGAGAAGATTGGTCAAAGAACGCTGCCTAGCTTGTATTATCAATACTCATTACCCGGAACATGCTCTGCGTCTGTCTGATACTACGTTGCTCTTGGGTGAAAAATCTTATTTGTTCGGAAGGACTAAAGAAATTATTACGGAAAAAAGAATTGAAGAGTATTTCGGAATTAGTGTAAAGATCTTGCCAGTGCCCTATAAAGGGGAGGAGATCAAAGCCTTTGTCGTATTAGATAGTATTTAAGAGGAAGGAAATGTAAGCATGGAACAAGGACTTATCCATATTTATACTGGTGCAGGGAAAGGAAAGACAACTGCTGCAGTGGGGTTGGGAATCCGGGCCTATGGACAGGGACTTAAGGTCCTGATGGTTCAGTTTTTAAAAGGATGGGATACCGGGGAAATGAAGGTCATCGCTACCTTAGAACCGTGCTTTCAACTCTTTCGATACAAGGAAAATGACAAATTCGTTTGGAATATGACTGATGAAGAAAAAAGTGGGCTGGAAAGAGAAATGCGGATTGGTCTGAACTATATTGTGGAAGCAATCATGAGCGAGAAATGGGACATGATCATCATGGATGAGATTATGGCTGCTGTGAATTATGGATACCTACCACTTGAAGAGGTAGTCGAGATTGTAAAGAACAAACCACTAAAACTCGAACTGGTATTGACCGGGCGAGATGCCCCAGTAAAGCTGATGGAGTTAGCTGATTATGTCTCGGAAATCACTGCTCGCAAACATCCCATGACCAAGGGCATAATAGCGCGAGAGGGAATTGAGTATTAAGATTGGACGGTACTAACAAAAACAACGGGGCAGTAACAGAACTTGTTTAAGGTTTGTTACTGTCTCATTGCTTTTCACTTCTTAAGTAGGGTGGGTTCTTGGTCAAGGTTGCCCATTCCCTTCTCCGATGGGCATTCGAAGCGGCAGTATCAATGGATGCGAATCTAATTTTTGACTTAAACATATAAAAATAAGTATAAATATTTATATTTTCTTTATGGTCCTTTCTTAATTTTTTATGACTTTTATATGGATAATAGATTTATAATAAAGCTTATATTCAGTATTAAAGATTGGGTTTGTTAGACAATAGAGATGTACGAATAAATTAAGGGTGATGTAATGGCAAAGGGAAAACTAACAATTTTCTTAGGTGCTGCTTCAGGGGTCGGGAAAACTTATGCGATGTTAGAAGCGGCCTTAGGCAGATTGTCGGAAGGTATAGATGTGGTTATAGGTTTAGTAGAAACTCATGGTAGAGCGGATACTGAGGGGATGCTCAAAGGTTTAACGGTCATTCCCTGGAGATCTCAAGATCATAGGGGTAAGATTCTTCGGGAAATGGATTTGGATGCAGTCTTGAAACGACGCCCTCAACTTGTCTTGATTGATGAACTTGCCCACTCTAACGCAGAAGGATCTCGGCACAAAAAACGTTATATGGATGTCAAAGAATTATTGTCAGCGGGAATCAACGTTTACACTACCTTGAATATTCAGGACTTAGAGACGCTCAATGATATAGTAATCCAAATTACAGGGGTTACCGTACGGGAGACAGTTCCCGACCAAGTTTTAGAAACGGCGTCCCAGATTCAGCTGATTGATATCCCGCCCGAGGAGTTAATTCAAAGGTTAAAAGATGGTAAGGTGCATGTTCCCGACCGAGAAACAGAAGGTTTCAAAAACTTCTTTCGTCCCGGCAATATCAACGCTCTGAGGGAGTTGGCCCTTCGCTATACAGCTCAACGAGTGGATCGCCAGCTAGAATCCTATAGACGAGTCCATGGAATCAATGGACCATGGCCAACAGGAGAAAAGATTTTGGTTTGTATAAGTGCCAGCCCCTTCTCAGCTCAGGTGATTCGGATTGCAAAAAGAATGTCAGAGAAGGTACAAGGAGAATTATTGGCCGTGCATGTCGAAACTCTGCGACGGTTTCCCGGCAGTGAGGCTGAGAAAGATTCAATGGCTAAAAATCTTCGCTTGGCAGAGGAAATGGGAGCAGAAATTATTGGAATGACGGGAGACAGTGTCGCAGAAGCTATCTTAGAAACAGCTAGAAAACACAATGTTTCTCAGATAATTATTGGAAAACCTGAGCATACGCGTTTTTGGGAGATAATTAATGGGTCCGTCGTGGACAAAGTGATTCGGCAAAGTCAGGGTATTAGTATTCATGTTATCCCTGGAAGCCAACAAGAGATAGGACCAGCTCAAGTTCAGGAAGTGAAGAATAGGGAAGAAGCAGGATCTAATACCCAATGGTGGGCTTCTCCAAAAATCCTTCCCTATCTGGTCTCTAGCTTGATGGTGATGGTAATGACGTTATTTTTTAGCTTAGTAAGTCCATTTTTAGGACTGGTTAATATTTCTTTGGCCTATATACTCCCTATTCTAATCAGTGCGGCCCGCTGGGGAACTTTTCCCGCTATCGCGACTGGGTTAATGGGGACGATCGCCTTTGATCTTTTTTTTGTTCCTCCCATTTTTAAATTTACGGTTGCTGATCTCCGGTATTTAATCAGCTTTGCTATTTTTATGTTGGTGGGTTTAATTACCGGAACTCTATCAGATCGATTGAAAAAACAGGTGAATTATTCTCGGCAGCGCGAGAGCAGCATTTCAGCACTTTATTCTCTAAGTCGAGATATCGCAGCAGCCGATAACCTGGATGCTGTGTTAGATTGTATTGTTAGCAATGTCTCAAAAACGTTGGAGGGGCAAGTCATGTTGCTTTTACCTAATGAAAAGGCTCAATTGGTGCTGAGAAAAGACTCTGGACTTAAGAATTTCTTAGATAACAGTGAACTTTCAGTTGCCACCTGGGTCTATGAAAGAGGACTAAAAGCGGGCAAGGGAACGGAGACATTAGGTACTGCAAAGGCCCTATATTTGCCACTGAGTACAGAGCAGGGAACCCAAGGAGTTCTGGGGATTTATAGCAATGAACGTAAAGAACAATTTGACAGTGAGCGAATCCGCTTGCTAGAAGCCTTTACGGGATTAGCTGCCATGGCCATCAATAGAGTTAAATTAGCGGAACAAGCCAGGGAGTCCCTTTCATTGGTGGAGTCTGAACGTTTACGCACGGCGCTATTTAATTCACTTTCTCATGACTTACGGACGCCTCTCGCCTCCATTATTGGGGCCGTCACCGGACTTCTAGAAGATAGAAATGTCGTCTATAGCCCTGAGGTCCGCAAGGAGTTGCTGAAAACAATTCTACATGGGGCAGAGCGAATGAATCGATTTATTAGTAACTTATTGGATATGGCACGGCTGGAAAGTGGTATGCTTCGATTAAATAAAGATTGGTGCGATCTTCAAGATATCATTGGAGTGGCGATTAATAGGCTTGGAGACGCCTTAACTCGAAGGCCTTTAGACATTGATATTCAGGAAGGCTTACCTTTGGTGCAAGCAGATGGGATTTTGATAGAGCAAGTGTTGATCAACCTGCTGGATAATGCACTTAAGTACTCCGAAGCCGCTAGCAAAATAATGATAGCGATTCGGCAACAAGGAAAGCAGTTAGAGATTGTAGTCGCTAATCGGGGCCATAGCATTCCTGAAGCGGATTTAAGCAAGGTCTTTGATAAGTTTTATCGACTTAGTTCCCCTCTGCAAGTGAGTGGAACGGGGCTCGGTTTGGCAATTTGTAAAGGACTTATTGAAGCTCATGGCGGTGAGATTTGGGCCGAAAACAATAAACTGAGTGGAGTGACAATTACATTCACCTTACCTATAACCGACCAATTTCTCGGTGTTGTTCCAGAGATGAATAAAGGAGAGCAAGATGGAAAATAAAGGTCAACGAATTTTGATTGTTGATGATGATACACAGATCCGGCGTTTTTTACGGGTGGCCTTAACCAGTCACGGATATGTTGTAAAAGACGCTAAGACGGGAAGAGAAGGTCTTGAGGCAGTCGCGATGTTCAGCCCGGACTTAGTGGTCCTTGATATAGGGCTGCCGGATATCGATGGACTAGACGTTGTGCGTCAGTTGCGAGAATGGACTAAAGTGCCAATTATCATTCTTTCGGTTAAGGAACAGGAGGGTGAAAAAATTATGGCCTTAGACCTTGGTGCGGATGATTATGTCACGAAACCTTTTGGCATGGGTGAATTGTTAGCTCGAATTCGAGCGGCAATACGTCACACTATGGGGGTAGAGGAACAGCCTGTATTAAATTTTGAAGATTTGACCCTTGATTTAGTACATCGGCGAGTTACAAGGGATGATATCGAGATTAAGCTTACCTTAACAGAATATGAAATCGTGAGAAATCTAGCGATTAATGCCGGAAAAGTTATCACTCACAGTTATTTACTTCGCACAGTATGGGGGTCGTCCTATGAGAAGGAAGTACAGTATTTGCGGGTTTATATTGGACAAATAAGGCGAAAGCTGGAACGTGACCCATCTCGCCCACGGCATATTATTACCGAACCAGGGGTAGGATATCGTTTATTGTAATGCAGATTCACATGGAGGGAAAAGGAATTGAATGCATTGAGGAAAATCATGTCACCATCTCGAGTCTTAGTTTTGGGATTTGCTATCCTAATTCTGCTTGGGGCGTTATTACTGACCTTGCCACGAGCAACTCAGGATGGATTAGGTTTGCCTTTTTTGAATGCTGCTTTTACATCAACTTCGGCAGTTTGTGTTACAGGGTTAGTGGTTGTGGATACTGCGACGACTTTTACGCCCTTTGGGCAATGGGTCATTCTTTTTTTGATTCAAGTGGGAGGACTTGGTTTTATGACCTTTGCCACTCTGTTCGCTATGATTTTAGGAAAAAAAATTACCCTTAAGGAACGATTGCTGTTGCAAGAGGCCCTAAACCAGGTTTCAGTCGAAGGTATCGTTCGATTAACGAAGTCTGTCCTGCTGATTTCCTTTGCTTTTGAAGCGATAGGTGCCCTCATTCTAACTTTACGTTGGTATTCCGATTTCGGTTGGGGTAAAGCGCTTTATTATGGAGTGTTTCATTCTGTTTCAGCGTTTAATAACGCAGGTTTTGATCTCATGGGCAATTTTTCTAGTCTTACTGCTTTCGTCGGAGATCCCGTTATTAATATTACCATCATGATCTTGTTTATTTGCGGAGGGTTAGGCTTTATCGTTATGGCGGATCTATTGGCAGATCGGAAGAAGTTTAGACTTCATACAAAAATAGTCCTACTGGTTTCCGGAGGCCTGATTTTATTAGGGACCGTGATAATATTGATCATGGAATTTGCAAATCCAGATACCTTAGGGCCACTTCCTATAGGGACAAAGGTTATGGCGTCCTTATTTCAATCGGCTACTTCTCGGACTGCAGGATTTAATACCATTAATATAGGGGGTATGTATGACACAACCTTACTCTCCATGATCGTGCTCATGTTTATTGGAGCTTCCCCCGGAGGAACGGGCGGAGGGATTAAAACAACAACGTTTATAGCGATCGCTTTATCTGTGTTGAGTACCTATCGCAGTGATCCTCAGGTAGTCTTCAAGGGGCGGACTTTACCCAGGGATGTAATTCAGAAAGCTTGGGCAGTTACGACTTCGGCTCTATTTTTGGTTTTCATAATATTATCGATTCTCTCACACACAGAAAACTCAGATTTAATGACCGTATTTTTCGAAGTAACGTCTGCCTTTGGGACGGTGGGCCTTTCTCTGGGGCTTACCCCCACTCTTTCCGATGTAGGTAAAATGGCAATTATTTTAACGATGTTTATAGGACGGTTGGGGCCGTTAACCTTGGCTTTTGTACTTTCCCAGAAAACAAATAAACAAGTAGCCCACATTAAATATCCGGATGAACGAATTATGATTGGATAGGAGATAAATTACGTGCGCAAACAATTTGTGGTTATTGGCTTAGGGAGATTCGGAACGAGTGTTGCTAAGACCCTCACTGCATTAGGTCACGAAGTTCTTGCTTTAGATAAGAACGAAAATGCAGTTCAGGTTGTCATGAATGATGTGACCCAAGCAGTGCAGGCTGATGCACGTGAGGAGGAGACGCTCCGGGGATTAGGGGTGCGGAATTTAGATGTGGCGATTGTAGCAATCGGGGATGATCTTGAAGCCAATATATTAATCACTCTGATGCTCAAAGAAATGGGAATCCCCTATGTTGTCGCTAAGGCCCAGTCGGTCCAACATGGAAAGGTATTAGAGAAAATTGGGGCAGATAAAATTGTTTATCCAGAACAAGATATGGGGATTCGCCTAGCCAACAACCTGATTAGAACTAATGTTATGGATTTCATAGAATTGTCCTTAGACTACAGTATCTTTGAAATAATTGCTCCGGCCCAGTTCGTCAATAAATCACTGGGGAAACTAAATTTACGGGCAGTTTATAGTATTAATGTCATGGCGATTAAGAAAGGTGCAGATCAGATTGTCATTGCCCCAGGCGCAAATGAAGTAGTTGAGGAAAGAGATATTTTAGTAATTGTCTGCAACAAAAAAGCCCTTTCTAAGTTGCCAGACTAAATATTTAAAGTAGTTGATGAAAGTAATAATAGGGACTTAACGCTTTAATTAACGTTAGGTCCCTATTTTGCTAAGTTGACCTCTATTATTAAATCGCATGATTGGCTCGGTAATCGGAGGGGGTAATACCTTCGTTTTTCTTAAAAATAGTGGAAAAATAACTGCTGGAATTAAAACCGTTAGCGGCGGCAATTTGGTCAATGGTTGCAGTTGTAAGGCGCAATTGTTGTTTGGCTTTTTTGAGCCGTACTCGGGCCAGATAATCGGTTAAACTTCCGCCTGTTTTTTTATTAAAGATCCGACTTAGATATGCTGGACTGACGTGAACGTATGCTGCCACCATATTTAGCGAAATATTATTAGCATAGTTTAATTCAACATAGTCCATAGCTTTGCGCGCTAAGAGTTGGCCTTGATCAAACTGTTGATTTAAACCTAATAAACCGATACATTTTTCCAACATTGTGTCTCCCCAAGATTTCAGGTCTTCAAGGGACGAGACATGGCACAAATCTTGAGCGAGGTCATTTTCGAACGAAGTTACCTTAGCGGGATCAGCACCCGCAGATAGGACTGCTTGTGTTACGATGACCATGATTCGTAAGGCGAAAGAATTTAGAAGAGGGGTTAGTGGAAGAGGATTTGAAGTTGCAAGAAGTTCAAGAAGCAACGTCAATTGACGTTTGCTCTCCTTGAGATTTCTTGTCTTTAGTTGCTCTTCAAGGATTGTCAAATCCATGGCAGGACAGGATTGAAACTTTTTGTGGGAAAGCCTCTCTAAAGCAAGTTTTACAGCCTCAATTAGTTGGTGTGGTTGAATTGGTTTGAGTAAATAATCTGTGGCTTGAGCTCTTATAGCTTGCTGAGAAAAAGAGAATTTACCATAGGCTGTTAAAATAATGACTTCTGTGGCAGGGTAAAGTGCCTTAATTTGTCGGGTTGCTTCTATACCATCAATTCCAGGCATTTTAATATCCATGATAATCAAATCGGGGTGCGTAAGATGGACTTTTTCTAAGGCTTCCCGTCCGTTGCCAGCTTCTCCTAATATTGTGATAGGAAGGTCGGAGTTTTGTAAGGTTAACCATAAAATCTTGCGCTCTAATTCCTCATCATCAACCAGTAATACTTTATACATGCTATTACCATCCTCAAAATCAGTTAATAATGATATGAGTTGAAGGATACTCATGCCCACTTACTTATGGAGTTCAGTATAAAATATTTATACCCAAGTGCAATATTCTGATAAGGCTTACTAAATCATAGTAAAATATTCAAATATTATCAGAGGATTGAGCATAGATTTGAATAGACAAATTTCTGAATTATGAGATAATTAAGCCGATTATAGTTCAGCTCCATTTATTATAACGTAACCTTGCTAGGAATGAAATGAAATTGCAAAAGCCAATCTAAATTTTAATGTTTTAGTTTATGTGGTTTTGTGTAATCAAAAAGGCCGTTTGGCTAAGATCATATTCACAAGAATTGGCCGCCTTAAAAGAACAAGAAAAGAAATAACCTGAGTAGTAATTTTCAAAGACATAATTTTAAAGACAGTTACCTGACAATATATTGAGTCTTTTGCACAACATTTTGTATGGTTTAGAGACTTGTATGTGTGAGATGATACTGCTATTAAAAATCCCTAACTGAGAGGAGAGTAATTTAGATGATTATCGGAGTACCGAAAGAAATTAAGAATAACGAAAACCGAGTTGCGCTTACCCCCGCAGGCGTAGTGGCATTTTGTAAAGCCGGTCACCAAGTCGTTATTGAAAATAACGCTGGTGTAGGCAGCGGAATCAGTAATCAGGAATACATTGCCGCAGGAGCCGGAATTTTGGCTACTCCGGAGGATGTTTATACAAGCGCAGAGATGATTATGAAAGTTAAAGAGCCTCTGCCATCAGAATATACTCTGTTTAAAGACGGTCAGCTTTTATTTACCTACCTTCACCTGGCTCCCGAGCCTGCATTGACCGCAGCGTTACTCAAGAAAAATGTTGTAGGTATTGCTTACGAAACTGTTCAGCCTGCTGACGGCAGCCTACCTTTGCTCATACCCATGAGTGAAGTCGCCGGACGTATGTCGGTTCAGATTGGTGCTCAGTTCTTGGAAAAGCAACATGGCGGAAAGGGGATTCTCTTAGGAGGGGTTCCCGGAGTTTCTCCTGCGAAGGTTACCATCGTCGGTGGTGGCATTGTTGGTATTAACGCGGCAAAAATGGCAATCGGTATGGGGGCAGAGGTCACTATTCTGGATGTAAGTACTGCTCGTCTTCGCTATCTGGATGATATCTTTGGCTCACGAATCAAAACATTAATGTCTAACAGTTTTAATATTATGCAGGCTACCGAGAAGGCTGATTTATTGGTTGGAGCAGTTCTGATCCCAGGTGCAAAAGCTCCTAAGCTTGTTACTGAGGAAATGGTTAAAGCTATGAAACCAGGTTCAGTGATTGTGGACGTGGCAATTGACCAAGGCGGAAGCGTGGAAACAATCGATCATGTGACTACTCATGCAGAGCCAACCTATGAAAAGTTTGGTGTCATACACTATAGTGTAGCCAACATGCCTGGAGCAGTAGCTCGGACTTCTACCTTCGCCTTGACCAATGCCACTTTACCATACGCGTTGAAGCTTGCTAACTTAGGCTATGCTGAAGCAATCAGAACTGACTTGGCGCTGGCCCGCGGTGTCAATGTTATCCATGGTAAACTCACCTATAAAGCTGTTGCAGAGGCTCTCGATCAGGAGTACACACCGTTAGGGGAAGTAACTGAAGTACCTGCAAGTTTTTTGACCTAAATAAACTTTTCCTCAGACAGTAAAGGACAGGCGGCAAAGCCTGTCCTTTTTATGCTCTCTTTAAGTTGGACAGGACTTGAAAGGACGTTTGAGGTTAGATGAACCGCCTGATTCGAACGAGGATGTTCGAGTCAGGAACACATAATTGTAATCGCTGGCAAGGTGTTATGATAATGAGAAGGAACCCATACCGGAGTTTACACTCTCTGATTGGGGATTAAGAGAATCACGGTAGTAAGTGCTTGTTTAGGAAACAGCCTGACACCAAATTCTTTGCCGAATTGAAGTTGTAAGCGCCTATGAACATTGCGCAGACCAATCCCTGGGACACACTGATGATCTTGGTTTAAGTCAATAGGAGCATAATGTTCAGGCATGCCCACTCCATCATCTATCACAGAGATTTCCACATGGTCACTTACCTTTTTACCCATAATCCAGAGGTGACCATTACCCTCTTTAGGTTCTAATCCGTGGATACAGGCATTCTCCACCAACGGCTGCAAACTTAAGAAAGGGATTTGGATAGCTTGAAGGTCGATTGGAATATCTATGGTTACTTCTAGCCGCTCTCCAAACCTGTTTTTTTGAATAAGCAGATAGCTTTCGACATAATGAAGTTCTTCCAGCAAGGAAACCAGTTCTTCAGGTTGATCTATATTATGTCTTAGTAAATTGGACAGGGCGAAAAGAGTATTTAATCCCTTGGTGTTTTCACCGAGAGTTACCAAACTGATGATAGTATTTAGAGTGTTGAATAAGAAGTGAGGTTTGATTTGGGCCTGCAGGTTTTTTAGTTCTGCTTTATGCAATGTGTGTTCAAGCTCTACAATAATTCGGGCATCTTCGGCTGCCTTCAATTTCTCTTCACTTAACCCTTCTTGCATCTTAGCTCGATAGATTAGTTCTACTATATAACTTACTACAAATTGTATAAGTCCACCTGCAGCTTGGCATTTTTCCATACTTATAACCTGGATTTCCTGAAAAGTTTGGCTTAAAGATTCAGGGTCCAGGCCTAAGTCCGCAGTAACGTGAAGCATATCCTCAATCTCTGGAGCTTGTGGTTTTTCGAGGTGCATCTGACCGCATGTAATGGACCCGTAGAACTGATTCTCCACAATGATTGGCACCGACATTAGCATGACACCAGCATGACATTTGCCCATACATGAATTACCCTGCTCTACGGTATTGAAACCCAGAGCGGCATTGGAATTAATGCATCGCCTTAGACCGGCATCTTTGGAGCGGATACTGCGGCAAAAGCCGTAAAAGTAATTATGATTTACCACAGGGAAACCAAGAGCATCATTAATATCAATAGTGATGTCTGTGGCCTTAGTGAAAGTTTCGATGATTCGAACCAGCTTATCTTCTTCGATCAGTTGAAATAGGCTCTTTGGTGGATGGTCCATAAGATCCTCTCCTCACCTTACTTTGTCGATACTTCCCAGGGTTAGGTGCCATTATCGGCGCGCAATTAACTAATATATACAGCTTAGAAATAAGTTTCCTTTATGATTATAGACTTAACCCATTGGTGATTGCCAGTGAATTCTGTAAATTGTAATTGGAACTTAATGGTTTTATCCGTATTTAATAATGGATTATATTAGTTTAATTATTAAGGTTGAAATGACAGCATTGAATAACTATTAATCAAAGTAGTTGGAATTTTCGAAAATGGCATAAATGTAGCAAAACGAGCATTGTTGTGGCAACCTAGAATAATAGAAAGATGTTAAGATGAGGAATAGGTAGGGTTATATTTCCCATTTTGGGAGGAGGAAGAATGAGTAATAAAAAGAGTTTTCTTGGCATAATTGATCGTGCCATCTTCTCATTTTCTGCGGCCATTATGGTTCTGTTTGTTCTCTGGACCCTATGTCAGCCTAAAGAGGCCGGTGACACATTCAACGCAGCACAGCAATTCATTACGGAAAATTTTGGCTGGTGTTACTTAATTGGCGTGACTTTCTTTCTGTTTTTTGCTCTATTTATTGCCCTAAGTAAATATGGGAATATTATCTTGGGCAAAGATAGTGAGAAGCCTGAATACAGTACTTTGAGCTGGTTTTCCATGCTCTTTGCAGCTGGTATGGGAATTGGTCTTATCTTCTGGGGTGTAGCTGAACCGATGACGCACTATGCGTCTCCTCCTTCTGGTCAACCTTCTACTATTGAATCAGCTCAGATTGCAATGCGTTATACTTTTTTTCATTGGGGTCTGCATCCTTGGAGCGTTTTTGCTGTTGTAGGCTTGTCAATGGCTTATTTTCAGTTCCGTAAAGGCTTACCAGCTTTAGTGAGCTCCACCCTTTATCCATTGCTTGGAGAAAAAGGAATTAAGGGATGGATTGGCAAGTTAGTTGATATCTTGGCCGTATTTGCAACAATATTTGGGGTGGCTACATCTTTAGGCTTAGGTGCCATGCAGATCGGCACTGGGTTAAATTATGCCTATGGCCTACCCACGGGTAACACGACAACTGTCGTTATCATCGCAGTAATTACAGCATTGTTTATAACATCTGCAGTAACTGGAATCGAACGAGGAATTAAATTTCTAAGCAAAGTCAATATGCTGTTGCTTTCTGTTATTTTAACCTTCATGCTAATCATTGGACCTACTCGATTCATTCTTGATGGCTTTGTCGAAACTATGGGCTCCTACGTTCAAAACATTATTCAAATGAGTCTTTGGGCTGATGCCTATAATACTAATCCTGGTTGGGTAAAGGGCTGGACGATTTTCTACTGGGCATGGTGGGTTGCCTGGGGTCCGTTCGTTGGTGCATTTATCGCCCGAATTTCAAGGGGACGGACGGTTAGAGAATTTATTTTGGGTGTGGTCATTGCCCCTGCTTTGATGAGTTTTATCTGGATGGGAGTCATGGGGAACAGTGCGCTTTATATTGATGTTTTTCAACAGGGCGGTATTGCATCACAAGTAGTAAAAGATATGAGTACAGCCATTTTTGCCATGTTTCAGTATTACCCGCTGACAGGTGTTCTAACAAGCCTAACGACCTTAATTATAGCGATCTTCTTTATTACATCAGCGGACTCTGCCACCTATGTCATGGCTATGTTCACATCAGGTGGGGAATTAAACCCCAAAGCTGAACTGAAAATCTTCTGGGGTTTAGTTTTAGGTGCGGCCGCAATTGCTTTGATGATAGCCGGGGGATTGGGTGCATTGCAGACGGCTTCCATCGTTTCAGCATTTCCTTTTATGTTTGTTATTTTTGCTATGGTTGTTTCGATTGTAAAGGCGTTCAAAAGTGAAATTTAAATAAGAAGTATCTGGCCCTCGCTTAAGACTCCATGCTAATCAGTGTGGGGTTTTTAGTTTTTAACTTTAATAATGTGTGTTAGTGTAACAATATTAATTAAAAATGTGAAAATAATATTAAAAAACATGAATAATCGGAATTTTCATTTTCAGCCTCAAATGTAGTAAAACGAGCATAACTGTAGTGTTAATATCGAAGAACTATGGTGTTATGATGAATGCAGGGAAGATCAATCAAGAAATGTAACATGTCATATAGCATATAGGGGGTGAACTTCTCAGGATTGCGGAACCGCACTAGTAAAGGTTGAAAGTACCCGATGTAAAAGCCGCATTCGCGTTATGAAGGTGTCCAAACAATATAAATATGGAGGAATTTATAATGTTAAATTATACATCAGAACAACATGTCTACGATATTAACGGAGTAAAGGTAGGCGGGCAGCCAGGACAATACCCAACTGTGCTGATTGGCAGCATCTTTTATAGGGGTCACAAAATTGTCAAAGATGGAATGAAGGGAATTTTCGATGAAGATGCTGCGAAAGCGCTTCTGGATCAAGAAGCCGAGCTGAGTGGTGAAACAGGTAATCCTTTTATTCTTGATGTCTTAGGTGAATCGATAGAGGCATTAACTCGTTATGTAGAATTTGTGATGAAGAATTCTAAGGCTCCTTTTTTGTTAGACAGTATCAGTCCAGCTGTACGAATGGGTGCATTGAAAGAACTGGGTAATGATCCTGAAATACGCAAAAGACTGATTTATAATTCCATTGACGAGCATTATTCCGAGGAAGAGTTAGCTGCTATTAAAGAAAGTGGAATTAAAACGGCCGTCATTTTAGCCTTTAGTAATAAAGCATTAAAGCCCAAAGCCAGAATCAAACTCTTGACGGGAGATGGGGAGAAAGAAGGTCTGATTGACGCCGCCAAAAGAGCGGGAATCGAGCAGTTTCTTGTTGACCCGGGTGTCTTGGATGTACCTAGCGCCAGTTGGACAAGTGAGGCCATCCATGTAGTCAATCAAGAATTTGGTTATCCGGGAGGATGTGCTCCTTCTAACGCTGTGTATTTGTGGAAGAAGATGCGATCGAAAGGAACTCCTTTTTTCGAAGTGGCCGGGGCTGCCGTCTTTACCTATCCGGTAACTCAAGGTGCAAGTTTTATTCTCTATGGTCCTATGGTTAACGCGCCTTGGGTATATAGGGCAATGGCAACCACTGATGCAATGATGGCCTATAATAATAAACTTACGGGTGTCAAGTTAGGAACCCAGGAACATCCACTATTGAAGATTTTTTAAAGAAGATACTATTCAAACTATAAAGGGGTGTTTAACTATGTTGCCAAAGTATAATGTGTTGACTGAAGAGCAGGTGCTGATAATCCATAATGAATCAATTAAGATTCTTGAAGAAATCGGTATGGATTTTGAATATGAACCGGCTTTGAAGGTCTTTAGGGCCCAAGGACTAAAGGTAGAAGGAAACCGGGTCCATTTCACAAGAGAATTTATTGAAGGGAAAATTAAGCTGGCACCTGCTGAATTTACTCTGCACGCCCGCAATCCAGAGCACAACTTGGTGTGTGGCGGCGAAAATATAATCTATATGCCTGGTTACGGAGCTCCCTTTATCCAATTAGCTGATGGGACCCGTCGTAAAAGCACGATGCAGGACTACGAAAATATTGTTAAGCTAGCCGGAGCAAGCAAAAACTTGCATATGACAGGGGGGACGGTGGCTGAGCCCCAAGATATTCCGGATGAAATTAGACACCTAAAAATGATTTACAGCTCCATCAAAAACTCGGATAAGTGTTTCATGGGTAGTGCCGAGGGACGGGAACGTGCACAGGACTCTATCGAAATGGCTGGGTTACTTTTTGGAGGCAAAGATGTCATTAAAGAGAAACCGGTGCTCATTTCTCTAATTAACTCCCTGACGCCCTTGAAATTTGACGAGAGAATGCTAGGAGCCTTGATGGCCTATGCAGAAGCAGGACAGGCTGTTGTTGTAGCTTCTCTGGTTATGGCTGGTTCTACAGGACCGGCAGCCTTGGTCGGTACTTTAGCACTGCAAAATGCTGAAGTCTTGGCAGGGATAGCTTTAGCCCAAAGTATTAATCCAGGAACACCGGTTGTATATGGCTCGACTTCCGCTCTCAGTGATATGCGTACAGGCAGTCTCTCTATCGGCAGTCCGGAAACAGCCTTATTTATTTCAGCCAGTGCTCAAATCGCCCGCTACTACGGTGTTCCCAGTCGATCAGGCGGCGGCTTGAATGATTCCAAGATTGTGGATGCTCAAGCTGGTTATGAATCCATGATGACGCTGATGGCGGCTAGCGTAACAGGTATCAACTTTGTTCTTCATACTGCGGGGATTTTACAATATTTCATGGCTATTTCCTATGAAAAATTTATGATGGACGATGAAATGGCAGGAATGCTTTTGCACTATTTGAAAGGCTTCAACTTTGATGAGGACGGTTTAGCTTACGATGCGATTGCTAAAGTCGGACCGGGCGGACACTTCCTCACGCAGAAACATACCCGAAGAAACCATAAAAAGGAGTTCCGCACACCTCAGTTAAGTGATCGTGCCGCCTTTGATGCCTGGTCCAAGGAAAAATTGGACACAAACCAAAGGGCCCATAAACAGTGGCAAGAGGTTTTGGCTAATTACGTACCACCCGCACTTGACGAAAACATTGATAAGAAATTGTTAGAGTTCATCGCTCAACGATCTTAGACTAAATAATTGGGAAATGGGAGGAATAAATCAAATGAAGGAACTATTTTTAGAATTAAAGCAAGCCATTATCGATGGGGATGAAGATATAGTGGGGGAACTTTCCCAAAAGGTCATTGATGAATCAATTAACCCAGTTGACGCCGTGCAAGAAGGCCTGATCAAAGGAATTGAAGTTGTAGGGGAGTTATGGAAAGCAGGGGAAGTCTTTCTGCCGGATGTAATGATGTCTGCTGAGGCAATGAAAGTCGGGTTAGGTCTGCTTGAGCCTGAAATAGCTAAATTGGGTATGAGTGAAGGGGAAAGTAAAGGCAAGATTGTCTTAGGAACAGTAGAAGGGGATATCCACGACATCGGTAAGAATATTACAGGAGCGATGTTTACGGCAGCGGGCTATAAGGTTTTTGATATTGGTACTGATATTAAAGCCGAAGATTTTGTTTTAAAGGCTCAAGAAGTTGGAGCAGACATAATTGGGGCGAGTGCCCTCTTGACAACAACGATGAGCGCGCAAAAGCAGATTATTGATTATTTGATAGAGCATAATCTTAAGGATCAGTTCAAAGTCTTCATTGGAGGAGGTCCTACCAGCCAAGCTTATGCAGATGAGATCGGAGCCGACGGATGGGCTGAATCTGCCGACGAAGCGGTCGCGCTTGCAGACCGTATGCTGGCAAAATAAATTTTTAATTCAGAGAGCTCAATAGCAGAATGCCTAACGAAGTTAAATCCTAGGGACCTTAATAAAACAATTCTTTAAAGTCCCTAGGATTACTTTCGGTTATAAACGGTGACAGAGTGATTCTATAGACTGGCGACTCCACGCACCAGGACTAGGATACAAAAACTAATCCATTAGACGTAAAGTTTACGAGAGGAGTAGTGCTATTCATGACAAATAGTAGAAGCTCAAATAACCGTACTGTTATGTATATCTCTTCAGTCATCATCGTATTATTCGTAATATTCGGCATGTTTCTTCCTGAACAAATGGGTAAAGTCGCTAGTGCTTCCTTCGCATTTTTGACGACTGATTTCGGATGGCTATATCTGTTGGCGGTGGCTTTTTTTACGATTTTTATTTTCGGAATAGCCTTTAGTCGTTTTGGTAAAATCAAGCTGGGAAAAGACGACGACAAGCCTGAGTTCAGTAACTTTCAGTGGTTTTCTATGTTGTTCGGAGGAGGTATGGGTATCGGGCTTGTCTTCTGGTCAGTTGCCGAGCCAATGATGCATTACCTAACCCCGCCGATGGATACAGCGGGTACCCCTGAGGCTATGCGTACAGCCATGCGCATCATGTTTTTTCATTGGGGAATTCATCCTTGGGTAATTTTCGCCATCGGGGGTCTGGCTCTGGCATACTTCCAATTCCGCAAGGATCTGCCCTTCTTAGTCAGCTCAGCTTTCTATCCTTTGATTGGGGAGCGGATTTACGGGCCCATCGGCAAAGGGATTGATATCTTGGCAGTGTTTGCCACCGTGTTTGGTGTAGCCACCAGCTTAGGTCTCGGCTCTAACCAGATAGCCACAGGGCTGCAATATATCTGGGGAATTCAGGCAACGCCTACGACCGTTTCGATAGTCATCGCATTAATGACGCTGCTCTTCACTCTGGCCACAATATCCGGCCTGCACAAGGCTATGCAGATTGCTGCTGACATTAAGATATGGCTTTCGATTGGTTTCATGGTATTCATCTTCTTGTTCGGGGGGACGGTTATTATCCTGAACAACTTTACAGATACTCTTGGCGCCTACTTGCAAAACTTTGTCGGACAGACCCTGTGGATGGGCAATATAGACTGGATAAACGGCTGGACTGTGTTCTACTGGGCGTGGTGGATTGCTTGGGCTCCCTTCGTCGGACAATTCGTCGCCCGTGTCTCCAAGGGTCGTACCATCCGCGAATTTGTGTTAGCCGTAACCTTATTGCCTTCTGGATTCTCCATGATCTGGCTGTCGATTTACGGCGGTGCAGCCTTCAACCTGGATAAGCTCTCCAATGGAGCCATTCAAGCTGCTGTTAAAACAGACTATACTACCGCCTTGTTCGCCATGTTGCAACAGTTACCTTTATATTCAATCACCGCTCCTCTGGCAATTCTCCTCATCGTTGCCTGTTTTGTCGGAGCTGCGAATTCCGCAACCTATGTACTTGCTATGTTGACTTCCAACGGTGACATGGACCCTGGCAAGGGATTACGCAGCTTCTGGGGTATCATACAGGGGTCTTTCACCATCATTCTGATCTTAGTCGGCGGCGGCACTGCAGCTTTATCGGTTTTGCAGACAGTTTCTATTGTCGCGGCCTTCCCCTTCATGTTGATCATGATAGCCATGTGCTTTAGCATTTACAAAGCACTTGGTCAGGAGAAGCTTTAAGTCGGAAAGTCCTGATACAAATCAAAAGAACATCTGGGTTGTGGAGGCCTGGGTGTTCTTATGCGGTTAAGATTCTATGGATTGAGCAAGCTTGTTGTGGAGGATGATGCAGTTGAGAATTAAGCTGATTGGTTGCCAGTCAACTATGAATGAAATCCATGCGCAAGGACTTAACCAGGGAATGGATTGTGAGTTTCTAGATTACAGCTTCCACGCTCGACCGGATAAGTTACATGCTAAACTGCAGGAGATAATTAATCAGAGCCAGGACTATGATTTGATCATACTTACTTATGGACGTTGCTCTAATTCAATGCTTGGGTTGCTGTCGCCGCGCGTACCACTTTTATTTCCGGCGACACACGACTGTATTGGCCTAATGTTAGGATCAACTGCCAGGCATATGGCATTATTCAAGGAGAACTCTCTCACTTATTATTTTAGCCAGGGATGGTTGGACTATGGGCGCACTCCTTTAGCAGAATACTGGGAATATGAAGAGAAATATGGTGAAAAGAAAGCGCGCAAATTGATTAAAACTTTGTATGGCAGTTATCAAAAAGCAATCTTCATTAAGACTCCCGGGATAAAGGATCTTGAACGATACAGAAAAAAAGTTCAGGAGATTGCCGACTTTTTTGGGTGGGGAGTCGGAGAGATAGAAGGGGATCCAGGTCTCCTTACCTCAATTGTCAAAGGAATCAAGGTCCCGGAATCCATCTATGTTGATGCGGGCCAAGTTGTCACATTGGAAACATTAGCAGGAACACAAAATAGAAAAAAAGATCGAGCCGGATCGTGACTTTAAGGACTCTTACCCGGAAAGAACGAATCAATCATATTAGGAGAAGCTTGAGAAGTGGGCGAGTGAAATTAAATTAATTTATCATAAAGCTTATATGCAAAGAACTACTCCTGCAAAAACAAGAGTAGTTCTTTTAGTTAATTATGATTCATTCAGGGGTATGCATTCTTTTATGAGTTGCCTCTTTGGAGGTTAACAGTTTACTTAGATTTTCCTTTAAAAACTTGCGGAATTCAAATGCATCTTCAAATGTATAATCTGCTCCAATTTCCTTGGCAAAGGCATCAGTTATGGGAGCTCCACCTACTATGATTTTTATCCCATTGCGCAATCCCTGAGCTTCCAGTTCATCAATCACATCTTTCATAACAGACATGGTTGTGGTTAATAAGGCCGAAATCATGAGAATATTAGGCTTTTCCTTGCGAACAGCACTGGCAAATTTCTTAGGCGTAACATTAACTCCAAGATCTATGATTTTGGTGCCTGTTGTCATAGCCATGGTTTTGACAATGCCGAGGCCAATATCATGTAAATCTCCTGCGACGGTACCCAAGACTATCTTGCCAAGCCCTTTTTTAGCAGGGGCTGTCAAGATTGGCTCAATAACGGATAGGCCCGCATGCATTGAATTGGTGGCCATTAAAACCTCCGGAACATTAACTTTTTCCGTGCGGTATTTTTCAGCGATGATGTTAATACCAGTAATGAGTCCCTTTTCAAGAATAGAATTAGCAGAATATCCTTGTGCTAAAGCTTGCTTGCAGAATTCTATCGTATCCTCAGATTCCCCTTCAGCAATTGAATAGATAATATCATCAAATATCAATTGAATCGCTCCTAAAATAAGCTATTTTTATAGATCAGTGGGGTGACGCCAATATATTTCCGAAATACTTCAGCGAAATAACTTTGGCTTTTAAAGCCTATTGCTTTAGAAACTTGTTCAACACTGAACTCCGGTTTCTTCATCAGTTCTACTGCTTTTTCAACACGGACTCTAGTTAGGTAATCATTAAAAGTGCAATCTAATTCTAAGCGGAATAAACGAGATAGATGGGATGGGCTAATAAAGAGATGATTGGCAGTTGCTTTAAGTGTCAGTGGTTTATGGTAATTTTCCATAATGAAATTTCGGGCGTTATTAACTAAACTGAGGTGCTTCTTGTCTGCGAGTTTAAAAATCCCATCCAGGAATTCCCCTATGACCTTATGGACTTTGAAGAAGAATTCTTCTATGCGTTCAATGCTGTTAATCTCATTGTTAAAATCTTGAAGTTTAACCATGACCAGTTCAGCATCAGCCCCTCCTTCGACGGCCGCCCTTGATGACAGGGAGGCCAATTCAAGCACCCGTATTTTAATAGTAGCTTTATCCCCGGCGGTTTTAGTTAAGAGGTCAGTTAATAAATTTTTCAAAGTACTTTCGGCCCTGGTTTTATCACCAAGCCGTATATAACTTAGAAAACGCCTTTCATTTTTTAAATAGGTTCCATAGTCTGTAAACTCTGTAGAGTTTTTCTTCTTTCTGTTTTCCAGATCAGCTTTTATTTGAAGGCGTTCTAAATGATAAGCATTTTCCTCCTCCATAGTATGAATGTTTCTTTTCACCAAGTGATTTACCACCACAAAAAGCATGTCTGCCGCAGCTTGGGACTGCTCAGGAGAGGATATGGGGAGTTCTTTTACTTTTTGTTGCAAAGTATCAAAGTCTATATTTTTAGAGTTGGATTTCTTTAATTGTTGAAGAAAAAATTCGTCAGGTTTCCACAGTAATACTTGTCCGCATATGATACTGCCTAAGAATATACTATCTACTATAATCGGGACGGCCCATATAATAAGTCCGGCATGGCAACGGAAGAAATAGGGCTCATTCCATTTGGCGGATTCTAAAGTCGCTTCTTTATATGAATCTAAACATTTCTTTTCTCCTTTACTGTGGCTTCGGATAAACTGACAAAAATCGCTCCTGCATTTATTACCCAATATAGCAAGGGTTTCTCCTTTTCTATTTACGGCTTCAATATGAAGCCCTGTAGCCTTAGAAAAACTGGCGAGGATTTCCTCTAAGTATTGAGGATCAAGAAAACTTTCAATATTTCTCTTAGGCATAGCAGTCTCCTCAATTTGTTGGTAATCGCTGTAGGAATAACCGGGATAAACAAAAAATTCTAACTGTTATAATATTTCGACGTAAAGTGCATAAATCCTTTAGATTATGCAGATAGGAAATACTTCAAATCTCCGTAAGGTACATGTATTTAAGCTGTCTAATTATTAGGATGGCATCTTCTTTGCTGTCAAAAAATTTTTGCTGCTTTTTAGCTGATTCAAGTCTGAAGCCCGTAACAATTAAAAACTGTTACGGGCTGCTCTTAATATCTTCAAGTGGTGTTCCTTATTCTACTTCGGTGACGATACTCTCCACCGGAGACTATCGTACTGGAGATTTATGCCACCCAAGTCTCGATGTTCAGCTTTAGCTGAACGAGTTCACTAACGTTTTTCTGGTGTGTGATGAGGTCTGCTAATCTCAATTAACTTAACAATTCCCCAAGCTATAATTGCATAAACAATCATAGCAATAATCGTCGTTGGCTCTAAAATGGACTGTGCCTCAATCCCTTTGGTGACTGCCGACCGAAAGATACCAGTAAAAGGGGATAAGAATGCTTGTGATACTGAATATATAAATGAAACAAAAAGACTTTGAGGATTTGCTCCAAGAAGTTTGAAGACTAGGCGAAAGGCTAATAACACCTCCAGAACACCCAAGATATAGTATACTATGTTCTTTGCTTTTAAATTCGGTTGGTTCATTTTTATATCCGTACTTTCGTTCATTTAGTATCCCTCCATATCTATTTGTTATCTATTTGTTGATTTTATCTTTCCAATTTGTATTAAGAACTATTACACGCAGAATTGAACGGGAAAAATAGTAACAAAATAACAACCGAGTCAGTTGCTTTGAAGAAGGCTTTAATTAGTTTACAGTTCACAGAACTGTACATATTTAGCAGGGCAGATGAGCAAACTTTCAATAGTAATTATAAAAGGGGGATAGGTAATGTCTGAAACCATATTGGAAAAGACTGAGGGTCGAATAAGTTACCATGATTCAGTTGAAGCAATGATAGGAAGAATCAGGGAAGACGGTATGTCCAATTCCTTCGATCGTTGGACTGAGCAGGAAAAGATTCGCTGTAAATTTTGTCTTCAAGGCTTAACATGTCAACAATGTGCTCAGGGGCCTTGCCGAATCAGTGAGAAGACTGGGCAGGATAAAGGAGTTTGTGGAATCGGACCTGATGCTATGGCTATGAGAAAGTTGTTGCTTCAAAATATTATGGGAGCAGGCACCTACAGCCATCATGCTTATGAAGCATTCAGGACCCTTAAGGCCACAGGAGAAGGGAAAACTCCATTTAAAATTACGGATGTCAATAAACTTAAATGGATGTGTGAAAAGCTTGGACTCAATACGAATCAGGATATTAACCAGATGGCCATACAATTAGCTGATCTGCTCAATGCCCAGATGAACATTGGTGTAGAAGAGCCGAATCTCATGGTTGAAGCCTTTGCTCCAAAGAAGCGGAAAAAGGTCTGGAAGGACTTACATATTTATCCGGCGGGAGCTCTTCACGAGGAGCAAAATTGTGTCGCGAGTTGCTTGACTAATGTCGATGGAGATTATGTTTCCCTCGCGCTTAAAGCCTTGCGCCTAGGCCTTTCCACAATCTATAATGCCCAAATTGGGTTGGAAATGACTCAGGATATTTTGTTTGGTACACCTAAACCACACGAAGTCAATGTTGATTTGGGGATCATGGACCCGGATTACGTTAATATCGTATTTAATGGACACCAACCTTGGCCTGGCGTTGCAACTATCCAAAAGGCTAAAATGGCGGAAGTTCAAGAGCGGGCTAAAGCGGCTGGGGCCAAAGGGCTTAGAATCGTTGGATCTATCGAAACGGGACAAGAATTAGTTCAGAGATTTCCCGTAGATGATGTTTTTGTGGGCTTAATGGGGAATTGGTTGACCATAGAGCCTCTCTTAGCGACAGGAAGCGTAGATGTCCTGGCTATGGATGAGAACTGTTCGCCACCGGCTATTGATATGTATGCAGAACAATACCAAATAACCTTGGTAGCAGTCAGCACCATCATTGGGCTACCGGGTCTTCAACATAAGATTCCGTATCATCCGGCTGAAACGGACGCTATGGCAGATCGACTTATTGAGCTAGGAATTGAGAACTTCAAAAAGCGTAAAGGAAAAATCACTGCAAAGGTCCCTGAAGTTATCCAAAAGGCGATTGCGGGATTCTCCACAGAAGCCGTTTTGGAGGCCCTTGGCGGTAAACTTGATCCACTGGTTGATGTCATTGCCGCTGGAAAAATTAAGGGTGTTGTCGCCTTAGTGAGTTGCTCAACTATCAGAAATGGTCCTCAAGATTGGAACACGGTGAATCTAGCTAAAGAACTTATCAAGAAGGATATTTTGGTAGTATCCGCTGGATGCGGAAATCATGCTTTAGAAGTGGCAGGCCTTTGCAACATGGATGCGGTTAAATTGGCGGGCAGTGGTTTAGGAGAAATATGCGGTGTCCTAAAAATCCCGCCGGTCTTGAGTTTCGGAACCTGTACGGATACAGGAAGAATCTCAATGCTCGTTACAGCGCTGGCAGATCATTTAGATGTAGATGTACCTCAATTACCTATTGCAGTAACTGCCCCTGAATGGATGGAGCAAAAAGCGACGATTGATGGAGTATTTGCTGTGGCATACGGTGCGTATACTCATTTATCGCCGACTCCCTTTGTGACAGGCGCGCCTCAACTCGTTAAATTATTGACCCAAGATGTTGAAGGACTAACCGGAGGGAAGGTCGGTCTCGGAGATGATCCGGTAGAAGTCGCCAATAACATCGAAGCTCACATTATGGCGAAGAGAAAAGGTCTGGGATTGAGCAATAACCAAGCAGCTAAATAAACCCTCTACCAAGGCTGAGAAATCTTCAAAGCATAATCAACTAGAAAAAGAGGCACCTCAAATTATTTTGAGGTGCCTCTTTAATAAGACCGGAATAACGTTATATCCTGTGCAATTCTTAATGGTGTAGGTTTGTTATTTATTGTATTTGTTATAAAGTTTACTAAAGCCTTGCTGAAATAAAAAATGATGCTAGAAAAGTGTAAGAGTAATTATAGAGTAGCCATTCATGCCGCTGCTAAGGCGGCACCATCAGAGGATGAAAATAGGTCCTTTGGGTCGGGCAGCTTCACCCACATCCTGCAAGAAAGCTAATTCGTGCGAAGACAATGTCTTCGTCACTCAGCACTCCGAGGCTCGCCTACTCGCTTTCGCGTGAGCTATCTTCAGCGGATAAGTATTCTTTGGAGATAGCCGCTTCGAGCGAAAATGTCCACCGGACACTTTCGTGCCAAACCTCTGGGTAATACCTGATGTGAACCCGTAGCTGCGCTTCCCAGGTCAGCTTTGTGGTCCTTACCGCCTCTCCATGCAATTCGTTCACTTTTGTGGAAGAATCTGCCTGCCTTTGTGGTCTGTAGATTGTTTAGGTTATTTTTGTAGAATCTTTTTTCAGAGTAGTATTTAGTTAAGACTTAATAAGAGAGATGAGTGTGCCCATCTCTCTTATATGTTGGGGGAATTCGCCATTAACATGTAAACGAAGATTGACCAAATTCTGAAATCTTTGTATAAAGTTTGACAAAACAAATTTTAGATTATAATATTTAATTTGAATATTCATGTTATACCTGTATATATAACATCAAATAAAACAGGCTTCGTTTAAGCTCGTAAAGCCGTAATTTGGTTTAGGGGAGGGAAAAGATGAAAGACTTAGGCGACACAAAGGAGTCATTAGTCAGATGTGTGGAACAGTTAGACGAAGAAAACTCTCTTAAATTGGCTAAGGAAGTCTTAATTGAAGGGACTGACCCTCTATACCTGCTTGATTTAATGAATGAAGGAATGAAGAGAGTAGGGAAACTCTATGACTGCAGAGACTATTATATCGCAGACTTGATCATGGCAGGGCTTATCTTTAGACAAGTATTGGAACTAGAAGAAATGACTGACTTTTTCCATGCGAAGTACAATAAAAAAACCGGAAAGATTGTTATAGGCACTGTTAAAGGAGATATACATGATATTGGAAAAGACATTTTCAGGTATATGTTAGAAGCGAATGGCTTTGATGTGATTGACCTGGGGGTAGATGTATCGAGAGAACTCTTTGTAAAAAATGTGAAAAAACATAATCCGGATATTTTAGCGCTGAGCGGTGTGTTAACGAGCACTGTAGATGAAATGAGAGAAGTCGTAATCTCTTTGACGAAAGTACACCTTAGAGATAAGGTTAAGATCATTATAGGTGCTAATCATCTTACCCAAGAGGCTTTTAGGTTCATTGGTGCAGATGGGTTTGCAACAGATGCTTCAGTAGGGGCCAAATTATGCAGGGAATGGATGAACGTTGGTAATGGACAAGGAGTAGAAGGTAATGGCTGATCCGGTTTATATCAAAATTGTTGAAGACATCAAGAAAAAAGTAAACAGCGCAGAATTAAAACCTGGTGATACCGTTCCTCCTGAAACCGCACTTTGTAAAGAATATGGTGTCAGCCGAATGACGGTTAGAAAAGGCTTGGCTATTTTAGCAAGTGAGGGATACATCTATTCTGTTCCTGGTAAAGGCAGTTACGTCCAAAAACCAGAAGTTAACAAATATACTTTACATTATGATGAGATGAATAACCCTATTAATACTGTTGATAACGCCAGACTGTTAGAAGTCTCAATTATTATGCCCGATGAAAAGTTAGCAGATGAGTTGCAAACTACCAGAAATAAGCACGTTATTATGATTCGGAGGTTATTCTATACAGAAGGAAGTCCTGTAGCTTATGATGTTAAATATTTACTTTATAGCAAAGGCATGCCTATTGTAGAAAAGGAAATTGAACAAGCCACATTTCAGGAAATGGTCTCGAATAGTATGCCCATTTTTGCATTAAAGAAAAGAATTAGTATTAGTGCTCAGATACCTAATAAAGAAATTAAACGATATCTCAATATTTATGATGATCTTGCCTTATTGGTGGTTGAGCAGAAACTTTATAACAATGAGAACAAGCCAATTGGCATAGGTATCACTAGTTATAGGGGAGACTATATAAAATTGCAAGGCAGCAGTGATTAATCCGGAGTCCAAAGTGCAAAGGTTAGAGTTTAATGACACAGGGTGGAGGGAGCTTTCTTTGAAATATCATAAAGTGGTTTTTCAGCCTGGCAATGTATTAGTAGAAGCGGCGGATGGCAGCAAACTTAAGGAAGTTATGAATGAAGCTGGTTTAGAGTTTGATTTTCTCTGCGGCGGCCAAGGAACTTGCGGAAAATGTCGGGTCAAAGTTTCTAAGGGATTGACGACACCGGTTACTAGAGAACAAGAAATACTTCAAGTGAAGGAATTAGACAAAGGTATTCGTTTAGCGTGCTTAACTGCTGTGCACAATGACCTAATAGTGGAGCTTCCAAACCAAAATAAACTTAAACACAATATCTTAATAGCTGCCAGTGAAAGAACTTCCAAAATTGAACCACTGCTCCTCAAGGTACCCATTGAAGTCGATAAGCCTTCGCGTGAAACTCAGAGTTCTGATTGGCGTCGCTTGATAGAAAGTTTAGTCAGACAAGGGTATAAGGAGAGTGAATTAGAGACAACAGTCTCTATTCTAAGGAAGATGCCGGATGTCATTAGAGGTGCCAATAATCGTATTACGGCAGTTATGCATCAAAGTAAAGTAGCTGGAATCGAACCCCAGGATTCTGCGAAATCCATGCTCGGAATGGCCTTCGATATTGGTACAACTACCATTGTGGGCTATCTGCTCGATCTTTATACTGGGAAAGAGTTAAGTGTGGTTTCTACCCTTAATCCCCAGACCGTGTTTGGGGCAGATGTAATTTCGCGGCTCACCTTTGCCAGCCATGAAGAAAATGGTCTAACAAAACTGCAGAGGGCTGTGGTTGAGGCTATTAATAAACTCATTGATGAAGCGGCACAAAAAGCGTCTGTTTTGAGGAATGAAATCTACGCCATTTCTATCGCAGCGAATACTTGTATGCATCATATTTTTCTAGGCATAAATCCTCAGAGTATTGCAGTATCTCCTTATGTACCTGCCCTGAGTGAACCTTTGGCATTAGATGCTTCGGAACTTGAAATAAGCATTAATCAGGCTGGAAAAGTGTTTATGTTGCCAAATATTGCTGGTTTTGTAGGGGCTGACACAGTTGCAGTGTTGTTGACAACCGAGTTGGATCAGAGTGAAGATATTAAGCTTGTTATAGATATTGGCACTAATGGTGAAATTGCCCTTGGTTCCAGAGAAAAAATAGTTGCCTGTTCAGCTGCGGCAGGCCCTGCTTTTGAGGGGGCCCAAATCAGCAGTGGGATGAGAGGTGCCGCGGGTGCCATCGACCATGTTTACTATCGGGACAAGCTTGAGTATTCCGTGATAGGGGGAGGGAAACCCTTAGGAATATGCGGTTCTGCTTTGCTTGACGCTGTCGCGGGATTGGTAGAACTTGGTATTCTCAATAAGAGAGGAAAAATCTTAGCCTTCGACCAATTAACAAATCCTGCGGCCCAAAGGTTTAAGGAAAATCTCATACAATTTGAAGGCCAAGGCGCATTTTTGCTAGCTGAAGCCGGTATAACCGGTCACGGCAGACCTATTATGATTACTCAGTCTGATATCAGAGAACTTCAGATGGCCAAGGGAGCAATGGCGGCAGGGGTCAGAGTATTGATGGAGACCTGTGGCATTCAGGCCCAAGATATTAAAGAAGTCCTCTTGGCAGGGGCCTTTGGAAACTACTTGAATCCCCATAGCGCCTGTGTTATAGGGTTGATTCCCCCTGAACTGGAAAGTAAAATTCGAATGATTGGCAATGCAGCTGGCACTGGCTCAAAATTGGCGTTACTTTCTTCAAGTGAATTCCGTAGAACGAAGGATATTGCTGAGGCTGTTAAATTTGTTGAGTTGGGCAGTTATCCTAGATTTAATAGTATTTTCGGTGAATGCACATATTTTAAAATTCAATAAAGCATGGAAAATAACGATATATTACTAAATGGAAGCAAGGGACTGACAAAGTTCTTTGCTTCTTTTCTTTATCAATTTCGAGACACTCACTTCTTCAAGTGGGTGTTCCTTATGCCACCGAAGTCTCGATGTTCAGCTTTACCTGAACGAGTTCACTCGTTGCATCCAACGGAAAAAACCATAGTTTGAATGGCTATATTAGTCTGTTTCCATGCTTCAAGGAGCACTACTAGAACTGAAATCTTTATTTTAGTTGTTAGAATCGCAACAAGGCACCTATGGCCTGGTGTTATTAAGTTTCCTTTAAAAAGTGGCATGTCCATTAGTTAAAGTAATTTGAGTCAAGATTTTAAATTGTAGCAAGAGTTCAAATTGAATGACTTGTGAAAAAAATAATTTGACAAGTAATTTGAATATTGTTAATATATCTTCATAAGACATGTATATACAGGAGTAGATATGAAGTGAGGAGGGCCTCAAATGATTATTATTGGCGAAAAAATAAACGGAACTATACCAAGTGTTAAAAAGGCCATAGAGCAAAAGGATGAAGAGTTTATTCAAAGCCTTGCCATACGCCAGACAGAAGCAGGTGCAGATTATCTTGATGTCTGTGCCAGCACTTCACCAGATGTTGAAGTAGATACTTTATTATGGATGATGGATATTATTCAGAACGCAGTGGATACTCCTTTATGTATCGATAGTCCAAATCCGAAGGTTATTGAAAAAGTTTTTCCTTATGCTAAACGTCCTGGATTGATCAACTCTGTATCTGAAGAAGGCGGAAAATGCGAGATAATCTATCCGATTATTAAAGGGACGAAATGGGAGGTTATTGCATTGACGTGTGATAACAGGGGGATCCCCAAGGACATTCAAACAAGGGTGGAAATCACAAAGGTTTTAGTTGAAAAGGCTCTAATCTATGATATTACCCCTGACAGGATCCACATTGACCCGCTTGTAATGGCACTGTCTGCAGATAATCAATCTTTGCTGAACTTTGTCGAAACCTTAAAAGAGGTTAAAACCTTATACCCTGCTATTAAAGTAACTTCTGGGTTAAGCAATATATCCTTTGGAATGCCTTTAAGAAAAGTGGTTAATCAACACTTCTTAACCTTAGCGATTGACGCAGGAATGGATTCTGCCATCTTAGATCCTTGTAATCGGGATTTGGTGACAACGCTGTATATAACAGATGCTTTACTGGGTAAAGATCGATTTTGTAGAAATTACTTGAATGCTTACCGCAAAAACAAGATCGGTCCTCTAAAAACGGATGCTTAAGATTTCGGATAAAGAGAACTATTTTTTTCCTTAATCTTGTATATACAGTTAAAGCTAGGTATATTCTGAGCTCCCATAGTTGAGTTATTTAAAATTAGAGGAGGTTTAATCATGATCGATTTACAGGCGCTGACTCAAGCAGTAGGAGACCTTGACGAAAACACGATTTTAACGATGATTAACGATTTTATCGAAACAAACCCCAGTGGTGAAGATGCCCAGAAGGTTGTTTTCGCTTGTCAACAAGGGATGGCGATTGTCGGAGAGTTGTTTGAAAAGAACGAATACTACGTTGGTGACTTGATTTTTGCCGGGGAATTACTATCGAAAACCATTGATTTACTAAAACCTGTTTTAAGCAGTGTTGCCACCCAAAAATTTGGGTCCATCGTTATCGGTACTGTAGAAGGAGATTTACACGATATTGGCAAGAATATTTTCGGGAGTATGGCAGAAGCAGCAGGCTTTGACGTTTACGACTTAGGAATTGACGTTTCACCCAGTGCGTTTGTCGAGAAGGTAAAAGAGGTTAAACCACAAATCGTTGGGATGAGCGGAGTTCTGACCCTTGCCATCGACTCTATGAAAAATACGGTTAATGCGTTGAACGAAGCTGGCTTAAGGGAAAGTGTAAAAATAATCATTGGCGGGAATCCTGTCAATGAAGATGCCTGTAAGCAAATTGGCGCGGACGCTTTCACAACGAACGCTGCTGAAGGGCTGAAAACTTGTCAAGGGTGGGTGAAATAAGATGACGGATGCTGCAGCTAGAACGAATGAACGAAATCAGATCTTCCGCGATCTGTTCAGCGGAAAAACTCCAAAAAGAGTACCGATCAGCAACCCGGCAACCCAAGATTTTGCTATTCAACATGCCGGTTTGGACTTGGCAGAGTGTCAATGGGATCTAACTAAATTAGAGCCAGTGTACGATAAATTTTGTCAAGATTTTTACACCGACACTTATCCTGGCGGTTCCATCAGAATTCCTTCACACTATCAAATTCTAGGGTCAACCCCTATTGTCATGAGTTCCAGCGGATTCATGCAGCATCCCGATGTCGTGGGCATGCTGGCTGAGGAATATGACCAATTTATAGCATCCCCTTATGATTGTATTGTCGAAACGATTTTACCTCGGTTATACACGGGGTTTAACGGGGAACCCGGCAAAGTGGCTATGACGTTAGCTAAGGCGATGCGTGCTCAATCCGATGATCTGGCCCATCTGGGAGCAATAAGGGCAAAAATGAATGCCAAATATGGCTTTGCTGGAATGATTGGTGCTTTAACAGAAGCTCCCTTTGATTTCATGGCTGACTTTCTGAGGAGTTTTAAAGGGATTTCGGGTGATGTCAGACGGTATCCGGATAAGGTGGCGGCAGCCTGTGAAGCTGTATTACCTTTGATGATTAAGAAAGGTACTCTGCCGAATCCCTCAATGTTAGGGTATACCTTTATTCCGCTTCACATGGCGCCCTATTTGCGCGATAAGGACTTTGCAACATTATACTGGCCGACCTTCAAGAAGTTAGTCGAGACATTAGCCAGTATGGGTCAAAATGTCCAGTTGTTTGTGGAACAAGACTGGATGAGATACCTCGATTATCTGTATGAATTGCCAGAAAACACAATTATGAGGTTTGAATACGGAGATGCAAAAGTTATTAAGGAAAAGCTGGGCCAAAAACACATCATCTCCGGGCTCTATCCAGTGACATTATTGCAAACCGGGACTAAGCAACAGTGTGTGGATAAGGCGAAAGAATTATTAGATATCCTCGCTCCAGGAGGAAGATATTGGTGGCAAGCGGATAAAAGCATTATTCACTTGGAAGCCAGTGGTCCGGTTGTGGAAAATCTCAAAGCCGTCTTGGATTATGTTCATGAAAACGGTACCTACTAAAACTGGGGGGAGAGGATAAAATGGATTCGAAATATTATGTAACTTGGGAAGAATATTTAGCAGAGCACCCAGAATTAGAGGGTAAGCCTCAACAAGCAATTGCACCAAAAATCGAAAAGTATGAAGATGCAATGTTTACCTTTATCATGGATTTGTTATTGTAAGTCAATCATATTAAGGCTGATTTTAAGGGCAACACCGGACCTCAGAAAAATCATTAGCACGTGCTGCAAAGGAATGTTTTATTGAGGAAGGAGGTTGCCTTCCTTTGGCCTAAAATATTTCTGAATATTCTAGTAATTGGTAAATAATTACAATAAATTATACGGAAGGAGGTGCGAAGAGGGGAGATTATGAGAATAAAGCTGATTAGCTAAAGAAATTGAGTATGAGAGGAGATTTACTATGGAAATGGAAAAGAGATTAAAAAAGTCGGTTATTAATCTTTACGGATTGCCTTCCTTTGGGTTCCAGTTATTTGTAAACATGGAGGTATTCTATTTCGCGGCATTTTTAACAGATTTCGCCAAGCTGCCTATGGCTTTGGTTGGTACAGTATTACTGATCACTAGTATTTTTGATATTTTATGGGTTCCTACTGCAGGGGTCCTTTTGGAAAAGAGCAATATGAGGTGGGGTAAATACCGTTCATGGCTGCTTGTAGGACCACCTTTTGCTGCCTTGTTCTTTGTTTTACAGTTTTCAAAAATCGGCTCTCCAACAATGAATGCTATTATTATTACCGTCGGATTTGTCGTCAGTCATTTAATCTGGAATATTTTTTATGCTGGACATGTTGCCTTGAATTCATCCATGACTACTGTACGAGAAGAAAGAATTGCTATGTCGACAAACAGGGGGATGTTTAATTCCTTAGGTGCTATCGCCTTTTCCTTAATTGGTATGAAGATGATCTTGGCTCTTGGCGAAGGAAGGAACCCTGCGACAGGTTATACCCTAACCGTTGTAATTACAGGAATTGTCATGATTGCTTCTTATTATGCCTTGTTCTTTATGACCAAAGACTATGCATTTCACGGAACCGCAGTTCAATCAGGAAAACCTGCCGAAAAAATGCCTATTAGCGAGATGCTGAAACAGATCGTGGTAAACCCTCCTCTCATGGGCTTAATGTTAGGCGAACTTGGAAGATATTTAGGCAGGTTTGTTATCTTTGGATTAGCGTTCTATTATTTTAAATATGTTGTCAATAATCTGGCAGTCATTGCAATATTCATGACGGGACTTAACGTGGTCTGTTTCTTTGGCGCTTTGATTGCCAATCCAATTGCTAAGAAATTCGGAGAACGAAATACGTATATCTTGTCACTTTCAATCTTTATAATTGGACTTTTGGCTGTATGGGCCTTACCAATGAATTATGTTTCCTTCATGATTATAATGTTCATTGCCTATTTAGGATATGGAATGCCTGATGCCTTAGGTGTTGTTATGTATTCGTCTACGGTTGACTATGGCGAATGGAAAACCGGCAAGAATGCCAGAGGGTTTATCATGTCCTTAATTAGTTTTCCAATCAAGGCAGCTATTCTTGTCAGAAGTGTCATAATTACGGCTGTACTTGCTGGGGCAGGATATGTTGCAAATATGCAAGCGACACCGGTGCTAATAGACTCTATCAAGAACGGATTAACTCTGATTCCTGCAGTCATAATGCTCGGAGGGTTATTCTTCATTATAGTCTTCTATAAAATTACCCCTCAAAGCCTTGCAAAAATGCAAAGTGAAATCGCGGCAAGAAAAGCCTAGTCAAAACTAGGGGTTTATGCCAATTCCAAAAATAAGAGAGATGATTGTGCTTCATCTCTCTTATTTTCACTTCAAACAGTAAAGCGATTATTCGTCCTTAAGTATTCGTTACTATAAATAGGAGTTGAAGCTAAATATGGAAGAAAAAGATCTGCAAAAATTTATTGATGTAATGCCAATTTTAAACGGAGTGATGCAGGACGATATTACCACTATTGTGTTTGATCTTAGAAAAGAAATAATTGCAGCTTATGAACCAGGCCAACTCAAAATGCCTTCAAAGGTTGGGGACCCCATTAAAAATATGGAAAACTATAATCTTGTTAAGAGAAGTAAAAAGCAATTGCCGTCCATAGTTCCCACGCGATTCTTTGGAGTTCCCGCAAAAGGCCTTCTCACGCCAGTGTTTGATGAAGCTGGAGAGGTTGTTGCCATTGTATCGGTTTCCAAGAGCATCGAAAAAGAAGCAAAAATCGAAGAAGGTACTTCCAAGCTTTTCTCCTCTATGGAACAATTGAACGCTGGTGTTGAGGAAATTGCTTCGAGTTCACAACACCTATCAACTTTCATCAAAGAAATGGATGAATTCAGCACGCAAACTGAAGAAAAAATAAACGAGATCGACAGCATAATAGAGGATATTAAAAACATATCCAAACATTCAAATCTCTTGGCTTTAAATGCGTCTATCGAAGCAGCGAGAGCGGGAGAGGCCGGCCGAGGATTCAGTGTTGTTGCAAAAGAAATGGGCAAACTCTCAAGCTTAAGCAAGGATTCGGCTGAAAAAGTTGCAGGGTCACTTTTGGAAATCAAAAAGGCGATTCAATTTATAAGTGGGGGAATTAATAAAACAAGCCTTTCCTCGGAAAACCAAGCTGCGGCGACTGAAGAAATGGCTGCTACAGCCGATGAGGTTGTTTTAATTGCAAAGCAGCTGGCTGATTATGCTAAGATTCAAACGGTGGATGAATTAATCAGGCAGAAGAAGATATAACTACTTCTTATCTATTTAGAAGGATTGTAGGAGGAGATGGTTAACATGGCAGAACAGAAAGAAAAAGGATGGCAAAGGTATCATACGATTTGGCTAATGCTCTTTATTGGCTGGGTTGTCTCCTATGCTGACCGAACATTGACGGGCCCGGTCGTTACCTGGATGATTGCAAATAACGTTGGTTTTTTAGAAGCGGCCAGTAACCCTCATGCTCTGGGCGGTTTGCTGGGAAGTCTGTTTTTCGCTGGATACATGCTGACACAATTTCCGGGAGGGTACTTTGGTGATAAGTTTGGGTACAGGACGATCGTTGTTATCAGTATCTTTTGGGCGGGCATTACCACCTTATTAACGGGATTAACAGGCGGATTAGTGGCCTTTATTGCCTTGCGGGTCTTCACCGGACTTGGGGAAGGGGTTCTCTATTCTAATGACCGCTCTCTGGTTGCCGAAGTGACTCCGCCTAATAAGCTGGGTTTAGGCATGGGAGTGGTCATGGGCGGACTTACTGTGGGCTTGTCTGCCGCTTTGGTAGGAACAGTATACTTAATTGAGTGGGCCCAACCTTCAATGGGTGTCAATGCTTGGAAAGCGCCTTTTCTTATCTTGGGGACAGTTACAATTATTGTTGCAGTCTTTATTCGTCAGGCTCTAAAACCTCAAGGAAAAATGGGTTCTGAGAACTTCGGCAAGGCCTTATTCAATTTGCTTAAATATGCTATTGTATTCTTGGTGGCCATTATGGCCGTCTATTTCATAACAGATGCTTTGCATTTAAACGATGTGATGATTGCAGTTATCTTAACCTGTTTAGCGTTTGTATTAATTGCCTTTATCTTTATTAAGAAAGGTCATGAAGTTAGCCCGATATTAAAGGACAAAAATCTTGTGCTTATCTATATTTCTTATATTGCGATATTATGGCATCTCTGGTTTTATGGTTTTTGGGGGGGCGCCGTAATCAAGGATTTTGGCGGCGGTACTCTGGCGTCTGCACTGTTGGTTATTTCGTTTAATGCTATAGCTGGGGTAATCGGCTTTCCTTTAGGCGGAAAAATCTCAGATATGGTAGCCCATAAAACTAATGGTCGTCGTAATGTCTTAATTGCGATGGAAGCACTTTTGACAGTCTTTATCTTTGTTTTTGCCGCCTATGTCATGTCCGGAGGAAATGATATGGTTGTGCAATCAGTCATTCTCTTTGTTTCGGGTTTAATCTTTTTTGCCTTGCAAGCGGTTGCCCACGCCCTTACCTCGGAAATTGCTCCTGTTCATTTACGCGGAGCAGCCTTTGGAATGCTGAATCTTGTGTCTGAAATTGGAGCAGTATTATCGCCGGTAATTTCGGGTGCCATTCGAGACAGCACAGGAAGCTGGGGAACACCCTTGATATTAGACGGTGTTTTAATGGGTATCAGCTGTATTATGATCATGGGAGTAAGTACGAAACTTGCGGATAATAGCAAGCAGGTGTAAGGTTTGAATTTGGGAATAAAGAAGTCCCGGGCAACGGTGCCCTCCCAAAAGTACGGGATTTCTCTGAGAGAGCTACATTAACAGAGCATTGGAGGGACTTAAGATGGCAACAGGAATTATTCACTGCGGGGCCTGTGGTTTTACCATTAATGCCAAGGCGGTGAGCGATGACAGTCAGTCAAGTTCTCGAAGAAGCAAGATGATAAAACTGGAGATAACAAGCGATTGTCCTAATTACCAAAAGATTGCCAAAGAGTTGACTGAAGTTGATGCCTACAAGGAAATTCTGCATAAACTTCATACAGGAAAGGTTTATGAAATTTTTGCCAAATATAGCCCCCATCCCAGCTGCCCGGGAGTTTCAGGAATTCTTAAAACCGTGGAAGTGGCGACTGGGATGGCATTGCCACAAAACGCCAGCATAAGCGTAACGAAGTAGAAAAGGTGGCAATTGGAATGGAAACTGTTATAAATAATCTGGTCAAGGACGCCCTTGCCTTAAATGCAACTCATGCTTCAGTTGCAGAAGTGGCTGAGATCAAGTTTAATGAGGATTTCAGAAAGCTGTGTGAGCAGAATTCCTGTGGATCTTACAATAAAAATTGGATGTGCCCTCCTGCAGTGGGTCCTATCAAAGATTTGAAAGAGAGGGCCATAAGATTTAAGCAGGGTCTTTTGTTCCAGACTGTCCACCCAATAGCAAGTTCTCTTGACTGGAAAGGTATGATGGCGGGAGGGGCCAATCACACGAAAATATTCAGAAAGATACTCGAGTGTATGGAAAATAACTACAACTTTAAAGAAATCCTCCCCTTGAATGCCGGTCCCTGTACTTATTGTACAAAGTGTGCCTATCTCGCGGGAGAAAAGTGCCAGTTTCCTGATAAGGCTGTGTCCTCAGTTGAAGCAAATGGAATTGACGTAATGGACTTGGTAAAAACCTCTGGAATACCTTATTATAATGGTAAAAATACAGTTTCCTATGTAGCGCTGATCTTATTTAATAGTTAATTAAGCATCTTCGCTGGTACACCCTGTCAACCGCCCGGAAGGTATGGCGGCCTATAAAGCTCCAAGGGTTGTAGAATATCCAAATAGGGGTCGTGCTGAAAGTTTGAGCACGACCCCTATTTGGATATCGATTTAAATAATCGTTAGTTAACGACCGCCTAAATCATAGGGAGTCTCTTGATAGACATAGTAATTTAACCAGTTTTGGAAGAGTAGACTTGTATGCGAGCGCCAATTGTGAATTGGCGTTTTAGAAGGATCATCATTTGGAAAATAAGTTTTTGGAAGAGCAATAGAAAGTCCTTTGGCAATGTCTCGATCATATTCCTCTTTTAAGGTTAATGTATCGTACTCTGAATGTCCCGTTACAAAGACTTGTCTTCCATCTTTGGATACGACGATGTAAATACCTGCTTCGTCAGACTCGGATAGAATCTCTAATTCTGGGTGTATTTGAAGGTCAGAACGCTTGATTTCGGTGTGCCGAGAGTGGGGAACATAAAATACATCGTCAAAGCCTCGGAGGAGCTGCATTCCATTCAAACCGCTTTTATTAACATTGTGCTGAAAAACCCCAAACATTTTCTCGGCAAGAGGGTATTTAGGGATACCATAATGATGATACAGACCAGCTTGGGCTCCCCAACAGATATGAAGAGTGGAGGTTACATGAGTTATTGTCCAATCCAGGATTGTTGTAAATTCTTCCCAATAGGTGACTTCCTCAAATTTTAAGTGCTCAACCGGGGCTCCTGTAATAATCATACCGTCAAACTTTTGGTGTTTGATTTCATCAAAATTTTTATAAAAAGAATCTAAGTGTTCCTGTGCCGTATTTTTAGATATATGTGTGTCAATACGCAAAAGCACAATATCAACTTGTAAGGGCGAATTGCCGAGCAGTCTCAAAAGTTGTGTTTCGGTAGTTTCTTTAATTGGCATGAGGTTGAGTATCACAATCTTCAAAGGACGGATATCTTGGTGAAAGGCTCGTTCTTCCCCCATGACAAAGATGTTTTCTTGATGCAATATATCTAGAGCGGGCAAATTTTCAGGTATTTTAATTGGCATGGATAAACCCCCTTTTGAGACGTCAGGCTCGATGTACGCGGCGTTTCGAAATTCAAGATACAACTGTCGCACATCGAGTTCGCCTCATATATTTTAGTGCAAGGACTGCGAGAAATAACATTGCTGTTTGAACTTATGCTCGTTGACTGGCCGCCAGGGCTTGATCCAAGTCATACAGCAGATCGTCAATAGTCTCTATTCCGATGGACAGGCGAATCATATCGGGTGAGACTCCTGCACTGCGCTGGGATTCTTCATCAAGCTGTTGATGAGTGGTGCTTGCCGGATGAATGACCAGTGATTTGGCATCCCCGATGTTGGCTAAGTGAGAAAATAGTTTAAGGCTGTTAATGAACTTCTTACCTTCGCTCAGGCCGCCTTTAAGGCCGAAGGTAAAGATTGCACCAGAACCTTTAGGCAAGTATTTTTGAGCAAGTGCATGATAGGGGTTATTTTTAAGGTCAGGATAGTTAACCCAAGTGACTAATTCATGTTGATCGAGAAATTCCGCCACTTTTTTTGCGTTTTCAACATGGCGCTCCATGCGCAAGGGAAGTGTTTCCAATCCTTGCAAGAACAAGAACGAGTTAAAAGGGGAAAGGCAGGCTCCTGTGTCGCGGAGCAAGGATACTCTAGCTTTGGTGATATAGGCAGCATTACCGCAGGCTTCTGTGAAGATAATGCCGTGGTAGCTAGGATCCGGTTGACTTAGTCCCAAAAATTTGCCATTGCTCCAGTCGAATTTTCCGGAGTCGACAATCACTCCTCCAATGGAAGTGCCGTGTCCGCCAATAAATTTGGTAGCAGAATGAACGACGATGTCCGCACCGTATTCGATGGGTCGACATAAATAGGGTGAAGCAAAGGTATTGTCAACGATAAGGGGAAGGCCGTTTTCGTGAGCAATATTAGCGATCTGCTCAAGATCGGCAACATTAATGAGCGGATTTCCGATGGTTTCAGTATAGAGCGCCTTGGTGTTTTCTGTAATTTTGGAGCGGAATTCTTCTGGTTTGTCAACATCAACGAAGTGGACTTTGATGCCAAGCTTAGCAAATGTATAGGCGAATAAGGTGAAAGTGCCACCGTAAAGAGAGCTTGAGGCCACTATTTCATCCCCGGCTTGGGCGATGTTTAAAAGGGCATAGGTTATAGCAGCTTGGCCGGAGGCGGTAGCAAGTGCACCGACCCCTCCTTCGAGCAAGGCAATGCGTTGCTCAAAGACGTCTTGTGTAGGGTTCGTGATTCGAGTGTAGATATTGCCGGACTCCTTTAAGGCGAATAAATTGGCAGCATGGTCCGTGTCGTTGAAGACAAAGGAGGATGTTTGATAAATTGGAACAGCGCGGGAATTTGTCGCAGAATCTGGGCTTTGCCCTCCATGTAAGGAAATAGTTTCGATACCTAGTTGTCGTTTCTCAGTCATGATAAATCCTCCTAGTAATTTTTTAGAGAGATACTAATTGAGTTTAGATTTGCGAGAGGGAGTATTGTTACAGTAGTTGGATAAATAAAAACGACCACTTCAAGAGAAGCGGTCGTGATGTTATTTAACACGCTGCTCTCATCTCTCAGAACCTACGGTTCTGTTGGAATTAGCACCTCATAGCTTATGCTATCGGTTGCCGGGCATCATTGGGCCAGTCCCTCCGCCACTCTTGATAAGAGAAATTCTATATTCAGTTGTCTTGCTTGGAATATAGCTTACTATAAATCAAATTTGGGCTTGTGTCAACATACAGTTATTACTAATTTGGCGTGTTATATATAATCTATTCCTTCATGAATGGTATTGAATGCCATGGGGACGGTTCATAATGACATGTGACAGGGAGACGGTTCTTTTGTCCTGGACAGGAGAAGAACGAAATCGCTGCGCGATGGCTTCTTTACAACAGGCTCCATGTGAGTTAGTATAATCACATAAGTTTCAAAGCCAGATGGAAAATATGTCGAAAAATATTGCTTTCCCATAGCGTATTTCAACCCGCGACTTCATTCTTCTGGGGCAATCAAAAATTTTGCAATTCGATTATGAAGTAGTCTTGATCATATCCCAACAGTCGATATACTCGACAGTTGGGATATTTTACGTGCAAAACTTCCGATTGCGCCCTTTAAGAACCGTCCCCGTGTTTTGGTCCGTGTCTAGCGATGAACGTGTTTGAAAAGGTATCATTTAGAGTAAGCGGGCTAAGCCCACTCCCAGTGCTACCCCAGAAAAACCTACGATGATGCTGAGCAAGGTATATAAACCTGCTGTTAAAAGGCTTCCACCTTCAAGTAAGGAAATCACTTCAAAACCAAAGGTGGAGAATGTCGTAAAGGCACCCAAAAAACCGACGCCGATTCCCAGGCGCCAGAGAGGGCTGACGTTTAGTCGTTCTACAAATAATATATGCAAGAAGCCTAAGAGAAAGGCACCGATGATATTAATTAAAAATGTATGAAGCGGGAATTCATGATTCCATCTATTTGAAAGATATATTCCAAGACCATAGCGGGAAAGAGCCCCGAGTGCACCTCCCACAGCAATGACAAGTATAGTTTGCATTACTTTAACCTCTTATCTATCGCTAAATTTGAAAGAATATTCTAAAATTGAATAGATCTATTATATTATTAAGAGCAGGTATTAGAAATTTGTTTTTCTTTATTTATAATAATATATTAAACTAATGTTAACAACCATGGCTCCCACCATTAGTTGCTGGATAAGATTTTTAATTCAGAAAGGAAAGCTATCTGTTGGTAAAGACGTTGTGGAATCGTTAGAAAAGAAGTATTATTATACAAATCTATTAATGCTGAGATCTAGAAACTTAAAACTGAGGTGTAATCTGTGATTAATGATCCCTTAAAAATCTTCGTTACTATAGTTGAAAACAAGGATTTGTCTCAGGAGGCAGAAGAACTTTATCTATCTCATCCCAATGTCAGTTCGCAAATCCAGAGCTTGGAAGAAGAACTCGGCACAAAGCTTGTTAACAGCTCTTCAAAGCATTTGGAACTTACGCAATCGGGCGAGATATACTATGAATACGCTAAACAAATTTTGCTTTTGCAGGAAAAGGCTAAACAGGAAATCAAGAGGATTTCAAATGTGCTTACAGGGAATCTGAAGGTGGGAGCCAGCTTTACAATCGGAGAATATATTTTGCCCTTTGTAGTGGCGGAATTTGCCGCTCAATATCCAAAGGTAGAGATTGAAACGTCTATCGCTAATACGAGAGAGATAATCCAGGGGGTTCAAGCTAACTCTTTAGACATTGCCCTTGTGGAAGGAGAAGTCGATTATCATTCGGATATTCTCGTCCGTCCATTGATGGAGGATGAAATTATTTTATTAGTACCGAACCAACATCCCTTGGCTAGGCTCCCCATTGTTACCCATGAGCATCTTCAAGACCAAGTGTGGATTCTCAGAGAAAGCGGTTCTGGAACTCGTGCGTTCAGCGATAAACTTTTCCAAGAATGGGGAATCAAGGCCAGAAAATCTTATATCTTTGGAAGTGGTCAAGCTATTAAGCAGGCGGTTACAGCTGGATTAGGAATTGCACTCGTCTCACGTTGGATTGTGCGCAAAGAGTTAAATGCGAAGGAATTAAAGACGATCAGAATTAAAGGAAATCCGCTGACTCGTTCTTTTTACTTAATAGGACCGAAAAATCACGAAACCTCCGAGGCCATGGAAGTCTTCACCGAGCAACTTTTGACTTTAGAGTCTACTACATGGAGGAAATTGGGTAAAAAAGGAATCGTAATTTAATGGGATTCTAAATAGTTGTTTGTCTGCGATTACTGAGCTATTTTGTAAAGAGTATCGTGAAAGGGCTCAGAGTTGAGGGGAGTGACCTAGTATGAAAGATGTGGTTGACTTAGTTTTTCATCCTGCGCCTTCTATTGAACGTCTTTACCTGGAGTTAACCAACCGTTGTAACTTGTCTTGCGAAATGTGTTACCGACAGAAGTGGCAAGAACCCATGGGGGATATGTCGATAGAAGTCTTGAATTCGATTGCCGGTGAGGCAAAGGTTTTCCCTGATCTACAGGAGGTAATCCTTGGAGGGATTGGAGAACCGACGATTGCCAATAATTTTCGACAAGCCGTTGAGCTGTTCGTTTCTAGGTATAAAGTTTCTGTGACTACGAATGGGACTACGTTAGATGATGAATTGATCGATTTTCTGGTTTCTAGGAAAGTAGCAAAGATAATTTTGTCGGTTGATACGACAGATGTTCAGACATTTGCTTCCATTCGCCATCAAAATGTACAAGGGATCTTAGAAAGTACACGTCGTATAGCAGAACAAAGTGTCAAGGGAGGACCAGAGATTATATGGGAGTTTCTAGTTATGAAAAGCACTCTTCCATATCTGGTAGAAACTGTACGCCAAGCGGCAAAATTGGGAGTATCTCGAATCTTTGTTTCCCATGTTATTCCCATGAGAGAAGAGATGCTGGCAGAAACTCTATATTATCCCACTAAGTCTTCCGAGATGGATAAAATTTTCCAAGCAGCTATGATTGCGGGGCTGTCAAAAGGCGTGGAGGTAGTCTTGCCCCAGAGCGAGTTGAAAACAGATCGATATTGCAAGTTTGTAGAAACACAAAGTGCGGTTGTACGTTGGGATGGCCAGATTTCTTCCTGTTATCGATTTCTCCATTCTTATCCTGAGTATGTTTTTGGGAGATATAAGCTGATTGATTCCTATAGTTTCGGTTCACTCGAGAAGCAATCGTTGCTGGGAATCTGGACTGCGCCTAAGTTTATGAGTTATCGTTATAATGTTCTGCACGGGGAATACGCATCGTGTCCTGATTGTAAGTGGGTCGATGGCTGTGACATGGTTCTTCGGGCAGACATGGATTGCTTAGGTCACGCTCCAGCGTGCGGAGATTGCCTTTGGGGGCGAGGAATAACAGTCTGCCCATAAGTCTTATTTTTGATTGGATTATTGTGAAGATATTCCCAATCTACTTTAAACAAGCCCCAAGGTCATATGGCCTTGGGGCTTGTTACATCAATATTTTCTATGTCAACTGCTTCATTGCTCACAACAACCAATCCGGTCTCACCGGTAAGTTCGGGATCATGAATCATAGTATAAGATTTCCCCATTTCTCGGGCGAACTCTATGTACTTATCGGTAAAGCGCGGACTCAAGGTTCCATTTATAAGCATCTTCGAGTTCTTTGTATGATTCAGGGCTTCCTTAATTTCTGGGTAGATTAATTTCTCGGCAACTTGCTTTTTTGTTAAACGCAGGATGATGCGTTCGCGGAATTCGCCGAGATAGTTTAATTTTTCATCGTGTTTCAATTCAGGTATGCCATGTATTCCTAAAGCTATTCTTTGGAGGGATGTGTCCTTATTAACCAGAGTAGGCAAAACATCAGCATTTAGTTCGGATTCCATGTGGGCCTCCTTTTAAGTCTTTGTTACTGATATGATTTACCTTTATCTAGAGGATATACATTTTGATCACGCTGTTTTTTCCTTTTGTGTTTCAGAGTCTTAAGGTTGCTTTGAGACGTTTGGTCTCTAGGAATAAACCAAGGGCATCATCTATGTTATTGACAATTAAATCGGCAGATAGGAGAGCTTGCGCGGAGGCACCCTCGTAGCCGATGACGGCAATGCCCAAGCGGGCATGTTTAAGCATTAATTGATCGTTTGCTCCGTTTCCGATAGCTACAACTTCACGAGTGCCGAACTGTGACACATAATCTGCTTTTTCTTTGACGTGTTCTATGCCCTCTAATACCTTTACCTGTACAGATAACCCTTCGCATTGCTGTACCACAGTACCGAAGGTATCTGAAGTAAGAACATGGATTTCCAGAAAAGGTGACAGACTGCTGATACTTTCTCTGACAGATTTAAACATTTGCCCGTCAAAAGCTAATGTTCCGTTGTAATCAAGAACTAATACCTCGAGGTTCATAGTTTCCCGGCCTGGAATAACAGCTTGAATCATTTCAATTTCCTCCCCTGAATTTAGTTATAGTAAGTGCAGTTTTCATTACAGTGGCAGTTTAATCTCTATTCCGGTACCTTTGCCAAGTTCACTCTGAACAGAAACCTTGCCGTCATGAAGCTCGAGCAGGTGCTTGGCTATAGCAAGTCCCAGTCCTGTGCCTAGGCCTTTACGGGATCTGTCAACTTTGTAAAAACGGTCCCAAATATAGGGGAATTCATCTGCCAAGATTCCATACCCTTGATCGCATTGTCTAAAAAAATAACAAATAATTGACGCAGACGATCATAATCTCCTAGAAAAAGAGGCAGATCTGATTTGGGCTGATAGAGAATTTTAATCTCTTTTTGATCGGCAATTGTTTGCAGACTTTTCGCAAGGTCAGCAAGAAGGCTAGAGATATGAACCCTATTTTTATGAATCATGATTTTGCTGGATTGAAGGCGGGAAAGCTCCATAAGATCTCCGGGCGGGTAAAGAGCAGGGAGTAGAAAATCCCCAACCAATGGCTAGCAGAAGTGCCCACAAAAAGACTGATTGCTAAAATTCTAACTGCCTTATTCAAGGTTGCCGTTACTCCTGTTACATGAGTATGCAACAACACTGAGCCAATAACTCGGTGGTCGGAATCAACGATAGGAACGCCCACTGTAAGAGTAGCTTCATTATAGACGCTGCTGAAACTTTCACTGACGGATTCTTTACCCTTTAAAACCTCTTGAATAACCGCTTCTGCCTCCAAGGGCAGTGGATCAGAGTTATACATCTGTCCCTGACCCATACCTTTTCCAAAACCGAAATTTTGCCCATTGCCATTACCACTGCCTTTGCCCATCTCCATCCCTGACTTCGTTGAGGGGTTTCCTTCTTTGTAAGACTGAGAAGTTGACCGTTTAAGGTTTCACAATGTAGTCATCTGCACCAATGTCCAGCCCCATGATGCGGTCGCCGTCATCTCCCTTGGCAGTAATTAAGATGATGGGTACATTCGAATTACTGCGGATTTCCTTACAAACTTCGAACCCATCTTTTTCTGGTATCATAACATCTAAGAGCAAAAGCACGGGTGCGAATTCATAAAATTTCTTCAAGGCTTCTTCATCATTATGGGTTACAATTGGTAAAAAACCTTCTTCGGTGACATGTCTGTGAAGTATTTCCAGGATGTCATCATTATCATCGGCAATTAGGATATGCTTGTTCAAAATGACACCTCTCTCATTTTTCTAATTCAATTGTAGCACTAAACTAAGTATTGTTTGTGACATAATTGCGTCATAAGGAGTTGACTTATATATTTAGTGGTAAATAGGCCTATCGTCATTAGGACATGCGACTAGAAGCTTTGATTATTGCAGATACAGATATTTACAAAAAAGCAGATGAGGTAGAGACTGGGTTAGAGCAGAATCTGTGCGCTGAAAAGCTGAGGTATTTTAGAAAGGAGTGTATGAACATGTTTGCGATTATGATGTACATTGTGGCTTTCTGCTTGCTTATTCTTTCATTTATAAAAGATAGAAAAAAGACGTTACTAGCTATGAAGAAGGCCTGGAAGTCTTTTGAAAATATTCTGCCCCAGTTCCTAGCGATTATAGTTATTATAGGGATCATGCTGGCAATCTTGAGTCCTGAGGTTATTTCGGGATTAATCGGAGAGAAATCAGGGTGGTTGGGGATGTTAATGGCTGCTCTGGTCGGTTCAATTACCCTAATACCTGGATTTGTAGCCTTTCCATTAACTGCGGCTTTGTTGAAAAACGGTGCCGGTATCATGCAAATCGCGGTATTCATTTCAACCTTAATGATGGTTGGAATCGTGTCAATCCCTCTGGAGATAAAGTATTTTGGAAAAAAGGCAGCCTTACTTAGGAATAGCTTAGCCTTCGTATTTTCGTTTATAGCAGCGATAGCAATCGGGGTGGTGTTGAGATGAAAATGCTGGCTAAACGATACAAGTACTTCTTGGCACTGATTGTAATTAATATCGTGGTTTACGTTTTGTATCCATCAGTTGGCCAAAAGTCAATGAACATCACATGGAACAATACGGTGGAAATGCTTTCGGTAATACCACCGATATTTGTATTATTAGGGCTATTAGATGTATGGGTACAACGAGAAACAATGATCAAATTGATGGGCGAGAAATCGGGGATAGTGGGTATTCTGATAGCGTTTTTCTTAGGTTCGGCTGCAGCTGGGCCATTATACGCAGCTTTTCCTATAGCTGGAGTACTCCTGCACAAAGGGAGCAAGTTTTCTAATGTCTTAATTTTTATTGGGGCTTGGTCTACTACTAAAATACCAATGCTCTTATTTGAGGGGTCTGCGATGGGCTTGAATTTCATGCTGACTCGGTTTGTAATCGACATTCATGGAATTATGGTTATAGCTTATGTCACTGAAAAGCTATTAAATGAAAAAGAAAAACAGTACATTTATGATCAGGCTGGTAATGTTGTAGCATGACGGAAATTAGATCTATTCGGTGACAAGGCGGGTTTAAAAAGGTAGAATATAGGGAGACAGATTAAAGCGAGTGGAAGTGGAGGCTAATATGGAACTTGTTCTTACAATCATTGGAATTAACGTGGTCTATGTGTCTTTATACACCCTGAGAATGATTTTCGTAATAAAAGGGCAGAGGATTTTGGCATCTATTCTTTCTGTAGTTGAGATTTTTGTTTATATGACAGGGCTGGGGATTGTCCTGCAAAATCTTGATAATTATTGGAATCTAGCCGCTTACTGTGTTGGTTATGGATTAGGAGTGTATATCGGCAGTCGAATCGAGGAATATATTGCTTTAGGTTATGTAACTGTTCAGGTAACAGTAGATTGTGTTGAAATAGAATTGCCGTCAATATTACGGGAATCTGGATATGGTGTTACTTCTTGGTTAGCTGATGGTAAAGATGGTAAACGGCTAATGATGCAGGTTTTAGCAAAGAGGAGCAATGAACGTAAGCTGCTTGACATTCTCAATAAGAATTGCCCCAAAGCTTTTGTTGTTTCTTATGAACCTAAAAATTTTAAAGGTGGATTTTGGATTAAACGAATGCCCAAACCTTTTGAATAGTGAAGCAAACAGCCCTTATGGTAGGAATCTATCATAGGGGCTGTTTGTATGGGCATAACTAAGGGGCAGAAAATATATTTTGGGTGAAAGCCGCTCGGCGATACTCTATCCTACGCCGGTAGGCATTTTCGTCGGGGTCACGGCTTCGGCGATACTCTCCACCGGAGATTATCGTACCGAAGACTATCGTCACCGAAGTAGAGTAAGGCGCACCCACTTACAAGAAGTGGGAGTCTCGAAATGATAAAATAGGTAACTAAGCTTTGTATAAAAACCATTTACAAGTATTTAGCTCATATTTGAGTTCGTACAGTTTTAATAGCCCATTGAGTTCGCTTTGGCAACGAAAAATAATCATACGATTACCGGCAAGTTTCTCTTCGGAGCGGGTCAAGATTCGGTCTACCTTAACCACTGCGTTGGAGGCATCAGCGGAAGTCATTTTATATCGAATAGGATTAGGGCTTCCTTCTAGTGTAAACCATGCAATCATTTCGATTGGCTGCATTAAAATCTTCATCTATATCACCTAGCCTGCATTAAAGAATGTACTAATAGCTGTCTATAACGTTACTCTAACAGAACAAATGTTCCCTGTAAAGAGCATATATGTTTTCGGCGTATATTATTCCTCAGAATATATTTTTTGAACCAAAAGCTAGCGAGACTTTTCTGTCTTTATTACTATTTTAAATAGAACTCTTAAAATGTTTATTAAATTAAGAAGGATTCAAATAATAAGTGTAGAATAGAGTGTATAAGCATAGCGAATAATCTAAATAGTTAGGAGCTGAGTTTATGTTTAAAAAGATTTTAGTAGCTACAGATGCCTCGGAGTATTCACAACGAGCGCTAAAGACTGCTTTAGAAATTGCACAGAAATATGGTGCTGATGTTGAACTTCTCTTCGTTACGTACATTAGGGAAGCGTATTGGGGCTATAATGTGACTTATGGCGTTTTAGTTCCTCAGGAACAAATTGACGAATCAGGAGAGCGGGCCTTAGACGCTACACTTGAGGGTATTGAAGTAGGGGATGTCGTTTTAAAACGGAAAAAGGTACAAGGATATCCAGCGACTATGATCTTAGAAGAAGTTGAGAAAGAGGGAGTTGATTTAGTGGTCATGGGGAGCCGTGGCTATGGACCGATTGCGGGTTCTTTGTTAGGAAGTGTGAGTCAGCATGTCCTCCATCGTGCAGAATGCCCTGTTCTTATTGTTAAGTAAATAAGGTCTTAAATAGTTAAAAATTATGAAGACAATATGATTACGCTATTGACTGGCGATATATATAATGATAATCTTCAGATGTAGTCATTATATTCTGTTTTTGCCGTAATTTAGTTTACCAAGTCCGCAGATCCCCATAGAAGGCAGATCATTAGAAAACAGTTGAAAGATCTGAATTAGGAGGAGGGTGAAGCATGTTTAAAAAGATATTGGTAGCCACGGATGCTTCGGAGTATTCACGTCGAGCGTTACAAAATGCTTTGGATCTTGCCCGGAAATTCCAGTCTGAAATCGTGCTTTTGTTTGTCACGTATAATCCGGAAGCTTATTGGGGTTATAATTCAGCTTATACCATAGAAATTACGCGAGAAGAGATTGAAGAAAGAGGGCAGCTGACGTTAGAAGAATCCATTAAAGGAATCGATATTGGCGGCGTCCCCTTTAAGAAAAAAATGATACAAGGACACCCATCGACTGTAATTGTAGAAGAAGTTATCAATGAGAATATCGACTTGGTAGTAATGGGAAGTCATGGCTATGGGCCAATAACAGGAGCTGTATTAGGTAGCGTGAGTCAGCGCGTCCTGAGAAAAGCAACCTGTCCTGTTCTTATCGTGAAATAAAGCAATGCACTGAACATTGAAAAGGCTGTTGACATCAAATTTGTCGACAGCCTTCTTAAATTTGAAATTGTATAAGTTAAGTTTCCGGTAAGGAACTAAAACGGAAGGCCCATACGTCGAATGAGGGCAAATCCTGCTCGCTTTGCGAGAGGGAAGAATACTTTGCGTACAAGAGGCAGGCCGACACGCCGGATGAGAGGAATTCCTACTTTGCGTGCTAAAGGAGGGCCAACGTGTTGTGCGATTGGAAGTCCTACTTTGCGTGCCAAGGGAGGTCCGAATTGCTTCATGAGGGAAGGTCCGTATTTTTTCAGAAGAACTCCAGCCTGTTGTTGCCAGAGGTCAGGAGATTCTGCTGTTGCGGAAGAGGATTGCGGTAAAGTTGTTTGCTTTTGAATAGGAGACGTCGGTTGAGGTACTGGTTGAGTTATAAGTTGACCTACCGGCCTATTCATTGATTCGGAAGCCGGTCTGGAATTCTGTTGTTGGTCAATTGATGGCCCGGGCCCCTGCTGCTGAGCAGGCTTAGTTTCCTGCCGTTGCATGGGGGAGAACCTGTTGTATTGAGTTGGGGAGTAACCCCGTTGCCCCATCAACGATTTCATGGGCAAGCCCCCTTATATAAATGTGTCAATCCTTGAGTTCATAATACAAGGTATGCATTTTCAAGAATAATGTTACATATAAGTTAATAATTGGATCAAACGTGTAGAAGGACAGCTCTTTTAACACAATTAATAGGTTAAAAGACCGTCCCCCTTGTTGTGAAATTAAATAATGTTAAGTAGGGCGAGGACAAAAGAAATGATACAGGTGTCCATAGAGTCAAACATTCAACTTAAGTCGGCCGAGATCAATGAGAGATAATGAAATCTAGAGACTGGTAATGTTTCTAGGCGTTCTGTAAAGGTCATTTCATTTGTCCTTTCTGTTATAATTGTTATGTACTATACATGTATGACATTTTCTGTAGTATTATATAGTTTTCTTACTATGCCTAAAAATACAAAATAAAGGAATTGGAAGGATTATTCAATTTGTCATTTTGGAAGGCTATTTATCAAATTAGTAGTCACTTGGCATTGTTTAGATCTTAAGAATAGCGCCTTTAGGTAAGTGTGTGGCCTGTAATAGTAGATTACTTGGGGTATGAGAGATTGAATAGATTTCTTTTGATAAAAATAAATTTCGACATTTTCCTGTTCAAACGGTTATTATAAAGGTAGCAAATGGGACTGCTTGGGTTTAAGAATGGGGATATTTTTGGATTGCGAAGAGAATTGGATTGATAAGTTTCTACTAAGTTCAGAGGTTATTTAAGTCATCTTGCTTTGTTAATAATTGTATTTGTGGAGGTTGGAATGAGCGATCATTATGATTTGGAAAAACTTATAATGATCTTGCCAATTTTGGCAAGAACAGCCGGTGGCTATGCAACCATTACTGACTCTGAAGGACGGAGATTATGTACAGTTGATTGGAATGGAACGGAAATAAAAGAACTGGATAATGAGATATACGATCTGGCGAGAGAGGCAGCTCAAAAGGCTTGTCCGTTAATCGGCGTTTCTCAAATAATAGATCAGGCTGATGCCTGGGCATTGCCAATGGGTGAATATGTCTTATCGTGCAGTAATGTAGAACGACTTAAAAGAGAACAAAAATTTCTGGATGCCTTAATAAAGGCACTTCCGATGATTGCTCAAGTGGCCGGTGGGGAAGCCGTGATTTTTAACGATATTGGTGAACGGTTATTAAGTTACTATTCCAATGGAAGCGAACGACACCAATTGAAGGGTCAAGCAAGTAAGCAGGCCAGACAAGCCATGGTTTCCCAGGAGCCTGTAGTAGGAAAGTCTTTTTCAGTTAATGGAGCAATGGCGGTACGTATTCCTATTACAGATAAAATTGGTTTCGGATTTAACAATGAAAATGCAGCCCGTCAACATCAAAAATTATATGATGAAGTTAAAAAGTTTCAAAGTGCGAACTATTGCTTTGAAGACATTATAGGAGAAAGTGAAGTACTAGCAAAAACCAAGAGTATGGCAAAATTCGTAGCAAATGGTGTTTCCTCAATTCTTATTTATGGAGAAACAGGAACCGGAAAGGAATTGTTTGCTCAATCAGTTCATAATGCCAGTGAACGTCGATATCGGCCGTTTGTGGCGTTAAACTGTGGGGCTTTACCAGCTTCACTCATTGAGAGCAATCTCTTTGGTTATGAGGAAGGGGCTTTTACTGGGGCCAAGAAAGGGGGAAGCCCTGGGGCTTTTGAACAAGCGAATGGGGGGACTATCTTTCTCGATGAAATTAGTGAGATGGAAATCAGCTTACAAACTAAATTACTAAGAGTTCTTCAAGAAAGAGAAGTAGTACGGGTTGGCGGATTCAAGGCTCAGAAAATTGATGTTAGAGTCATCTCTTCCACCAATAAAGAATTAAACGATCTCATTGCGGATGGAGGGTTTCGGCAGGATCTCTTTTATCGCCTAAATGTGGTCCAGTTAAAAATCCCGCCCTTAAGAGAGCGGGTTGGGGATATTGCTTTACTTGCCAAATATTTTATTCATAAATTTTCTTTTTCCTTTGGTAAACTAGTTGAAGATATTGACCTTAAAACCTTAAAGATATTGCAAAATTATTCTTGGCCGGGAAATGTCCGCGAACTTCAAAACTGTATTGAATCGGCAATGAATATGGTGCGGGAGGAGTCGATACTACTACCGGAACATTTACCTCTTCATTTGCGACAAGGGCAAAGAATTTTGAAAGAATCTGTGATAGTTGAGATTGGGAATGAAGAGCTTAATTTAAAAGAAGCATTGTCAGGGGCAGAAAAACTAATTATTCAAAGGGCGCTGGAAATGGCTAAGTATAAAAAGGTCAAGGCAGCTCGCATTCTGGGAATAAGTACGGCAACCTTATGGCGGAAACTAACTGAATATGGGATGGAACAAGAAAAAATATAATTTTGAAAGCAACTATTACACTCAGGTGTCAATGAAGAGATGTTTCATTTCAAAAATGAAACGAAGCGTGTCGCCGTTGAAATAAAACTGAATAAACAACCTGTTTAATTGGGAGAACTGTTTCAATAATGAGTTGGTGACCCTGCTTTTATTTGGAGATATTAGCCTGAAATATAGAGTGTACCGCCAGAATACTCCCTAAATAGACGAGGTGGAGGTTATTTTAGGGTATAATTATTGGCATAGAATTTGCAATGTAAGTTTAGTAAGCAATTAAGCATTAATCGTTAATCAATTAAGACTTTAGTTGATAATTTGAAAAGTATGCAAGGCAATGGTGCCTTAGGTCGAGTACAAAACTGACCTAAGGCACCATTTTGATTATTTGAAAGAAGGGGTGTTTCTCTCAATGTTAAACCACGGTAATCTTTATGATTATTGGCTCGCAAATTTTGGCTCATTTCCACTGATAATATTTCGCCAAAAAGAAAAGAGAATTCATATTTGCAATAACACATTGCAAATATGAAAGGGATTTAAAAGTAAAATAAACCTAAATTTTTAAAAGATTTAAAAACGTTTCAAGAATGAAGTGTTTTATTAATAATTGCTATGGCAGTCAGTCACTTTCGGAGAAATGAATAATCCCTGGACTCGGCTTGGATAAGGGTTTGAGTCATTAGTATTAAATATAATCAATGAATTTATGGATGGCATAGAAATTGCGTATTACATTATGTGGATTATAACTTGGACAATGAAGGTAGAACAATTTAACAGGGGGGAGGGCTGCTTAGTGAGTAAGTTTGAGTATTATAGACCGAAATGTTTAAACGAGGTGTTTAAACTGATGGCAGAAAATCATGGTTATAGCCTATTGGCGGGCGGGACAGATTTAATGGTCAAGCTTAAAGAAAATCTGATTAAACCGACAGCCGTTATTGATTTAGATGGGCTTGAAGGACTGAAAGGGATTAACCTTGAAGCAGGACGAATTGTGCTGGGCGCTTTAACGACCCACACTCGACTAGAGCAATCTGAACTTATTAATAGATTTGCTCCAGCTTTAGCAAAGGCTGCAGGCCTAGTCGGTTCTCCTCAGATTCGCAATAAAGGAACGGTCGGTGGGAATATGGGCAATGCTTCACCTGCCGCGGACACGGTACCAGTCCTCATTGCACTCGGAGCAGAGGTTGTCTTGTCGAGTAAGGAAGAGATAAGAACAATTCCTTTAGAAGAACTGTTTCTAGGTCCAGGACGTACTGTACTAAAACCCGGTGAGTTAATTACAACTATTTCTTTTGAAGTTTTAAATCATCAAGGATGTAGCTTCCAGAAGCTTGGTAAACGTAAAGCCTTGGCTATATCGGTCATTAATGCAAGTGCTTCGCTGGAGATAGAGCCGGAAACCAAGGTTATTAAAAAGGTAAGAATCGCCTTAGGGTCGGTCGCGGCCACTGCGGTCAGGGTGTCCGCAGGAGAAGAAATACTAATCGGGAACTATTATTCATCAGAACTGATTAAAAAAGCTGCAGAAGAAGTCTCTAAGGCTATTAGGCCAATTGATGATGTCCGTTCTACGGCGATATATCGCAAACGGGTAGCTGAGGTATTGGTTGGACGTGCCTTGGAAGAAGCCTGGAGCCAAGTTACCTGTACTAGAGGGGGATAAGAATATGTCAAAACAAACAATAAACTTCATGTTGAACAGTCAAAAGGTCAGTGCTCAAGTTGAATCAGATAGTCGTTTAGTTGATTTCTTGCATGAAATGGGCTTAACAGGTACGAAGCTTGGGTGCGGGGAAGGGGATTGTGGCGCTTGCACGGTGATTATTGACGGTCAGACCGCTAATTCTTGCTTGGTTTTAGCTCCGCAAATTGATGGCAAAGAAGTGACGACGATTGAAGGGCTCGGTAGTTACGAACAGTTGCATCCTTTACAGGAGGCTTTTATAGAAGAGGGAGCTGTACAGTGCGGTTTTTGTACTCCGGGGATGTTATTGTCGGCTAAGGCTTTGCTTGATGAGAACTCCAACCCTAAGCGCGAGGAAATTATTCGCTCAATATCGGGAAATCTTTGCCGATGTACCGGATATACCAAGATAGCCAACGCCATTGAAAAAGTGGTTAGGAGCAAAAGCTAACAGGCAGAGAGGGGCTGAAACAGAGTGCAGGAATTGAATGTCGTCGGAAAATCAGTCAGACGTAAGGATGCCTTGGACAAGGTATTGGGGAAAAGCCAATATAGCGGAGACATCAAGTTGCCGGGCATGCTTCATGTTAAGGTTTTACGGAGCCCGGTTGCTCATGCTCTCTTAAAAAATATTGACTGTCGAGCAGCGGAATCTTTGCCAGGTGTTCATGCAGTTTTAACAGCAAAGGATATTCCGGAGAGTAACACTCATGGCATTATCATCAAAGATGAACCCGTGTTGGTAATGGATAAAATCCGTAAGATTGGGGATCCGTTAGTAGTTGTTGCTGCTGAAACTGAGGAAATTGCCCTCCGAGCGCTTTCGCTTATTGAAGTGGAATTCGAAGAGCTTCCGGCAGTGTTTGACCCTGAAGAAGCTATGAAACCAGAGGCCCCCAAAGTTCATGACGGAGGAAATATTCAATCCATCAGAAAGATACGTAAAGGGGATATTGAGGCGGCCTTTGCCCATGCAGACATTGTCGTTGAAACTAGTTATCGTACGCAAATGCAGGAACATGCTTATATAGAACCGGAGGCGGGCGTAGCATATTTGGATGGTGATGTTGTGGTTCTGCGTGTCTCCACACAGAATCCCCACTTTGACTGTAAAGAGGTTGCTCGGAATCTTGCTTTGCCACTTAATAAGGTGCGAATTGTTCAAGCCCCAACCGGTGGTGGATTCGGCGGTAAGCTGGACATTTCAGTACAAATCTATATAGCCCTTCTGGCAATTCGTGCGAAGAGACCGGTGCGATTAGTGTATACCCGAGAGGAATCTATGCTTGCCTCCACAAAGCGTCATCCCTATGTGATTAAGTATAAAACGGCTGCGGATAAGAACGGTAAATTAATGGCTATTGATGTAATTGTGATCGGTGATACGGGGGCCTATGCCTCATATGGGCCAGGTACATTGACTCGGTCGGCTGTTCACGCTACGGGTCCCTATGAAGTACCTAATGTCAGGGTCGATGCCTATACCGTCTATACAAATAACCCAACAGCCGGAGCGTGTCGTGGTTTCGGGGTTCCTCAATTAGCGTTTGCTCACGAACAGCAAATGGATATGGTAGCCCAAAGAGCAGGAATTAGTCCAATTCAAGTACGTTTGTTGAATGCTTTGCGGCCAAACAGTCAAACAGGTACTGGCCAAGTCTTAGAAACTGGTGTGGGTTTTGTCGAGACTATTGAAGTGGCCCAAGCTAAGGCACTGGAAGTTCTAGGCCGAATTTGCTAAGAAAGGAGGGCTAAGGAGATGAAAAAAAGAGGTGTCGGTATAGGTTGTATGTGGTATGGGATCGGAAATACAGGCTTGCCGAATCCCGCAGGGGCCTTTGTAGATTGGAAGGATGATGCTACCGTTAGCCTGATGGTTGGAGCTGCTGATATTGGACAAGGTTCTAACACAGTCTTAGCTCAAATTGTGGCAGAAGAACTCGGCGTTGGTTATGAGGATGTTTTGGTAACCTCAGCAGATACGGGAGTTACTCCAGATGGGGGAGCGACATCTGCCAGTCGTCAAACTTATATATCCGGCAATGCAGCACACTTAGCAGCGCAAGAAGCGAAAAAAGTGGTTTTAGAAGAAGCGAAAGAAATGTTTGGGGTAGAGAAAAACCAGGTCATTATCCGAGATCGCCGTGTGTTTGTAAAAGGCCAGGAGGAAAATTACAAGAGCCTTGAAGAAGTGATTGGAGGCTGTCGAAGAAAGGGGAAAATGACCATCGGGCATGGCTGGTTTAATCCAGATACGACAGGATTAGATGGAGAAACTGGAGCGGGTAGTCCCTATGACACCTACGCTTTCGCTACTCAGATTGTTGAAGTTGAGGTGGATACGGAAACTGGTCAAGTTGAAGTACTCCAGATTATTGCGGCTCATGATGTGGGTCGAGCCATCAATCCACTCCAGGTTGAGGGACAGATTGAGGGCGGAAGTACCATGGGATTAGGACTCGCGCTTTATGAAGAGGTTAAAGTATTAGATGGAAAAATTAAGACCCCTTCCTTTGCCACTTATTTAATTCCAACCTCTATGGATGTTCCTACTATGCACCCATTAATCGTTGAAGAACCAGCAGAAAGCGGGCCATTCGGAGCCAAAGGGGTCGGAGAACCTGCCCTTATTCCGACGTCAGCGGCAATTGCTAACGCGGTTTTCAATGCTGTGGGAATCCGGATTACTGAATTACCTATAACACCGGAAAAGGTGTTAGACCAACTAGCCGAAAACCAATAAATAAGATTCTCAGGAGGTCAAAAGGATGGCAACTATAGCACTAACTAACATTGGAACACTCCTAACTGGGGATATACAGCAACCGTTGAGCAAAGCGAATACGATTGTTGTCCAAGATGGCCTAATTGCTAAGGTTGGGCAAGCAGATATCCTCAAAGATTATAATCTAGAGAAGACCATTGATGTAGCAGGGATGACAGTTACCCCAGGCTTGATTGACTCCCATGTGCATCCTGTGATTGGAGATTATACCCCTCGTCAAAAAACCCAAGATTATCTGGATGGTGCTGTCCATGGAGGAGTAACGACCTTTATCTCAGCAGGTGAACCCCATTTTCCCGGACGTCCTAAAGATCCCGCTGGCACCAAGGCTTTAGCAATACTCGTTCATAAGTCCTTTGAGAACTTACGCTCATCCGGGTTGAAAGTTCACGGTGGTGCGGTAATCCTGGAAAAGGGACTTGTGGAAGCTGATTTTGCGGAAATGGCCAAGGAAGGTGTCTGGCTCGTCGGGGAAGTCGGTTTAGGAAGTGTAAAGAAACCAGAAGATGCTGCGCCTATGGTTAAGTGGGCCAAAAAATATGGCATGAAAATAGCGATGCATACTGGTGGGACTTCAATTCCGGGCAGCTCAACCGTGACAGCGGATGACGTCATTGCTGTACAGCCTACGGTTGTTTCTCATGTTAATGGTGGTCCTACGGCAATTGCCCCTGCCGAAGTTGAAAAGTTAATTAACACGACAGATCTGGCCCTTGAGATTGTACAATGTGGCAATCCTAAGATTGCTGCTTTAACCGTACGTAAACTGGCAGAGAAAGATGCCTTGCAGAGAGTTATCTTCGGAAATGATGCTCCTTCCGGCACGGGTATTATTCCATTGGGAATCTTGCGGTCGATCAGTTTTATAGCTTCCATGACGGATGTCCCAGCCGAAAAAGTCATCGCCATGGCTACAGGCAATACGGCCCGGGTCTTTGGTTTGAAGACGGGCCTTATCGCTGAAGGTAAAGAGGCTGATTTGGTCATAATGGATGCTCCCATGGGCTCAATAGGCAGTAATGCTTTAGAAGCCTTGGCGGCGGGTGATTTGCCAGCTGTAGTTCTGGTTATGGTCGATGGAGTTATCAAAGTTACCAAGAGTCGCAACACTCCCCCTTCTGAACGTAACTATTCTATAAAGTGATGTTGTAGTTAAGGGATGAAGGAGGATTAAAACTAAATGGCAGTTGTGATTGACATTGAGTTATGTAAGGGATGTGGCATCTGTAGCAAGGAATGTCCCAATCAGGCTATCCTTATCAAGGATAAAAAGGCTTTCATTCAAGATAGTTGTACTAGCTGTGGGATCTGTACTAGAGTATGCCTTTTTAAGGCGGTTGCCAAGGTCAGTGAAATTAAAGAAGGGGCAGTAAAATGTACCTCTTGTCCTGTACAATGCGAGATTTTAGACGGGTACACGGGAGCTTGCCAGCGTTATAGGAATGATAGAGGGCAGCTTATCCGTAATCGGAAATTAGTGACGGATGTCACTCCGGGAGGCCCCCTGATCACTGCAGTTGGAGCTGGAACTGCCTATCCCTGCTGTCGACCAGCACCCTATATTGTTCAGGATACCATTGATGGAGTAGAGATGGTTACAGTGGTTACCGAAGCACCTTTGAGTTACAGTGGAATCAAGGTTAAGATTGATACAAATTTGTTCGTAGGTGAAGAAGGCACTAAGGTTAAGCGCAATGGTAAAGTTGTAGGGATGGTTGATACTGAGGAGTACGGTTCCAAAATGCTTTCAATTGGCGGTGCAAACCTTCTTACCGGTAACGATGGATTTATCGTAGCTCGAACCATTGTGGAAATCGCCAATGGAGAACGAGTGACGCTGAAGGTTGAGAATAATACCTTGGAACTTCAAGTCGGTTGCCCGCCCATTATTAACGGAGTAGCAGATACGAAGATGCGTGTGGGGTGCGGAAGTGCAACGATTGGTATGTTTGCTGCCAAGCTCAAAGAAGTTGTTGATGAAGCGATCATTCTCGATCACCATGTGGTCGGCTTGCTCTCGGAGCATATGGCTGGGGAAGCAGTCGGAATGAGCTGGAGCGGAGTGATTCCCAATGCTAGACGGAGTACGCGAGGACGTTACTTTGGCGAACATGGCCTAGGTTGGGGGGGGACTAATATAGAAAATCCCAACGATGCTATTAAGTCTGTCGATATGTCCCAAGCTACGTTAGGGATGAAAATACTTGTAACCGAAACTACTGGAAAGATGGCAGCCCTATTCGAAGTTCAAATCAATGGTTCAGTGCTTGAAATACCCATGACTGATGAGGTTAAGGCGGCAGTTGATGCTATCCGTGATACGTGTGAAAATGCACGAGTTTCCGCTCTCTATGTGGGAGGAACAGGTGGGAGCGCTCGTGCCGGAGTGGCGGTAAATCCACTTAAAGTAACCCAGGCCGTCCATAATGGAGAGGCATTATTAACCATTGGTGGCGCTCAGGTCTATGTGCTCCCTGGTGGGGGAATCAACTTCATGGTCGATGTTGAAAAAGTAGTATCTAAAGCCTTTACTTGGGTTCCCACACCTGCAACAGTTGCTCCCGTCGAATATACAATGCCCTTGAAAAAGTATGAGGAAATTGGTGGGCATATCCAGGCGATCAAGAAGCTAAGTCAGATCGTGTCCGAGTAGACGGGGGGGCGGTTCTTCTGTCTGGCTCTGGGGGCGGAGCGCTTTTCAGCACGCGTCTGCGAGTTCCGCCGCTGGCTCGCTGGACGGTTCGCGAGCGCGTCCGAACCTCTGGGTATTTCTGCATGTGTGCCGCTCCTTGCCATCCTTGGCACCGCGGCATCAGTCCATCCATGGACAAGTCCTGCGGCGCGCTACGGGGACGCGAACCGTCGGCGCTCGCCTTAGCGCGGCTCCACTGACGCATCCGCTTAACAGACAAGCGCTCCTCCTGTCATGTTTACTGGGAATGTAAGCAGAACTTTGAGGGTGCTCAGGTAAGGCTTCGCAGAATTTTTCGCGTGTTAGGTATTTTTCATCCTCTGCTGGTGCCGCAGCAGCGGCATGGGGGTCTACTCTGAAAAAAGATCCTACAAAAATAACCTGAACAATCCGCAGACCTCAAAGTCAGGCAGCTTCTTCCACAGGAGTGAACACATTGCATGGAGAGGCGGTAAGGCCCACAAAGCTGACCTGGGAAGCGCAGCCACGGGTTCACTTCAGGTATTACCCAGAGGTTTGGCGAAGCTCCCGGGTCAGCGCGTGGGCGAGCCTCGGAGTGCTGCGTGAACGGAGGTGGGAGAAGCTGCCCGACCCAAAGGACACTTTTGCATCTGTTGGTGTGCGGCAGCGGCATGGAGCGCTATCCCCAAAGGAACTTCGTGGCGAAGGGGGAGTCTACCCAATGATCAATGTCTTAGCCGAAGATCGAGTATTTCTAAATTATGGCCCAGTTCAAATGCAGTTAATGGCCAGAGCACATGGTCTGGCCATGACAAAGCAACTGCAGGAAGCTGCAGAGTATGTGATCAGGATTCTGTCAGATTTAGCCGAAGTCCAAAAACAAGCCAAAGATGTTTTAACATTGGATGAATTGGATCTTAGTGCCTATCCCTTGCCTTTACGATTGATGGTCGAGGCTGTGTTAGAAGTCGGAGATCGAACTTTAACGCCCATGGCAGCGGTAGCGGGTACCTTTGCGGATTTAGCGGGTGATTGGTTGGTGGAAAAAGGTGCCACCAAGGTCATGATCAATAACGGTGGGGATATTGCGCTAAGATTGCTAGGAAACGAAAAGACGAAGCTGGGGCTGACGTCGAGTATTGAAGCTTCAGGGTATAGCCATATCCTTAACATTACCGCTGGAGACGAGATTGGGGGAGTCGCAACCAGTGGTCTGGGAGGGCGCAGCTTTACAAAGGGTATCGCTAGTGCTGTGACAGTTGTGGCAAAGACTGCTCGAGTTGCAGATGCTTGTGCGACGCTGATAGCTAATCATTGTTTAGTGGAAGACCCCGGAATTTTGAGATTGCCGGCGGAACAATTGGACCCGAATACAGACATACCAGGTCATCTGGTTACAGTTAGGGTTGGGGATCTGAGTCCTCAAACCAAGGCGATGGCTTTGGAAAATGGCTTGCAAAAAGCCATTGAACTTAAGTCGCTAGGCCGTATTCACGGTGCGGTACTCTTTCTTGATGACCTGGTGGTTATGATACCGGATGATTTGTGTCAAGCAGTGAAATTTGAGGGAGGAAATCAAGATGGAAATTCGTAAAATTGTAACGGTCGTCGAAGAGACTCATAAAGATGGCGAAAAGACTGTAGCAAAACCAACACGTAAGGCGGTGGCTATGGCCGTTATTAAAAATCCCTTTGCTGGGAAGTACGTGGAAGATTTAACAGAACTGATGGAAGTCGGCGAACAATTGGGTTCAATCCTCGCTGAACGGGCAGTAAAAGCACTTGGAATTGCCAAAGAAGATGTTGAGAGCTATGGCAAGGGAGTCATTGTTGGTGAGAAAGGTGAACTTGAACACGCCGCTGCTATTTTACATCCTCGTTTAGGCAAACCTTTTCGGGAAGAGGTGGGAGGGGGAAAAGCGATTATTCCTTCTGCTAAGAAGCTGGGTGGAATGGGAACGGGCTTAGATGTACCTGTACATTACAAAGACGCTGCCTTTGTGCGTACACATTATGATGCTATGGAAGTGAGAATTGCGGATGCGCCTAGAGCGGACGAATTAGTTGTTGCACTGGTAGTTACGGATGCTGGGCGTCCACATCCCCGAATTGGTGGGTTGCAAAAAAGTGAAATTAAAGGGGAAGACGGTCTTAGATAAGGTGAACATTACATTAGTAGTATTGTAGGAGGCTTTACATTGAAAGTAGGCTTTATTGGAATTGGAGTCATGGGAAAACCTATGGCCAAAAATATACTAGGTGCGGGGTATTCGTTGTTTGTCAATGATGTGAATGAGGTGGCTGTTCAAGAGCTCGTTGTTGACGGGGCAAAAAAGGTACAGAGTCCCCGGGAATTAGCTCAAGAGGTCGATGTGGTTATCACAATGTTGCCGAATGGGGGGATTGTTGAGCAGGTCCTGCTGGGAGAGCAGGGGATTTTTGCCGGGGCAAAGCCGGGATTTACGATTATTGATATGTCGAGTGTTGCACCGACATTTACACATAAAATGGCAAAACTAGCCTTCGAGCAGCAGATTGGCTACATCGATGCACCAGTGAGTGGTGGGGTAAAAGGCGCAAGGGCAGGAACCTTAACCATCATGGTGGGCGGCGAGAAAGAACTTGTGGAGCGCTATCAATCCTTGCTAGAGGTCATGGGTAAAAATATTTATCACGTGGGTAAGGCAGGAGCCGGAGATGCAGTCAAGATCGTCAATAACCTCTTGTTAGGCGTGAATATGGCAGCAGCAGCAGAAGCTTTTGTCTTAGGAACCAAGCTGGGACTGGATCCTAAAGTCCTTCTGGAAATTATTGGAGTTAGTTCTGGCAATAGCTATGCACTGGCGGCTAAAATGCCTAACTTCGTTTTTAAAGGTCAGTTTGAGGCAGGATTTGCCATTGACCTCCAATATAAAGATCTTGAACTTGCTATCCAAACAGCCAAAGAGGCTAAGGTTCCGATGATTCTAACGAATGTTGCCCAACAGGTCTTTGAGCAAGCGCGTGCTGCAGGGTTAGGGCGGGAAGATATTTCAGCTGTAATCAAACCGCTGGAAGATCTGTTGAATCTTAAAGTCAGAGTTTAATACTAGAAGAAACTAGGTGAGCCAAGTGGACAAAATTATAAAACTGATTCAAGCCAAGGGATATCAAATTGGGAATTTAACTTTAGGTGAGGTTACTGAAATTGCGGAGGACTTAAGCTTGCGCACCAGTGATGTGATTATCACCGAGGCCATGTCCCAGAATGCTATGACCCGAGAAGAGGTTATCGATGCGGTGATCAATGCCTTTGCGCACAACGTTTATGCTGCAGAGGTAGGTATTACTTCTGGTTCTAGTTTTTTGCTTGGTAAAGTACCTCAAGAATTAGCTTATAATGACTTTTCTAATCGTTTATTTGAGGATGACCTCATCAATAAGATACTTGTTTATACTCTAGCCGCTCAAATTGGCAATCATTCTTGCGGATTGCAACCTTGCGCCGGAACAGGGGATTCTTGTACCTACACTGGAATTTTCCGAGCGCTGAAGGAGATTATTGATGATAAAGAAGAATTGGCACGAGTCATCGCTGTGATGTTAAAGGTAGGGACCATCTTTCGGGCGGGCAAAACATCGACGGGTTGTAATATGGAAGGCTTCGGTGCTGGTGCAGCTGCCACAGCTGCAACATTGGTCGAATATCGCAAGGGACAACCCCAAGCGTTGGCTAAAGCTGTCGTATTGGCCTTATCTCCTACGATTGGCGTACCCTGCACTCCTCGAGTAATGGTATCCGGGCTATGTGCCACTCATATCGGTGGTGGCGTGGTTATCGGCAATTTGGCAGCAAACCTAGCAATGCATACTAATATACCGGTTGATGTACCGGTTGATGTCATGATTGCCATGGCAGCAGCGGTACACCCAGTTTCAGCGGAGCAAATTGTGCCTGTGGTTAACGATTATATGCAGCCTTTCTTTAAAACGAACCTTGAGGTTGAATACTTTGTAGAGGATTCAATCAAGGAAAAAGAAAGGAAAAACATTGAAGTGACTATGGACAGGGCCTTAAAAGAGGCCCGTGGGCTGGCGGAAAAAGCCAATTCGATTGTAAAACCTTTTGGCGAAGCAGTGGTTGGGGGAAGTAGCCAAGCCGTAGGGTCACCGACGAATACTGGTCGTATTGCGCATGCCTTGGCGAAAGGGGAAATCACGGGAGTCAAGATCGAATTGTACGCCGAACTTTTCGCACGTCGTGGAATTAATGTTCCGGGAATTCTGATGGCAGCAGTCCTGGGGGCAAGCACAGATGATGGTAAAGCCTATCGAGAAATCATGCAAAGAGTCCGGGAAAAAAAGTTGAAGATTGAAATAGTCAAAGTGGCTGAGCCTCAGATGCAAAGGATTACTATCTACGCTACGGAGCGAGATTCAATGGTTGAAGCTTTGAACAGAGGGGGAGCTCGACTGGTTCTTAAAAAGGCCAAACCGTCCATGGAAGAAGCTAACATGGCAGCAAAGCGGTTAGGAATTGTTCTGGTCGATTGATCGAATGGAGGAGAAGTAGAGTGAACCAAATAGAAGGATATCTGGCAATGGCAGCAGGCAAAGATGAGGTTCACAACGGTGATGATATAACGGTAAAGGTTGATCTGGCTATTGCCCATGACATTACAGGGCCCATGGCAGTTGAACAATTCAAGAAGATTGGTGTTGGTCAGGTTTTTGATATGAAAAAGGTGGTCTTTGTCCTGGATCATATCATTCCGGCAGCTACGGTAGAGGCCAAAGTATTGCACAATGTTCTTCGAGAGTTCTCTAAAAGATACGGAGTAAAACTTTATGACAAAGGAGAAGGGGTTATTCACCAAGTTATAGCCGAAAAACACCGTTTAAAACGAGGTTCGATCTTGATTGGTGCAGACTCTCATACCTGTACTGCCGGTGCTTATGGTGCTTTAGCAATTCCTGTAGGTGCTACTGAATTAGCGGCTACGATGGCCACAGGTACCCTTGATTTAGAGGTGCCGGAAATCTGTGAGATTCGTATCGATGGGAAGCTGAAGCCTGGAGTTTATGCCAAGGATGTTATTTTGCACTTGATTGGACATTTTGGGACGGCAGGATTTACCGATCAAGGAGTTATTTATACGGGTAGCTTAATGGATCAGCTTACTATGGATGATAAAATGACGATTTCTAACATGGGTATCGAGATGGGAACCATGATTAGTTACTTTGCCGATCCGGATCAATCCGTCGGAAGGGTCAAAGAGGTGTATACCTTCAAAACTGAGGATATTCCAGCAAGTGTAGCTTGTCCGCCAAATCCCGGTAACGTAGTCAGAGCAGCTGATCTCTCCTCAACTAAGATTTCTCAAGTGGTTATTGGAAGTTGTACGAATGGACGCTTAAGTGACATGTTGGTAGCTGCTGAAGTGCTTAAAGGCCGCAAGGTAGCTGAGGGTGTTACTTTATTGATCATACCCGCTTCTGTAGATATTGCTCAGCAAATGGAGGATCAAGGTTTAAACCGAATCTTTCGAGAAGCTGGTGGTGTGATAACTAGCCCAGGATGTGGTCCTTGCTTCGGTGCTCATATGGGGCTTTTAGCTGCGGGGGATGTGGCCGTTTCTACAACGAATCGAAATTTTCCTGGCAGAATGGGTCATCGGGACGGAAAAGTATATCTGGCATCCCCTCGCCTGGCGGCAGAAAGTGCGATTGCGGGCACTATCGTATCTCCAGGCCAGGTGGTACCTTTAGGAGGTTTGGCTGATGAGCTGGAAGTGTAAGCTGCACGGTCGTGTTTGGAAGTTAGGTGGTAACGTTGATACAGACCAGATTTTTCCGGGCTATGCCATGGCAGCTCCAGCAGATAAGTTTAAAGACTATGCGCTGGCAGGCAGTGAGATTCCGGATTTTGCCGGGAGGGTGCAAGCTGGAGATATTATTGTAGCGGGTGAGAATTTCGGTTGTGGCTCGAGTCGGGAGCAAGCGCCCGTCGCTCTGAAGGCAGCAGGGGTTGGCTTAGTAATCGCTAAATCCTTCGCTCGGATCTTTCGGCGTAATGCTATTAACATTGGTTTGCCGGTTTTGGTATGTGACTTGGAACAGCAGGTGGAAAATGGACAGGAAATTGAGGTAGACCTAGTAGCGGCTGAAGTTACAATTTGTGCGAGGGGCGAAAAGATCCGGGCTACTATTTTAGCCGCCAACGTTTTACAGACCTTAGAAGCGGGTGGGCTGATTGCCAAAGTCCGAAAGCAATTGAAGATTTCATAATAGTCCCCCGTAAAAGTCAGGAGGAAAAGCCTAATGCAGGAAAAAACAAAGCAGATTATTAGAGAAGACTATGAACGAGTTCAAGCCTACGAAAAGGTTTTTGGAGTAGAAATGCCTAAAGTTGGCCCGGATGGTTCGATTACAGGCTTGCCGGCACCTTTTCCCAGAGTTGTTAAGGGGGTTGAACGCAGCGGTTACCGTATAACGGAATTAGGGCGTCTGGCAGCCTGGACGGGTATTCCTGCCCAAAACCCTATTTTGGGTCGTAACTCTGCTGAAGAAACTTATCAGGAATCAAAAGCCATGTATAAAGTAGCCGAGGAATTCAACATAGATCTTTTCCATTTTGTGCATTCTGAAGCTACTCGGCACATTGATCCTTTAGACGGGGCAGATTTGATTGAGCAGTCCCGGGGTAAGGGGGGTATAACCCCTGCCGGAGAGCGTCAATTTATAGAACTGGGTGGTGGAGCTAAACATCCTCTGCGTATTAACGCTACCGGGGATACACCGCACTTATCCATCATTAATTCCCTGATCGCTGGCTTCGATGGTACAGATATTGGTCCTGTTATCCACGTTCATTTCGGTGGGCGGGGTATTCATGATTATAAAACGAAGGTCTTTAATGGGTATAAAGCCCTGCAAATTTGCGCTGAAAATAATATTTTCGTCCAAACGGATTCCCATAAACACCTCAATAATATTGGTGGAACAGACGGCATGGCCCTAGCAATGTGTTTATTAGCTGAAGGTCTAGCAATCCATGCCGGGTTACCCAGCGCACTTAGCGGTATCCAAATGAATGTGGCTGGAATCAATTTACTGGCTGACTTGGCGGTCATGCGGGCCTTTAGGCAACTTATGTGGAGTGAGTTCTTAATTGTTGTGCCTGAGACCTTCCAGAACCCTCCGGCTGATCTGATTGCCGAGCAAGCTCACTTTGCCCGGATGGCGATCAGTGCCAAATTAGGCGGAGCAAACTTCTATAGGCCAAAAGCAGCGGAAAACGTCGGGATTCCGACGGGAGTATCCATGGCTAAGGCAATTTGGGCCACGCAAAACGTCTTTGAAAATACCGCCTCCTTTAATATTGAGGATCCGGCGATTGAGCGCCGCCAAGCTGAAATAGTGACAGAGGCTTTAGCTATTTTGACGAGCACATTCGGATTGTCTCGAGAATTAAGTCCGGAAGAGATCGGGCCGGAATTTTGGCTGAGATATGGGGATGAGGAGCTTGTCGATATCATTGTCGCTGCCGGCAAAAAGGGCATTCTCGATGCTCCGAGAGCAGCTGCCTGGGATCTAAAACGGGGGGTCAAAACTCACCGTGGGAAAGATGGGATTCGCCGCTATATTCCGGGTTATGGTCCAGTTGATGTTCCAGCGGATAGAATCTCCTATACCGTTGAGAAGGTTACAGTGGAAGATGAGAAGCCTATTTCCAAAAAGGAAAAGATACTTTTGGCGACGGTGGGTGCGGACGCTCATGTGGTAGGGATTAATGTTATTCGTGAGGCTTTTGAGCAGGACGGTTATGAAGTGATCTATTTAAGAGGAATGAATTTACCTGAAACTGTGGCTGAAGTCGCTGCAGAAACTAAAGCAGATGTGGTTGGGGTCAGCAATCTCTTAGGCTTAGGTTTGACCTTATTCCCGCGTGTGGAAAGGCGTCTTAAGGAACTTGGCATTAGAGATAATGTCCTGCTCATGGCTGGAGGACGGATCGCAGAGAAGGAAGAGGAACACGCTCAGATCGAAGAAAAGATTAAAAACGAAGGAACGGATTTTCTAGGAGTTGAGAGTTTCTTTGGTCCTGGTACTGAGCCACAAGATGTCATTAGGTGGGTAGAAGAGAGAATGAAGGAAAGGGGAAAATAGGATGAAGGAGCAACGCAGGATACGATGTGCAATCTTAAGGGCGGGTACGAGTAAAGGAATTTTCCTTATGGAAAATGATTTGTCATCAGATAAACAAAGCAGAGATCAAGAGATCCTGGCCATCTTTGGCAGCCCGGATGTAAGGCAAATTGACGGCTTGGGTGGGGCAGATCCTCTCACGAGTAAGTTAGCCATTATCGGTCCTTCCACACGAGGGGATGCCGATGTCAATTACACATTTGGGCAGGTGAGTATCGGAACAGGACTGGTTGATTTTTCCGGAAACTGCGGGAATATATCGTCCGGCGTGGGGCCTTTCGCCATTGACGAAGGTTTAGTAAGGGCCGTCGAGCCGGTCACCAAGGTCCGTATACACAATACAAATACGGGTAAGATTTTGGTGGCCGAGGTTCCTGTGCAAGAGGGTAAGGCCAAAGTAAGGGGTGACTATAAAATCGCCGGAGTTCCAGGCACTGGAGCAAAAATTATGTTGGACTTTGCCGGTACCGCAGGTGCCGTAACTAATAAGATGTTGCCGACAGGGCAGGTGGTTGATGTCCTTGATATCGAAGGTTTTGGCGACTTAGAAGCCTCAATTATTGATGTGGCCAATCCGATGGTTTTTGTACGAGCCAAGGATTTAGGTCTTACAGGGATTGAAACTCCAGCTCAAATTAACGCCAATCAGGAAATGCTTGATTTGTTAGAAAAAATCCGGGGCAAAGCTGCAACGATGATCGGTATGGCTAAAGATGAAGCAGATGCCTTAAAAAACAGCCCTGCCTTTCCGATGATTGCCTTTGTCAGTGAACCTCAGGATTATCTCGACTTTACTACGGGCAATACCATTAGAGCTGATCAAGTCGACTTTGTATCCAGACTCATGTATATGCAAGTGATGCACAAAACCTATGCCGGTACTGGGACAACTTGTACCGGGGCAGCAGCAAAAATCCCGGGTTCGATTGTTAACCTTGTGACCCCTTCAAAATCTTCACTGGTTAGAATCGGCCATCCAGCGGGTGTTATTGATATCGAGGTAGAAGCTGAAAAAGAGGGAGACGGGATTAAGCTCCAACGAGCGGCTTTCGGACGTACTTCACGCCGCATTATGGACGGTTATGTTTATATTGCAATGTAGCTGGGAAAAGCGGTGGCAAAGGAAGTGAATGATAATGCCTCAGGTTGATCTTTTAGTCTACGATGTGGGAAGCACTTATACCAAGGTATCAGCATTCAAGCGTCTGGAAACCAACTTAATGTTTATGGGCCGTTCCCAAGCTCCAACCACAGTGGAAAACATAGAACTGGGACTTATCAAGGCTTGCCATAATCTGGCGTGTGATCTGCAGTGGGATGAGATAACTTCTTTCCGCACCTTGGCAACGAGTTCAGCTGCAGGGGGGCTGCGGATGGTTGGGATGGGATATATGCCCAGAGTTACTGCCAAGGCTGCGAAAGAGGTGGCCATGAGCGCCGGTGCCCGGGTATTGGAGATTATTTCCCATGAGACACCTGTTGATTTTCGCTTAGAGGTTTTACAAGAAATCAAGCCCGATATTATTCTCTTGGCTGGTGGAACAGATGGAGGGGATCAGGATTCTCTCCTGGAGAATGCTGAGGTTATTGTTAACAGTAAGGCGCATAGTGTGGTCATTATTGCCGGAAATACTGAAGCTCAAGCAAAAGTAGAAGAGGTCTTGAAAATAGGCGGGATTCTCACGATTCGAGTGCCTAATGTTATGCCAACCATCCATGAGTTGAGGGTCAAACCCGCTCGGGAAGCCATTCATCAGGAATTTATCAGGCAAATCACCAGGGCCAGAGGTTTAGGGCGTCTGCTGGAAATTGTCTCTAATGGACGGGTTATTCCCACCCCCGGTGCCGTGCTCATGGGGACAGAGCTCTTAGCTCTGGGTACCCATGAAAAAGAGGGCTATGGCAATAGCTTAGTCATAGATATTGGTGGAGCAACTACGGATGTTCATTCTGTATTACCTGATTTGGCAAACCTAACTAAAGAAGAAACGGGCTTAGTTGTTGCCAATGAGAAGCAGTTATCCTACAGAACCGTCGAAGGTAACCTGGGATTAAGGGTAAGTGCCACAGGCATTGTGGAAACGGTTGGAGCAAGCGGAGTTTTGGCAAAGGTTGATTTAGAAGGGGAAGATTTAGCGGAGGAAATCCAAGCTTATGCCCAGTATCTGGAGAAGAACCCAGGACACATCAGCATTAGTGAAAAAGAGCTGAACTTTGACAAAGCGTTAGCCATTAGTGCCATTGAACTTGCTCTTAAGCGACATGCTGGGTATTTTGCTCAGAGTTTTGATCCGATTCTGGGTATTGTGCCGGGAACACCCGTCGGTCGCGATTTGCGTAAAGTTCAGAGAGTTATCGCAGTGGGTGGTATTTTCGCTCATTCGACAAAAGAAGGGGCCTTGGAGATTTTACACAAATCCTTCGCCAAGCGAGGAATTTCTTTACTGCCAGAAAAACCTGAGTTTGTGGTCGATCATAATTATCAGTTATATACCATTGGGGCTATGGCCGAAGAATATCCTAACGAAGCACTTGCTTTAGCAGAAAATAACATTTTAAATGATAACAAAAGTTTGAATTAAGGAGCTAATCATCATGAATAAGGGTAAAGTGTTAAGGAGTCTATTGGCTGATAAGAAAATTTTAGTGGCCCCTGGGGCACATGATGTCTTAACAGCAAAGATCATTGAAAAAGCTGGTTTCCAGGCCGTTTACATGACAGGCTATGGCCAAGCGGCAAGTCATTTGGGGACAGCGGATGTTGGATTAATGACCATGACTGAGATGTTAGCTAGGGCAAACAATTTTGCCAGCGCTGTAGATATTCCGGTAATAGCCGACGGGGACACGGGATTTGGAAATGCTATTAATGTTATGAGAACCGTGGGTCAATATGAAATGGTTGGGGTAGCTGCTATACAATTGGAAGACCAATTGGCACCTAAGAAGTGTGGACACATGACGGGGCGTCAAGTTATTCCAATGAAAGAAATGGTGGGCAAAATCAGGGCGGCTGTCGAAGCGAGGAATAATCCTGATTTCGTGATCATTGCCCGAACGGATGCCCGAACTATTCATGGAATTGACGAGGCTATTCACCGTGCTAAAGCTTATGAAGAAGCCGGGGCAGATATAATTTTTGTTGAATCACCAGAATCGATTGATGAGATGAAGAGAATCACAGCTGGCTTTAACGTTCCGGTTTTAGCAAATATGGTAGAGGGTGGACGAACCCCTCTTTTACCAGCACAAGAATTGGAAAATTTAGGATATAATATGGTCATCTTCCCGACGGCTTCGACCTACATGGCAGCACAAGCTATGAAGAATTTAATGGAAGAACTTATGAAGACAGGTACGACTGAAAGCTTAATATCGGAAATGATTTCATTTCCAGAATTTAATGAGCTAATTGGTCTGACGGAAATTCGTGAGTTAGAAGATAAATATGTGATAGGTTAAGATCTATTCTAAAGAGGCTTCATTCCTTAAAAACAACATTTGCATGTCTGATTTTCTGGGAATGGAGCCTTTATCCACTGTAAATAGCGACTAGGGCTATTTTATCAACCACGCTACTGGCTTTTGAAGTCATTAACATATCCATCATATCTGGGCTAATTTCGCCTTTACTCAATCAAATATAGTTGTCTAGTAAACGAATTAGGAGGTAGAAAAAATGACTGAAAATCTAGTAAATCAAGAAGAAAAGGTTAGCTTTTTACAACGCAAAAACATAATATTCTCTGTAAAAAGGTATGGGGTTGATGCCTTAGGTGCAATGGCTTTAGGTTTATTCTCCAGTCTTATCGTAGGACTTATTCTTAAAGTGATTGGAGAGCAGCTTGGCGTACAATTACTCATTGATTTTGGGAAACAGGCTATGGCAATGATGGGGCCAGCCATCGGTGTAGCTGTGGCCTTCGGCCTTGGAGCTCCTCCACTCGTATTGTTCTCTTCAACGATTACAGGTATGGCAGGTGCTGCAGTTGGAGGACCCGTCGGTGCCTTCGTAGCAGCTGTTGTAGGGGCTGAATTCGGAAAATTGGTTTCCAAAGAGACAAAGGTGGATATTATTGTAACTCCTGCTGTTACTATTTTGCTGGGGGTCGCTGCTGGGACCTTCATTGGACCACCTTTAGCAGAATTCATGAAGTGGTTGGGAGCTGTCATTATGATGGCGACAGAGCTTGCCCCAATTCCGATGGGTGTGTTGGTGTCCGTACTTATGGGTATGATTTTAACCTTGCCGATTAGTAGTGCCGCTTTAGCGATGATGCTTGTTCTCGGAGGTCCAGCCGCAGGGGCCGCAACCGTTGGTTGTGCTACACAAATGGTCGGCTTTGCAGTAGCGAGCTATCGGGAAAACGGCTGGGGTGGTTTAGTTTCCCAAGGGCTGGGAACATCTATGCTCCAAGTACCTAATATTGTTAGGAACCCGTTAATATGGATACCTGCTACATTAGCCAGTGCAATCTTAGGTCCTTTAGCTACCACTATCTTGCCAATGTCGAACATCCCTGCCGGTGCTGGCATGGGCACCGCAGGGTTAGTCGGACAGTTTGGCACAATCTCAGCAATGGGAATGAGCGCTGGTGTTTTATTCAAAATTGGCTTATTACACTTCGTTTTACCGGCTATTCTAACTCTGGCTATTGCGGAGTTTATGCGGAAAAAAGGTTGGATTAAGTTTGGAGATATGAAATTAGATGTTTAGTTTAACATAGAGACCTAGGCATCATTTATGCCTATACCCCAAAGCTATCCGGACCCCATTAAATTGTTTTTGAGGGTGTTTACCCTCAAAAACAATTTATGTGGATTAATTACATATTAAAAAGGAGTGCACTATTTGTAATTACGAATAGATCCATGCATCAGTCTTTTTAGGTTATTTGTTGAGTTGGACAAAGTTCACCATTGAATCAACAGAAGAGATTCCCTCTTAAAGTTTATTACAGGAATCCCTACAACAATAACGACGAACTAAGAAAGTGCTTCCAGGATTGAGCAACATTTAGATTAAGTTGTAAATTTGAGTCCAGCTTTGAACTCTTAAGTATAAAGTGTGAAGTGAGTGAGAAGAGAATTGAGAGGGTGAATTAAGTGAAACTAGAGGCCTTTTTAGAAGTTGCCAGGGAGTTACCACAACTCTTTGATGAGGAAGTAGCGGTATGTATTCTAGATACAGAGAAAGTGTTAGCCTGGTATCCGAGTCCTAACCTGAACATGAAAATTGAAGTGGGTGATCCTCTGCCTAAAGGTGGAATATCAGAAGAAGCCATTCGTACAGGAGAGCGTATTATAAGGCGTGTACCTAAAGAGGTATTGGGAATTGCCTACGTGGGAATAGGTTACCCGATCAAAGAAAACGGCAGTGTGGTCGGGTGTGCAATGATTGACATTTCAGTTGCTAAGTATGATACATTGATCGACTCAGGTCAGGATATTTTAGCATCAGTAGAGCAAATATCTGCCTCTGCTGAAAACTTGTCCGCTTCGTCTGAGGAACTTGCGGCAACGGTCAGAAATATGGAAACTGAGACTACCCGTGTTCTTCAGGAAATTGAACATACAGGTATAGTGAAGGATGAAATTCATAAGATTTCTATGCGGACAAATGTTCTGGGGCTGAACGCATCTATTGAGGCAGCTAGGGCTGGCGAATTCGGTCGAGGGTTTGCAGTTGTCGCTGATGAAGTCCGGAAGCTTTCCCAATCCACCAGAGTATCGACAACAGAAATTGAGATGGACTTAAACACTGTTCAAAATTCCGTCCTTAATTTGATTGAAGGGATAAATCAACTGGGTACAGTTACAGAGTCTCAAGCTTCTGCGGCTGCCGAGCTGTCATTAGCCCTTGGACAGATAGCTAGTTTAGCTGAAAAGCTTGTGGAGATAGGTACCCGTAGGTAACCGACGGGTTGGATTAAACAGGCTGAGTGAATTCTTAGTTAAAGCCCAAAAGGATCCATGAACTAAAATTAGTTTTCATGGATCCTTTTGGGTTTTACTTATTCAGTGAGAGCAATCGCTTCAATTTCTACAATAGCGTCTTTAGGCAACCGAGCTACTTGTACAGCGGATCGGGCTGGTGGATTATTGGGGAAGTAGGTGGCATATACGGTATTCATGGCAGCAAAGTCATTCATATCTCTTAGAAAGACCACAGTTTTAACGATTTTGTCCATAGAAGAACCGGAGGACTCCAAAATCGCCTTGACATTATCTAAGGATTGTTTAGTAGCTCCTTCAATATCAGCCACCAATTCTCCGCTTTGGGTGTTTATAGGAAGTTGTCCGGATGTGAAAATCAAGTTTCCTACTTTAACCCCTTGAGAATAGGGTCCGATAGCCGCAGGTGCATTCTGAGTATTGAGAGTTTGTTTGTTCATAGTGATCTACCTCCTGAAGTTGTTATGTATTAGCGAAAAGCTCTTTTGAGGACACAACTAAATTTAAGTATACCTGACTTTATAAGAATAAATCAAGCAAGATATTGGGATTTTAGGTAGCAGAGGAATACTTTAGGTTAGTTTTGCCCGGTTAGTCGGATTTTATCAACGTCATCAAGAAGACCAGGAGTTCAAAAACTCCAGGTTGTAAATTAAGGAGGAATTTGAGTTAGTATTTTAGAGTTGTAAAAGGAGAACCCTGGTTATTGAATATGAACAAATGATTATAAGCAGGATATTTGTAAACCAGGCAAGAACACAAAGTGAAAAGCAGTGTTTTGTATTAAGATATAAATGATATTTCAAAAAGGAAGTGTTTATCATGAGTTTAATTTATACAATATTTGTTCCGCACCCGCCCCTCCTAATTCCAGAGGTGGGTCGGGGAGAGGAACGTAAATGTCAAGCGAGCTTAGACGCCTATCAGGAAGTCGCACGGCGCATAGCTCAAGCGGAGGTTGAGACGGTCATCCTGGTTTCACCCCATGCCCCGCTTATTAAAGATGGAATGACTCTCGCAGTGGATAATATTATGCAAGGGAGTTTTGCTCAGTTTGGGGCAGCTCAGGTCAGTCTGTCCTTTGAGAATGATCTAGTGGTTATGGCACAATTTCAAAATCTCTCGGGAGTTGTTCCGATACAGGGTTCTATCGATCATGGCGCATTTGTGCCCCTCTATTTCTTGCAAAAAGCAGGGTGGAAAGGAAAGGTTGTTCTCTTAGGAATGCCCTTAGAACGACCGGAAGAGTATGGTGAGCGTATAGGACAAATCCTCGAGGATTTACCCGGACGTTATGCTATTGTGGCTAGTGGGGACCTCTCCCATCGCTTGAAAGAGGATGGACCCTATGGCTTTGATCCTGCAGGACCTGAATTTGACCAATTCGTGGTAAATACTCTTCAGAGGGATTCTAAGAAAATAGACAATTTGTCGGAAGCTCTCATGGACAAAGCCGGGGAATGTGGGTATCGGAGTCTCCGCTTGGCGCTGGCTGCTAAAGAGGGAGCACCTGAAGTGCTTTCTTATGAAGGACCGTTTGGGGTAGGATATCTGGTAGCAGATTTATATCATTCTTCACCTTTGCCACGGTGGGCGCGACGTTGTCTAACTTCCTATTTAAAAGGGAGGAACTCTGAGCTATTGGACTTAAGCTACATGTCCAACGAGTTGACTGGACGGAGGGGGTGTTTTGTCACGCTAAAACAAGGCGGAAATTTACGGGGATGTATTGGAACCACTGAGCCCTGGCAGGAAAATCTAGCGTTAGAAATTCAACATAATGCCATTGCTGCCGGAACCCAAGATCCACGTTTTCGTCCTGTTCAAAGCGAGGAATTAGATACCATAAGTTTCACGGTAGATGTTCTGGGGGAACTTGAGAAAATATCAGGACCTGAAGGGTTGGATCCTTGGAAGTATGGTGTTGTTGTTCGCCAAGGTGGCAGAAGCGGACTTTTACTCCCCCATTTAGAAGGGGTTGATACGGTTTCGGATCAAATTAATATTGCTAAACAAAAGGCGGGGATTCCAGCAGGAGATCCGGTTGAACTTTGGCGCTTTGAGGTTAAGAGGCATTATGAATAATGAAAAGCAACATGAGATGATTAAGGAGCATACGGAATCCTATAATGCGAGTTGTCTGCTGTGTCCCCAACGTTGTCAATTGCGACATGGTCAGTCAGGGCGGTGTCATGTCAGGGAAAATCGAGAAGGAGAGGTTGTATCTAAAACATATGGTGAAGTGGCGGCCTGGAATATGGATCCGATTGAGAAAAAACCCCTTTATCATTTTTATCCCGGTTCTTGGATTGTCTCTGTTGGGGGTTTTGGCTGCAACCTAAGCTGTTCCTTTTGTCAAAATCACGAGATCTCCCAACAACATAAAGTTGGAAGAAAGGTCACTCCTCCGGAGCTGGCAGAGCTTTCTTTGCAGGAAAAAGAATCATTAGGGCTGTGTTTTACATATTCAGAGCCGAGCGTGTGGTTTGAGATGATCCGAGATACCGCCCCCCTTGTACGAGCACAAGGAGGGAAGGTAGTTTTAGTTAGTAACGGAACTATTTCTCCGCGCTTTCTCGAGGAGCTGATTCCATGGTTGGATGCGGTGAATATTGATATAAAAGCATTCTCAGAGGATTTTTATCACCACTATTGTGGAAGCAAACTGGCTTGGGTATTAGATAATGTTGAGCGTTTGGCCGGCAGGGTTCATCTGGAAATTACAACACTCATTATTCAAGGGGCAAATGACAGTCCTCAAGAGCTGACCGAATTGGCTCGTTGGCTGCGCCAGCTTAATGTTCCGCTGGCCTGGCATTTGAGTGCCTACCATCCGGCTTATCGACTCACGGTTCCGCCTACAGAGCGAAAGACCTTGGAGCGAGCATGGGATATTGCCAAAGAACATCTTCCTTATGTATATTTGGGAAATATTAGAGGCGGCAGTACGACGTTTTGTCCTCAGTGCGGTGAGGGTGTGATTCGACGCGAACCTGTCTTGCTTAATTGTTTGAATCAAGGGTGTTGCCCAAAATGTGGAGTGGGCATTTTCGGGGTTGGAATGAAGAGCTAGTATAATAAGGAACACCCACTTGAAGAGGTTGAATTCTCTGAATTGATCAATTGAAATTGCAATTCAGAAGTGATAGCTTAAAAATGGATAAAATGTAAAGGAGCCTCCTAACTGTGCAACTCTTATTCCTAATGATTGAACATATCGGGCTGATCGTGGCCATCGCCTTTATCCTAACTCGGCTAACGACGTTTCGTAACCTCATCGATCATAAGCTTGATCGTTGGACGATCATTCAGCTTTCGCTAGTATTTGGGTTATTCGGAATCGTCGGCACGTATACAGGGATTTCGATTCGGCCAAGTACGGACTCTCTTCTTTGGATTCCCCGCGTAGAAGCAATCGGCTTTGAAGAGGCTCTCGCGAACTCGCGGGTCGTTGGTGTCGTAATCGGCGGACTTTTAGGGGGGCCTTGGGTTGGTCTTGGAGCAGGACTGATCGCTGGTATTCATAGAACTCTCCTTGGTGGCTTTACTGGGTTAGCTTGCGGGATTTCCACAGTGACGGAAGGCTTAATTGCCGGCCTCGTTTATCTTAAGATCGGGAATCGTAGAATCCTCCCTACCTCAAAAGCATTTATGACAGGGGTTGCTGCGGAGACATCTCAAATGCTGATTATCCTTTTGATGGCTAAACCTTGGGAAAGTGCAGTTGCTTTGGTTCAAGTTATTGCCCTTCCGATGGTCCTGGCAAATAGCTTAGGAATCGCACTTTTTGTAGTGATTATACGGACTGTCATACACGAAGAGGACCGTATTGAAGCCAATCAAGCTCAAAAAGTTCTCCATATTGCAGATCAAATGTTGGTCAATCTCAGTAGAGGACTTACCGAAGAATCAGCAACCCAAATTTCTAAGCTTCTTTTAAAAACAACAGGTGTTTCCGCCGTCTCAATTACAGATCATGAAAAGATTCTCTCCCATGTAGGGTTAGGGGATGATCATCACTTGCCGGGACATACGGTTTTGACTGATGCGACAAAGCAAGTACTCAGAACCGGAAAACTGTACATACCTAGATCCTTAGCTGAAATTCACTGTCCCCAAAAAGGCTGCCCACTTGCGGTGGCAATCATTGTGCCCTTAAAAAAATCAGATCAAGTGATTGGGGTTTTGAAATTCTATTTTTCAAATGCCAAACAGATTAAACCAGTAGATGAAGAAGTAGCTCAAGGTTTAGGTAAACTTCTCTCCCATCAGCTTGAAGTGGTCGACGCTCAGAATCATGCTCAACTTATCCGAGAGGCTGAAATCAAAGCCCTCCAAGCTCAGATTAACCCACACTTTCTGTTTAATTCCTTAAATACTATTGTCGCTCTCGTCCGCACTCAACCCAATATGGCACGTAAAATTCTCATTCAACTTGGAAACTTTTTCAGACAGAACTTAAACGCCTCTCTTTACGAATTCATTACTTTAAGGCAGGAACTTGACCATACTTCTGCTTATCTTGATATCGAGCAAGCCCGTTTCACAGAACGTTTAAGTGTTAAACTTGAGATCAATCCTTTGCTGGAAAATGTTCTCCTACCGCCACTTACCCTTCAACCTCTCGTCGAAAACGGGATACGTCATGGATTAAAAGGGCTTGAAAAAAACGGCGAAATTATCATTCATGTAACAGAGGTTGAAGGGTGTGCCCTGGTTTCTGTGAAGGACAACGGAATTGGAATTTCCCCGGAACGAATTTCAAAATTACTCCACACTCAAATCGAATCTCAAGAAGGAACAGGCCTGGCCCTATATAATGTGAACCAGCGTCTGGTGTACCATTTTGGCGAGGAAGCCCAACTGCATATTGACAGTGAACTGGAGAGGGGAACGTGCATCTGGTTTAAAATTCCACTGCAGCAGGGAGGGGGTATAGCTTGATTTCAGTAGTTATCGCTGATGATGAACCACTTGCTCGGGATGAATTGATTTATCTCTTAAAACAATGCGAAGATATCAAGATTGTGGGAGAGGCAACTCAAGGCGCTGAAGCTTTAGAAAAAATCCTGACTCTTAAGCCTGATGTAGCCTTCTTAGATATCCAGATGCCCAATCTTGATGGCTTAACCCTGGCCAGGAAATTGCTTGAAGAAGATCCGGCTTTAATGATTGTATTTGCAACAGCTTATGATAAACATGCCATTCAAGCCTTTGAAGTCAATGCTATTGATTATCTGCTGAAGCCTTTTGATGAGGAACGCGTCTTAAAAACAGTTGAACGAATTCGACAAAGAGTCGGTGACTCTAAACTCGATTCGCAGAATGAAACACTCAATAATTCACTGGTGGAACTTCTCAAAAAAATCGCCAAAGATAGTGTATCCACGGTGGCTGGCCGATTTCAGACTCCAAAAATTTCAAAACTTGCAGTTCAAGGGGAAGAAAGCGTCGTTTTAATTGATCCTAAAGATATTCTCTATGTCTATCGTGAAACCAGGGATGTCTTTATCAAAACCTCTAGTAAAGTGTATTCAACTAAGTACACTCTACAAACACTCGAAGAAAAATTAGCGAGTTATCCTTTTTTTCGACCTCACCGAAGCTACTTAGTGAATTTAAGCTTTGTACATGAACTGGTCCCTTGGTTTAATGGAGCGTACACGCTAATATTAAATGACGAAAAACGGTCTGAAGTACCGGTGAGCCGAGCCTATGTCAAAGCATTAAAAGATCTTCTGGAGATTTAATTCAGAGCATTTTCACAAAACGTACTTAGAAAACTCACTCTCAGACATCATATTCGACATTGTAGACTGTAAATTCACATCTTCCTCCTGGCATGATTTAAACTAAGGTCAGTCAGTTGACAGCAATTATTCTAGTTTTAAATCTGAGAGGAGGATTCTTGTGATTACTTTTTTACTTTCATTTGTAGCACTGATCGTTGGTTACATGGTCTATGGTAAGTTTGTAGAAAAGGTTTTTGGAATCAATGAAGGCCTTGAAACTCCAGCCTATACCAAAACGGATGGAGTCGACTATGTTCCTATGGAATCAAACAGAGGAAGCCTGGTTCAACTCTTAAACATTGCTGGTCTGGGGCCGATCTTTGGACCGATCGCGGGTGCTTTATGGGGTCCGGTTGCTTTTCTCTGGATCGTTCTCGGAGGAATTTTTGCGGGTGCAGTCCACGACTATTTTAGTGGTATGCTTTCCGTGAGAAACGGCGGCGCACAGATCCCGGATATTGTGGGTAAGTATCTGGGCAAAGGTATGCGTCAATTTGTTAATGTCTTTTCTGTGGTACTCTTAATTCTCGTGGGAACGGTTTTCGTTGCCGGTCCTGCCAACCTTATTGTTACTCTAACACCGTCTTGGATTAGTTTAAGTGTCGTGACTGCAGTGATTTTCTTCTACTATATCTTGGCTACACTTTTACCAATCGATAAAATTATCGGTAAGATCTACCCTGTCTTTGGTCTCCTGCTTATTATCATGGCTGTTGGCGTCGGTGTCGGATTGGTTGTTAAAGGATATACTATTCCTGAATTGACCTTAAGTAATCTTCATCCTGGGAATTTGCCCATGTGGCCCTTACTCTTTATTACCATCGCCTGTGGTGCAGTCAGCGGTTTCCATGCGACCCAATCTCCGCTTATTGCTCGTACGGTCCAAAATGAAAAATACGGGCGTAAAGTATTTTATGGCATGATGATCGCAGAATCCGCTATTGCGCTTGTTTGGGCTGCAGCTGGAATGGCGGTCTTTGGTGGAACTGGAGGGTTGCAAGAAGCCTTAGCAGCGGGCGGTCCCGCTGGAGTCGTCCGCACCGTATCCATTACTATGCTTGGAGCTGTCGGTGGAACGCTGGCTATTATCGGAGTTATCATTCTCCCGATTACTTCCGGAGATACTGCCTTCCGCGGTGCTCGAATGGTTATCGCTGACTTCTTTAAAATGAGCCAAAAGCCTATCTCTAAACGCTTGGCTATCTCTATTCCCCTGTTTGTCGTTGCTTTCGCCTTAAGCAAGATCGACTTCAACTTCCTCTGGAGATACTTTTCCTGGGCAAACCAAACGACAGCGATGATCCTTCTTTGGGCCGCTGCTATGTTTCTGGTCAAGGAAAAACGCCTTCACTGGATTGCCACAATTCCTGCCATCTTCATGACGGCAGTCACTTTCACCTATCTCTTACAAGCTCCGGAAGGCTTCGGTCTGGCAACTGGCATTTCCTATCCGGCCGGACTCCTAATTACCGCCGGAATTACGGTGCTCTTTGCCAGTAAAGTAAGCAAAGAACGCAAAATGGACATTTCGTAAGATGGTCCAACCCCAAATAGACCTTCAGAATACTATGAATTGGTTTTAGAAGGCTTGTCGAAGTGGAAGGTTCTTAGGGTATATTAATGAAAAACGAGGTGGCTCAATGCAAAGCTTTGAGCCACCTCGTTATAAATAATATTTCATTAGGAATACTGATCAAGAATATTGATTAAGAACATGCTGATTCCCTCTAGACACATTAATTTCATAGTGATAAGCTGTTATGTAGAAAAAACATTAAAAAAATTGTAATAATTTTGTAAAGCTTATTGCCGTAACTAAAGATTCAAAAGTTATCGAAACATTCTTAATTACTTTTATAAATTCTTGACATGCTTTAATGTATATGATATGTTTATGACCGATTATAGGCTGTATGTGACAGCAAACGGTTGTTAGGGATTTATATCGAAGTTTTGCATGCCCATAAATTTCTAGTTTATGTAATTTACATAATGTCATTATTAATTTAAATAGCTTTTTCAGGCTGTAAGCTGATTATTATTAAAGAGTTCTGCAAACGATCTTTTCAATACTGATATTCGGTAAAATTCTTAAGTGTAAAAATGTCTATAAAATCTACTTGGCAACTGCCAAAATCCCACTTGAAAAACTTTATGGGGGGTGCTTTTTGAGGAGAGGTGTTCTGAACATACTATTGCCACTAACAATAAAACCAAATATTCCACTAGTGACCAAGAATAACAAAAGATTGTGAGTTGTGGAAAAATGCTCAGTTTTTTACTAACAGCCATGTTAATGTTTATTTTCTGGTTTAGTTTATCCGGGCAAACAGAACCTATTTTCCTGATATTGGGGGTGGTTTCTAGTCTGCTGGTGGCCTACTGGTCCCACGATTTATTAATAGGCAAAATTAAAAGGGGACCAAACATAAGGAGAATTATTCTCCTTTTTAAATATTTCTTATGGTTATCCTGGGAAATAGTGATATCAAACCTGCATGTTATATACGTCGTCTTGGATCCCAAGATGCCTATTGACCCTACTATTGTAAGATTTAAACATGATTTAAAAACAGACTTGGGTATTGTGCTTTTGGCCAATTCAATCACCCTTACACCTGGAACTGTCACAATTGAGGCTGACCATCATGAATTTATTGTTCATGCATTGACAAAAAAAACTGCTCAAGATTTATTATCTGGCGAAATGCTGGCCAAGGTAAAGGAATTAGAAGGCGAGGAGATGAGCAAAGCGCATGGTTAATATGTTTGAATTAGCTACAATTATTATCGTATTAGCTGCAGTGCTTGTCCTATATCGGGCAGTTGTTGGCCCTTTCGTTTTTAACAGGATTTTATCAGTAAACTTTTTAGGTACCAAAACGGTGGTGATCCTGCTCTTGGTTGGTTTTATGTATGACAGGCCAGACGTCTTTATAGATATCGCCATTGTTTATGTCCTGATTAACTTTACTGCAGTATTAGCTTTTCTAAAATATGTTGAGTCTGGTCGTTTGGACTGATGAAAATAAAATTTAAGCAACGGGATGGGAAAATATGCATATAGATATTCGCCTTTTCTTTACGGGAGTATTCCTGACCATAGGATGTTTCTTGTTACTGGTTGCCTCCATTGGGGTGATCAGATTTCCTGATTTCTTTTCCAGGATGCATGCTGCAGGCAAGGCAGATACCATGGGGCAATCCTCCATTATTATCGGACTGATTATTTATTCAGGATTTAACCAGGTAAGCCTTAAATTGCTGATTATTATGGTTATGATTTTGATTATTAACTCCACGGCTACCCACTTTTTGGCCAAGGCAGCTTATATGAAAGGTGTTAAACCTTGGAAGAAGGGCGGCAAGAATCTGGAAACCGACCCTTTTGCTGTATCCTCTGCTTCTAATGTTGCCGGTAAGAAAGCCAAAGTTGAGTTAAAAAGATAAACATAAAATCAGATTTATGGAGTTGAAGGCATGATTGATATAGCCATTCCACTTTTTCTTGTAGTATGTGGTATTGCAGTATTGTTCGTAAGAGGTTTATTTAGTTCTATTATGATTTTCTCAGTCTACAGCCTGGTGATGGCTATTGAGTGGGTCCGACTGAATGCAGTAGACGTAGCTATTACCGAGGCGGCTGTGGGTGCTGGTATTTCCACGGTTTTGTTTATAATTATCTTAAGCCGCACTAAATATGTAGATGAGGGTAAACACATGAACATACCTGCTCTGCTAGTTTCGGTTAGCGTTGCAGCTGTACTGCTTTATGGAACCCTCGACCTTCCCAACCTGCGCGATCCTAATATTGCGCCAAATACTCATGTTACGCCCTATTATCTGGAGCACTCCTACGAAGAGACAGGTCAGCTAAACGTTGTGGCTGCTATCTTGGCCTCTTACCGGGGCTATGATACCCTAGGCGAAACTACTGTGGTAGCGACGGCCGGTTTTTGTCTGATTCTTCTTCTCAGGGGATCGAACAGGAGGCAGGGCACTAAAGATTCACAGAAAAGGACGGGGTCACGGACATGAATAAACATACTGCCGGTGGTGTTGGAATAAATCCAACTGAAAAGAGTCCGACCGTCACAGACCAGGACAAAGACATTATTAAGAAAACAGTAACCAAATTTTTATTGCCGTTTATTCAACTCTTTGGGCTATATGTAATAGTCCACGGAGAATTAGGTCCTGGCGGGGGGTTCCAGGGTGGGGTTATTCTGGGGGTAAGCGTCATTGTTTACGCCTTGGTATTCGGCTTGAAAGAGGCTCAACAGAGGATGTCGGTAAAGACAAAAGACCTGTTGGTTTCCTCGGGAGTTTTAGTTTATGGTGGTATCGGAGTTATAGCGCTTCTATTTGGAGGTAACTACCTTCAATATAATGTACTTTTGCCTGACCCGAAATTTGCCAGTACCATTGGAATTATGGGTATTGAAATAGGTGTAGGTATAACTGTTGCCGCGGTAATGATAACCTTATTTTATGAAACGGTAAGGGTAGATGACAATGATTGAAATATTAGCGAAATATAATTATTGGATTGTAATAATTTTGCTGTGTACTGGGTTGTACGGAATAATGGCCAAACAAAATCTGATTAAAAAGATTATCGCGTTGAATGTCTTCCAAACATCGGTTCTCCTGTTTTATGTGTCAATGTCTAAAATTGAGGGTGGAACCGCCCCTATCCTCTTAAATCATGGGCATGGTGTACAACCTCTTTTCGATAACCCCTTGCCTCAGGTATTAATGCTTACTGCCATTGTGGTAGGAATTAGCACTACCGCTGTGGCTTTGTCCATTGTTATGCTTATTTACCGTCAATACGGAACCATAGAGGAAGATCAAATACTGGAGTTGAACAAACATAATGATTAAACATTTGCCGGCTCTGTTGATAGTGATACCCCTGCTGGTCGCGATTATTACCCCCCTAATCGGTCGCATAAACAGGGCATTAAGTTGGTATACCGCAACTATAACAACTTTCATAAGCTTTGTTATCTCTCTTTCCCTGTTGAAAACTGTTTTGGAACAAGGAAGGATAAGCTATTGGATGAGTGGCTGGGAACCACCTTGGGGTATTGAGTATGCAATTGACTATCTAAATATCTTTGTGCTGATAATTATTTCCTTTATGGCTTTTGTCGGAGCAATATACTCTAAAAAAAATATTGACATCGAAATTGATGAAGAGAAAAAACCTTTTTTCTATAGTGTTTATCTCTTGTTTGTAACCGGTATTATGGGTATGACTGTTACCGGAGATATCTTTAACATCTATGTCTTCTTAGAGATAACTTCACTTTCCAGTTATGCGCTGATAGCTTTAGGCAAAAAGCGTCAAGCCCTGTTAGCAGGGTTCAATTACCTGATAATGGGCTCTATAGGTGCTACATTTTTCTTGCTGGGAATTGGGTATCTATATCTAATGACCGGTACCTTGAATATTGCTGACCTGGCGGTCAGGCTGCCCGAATTCTATCACACGAAGGCAATTTTTACCGCTTTTACGTTTCTAGCGGTAGGCCTTTTGATGAAATTGGCTGTATTTCCGTTACATTTTTGGATGCCAAATGCATATGCCTTTGCCCCTTCTACTATAAGTGCTGTTATGGCGGCAACTGGCACTAAAGTAGCCGCCTATGTCTTGATTCGGGTAATGTTTACGGTGTTTTCTCTGGAGTTTTATGCACAGGCACCCTTTAACATCCAGTATATTCTTCTGGTTTTGGCGGTAGCAGCTATCTTGGCAGGGTCTATCATGGCTTTAGCGCAAACCGATATTAAGAAAATGTTGGCTTATTCGAGTGTTGGGCAAATCGGTTATATTTTGCTCGGTATTACATTAATGAATACCAACGGTATGATAGGCTCCCTAATACATTTGTTAAATCATGCTCTGATGAAAGGTACTCTCTTCCTTGTAGTGGGTGCCGTTGTTTATCGAACCGGTCTTACCAGCATAGAGAACTTCCGGGGGTTAGGTAAAAAAATGCCCTTCACCATGGCTGCTTTTACTATTGCCGCATTATCCATGACGGGGGTTCCCTTGACTGTCGGGTTTGTTAGTAAATGGTATCTTTCTGTTGCTTCAATCGAAATTGGAATGTGGTGGCTGGTTCCAATAATCTTGTTAAGCTCTCTTCTAACTGCGATTTATTTCTGGAGAATTATAGACAACGTATGGTTTAAGCCTGCCCTGGGAGAAGAAGGTCTTGAGCATGGACATGATAACCACCGGAAGCCTAAGTCTAACGATGCTCCCGCTTCTATGTTGATTCCTACATTTACAGTTGCTATGCTGTGTTTGGTTTTCGGTGTCTTTGCCTATGGACCTGTATCTTTGGCGGAAAAAGCGGCCATGATTCTTTTGAAATAATGAGGTGATAAACTTGGAAATAATCGAATCAGCGAGGCCGGTATATGCAATTCTGGTTTCACTGCTGGCAGTAGTACTTATAAGTTTTTCTGGCAAATCTCCAAACCTAAGAGAAATGTGGACAATGCTCGCCGCCTTGCTAAAATTCGGCCTGGTAGTTTCAATGTTACCAACAATTCTTGCGGGTAAGGTTATTGAATATCATGTGACAAGGGTTCTTCCGGGGCTTGACATTGCGTTCAGAGTAGATTCACTTGGGATGGTTCTTGCCTTAACAGCATCATTTTTGTGGATCATAACATCTGTTTATGCAATAGGCTACATGCGCTCCATGGATGAACATGCTCAGACAAGGTTTTTTATGTGTTTTGCCATTGCCTTGTCGTCAGCCATGGGTGTTGCTTTTTCAGCGAATGTATTCACACTATTTGTCTTCTATGAGATTATTACTGTAACTACCTTTGCTCTGGTTGCCCATGAAGAAACTCCTGAAGCCATTAAAGGAGCGAGAAGATACCTGGCCTATTTGTTGGGCACCTCGATTTTCTTCTTCCTTCCAGCTATGTTTTTAACTTATAATTATGCAGGTACTCTGGACTTTGCCGGTCAGGGAATTTTGGCTGGCAAAGCTTCCTATACAATAATTAGCATAATTTTTGTCCTTTATATCGCAGGTATAGCAAAAGCAGGTATGATGCCATTTCATTCTTGGTTACCAGCTGCTATGGTTGCGCCCACTCCTGTAAGCGCCCTGCTCCACGCTGTTGCAGTGGTAAAGGTCGGCGTTTTCACAGTAATTAGGATTTTGCTTTTTGTGTTTGGGGTCGACCTGCTAAGTAAAATTGGACTTGGTACCTATTTAGCTTACTTTGCATCTTTCACTATTATCACTGCTTCTATAATGGCGTTGAGGCAGGATAATCTTAAGTTAAGGCTTGCATACTCTACAATAAGTCAACTTTCTTATATCATATTGGCAGTAGCTTTGCTGACTCCCAGCGGTATTACCAGCAGTATGATGCATATTACTATTCATGCCTTTGGCAAGATAACCTTGTTCTTTGTCGCAGGAGCGATTTATGTTACAACTCACAAAAAGAATGTGAGCGAGCTTAATGGTATCGGCAGACAAATGCCCTTCACCATGGCGGCTTTTACCATAGGATCATTTTCTATGATAGCGGTACCGCCCTTCGGTGGGTTTATTAGCAAATGGTATCTTATAATGGGTACCTTTGAGGCTAAACTTATTCCCATACTGATAGTCATTGTGGTAAGTACTTTACTTAATGCTGCTTACTTTTTGCCCATAGTCTATGCGGCGTTCTTCAAGCAACCGGAGTCAGGAGAAGTTCATGGGATCAAGGAAGCTCCTGCATTGATGGTGGCACCAATTCTAATTACCGCCGCTGGAGTTCTGGTCTTATTCTTTGCCTCGCCGCTTCTCCTTAACCTTGTTAAGATTGCAGTAGCCAGTGCTTTGGGAGGTATTTACTAATGAAAAAAGAATCTGATTTTTTTGATCGACCTAAAGTTAGAAAGACATTGTTAGCAATGTTTGTAGTGTCTTTTATTGTTCTTCTGGTGTCAGATTTTTTCGTTCATAAACATTCCTATTTCTATTGGGATGGACTCCCTGTTTTTAATGCTGTATTTGGTTTAGTGGGAAGTCTTTCTCTTGTGTTAATCGCAAAATATTTGCGCCCGTTGATTATGAGGGAGGAAGAATATTATGACTAGCATTTTTCCACCGGCAATTGTATTTATCATGGGCGCGTTATTAATCCCATTTCTTAAGGGAAGATTAAAGTCTGTCTATATGCTTATTTTGCCAGTTGTTGCCTTTCTGGTTTTACGGGGAATTCCTGAAGGGAACTATGTAATCGGCCAAATAATGGACAAAGATCTCTCTCTAAGAATCGACAGACTTAGCTTAGTTTTTGGCTATGTGTTTATTCTTGCGACTTTCATTGGCATTATCTATGCTTTGCACGTCAAAGAAAGTGGTGAGCACATTGCAGCCTTCGTTTATGCGGGTAGTGGCCTAGGTGCTGTCTTTTCAGGTGATCTAATTACCCTGTTTATATTTTGGGAGTTATTGACTATATCAGCCTTATTTATAATATGGTCAAATAGAACTAAAGCAGCTCAAGGTGCTGGATTTCGTTACTTGCTGGTACACCTTTTCGGCGGAGTGAGTCTGCTGTCAGGTATAATACTAAGGGTCGTCGAAACTGGCTCCACGGATTTTGGCTATATCGGATTAAGTGGGTTATCTTCCTACTTAATCCTGCTTGGTGTAGCAGTTAACGTTGGAATTCCACCTCTGCATGGTTGGCTGGTGGATTCTTATCCCGAAGCAAGTGTAACAGGTACTGTATTCTTAAGTGCTTTTACCACTAAAACTGCAGTTTATGTCTTGGCGAGAGCTTTTCCTGGAGAGGAAATTCTCATAATAGCCGGCCTTGTTATGGCGGTATTCCCCATCTTTTTCGCAGTACTGGAGAATGACCTTAGAAGGGTTTTGTCCTATAGTTTAATTAACCAAGTTGGTTTTATGGTAGTTGGTATCGGAATTGGCATTCCTTTGGCTATTAATGGTGCTGTAGCCCACGCCTTTGCCGATATATTGTTTAAGTCTTTGCTGTTTATGGGCGTGGGAGCAGTGCTATATCGAACCGGTACAGCAAAGGGTACTGACCTTGGAGGTCTCTATAAATCTATGCCCATAACAATGATTTTCACTTTGATTGGTGCAGCTTCTATTTCGGCTCTTCCGCTCTTCAGTGCATTTGCTACAAAATCTATGATAATTACAGCATCAGGCCATGAGGGAATGACTATTGTGTATTTCTTGCTCCTCTTTGCGGCCGCGGGTGTGTTTCATCATGCTGGTATTAAAATTCCGTTCTTTACCTTTTTTGCTCATGATTCAGGCAAGAGACCTAAAGAGGCTCCTCTTAACATGTTGGTTGCGATGGGAATTGCGGCTTTCCTGTCAATATTTATTGGAGTGTATCCTCAAGCCCTTTACAGCATTTTGCCAAATATGGTTGATTATGTTCCGTATACAGCAGACCACGTGATTTCTCAACTATTGTTATTATTTGGTGCGTTTTCTGCTTTTGCTTTTTTAATGTATACCCGTATCTATCCGCCTGAGAAGAGATCGATTAACCTTGATACTGATTGGTTTTATAGAAAGGCTGGCCCTGCAGTAGTCTCTCTAATTGGAGTTCCCTTTGCTAGAATTTATGCTTTCTTAAGCAGAACAGTTTTAGAGACATTGCCAGGATTTCTTGCCTGGTTTAGTAGAAATCCCTATGGCGCAATGAAAATCGGTGCTGATATCATCTTGCTGTCTCTTTCAGGTGGTGGTAAGGAAGCCCAGAAAAATTTGCAAAAAGAGAAGGCTGCCTATCCTGGCACACTAAAGGAATGGTCTGTTAGTACAGCCGTAACTATTGCCCTGCTTATCTTTGCTGCTTATTTGATACTCTTTTTCTTCAGTCAATAAAAAATAACTTGCTCAAGACGATTTCCTTAAGTTGTTATCAATACTGAGACACCCACTTCTTCAAGTAGGTGTCCCTTATCTTACTTCGGTGACGAAAGGCTCCAGTAGGAACACTTAAGCGCGAAGGGAGTAGACTCCATTCTACGGCGCGTAAGTTATTCGACTAGATCGGTTGCACAATAAAATTCGGATCAGCCGCTGGGCTGGAGATTACATGAGATAAAGGTTTCTTGAATCTGTATAGTTCATAACAGATTCAAGAACCTATTTTTTTTCTTAAAGAGTAGGAGAGAGCATTAACGACCAACAATACTTGGATAAAAACCTGAAGTCAATCAAATAATAGATATTGAAATGAGTCTTTTGACTATTTACAACATAAAAGGAGGTCTATAATGTTTAAACATGTCAAAGATATGGAGTATACCGTACATGTCGATCAGCCGGATCCTCGATTTGCAGTTCTATTACTTGAACAATTTGGCGGTGGCAATGGTGAACTTAAAGCAGCCATGCAATATTTTTCTCAGAGTTTAGGATGCAATGATCCAAAGATTCGGGATTTATTGCAAGATATCGCAGCTGAAGAATTAAGTCATTTAGAAATGGTGGGTGAGTGTCTGGGTATGCTGATCGGTCCAGTCGATAGCATTCCTAAAGATTTCGCGGCTAATCATATGGCCCTGCTCGGAGGTGGTCCGCTTCTGATTAACTCAGGTGGAGAACCTTGGACCGCTAACTATATTAACTCAACGGGTGATCTTTATACTGATCTTATGTCAAACGCCGGAGCTGAACTTCGTGCGAAACTGATTTATGAGCGCCTTCTCCAACAAACAGACGACGCAGGGGTCAAAGACATGATCCGATTCCTGTTAAGTCGTGAGGAATCACATAACTTCTCCTTCATGCAAGCCATCAACACTTTACAAGGCAGCGGAGTGGACAAAGACTTCCGTGATTCTGATTTTTCTAAGAAGTACATGAATATGTCCACAGGTATGGGTGATAGCAGAGGCCCTTGGAACCAAGGCAACGAGATTTCATATGAAGAGAACCCTAATGAAAAGTATGGCGGTCCCGCACAGTATGGTAAAGATCCTCAACCAGCGGGAGCCAAGGAAGTTCAGCCAGGGTATAATGACCATACGCGAAATAACCCGCAGTATGCTCAACCACAACCTACTCCAAATCCCAATCCTACTCCTAACCAACATTAATACCCTCTAGGTTTTAGATCCCCCAACAAAAAATATAGGGGATGTAACGAAACTTGTTTTCCGGTTTGTTTTATCCCCACTCTATTTGTAATTCCCGTATATATTGGAGGACTGTTCACCACTTCAAAGGTGTACAGTCCTCTATTTTGGGATAAGGCACCACCAGTTTGAAAAAATCTCAAGTTTCGTTACGACCCCTATATTTTTTATTAGACTTGGACTTGCGTTATAAAGTGGAGAAAAGCCAATTTGTTTTAGTCGTTATGATTGTGCAGATGCTTAGTTTGTCTATGTAAGAGATCGTGATGATCATGAGTGTGCTGATTGTCAACTTGAACTGTTTGGTGGCTGTGAGAAACCCCAAGAGCATGAGCCATTGTATGTTTCCTATCAGGAAGAGCGTCTAACCAGCCATTATTTGCGTCCTCTTTGCTGTCGAGGAAATGAATATACGGCTTAATATCAATTAAGGGAGTTCCATTATAGGCATCAATTCCAGAAATAATTAATTCATTATTGTGCAGATCCTTTATTTGAACAATACTTAGGCCCAAGGGGTTGGGCCTATTAGCAGAACGGCTGGCAAAGAGTCCGATTTCAATTTCAGGAGCCCAAGGGGATCTGGTAAGCAGTTCTATGGGTGAGGTCGCCTCATTTAGGTGATATATAACATATATATAGTTGAAGGTTCGCAAACCTTCAAGGGCAGTGGCGTAGTCCGGATGTAATGTAATCCAGAAATCACCGGGTGCATTGGGGATTGCTTGATGAGGGGCATTTAAGGCAAAATAGGGTGTATGGATTGTACCAATCGATTGAAATGCAATGGACATATGAAGCCCCTTTCTTACAGTTGCTTATCGACTCTTTCCAATACAATTCTGTGGTTAAGAAGGGTCATATCTTTGATTTTAGCTTGAATAAACTTCTGCATTCCAAAAATGTCGATAAGCTTTAGGCCATTTTCGTATGGCTCAATAACATCGACTGATTCCATGAACATAACTTCCTTTTCGCCATCTTTAAGATAGGCATTGGCTTCACACATATAGATTACTCCTTCTTTTTGTCTTAGACAGAAGTATGACTTATCGTTACATACTTTTTGAAGGTCCCTTATCGCCATCACGAGAACTTGCCATTAGGGCAGTGTTACTAACTTCGAACATTGTTGTTCGAGTCTTGGCGGTGAATAACCACTTACTTCGGTTTATAATTTATTCGCCAGCTAAAAAATATTTCCTGCAAAGCTAAACAAACGTAAAAACTTCTTTTAAAATAGAGAGAATTACAAGTTGTCATGATCTGAAGGAGGCAGTTTATATTTTTTACAATCATGACAATAGCCATAAATTTCCAGTTTATGCCCTGTAATGTCAAAATCTATCTTATTTTTTAGAGTTTGCTTTAATTCACCAATAGGACAGTCTTCTATCGAAATTAATTTGTGGCAGCCCACGCATAAAAGATGGTGTTTATGCTCATTGTGGTTAAGTTCATATAAAGCTTTACCATCATCAACTCTATTGGATTTAAGGACTAAGCTTTTCGAGGCAAAGGTATCAAGGGTTCTATATACAGTTGATAAATCTATTGAGGCAGTTTTTTCTCTTAAGGTTATATATAGTTGTTCTGCAGTTTGTGGAAATTCAGATTCTTCGAGGAGTTTAAGGATAGCATTTCTGTGCCGAGTGCTTTTAATACCTTCACGATTCAGCAATTCTTTATACTTAGAGTTTTCTTCCAACAAGATCATTCCTATTCTTCAATTGCTTTCTATGTCCATTTTAATCTTTTTTTATATTTTAGCAATATTTTTACTCGTTTAATTACTATATATAGGAATTTAATGCAGTACCTATGCACTATTTTGATAAATTTATAAAAGATTAAGAAGTAAAATAATGGTTTACAATTGTTAATAATAGAGTATAATCTATTTAGATATGCAAATGCAAGGCAGTTGCATTTGGTGAAGGAGGTAAATGTATTTGAAGAAGTCAAAACTTGTCTGGGTGGTATTAGTGAGTCTTCTGGTATTGGTATTAAGTGGATGTGGGACAAATAACGAGGTTAAGCCTATTATCAGTCAGAACACAGATACTAAGACCGAAAGATCCTTAACTATAGCAGCTTCATTCTACCCTATGTATATCTTTACTTTAAATATTACTAGGGATGTCCCTGATGTGAATGTTGTGAGTTTGACTAAGCCTACGACCGGATGCCTGCATGACTATGCGGTTACTCCTGACGATATGAAGAATTTAGAGGGTGCTCAAATTCTAGTCATTAATGGGGCAGGAATGGAATCCTTTATGGATAAAGTTATAAGTCAAATTCCTGATCTAAAAGTCATTGATTCAAGTCAAGGTATTCCATTAATTCAAGGAGACGGAGATGAAGGAGATAATCCCCATGTTTGGTTGAGTGTTACCAATGCCATTGCCCAAGTTAAAACCATCGGAGCTCAACTTGCTTCCTTGGATCCCCCACATGCCTCCAAATATCAGGAAAATACCCAAGCCTATATTGAGAAGCTTGAAGCACTTAGGACTAAAATGCATCAAACTTTAGATGGAGTGCAACAACCTAATATCGTCACATTTCATGAGGCCTTTCCATATTTCGCAAAGGAATTTAACTTGAATACGGTAGGAGTTATTGAACGGGAGCCGGGTTCCGCACCTAGCGCCAAAGAATTAAGTGAAACAATAGAACAGATTAAAACTCTAGAGATTAAGGCCCTATTTGCTGAACCCCAATATCCTACCAAAGCAGCGGATACCATTGCTAAAGAGACGGGGGCTAAGGTTTATATCCTTGATCCAATTGTAACAGGGCCTATGGAGGCAGATGCTTATGTTAATCTTATGGAGAGTAATCTCATTACTTTGCAAGAGGCGTTGAAATGAAGCATCCAAAATGTGTAAATTCCGAGTGTAAAACTTGTGAATGCAATTTATGTTGTACCAAAATTAATAACTTCGGAGTTAAACGCAGCGGCATAGAAATATTGAAGGATGTCAATCTCCACATTCATTGTGGAGATTTGACAGCGGTCATAGGCCCTAATGGTGCGGGGAAAAGCACACTACTCAAGGCTATTTTAGGAGAAATTTCTCATACTGGGGAACTTCAATTTCTTGATGCAAATAATGGAATAACTAGGCCTTCCATGGGTTATGTTCCGCAAAAGCTTGATTTAGACTCTACTTCCCCAACCAGTGTGCTTGATCTATTTGCTGCGGCACATACAAATATCCCAATTTGGGTCGGGTATCCGAAAAGGATACGTGAAGGTGTCAGAGAAAGCTTAGCCCGAACTCATGGAGAACACCTAATCAATAAACGCTTAGGGGGGTTATCAGGCGGTGAGTTACAAAGAGTCTTATTAGCACTGGCCCTTGATCCAATTCCTCATCTCCTGCTATTGGATGAACCCGTATCAGGGATTGATCAGAAAGGATTGGAACTATTCTATCAGACAGTTTCAACCCTGCGTAAAAACTATGATTTATCCATTATATTAGTTTCCCATGATCTTAATTTGGTGGCGGAGTATGCTGACAGGGTGGCCTTCGTTAATAATAAGACGATTGAATGCTGCGGGACTCCCCAAGAAGTCTTTACCAATGAGAAAGTAATTCAGACCTTTGGGTTAGATTGGTCTAATCGTTTCCAAAAGGATGAGAAGGATAGGGTGGCCAATGCACTTATGGTATAGCCTGGTAGATTTATTACTCCCTTTCGAATGGATGCAGTATGGGTTTATGAAGAATGCTCTTTTGGGCGTGCTATTGGTGACCCCAATTTTCGGACTGCTGGGGACTATGATCGTTAATAATAAAATGGCCTTCTTTTCAGATTCATTAGGACATTCCGCCTTAACAGGAATTGCAATCGGAGTTATAGTGGGGAACATCTTCCCTTTCCTGGAGATTAAACCTATTTGGTCAATGTTGGCTTTTTCAGTGCTGATTACTATAGCTATTCTTGTGGTTAAAGAAGCAAATACGGCTTCCACCGATACCATCATTGGGGTATTTTCTTCCACTGCGGTGGCACTGGGGTTAGTCATACTTACTCGCAATGGAGGGTTCAACAAATATTCAGGGTACCTGATTGGAGATTTTTTAAATATTAGCCCCTCAGATTTATTGACACTTGGAATTGTTTTCTTACTAGTCATCTCATTATGGGTCGTAATCTTTAATAAGCTTCTGCTGGCGAGTATGAACCCATCTTTGGCACGCAGCAGAGGAATAAAGGTTAAACGTTATGAATATTTATTTGCCATAATGATGGCGGTTATCGTGACAATTTCTATTCAATGGGTTGGAATCCTGATTATTAGTTCTCTCTTGATCATACCGGCAGCTTCATCGCGAAATATCGCGAAAAATATGAGGCAATATCATAGTTACTCAGTTCTGATTGCACTTATTTCAGGACTGTCAGGGTTAATCTTATCCTACTTTTGGGGAACAGCTACCGGAGCAACAATTGTATTGATCACATCGGGATTTTTTGCCCTTACCTTTGTCATGAAATTAAGACTTGGGCAAGGTTAAAGACCTTGGCGCTTATGGCCAAAGGCTTAAATGGGATACTTTTGCTACTATAACATAAAATACAAGCGTTCTCACTCCACTTTGACAGTGAAATGAGAACGCTTTTTGATGGCATAACTACTTTGTTTTTTGGGGACTGAGATTTCACTGTCCTTACATCCATCTTACACCGGAAATGGACTTATTTTTTCTTCAAGGCCTCAATTTCTTCTTCGACTTCCTGAGCACCTTCCTTGTAGAATTTTTCTTCGTCAGGAGCTAACTCTTTTAAAAGTCTTAGAAACTTTCCGGCATGGACCTTTTCTTCGTCGGCAATATCCTTCAATACTTCAATGGCTAATTCGTTGTCTGTTGATTCAGCTAGTTGCATATACAATTGAATAGCTTCATATTCGGCGGAAATCATGAATCTAATGGCTCTAATTAATTCCTGGTCAGTTAATTTACGGTCTTTCGCAAGCCCGGAAAAAGGGTTCCCAAAATATGGCATAATGATTACCTCCTTATTGTTAATGATCATGAAATAGCTTTAGGATTGGTATCTGCATTGTATAATGTATAAGATAAGAACCAAGTCAGAGTGCTCTAACTTGGTTCTTATCTTATGTTTACGCTTAAAGTAAGCGAAAGAGTTTCGGTAATAATTCATTTGTATAAAGTAGTATCACGAGTATTGGCGAAGGTCCTTTTAACAGACGGATTTTGTTAGAGATAGATTCTCCAAGCTGAATTATTTACCAACTTAATGGTTGACACATTAGGCTGATTTACGATAACATTATATCAATTGAATGATGGAAATAAAGGTGCTAGTACTACGAGTACAGCTTAAAAGGGAAGCAGGTTGAATTCCTGCACGGTCCCGCCACTGTAATGGGGAGATGTTTTACACAAGGCCACTGGTTCCATACCGGGAAGGCGTGAAGCATTAATGAACCAAAGTCAGAAGACCTGCCTTTGTTTAATGAACCAATAACTCTACGAGCGATAGGGGGGTTCCATAGTAAGTGTTGTATTCAGGGATATACACAGCCTCTTGTCGCTTAGCGTCAAGAGGCTTTTTAAATTGGAAGAATTGGAGGTTGTTAAAGGATGATATCAGAAATTATTAAAAGAGATGGAAGACTTGAGGCTTTTACGCAAGAGAAAATAGTGCATGCCATTTTTAAAGCCGCTGCTGCTTGTGGAGGGTCAGATTATGAGCGTGCTGAGGAAATAGGCAGGCAGGTTGTAGTACTCTTGCAAAAAAATTACAAGGACAAGCAACCGGACGTAGAATCAATCCAAGATATCGTTGAAAAAGTCCTCATTGAAAATGGTCATGCCAAGACTGCCAAAGCATTTATTCTTTATCGTCAGAAAAGGAAAAACAGCCGTGAAATGGATGCTTTGATCGGGGCAACCATTGGTATGTTTTCTGACTACTTGGGGGATAAGGATTGGAAAATCAAGGAGAATGCCAATGCTCAAAAAAGTATTAATGGACTCAATAATTATATCCGAGAGGTGTTCACCAAAAAGTATTGGCTTTATGAGATCTATCCTCAAGAGGTTCGAGAAGCTCATGAAAGTGGAGATTGCCATATCCATGACCTGGGGTTTTTCGGGCCCTATTGTGCCGGCTGGGACTTGCGTCAACTCCTTATGGATGGATTCGGAGGAGTGCCGGGCAAGGTAGAAAGCGGCCCTGCCAAACATTTAAGGTCTTTCCTGGGGCAAATCGTTAACTCTACCTTCACAACCCAGGGGGAAACCGCGGGAGCTCAGGCATGGTCAAGCTTTGATACCTTTTGTGCCCCCTTTATACGAGAGGATCAATTGACCTTGGCCCAAGTCAAACAGTGTTTGCAAGAATTTGTCTTTAACATCAATGTGCCCACACGGGTAGGATTTCAATGCCCTTTTTCTAACCTGACCTTTGATATTCGGGTGCCCTCCACCTTGAAGGATGAACATGTCATAATCGGCGGGCAATATAGGGAGGATAAGTACGGGGATTTCCGGGAGGAACTGGATATGTTCAATCTGGCCTTCTGTGAAGTGATGTTGGAAGGAGACTCTAAGGGGAGAGTGTTCACCTTCCCGATTCCAACCCTTAATATTACCAATGACTTTGAGTGGAACAGCCCTGTGGCAGATGCTTTCATGAAAATTACCTGTAAGTATGGCATTCCCTATTTTGCCAATTATGTAAACTCGGACTTGTCCCCGGAAGATGCTGTATCCATGTGCTGCAGGCTAAGGTTGGATACGGGGGAACTCAGAAAAAGAGGCGGAGGCTTGTTCGGAAGCAACCCTCTCACAGGCTCCATAGGTGTATTTACAATTAACCTGCCCAGATTAGCCTATCTAGCCAAGACAAAAGAGGAGTTTATGGAACGCTTGAAACGTATGGCAGAAATCGGGCGCACGGCTTTGGAGATCAAACGAAAAGTGATCGAACAGCAATCGGATAAAGGACTGTACCCTTATTCATGCTATTACCTGAGACATGCCAAGGAGAGAACCGGACAATATTGGCATAATCATTTCAGTACCATCGGTATCGTTGGTATGAATGAGGCCTTACTTAATTTCATGGGAAAAGGAATAGAAACTAATGAAGGACGAGAGTTTTCGGTTAGTGTTATGAACTACTTGAGAGAACTGCTGATTAAGTTTCAGCAGGAGACGGGCAATGTCTATAATTTAGAAGCTACCCCTGCCGAGGGAACCTCTTATCGGCTGGCCATGCTGGATACTAAAAAGTACGACTCAATCATTACGGCAGGTGAGCAAGTTCCTTACTATTCAAACTCAACCCAACTGCCCGTAGGTTATACGGAAGATATTTTTGAGGTTTTAGAGCTACAGGATGAGCTCCAATCCCTTTATACCGGGGGGACGGTTCAGCACCTCTATTTAGGAGATGCCCTTGAGGATACAGAGGTCTGCAAGCGGCTCATCCAAAAGATCTTCAACAAGCATAAGATTCCCTATATCTCCATTACTCCCACCTTCAGTATCTGTGATTCTCACGGCTACATCAGCGGAGAGCATTTTAATTGTCCTGAATGTGGCGCCGAAGCTGAAGTTTGGTCCAGAGTGACAGGATATCTTAGACCCGTTAAAAACTACAATCTTGGCAAAAAGGAAGAATATGATCTGAGGAAAAAATTCGTGATTGGGGAGGCGGTTTGATGAAGATTGCAGGATTTATGAAGACATCATTTGTCGACTATCCCGGCAAGATAGCATCTGTAGTTTTTACCCAGGGTTGTAATCTAAGATGTAGTTATTGCCACAATGCCGGTCTTATAGAAGCTAAGGAAGATTTCAGGGGTATTTTGCCTGAAGAAATCTTCCAGTGGCTTTCTAAAAGAAAAGGAATGATTGATGCAGTAGTTATTAGCGGAGGAGAGCCGACGCTGCAAAGGAACCTTAAAGTTTTTATCGAAGAATTAAAAGCCATGAAGCTCCTTGTAAAGCTGGATACCAACGGAACTAATCCGGATAGTTTGAGAACCTTGATCGCCGATGAACTGCTGGATTTTATTGCTATGGATTTAAAAGCCCCTCTCAATAAATATGAAGAAATTACTGGGATGGGTGGGTTAGAGCTATCGTCAATTCGAGAAAGTGTGGAAATTATTAAAAATAGCGGGCTTGCTCATGAGTTTAGAACCACACTTTGTCCTAATCTAGAAGCAGATGATATACCCAGCATTATATTAGGATTTGAGATCACTTCAAATTATGTCGTTCAGAACTGTAAGGACACAGGGGTTCAAAAAGCATCTAAGAAAAAACAGGATTTAAAAAATTTGATTATGTACAATAACATAAATTGTGCCTTATTCCTGCGAGGTTTTGAAGTTGGCTGATTTAACTTGCCCTAAAAAAGAAGCTTGGGAGTCATTGTTGATTAAATATGTTGGGCGAGGGGGAAACCTTCAGGTGTTAGATGTCGGAACTGGAGATGGCTTTTTAGCAATATTATTAGCCGGGCTGGATTATTCAGTTACAGCAATAGATCCCCATCCAGATAGGTTGGAACAAGCTCGGAAAAACGTTGAGGCATCAGGAAAGAACATACGCTTTTTGAAAGCTGAGGCTCATGCTATTGATCTGCCCAATGAAAGTGTTGATGTGATTGTCTCCAGAAATGCCATGGGACTTTCCCTTCACCCGAAGGAAGTGTATCAGGAATGGTTTAGACTTTTAAAACCCGCCGGTAAGGTATTGGTGTTTGACTCTAATTGGTACCTAGGCCTTAACAATCCGGAATTGAAACGACAATGTGATAAGTATCGGCGCCTTGCTATCAAAAAAGGTTATCAAGACAAAATCATCTCCAAGCAGCCAGTAAGTGACGCAATTGCTCGGAAAATGCCGTTATCCCATGAAAGGCGGCCACTATGGGATCATGGTGCATTTCGGCGCTGCGGTTTTCAAGAAATCGAAGTTGAGGAAAATATTAGTTCCTTGGTTTTCAATGAACTGGAACAAATCTTGTACCATCCAACTCCAATGTTCGCTATTTGTGCCAAAAAATAACTCTTTATTAAAAAATAGTAGAATAAAGAAGGTATTTTGAATTTTTTGTAGAATAATAATATTACAAAATAGTAAAAATATTAAGACATGGATGTCTGGCATTGAGAGGTAGTCAGCCCCATGGTTCTTTTAACCTAATTTATTTGAAATTTTAATAAACAGGAGGGTTAGGCCATGAAACAAAGAACCAGAATGCAGGAGACAGAAGATCGCAGACAATCGTTGCATGACAAAAAAGGCGAGATTTTAGGGAGATTCATGTCGGAAAGAGAACAACGCTCTCGGTGGATTGTGCAGCTTATGGATATTGAAGATGAGCTAGAGGAACTGTCGTGTTCGTCCGGAAAGAGAGACTTCTAAGGTAATTTTTCAACAATAATTCTGTGGTTGAGCAAAGTCATAGCTCTGATTCTGGCAGGAACAAACATCTGTCTGCCAAGTATGTCCATTAGATTCACCCCGTTCTCACAGGGTTCAAGGGTATCGACAGACTCCATGATCAGGACTTCGTTTTCACCATCTTGGAGATAGACGTTAGACTCACACATTACAATCATCCTCCCTCGATATTCAAAAAGGCCATGGCAAATCTAACTCGACCTAATGTCAAGTCAAGACCTCCATGGCCCTTTTTATTGTATATTTATGATTATTCTATTCCACACAAAGTGAATAATTCCTTCTCAAGGATGGTTGGATTCTTGAGTAATTATTTAGTCTTTAAGGGCCCCTTAAGAAATATTTTCCAAAATGAGCAGGGGTTTCAGGGCTAATGTCGAATGCTTAAAGGAATTTAATTAGTGCATTTAAGACCATGGAGGTCATAAGGCGGCATAAGGCGCGCCTGTGATTTCTATGGTCTTTTTATGTATTCCAGGAATTGAGGTGATGCCTATATCTAAGCAGATGGTATACATAATGACATGAAGAATTTAGGTTCAGATAAATGAGGAAGGAGATTTACAAAATGAATAAAAAGATCAGGGAAAATTGCCCATGGTTGCTATGTTTACTGCTGGTCGGTATGACCTTGTTGGGCTGCTCAGCAGGGCCGGGCAGCAATAAGGCGGAGACAGATCAGCCCGCAGTAAGGGCACAGGGAACAGTCAATTCAGAAATGCAAACCGTGACTGATCTGGTGGGGCGTGAGGTGAATTTGAAAATTCCGGCTCAACGAATTGTGGCAGTCGGGCCGGGGGCCTTAAGGCTGGTTGCTTACGCGGAGGGAACCGACCGAGTGGTTGGGATCGAGGATATGGAAAAGAAAGTCCCCACAGGCAGGCCTTATATGTTTGCTTATCCGAAACTAAAGTCCTTGCCCACCATTGGGCAGGGAGGAATAGATACGGTGCCCGATGAAGAAGTCCTGCTGAGCGTCAAGCCGGATGTCATATTTATCGCCTATCTGGTGGACAGAGCTAAGGCAGATAATCTTCAGAACAAGACTGGGATTCCTGTCGTGGTTTTGAGTTATGGGCCATTGGCAACCTTTAATGAGGAAGAAATCTACCAGTCCTTGGATCTGGTCGGCAAGGTTATCGGATCACAACAACGGACTGCAGAAGTCATTAACTATGTTAAGAAGAGTCAGCTGGATCTGGCAGAACGCACTAAGGGTATAGCAGACGCTGATAAGCCCAAGGTCTATGTAGGTGGGTTAGGAGTGAAAGGAACTCAGGGCATTGAAAGTACTCAGGCCAAGTATCCTCCGTTTATGAACATTGGAGCCCGGAATGTCGTCGATGAAACGGGAAAAAGCGGTAGTTTAATGATTGAACGAGAGAAGCTGGTGAGCTGGGACCCGGATATTCTCTTTATTGATGAAGGCGGTTACAGTAAGGTGCTTGCCGACGCTCAGAAAAACCCGTCCTTTTATCAGTCTCTGCGGGCCGTCAAGAATGGGCGGGTTTACGGTCAGATTCCCTATAATTTTTATACTACGAATATCGATACAGCCTTGGCAGATGCTTATTATGCGGGCAAGGTAATTTTTCCGGAAAAATTTCAGGATATCGATCCCGTTGAAAAGAGTGAGGAAATCTATACCTTTCTCTTAGGAAAACCTGTTTATGAAGAGATGGCTAAGGATTATGGCGGCTTTAAAAAACTCGATTTAACTCAACCCTAAGAGAAGTTAAATCTGCTCAGGTCAAAAAATGATGTTAGGCAAGAGATCGCGGTTTAACTATTAAAGGATTAAAAGGACAAAAGGAGAGAGCGGGATGAGTCATAAAAAAGCCTATTTTGATGAGAAGGCTGCCAAGTGGGATACTCTAATGGAAGATGAGGTAATAATCCGGCTGAAAAATATGGTGGAAGAGCTGGCCTTGCCTCCGGGATGCAAGGTGCTGGATTTGGGGACAGGCACGGGAGTGCTGATTCCCCTGTTGATCGAAGCCGTGGGTTCAACCGGAAAAGTGATGGGGCTAGATTTTTCTCCCCGGATGCTGGCGGAAGCCGGAAAGAAATATCAGTACCCTAACTTAGAGTTCTTAGAGGGAGCCGCTGAAGAGATTCCCTTAGCAGCTCAGGCAGTCGATGAAGTAGTGTGCAACTCTGCCTTTCCCCACTTTGATGATCTGAGGCGGGCAGCCCAGGAAATGGCCCGGGTTCTGAGGCCCGGAGGGCGGGTTACTGTTATGCATCCCCACAGCAGAGAGTATATTAATAATCTTCACGTGTCTCTGGGTGGTGCAGTCCAAAACTGTCTGTTGCCGGAGGAGAAGGAGATGAAGTCCATCTTTGCCGAGGCGGGGTTTGCAGAGATCATCTTGGAGGATGCCTCTCAGGGTTATTGCTTATCGGGAAGGAAAGCATGAGCCTGTTAAAGGAAATGACCAAGGGAAATGAATGAAAGGGTTGGCGAAAGCTTAGGGACGGCAAACAACGGGATTTGTTCCTTGGAAAATTGAATGAAATTAATGCGTTGGGGAGAGGATAGAGATTCTCCAGACCGGCGCATTTTCTTTTTGGCTAAAATAGAAAAAAATAACAGTAAGCTTACAAAAACGTAATTGGCGCTTAATACTAGTGTTGTACAATTAAGAAAAATTTTCGGAGGTGTAAAATAGGAATGTTCAAAAGAAACCATTCCAAAGGTATCGCGTCTATAGTCCTTATTGGTACAGTACTTATATCCCTTTTGGCGGCCCAGCCGAACCTGGGAATAGCAAAGTCGGCGAAAGAGGAGGTTTATCAAGGAAAAAATCCAAAATATGTTTTTATGTTTATTGGAGATGGCATGAGCTATGCCCAAGTCAGCAGCGCTGAAATGTATCTGGGTGAAAAATCTTTGCCCGGAAAGCTCGCTCCTGAGCAATTGAGCTTCACTAAGTATCCTGTTCACGGGGCCCTTATGACTCAGGATTCTTCTTCCTTTATTCCCGATTCTGCTTCAACAGCTACTTCTCTCGCTTCAGGTCAGAAAACTTTGTCCGGCGTCATAAATATGGATGAGAGTAAAACCAAGACTTACACCCCCATCACGGAAGATTTGAAGGCCAAAGGCTATAAGATTGGCATTGTAACCAGCGTTCCCATCACCCACGCTACTCCGGCGGCTTACTATGCTAAGGTGGCCAATAGAAATGATGCCTATGAAATTGGAAAACAACTGGCAGCCAGTGGCTTTGATTATTTTGGCGGCGGGGATTTTGATCAAAAAACCGGGCCTAAAGGAACGGATCAACCTATATACGAGATTGTTGAGAAAGCAGGCTATACCATAGCCAATACTAACGAAGAAATCCAGGCTTTAAATAACCGTTCAGGCAAAGTCGTGGCCATTGATCCAGACAATTATGAGACAGCTTTAGACTATGAAATCGACCGCGAGGCAGATGAACTGGCCCTAGCTGATTATGTCAAAAAGGGAATTGAAGTATTAGACAATAAAAAAGGCTTCTTTATGATGGTGGAAGGGGGGAAAATCGACTGGGCCAACCATGCCAACGATGCCACAGCTTCCATCTATGATACCGTCGCCTTTGATGATTCTGTGAAAGTTGCTTTTGATTTCTACAATGCCCATCCTAAGGATACGTTGATTCTTGTCACGGCTGACCACGAGTGCGGCGGTATGACCATTGGGTATTCTCTGACAGGCTACAGTACCCATTTCGAGAAGCTTCAGCCGGTAACCATGTCTTATCAGGAATTTGACAAAATTAGTAAACAGTACAAAGAAACTAATCCTGCTACTCCAAAGCTGGAAGATTTAAGCGATAAGATTAAAGGGGCCTATGGCTTAGATACAGCCACTCTGACTTCTTACGAATCTTCCTTGCTGAACAATGCTTTTACCAAGTTTATGTCATCAGAGACAAAGCCTTCAAATGATCAGGAAAATGTTCTTTATGGGACGTATAACCCCTTATCGGTGACGCTCTCTCATATCATCAATAATAAAGCCGGGCTAAGCTTCTCCTCCTATTCCCATACAGGTGTACCCGTACCCGTTTATGCTGTAGGTACCGGTTCAGAGATGTTTGGCGGGTACTATGATAATACCAAGATTTACAACAAACTGTCTGCGATTACCAAAAGTGCACGGGGGAAGTAAACGCCTGTAAAGAAGTCAAATCCATAAATCAGCTGTTTAAATAAGGTATCAGTCCTGAGGGGGTCAAAACCCCTCAGGGCTGATACCTTGGTAATTGCCGGGAGGGAATGCTTTGCAGAGAATACTTCTTGAGATTTTAGAGAAGAAAGCTGTTTATCTAAAAAAAATACCGTTGAGAGAACTTGTTTTTAACCTTATTGTCCTAATCTTTGTAGTTATTTTGCTTCTCCTGCCCACTGGATTTCAAGAGAATACCTATCCGGATAGTATGCGAGCAGTAGTTAAAGTACTGGAGGTTAATAACGATAATGTTTCGAAGACGGTAAGTTTTGTCTTCGAAGGGGAGCAAGTTTGTAAAGTAGAAATTCTGGATGGTTCTTTTAAAGGGCAGCAAACCTTTGCCCACAATCGGTTCATGGGCAGATTGGAAATGGATAAATCCTTCGTTGAAGGAGACAAAGCCCTGGCAGTCATTGACTATACAGACCAAAACATTAGAAATGTCACAATGATTGATCATTACCGCATTAATTTAGAGAGCATTCTCATCGGAATTTTTGCCGTCTTCTTAATTCTCTTTGCCCGTTGGACGGGAGCAAAGGCCCTGTTATCTTTTTTAATGACGGTCTTAATGATTTGGAAACTACTGATCCCCTTGCTTCTAAAAGGGTGGAATCCTATCATTATTTCCTTGTATTTTGTAGTGACAGCTACTTCCATCATTATTTTCATGGTTGGGGGGCTGAACCGTCAATCTATGGCAGCGGTTTTGGGTTCTCTTTCAGGAACCTTACTCACCACTATTTTGGCCATCATTTTTGGCCACAGTTTTAAAATTCATGGTGCAGTGCTGCCTTATTCTGAAAGTCTGCTCTATGCGGGATACGCTCATTTAAATTTGACCCAGATCTTGATTGCCGTCGTTTTTATCGCTTCAGCAGGAGCGGTAATGGATCTGGCTATGGACATTGCCGCTGCGGTTCATGAGGTGGTGGAAAATAAACCGGATATCACCAGGGCAGAAGCCATACTTTCCGGACTGAACGTAGGCCGGACCGTGGTGGGAACCATGACCACCACCTTATTGTTCGCCTACACGGGAGGGTATATTTCCTTGCTGATGTTTTTTATGGCTCAAGGAACGCCGGTTGTGGATATCTTTAATTTAAAGTATGTCTCCATGGAGATTATGCACACGATTGTGGGAAGTTTCGGACTTGTGGCAGTGGCTCCTTTTACAGCCCTGGCCTCAGGAATCCTTTTGACCAAGAGGCCTGTGTAGAGGTTTTCTCCTGAGCTCAGGTAAGCTTAGTTCCCCAGCTTAGTCTCTATTGAGGGCGCTATGCTGACCCTTGACCATGTAATGGGTATGTGATACATTTGATTTGATAATTCAATATTGGGCTTGAGATCTCTCTTAGGGGAGAATCATCACAGGGAAGTCGGTGCAAATCCGGCGCGGTCCCGCCACTGTAAAGGGGAGTTTATGTCATCCACTGAGGAAACTTGGTCGGGAGGCAGTAAACAAGAACCTAAGTCAGGAACCTGATGCCTTATAGCTTTACTCACGACGGATGGGTGAAGGGACTTGTTTATTCAGCCCTTCATTAGTTTGAAGGGCTTTTTTATTATTGAGGGTACATAAAGGTTTCCGGAGGGAAACGAACCTGTAAGGTTATGTCTTATTCAAGCGGGATCTGTTTTCAAAAATGCCCAGGCGACTTGAAAGTGGAGAAGAACGCGGTGTCTGAGACAACTGCTTGATTGCTGATTTTAGATTGGCAATCAAGGGGTTGTCTCTTTATTTATGTTCAAGACTAACCCCGGCAAATATATCCACATAAATGTTATTCTTCCGGGGCGACAAAGGGAAAAATATCAGCCTGCTCTGAGCCGTCAGGAGATTGTAGATAAGGTAATGAACAAAGAAGCTCTAAAGCATTTCCAAGCGTCGGGGATGACAGTACAGGACGGCAAAGTACTTAGAAACGGTCAGCCCATTAAATTGCGAATGGCTACTTATATAGCTCGTCCTGAACTGCCTCAAATGGCTCAAATTGTTCAGGCTTCGGCTAAACAAGTAGGAATTGAGATGGAAATCCAAGTGGCGGAAAATATTGATGAAGTTTGACGGTGGTTTTGGTGGCGATTTTTGGATCTTTGGCCGCTCGCTACGCCGGGAGTTGGGTGGATAAGTTCAGTACGGGATTTTGTCTCATAGGAGCTTCCATTCCTACTTTTTGGCTGGGGTTGCTGCTGATTGATTTATTTGCCGTTCGTCTTCATTGGCTTCCCGCTGTTGGCATTGACCTTAGCAATCCTCGTCGGAGTGCCCATTGGACTTTTGGTCGGTTATTTGGGGGGACGGGTAGTCTGGACGTATCTATTCAGGCGAAGGTTCTTAACTTGCTGAAAGACCTTCAAGAAGAGCTAGGTCTTTCATATCTCTTCATTTCCCATGATCTCAGCGCTGTCCACTTCATGAGCCAACGGTTGATGGTCATGCAGCAAGGAGAGATAGTAGATGTCTGTGAAGGAATGGAGCTTTTTGATGTGAACTGAACCTTTAAACCTATAAAGCCAAGACTCAGCGTTAGAAAAGGAGAATGGTTGCCTTGACTAAGGAAGATCTACTAATTCGAAGGATTACTTCGGAAGACATTGATGCTGTACAAAGATTTTTGTTTGGGCAATTGAAAGAACTATTATGAGAAATAAAACAGCAATATCTATAGCAATATTGGCGGCGGCACTTTTTGGGATAAGCTCACCAGTATCTAAGCTATTGCTTGAGGAAATACCTCCTACGTTAATGGCAGCACTCCTTTATCTCGGAGCGGGCTTCGGAATGTTAACCATTAATATAGTAAAAGCACTTAGCAAAAGCGAACAAATTGAAGCTAAGATGACAAAAAAAGAAATGCCGTATATTCTGGGTATGATTATCCTTGATGTGGCTGCACCTGTTTGCTTGATGATTGGACTTACGATGACAACATCTGCAAACGTCTCCCTACTCAGCAACTTTGAAATTGTGGCCACATCCCTTATTGCTTTATTGATATTCAAAGAGGCTATTGGCAAGAGAATGTGGATCGCCATTTCACTGATAACCTTAGCAAGCATTATTTTATCCATTGAGGATTTAACGAGCTTTTACTTCTCAAACGGCTCAATATTTGTTATCCTCGCTTGCATTTGCTGGGGGTTTGAAAATAACTGTACTCGTATATTGTCTCTGAAAGACCCTCTTCAAATTGTTGTCGTCAAGGGTTTCGGCTCTGGAGTAGGGTCACTCATAATTGCACTTGCCCTAAAGCAGTACAGCACCAACGCCTTATACCTATTAATGGCCTTAGTGCTGGGATTTGTGTCCTATGGTCTTAGTATCTACTTTTATATTATCGCCCAAAGAGAACTCGGCGCTGCAAGAACAAGCGCTTATTACGCAGTTGCTCCTTTTACTGGGGTGTTATTCTCGATAATACTTTTCGGTCAGCACATTACCCTATCCTTTGTGATCGCCTTAATTATTATGATAATGGGTGCTTATTTTGGAGGAGTGGAATACCATAAGCATCTCCATACTCATGAAGAGGGCACTCACGAACATAGGCATAATCACGAGGATCATCACCATACTCATCCTCATGACTGCAAAGGTGAAGGCGAACACAGCCATGTTCATACCCATGAAAAAATAGAGCATACACACGCGCACACACCAGATATGCATCATGTTCATTCCCATTAGAGTTAAGGTGGAACATGCTTTGCGTTTGTCGGATGGTTTTTTTGTCGTGTCGCGTAGGCTCCTATGACCCTTCGCGACACGACAAGTTTTAGCTGTTAGTTACTGGGGTTGCGCCAGAGTTGGGATCAAGGCTGGTGTTTAAGCCTGAGGCGGGTCAAATAAATCATCGGTAACAGTACCGATGACCTTGATGTCCCGTATGCCTGTAAGGGCACCGCTGGTCGTCAGGAAAACATTGCTTGAAACAATCGTATTCATGACGGTCAGGACCTCAGCTTGATTCAGGTCTTCCCGGGGATTGGGAATTGTTATCGCAAACGTCTTTCCACCCTCGGTGGTAAAACTTAACCTGACCACTTTGGTATCAGTTGTAGCCATAGACTCACCTCCTTTTCTTTGGATTTTCATAAAGGTTTACTCCTCTATCAGCCTGAAATTTTTTCTTAACTGCACGTCCAGCAATGGCTGCTGTGACAGGCTGAATAAGGCCTGAGCCACATCGAAAAGGGCTTCTTCGGAGGCATCCGCCCGCACATAGCTCAGGCTTTTTTGCCTGGTCACCGGGCTTCCGGTGGGAGTAGATCCGTTTTGGTAAATGGCTATCAGTGCGGAATTTAAAGCTTCAGCGATGATTGACATTTGCTTGCTCCTTTCTAAGCTTTTGACAAACCGGCTGTTCCGGCATGTCCCTATATACTATGAACTTGCATCACTGGAGGTTACCCCTGAAATATAAAGAATGTCCCAACCAGCTGACGTTGCCTGCTTCGGACATGATCTTAGCCGAAATTGTCATCGGATTTCCATTTTGGAAGGTGATTTGCCGGGTTCATAGTCAAGCTTTCACCCTTCGAAACCCGCCTGCGTATGCTGTCCTAAAAGCTATTAAAAGGCGGGAATCAAAATGAATGAACTCAGCACTGAACGTACTCCCCTAGCCATCGCGGCTGAGATTAATAGGATCAAACAAGAGACTTGTAAAATTATGCTTACCAATGCCCTGGAGATCGGCAAGCGCCTGAAGGAGGCCAAGGATTTGCTCCCCCATGGAGAATGGGGAAAATGGCTGGTGGAATCGGTGAGCTATTCTCAGCGCAAAGCCAACAAGCTGATGCAGCTTTATAAAGAATATGGAGATAAACTATTCGCTGACGGCGCGGGGGAAGGTAGGTCAAATTCGCCGACGTGGGCGAATTTGACCTACAACCAGGCTCTTCTCCTGCTGGGAATTCCGGAAGATGAGCGGGAGGAATTTATCCTGGAGCAGGATGTTAATAAGATAACCATCCGTGAGCTGAATCGGGCTCTTAAAGAACAGAAGCAAACCCTTCAGGAGAAAGAGCCGGCTCAAGTCACATCTCTGCCCAATAATCCCGGGGAAATCAAGATAGAATATCAAACCGTCAAAAAAACCGCCAAACCAATAAGCAGGCCAAAAACTGCTGCCTCCCAAGCCTTTACCACGAAGTATGAAGAAAAATGCATCGCTTGCCGCCAAACGATTGCCGATGCATTCCAGGAACTGCTGGAAGCCCTCTGCCAACTGGCCAGACTTGATCCGGCGGTGCAGGAGAAATGCAGCGAAGACGCGAGGGAGCTTGCTGGAAATATGGTGGAAAGGCTCAAAGAGTGGCCGCCTGTTACCAGGACGAATATGACGACGGTTGAGACCTACGCTACCCATGAAAGGTGGTAGATTATCTAGGTTGCTATTGGCGTTACTTTTTGCATGTAAAGCCCTGAAGGTCTTGTGGAAGGCAGAAAATGTTTTGGCTTAGCAGGAATTTAGCAAATGATGAGAGAATACAGCTCAAGAAAGAAAAGATGATATTTGCTTAGCAAGACCATGGAGGTTTGACTCATTAGAGAGTCGGCTTCATGGTCTTTTTTATACAAGGATTTATCCATTGATCTTTTCTCTCAGAGTTTTCATTAAATCTTTATGTGAGATCCGCTCCATTCCTGAATTGCTTTGCGCTTCGGCTTCTCCTCATTGAGATGGGTTAAAGAACATTAAATAAAGGGTTTTGTAGAAAACTGGAGAACAGTAAAATCATGGAAGGGGGTATTCTATGTCTAGCAGAGGATTTGTTATGGAGGGAATAAAGATGGAAATAAGAAAAGCAACGATTAACGATGTTAAAGATATTAGTCGTATATATGCCTTAAGCTGGAAATTTGCATATAAAGGGATAATTCCTAAAGCCTTTTTAGATGAGTTGAAGGAGGATCATTGGGAATTAGCATTTATAGATTGGATAAAAGATAAGGTTTTAAATGTTCAGATTTTATTTGAAAATGGAAAGCCTATTGGCTGTGTTGCATATGGAAAATCTAGAGATCAGTCACTCCCTAATTTTGGAGAAATTGTTTCTCTTTATTTGTTGCCGGAATATTTCGGTAAAGGATATGGTAATAAGATTCTAGATTTTGCATTATCAGATTTAAAAGAATCTGGTTATGAAAGCATCTACTTATGGGTACTAAAGGATAATCAGCGGGGAAGACGCTTCTACGAAAAGAATGGATTACGGTGTAGCAATGATGAATATATTTTAGAAATTATGGGGGAGAAGCTTATTGATGTACGATATGTTTATTCTTATAAGAGTTGTACCCAATAATCACGAAAAGAGCAAAGAATATTATAGTGTAATCTGAATGTCTTTACTGAATGCTTAAGGTAGCGCAGTTATAACCAGACTTCGGGATACGCGTGACTATGTAATCCCTTGTAAGTATTTCTTAAGATTAATTTACGAGGAGAGCCTTCGGTGAAATATTCAGGTGAAGATTTTTGAAAGAACTATATGGAGAATTGGTTTGGGGCGGAACTAATTAGCAAATGGAGTGAATGGCGACTGAAGAGACTATTATATCGAATAACAGAAAGTTACATATAGAGATTTATGATGCTGATAACCCAATAGTCCAACGTTAATTTTTGCTCATGGAATTGCCGGGTATGCACGATTGCTATTGCCTTTTTTGATTCCACTACGGGAAAAGGGGTACAACATTATTGCTCCTGACTTGCAAGGATTTGGATATAGTGAGGGACTTAAGGGTGATTTCGAGTGGGACGTTCATCTTCAAAACCTTTCCGACACAATAAATTATGCAAAACAGAGGTTCAGTGGAAAGGTTATTTTAGGAGGAGCAAGTATGGGAGGTCCTTTATCTTATGCAACAGCGGCCCGTTTTGGGGGAATAGATGCACTTGCTTGCTGGTGTCTATGGGATTTTAGCGACAAAGAATTTATGTTGAATGAAACTAATACAAAGAACTTTACATATCTGCTTATTCCCGTCTTTAGGATTCTAGGTTCGGTAATGGGTTCGGAAACGGACAAAGTGCAGGTGACCACGTGTTTAACGTCACGGAAGTCAATACAAAGGAATCACTAAAGGTGAGATTCCGGAGGGCCTGTCGGGGTCAGAGAACATGGCATGTATGGAGAGAAGTATCAGGAACTTGGGAGACCCTGCCGGTTCCAGCAAAGTCTGGTAAGTCTTACCAATCGAAAAAGAGGAAGGCTGAAGACCATCAGGGAGTCGGATTAACTCATAGTACTCCGAGGACGGGAAAGCCGACTACAAGGGGAAAGGGTTAACAAGAGTATGCAGCTTGCAAAGGAAACATCAACCGGACATGTAGGATCGGAACCATTGATGCGAACCTCCCTGCAGGGAATAGCGCAGAAAGCAATTAGACTCAAGAACTACTGATTTCAAAACCTTTATCGGTTGCTCAATTACAACGCTTTAGCAGAAGCATGGAGAAATAACAACAAGAGAGCAGCAGCAGGAGTCAATAAAATAACTGCTAAAGAATTTGCAGGAAAGCTTGAGCAGAACTTAGCTGACGTGAAGCAACTGGAAAAGAAAAGATATCGGGCTAAACTGGTATGTAGGGTAGATATACCAAAAGGGGAAGGGAAAACCAGGCCTTTAGGAATTCCAGCTATAGCCGATAAGCTCGTTCAGAGTGCCGCAGCTAAGGTACTAGAAGCCATCTTCGAACAAGATTTTTGTTCTAGTAGCTATGGCTATAGACCCAAGCTTAGCGCACATACGGCAATTAAGGACCTGACTAAAGAATTGAACTTTGGCAATTACAGTTACATAGTAGAAGCAGATATTCGAGGATTCTTTCAAAATATAAATCATACGTGGCTTATTAAGATGTTAGAGCAGAGAGTTGACGACAGAGCATTCCTTGGGTTAATCAAGAAATGGCTTAAAGCAGGGATATTGAAACAAGATGGCGAGGTAATACATCCGGCAACTGGATCTCCTCAGGGTGGGTTATGCAAAGCTTAGCATAACCCACCCTATGCAAAGTAAGTAACTATGCAAAGAGATGTACAAAAAACGTTGATTTTCGGCCATTCCGAATTAAATTACTTTGCATAGAAAGCGCATTCTTTTTCCAGGGAGCTCCTGGCAAGCCGATGACTCTGGGGAACGTCTATAAAAACTTCCGGCGTTTTCTGTGGC
>NZ_JAJDOO010000088.1 GCF_020595055.1 Desulfosporosinus shakirovi | reverse complement strand
TCTCGCGCCCCTTAGGCCGAATTTACATCTTAGCATTTCCAACTCTCGTTGGCAATAGCTAATCTATTTATCTGATTGTTAAGTTAGAAGTACTAAATTCCTACTTATCCAATCGTTGTCGCATCTTTGTGGCGCTCAGTTATAATAGCATTTTCATTGTTCATTGTCAACAAAGACTTATACATTTGCTAATTTACTTGTGCATCCCTCTGATAACGATGGCCCAACGATTCATGCTTCATGCTTCATGCTTAAAATATAATATCATCAATTAGTATCAGAATCCCCTATTGAACTTAGAATTACCTTAGTTTGCTAATCATAGGAGTTTGTTTTACACTAAAGATAACATTAGCAGTCAAACTACATATAGGAATGCCTAATAATACACCTCAATCCACCCTAATAATTAAGCAGAAGGAGGATTTTGTATGCCAAGTGATATAAATGAACTTTTGAGTCAGAAAACTTGGGCGGTAATCGGCGTATCTAATAACACCGACAAGTATGGCTATAAGGTCTATAAACAACTCAGAAAGGCGGGTTACTCAGTTTTTCCAATTAATCCCGAACTACAGAGTATTGACGGAGATCCTTGTTATCCTTCTCTAGCTGCCTTACCAAAGAAACCTGATGCGGTAAGCATTGTTGTCCCTCCTAAAATCACTGAACAAGTTGTCAATGAATGTAACGATCTTGGAATTACAAGAGTTTGGATGCAACCCGGAAGCGAAAGTAAAAATGCTATTCAAGATGGTGAAGAACACGGGATTACCGTGGTTCATAACCAATGCGTGTTAATTCATACACGAAGTAGTGCGAAATAGGTTTGATGTTCTTGCATAATTTAAAAACCGCACCTAACGGTGCGGTTATTATTTCTTATGGAGCGGGTGAAGAGAATCGAACTCTCGTAACTAGCTTGGAAGGCTAGCGCTCTACCATTGAGCTACACCCGCAGGTGTGGTAGCAGGGGGGGGATTTGAACCCTCGAATGAGCGGGTATGAACCACTTGCCTTAGACCACTTGGCTACCCTGCCATGGCTCCCCGAGTAGGACTCGAACCTACAACCTACCGGTTAACAGCCGGTTGCT
>NZ_JAJDOO010000087.1 GCF_020595055.1 Desulfosporosinus shakirovi | reverse complement strand
CGTACCGGTTATGCGGACCGCTTTTCTGTTCACAGCCGGTTTGCTTCCGGTTGATGGAAGATGGAACCGAAGAGAGTTTCAGTTGAGAGAATAACAAATTAAGGGAGCGAAACTAAGGAAATCTTAGGCTTCGCTCCTTTTTTACATAGAATTGTCTGAGCTAAGTGTTATGCTTTAAGCAGATAAGCCATGCAAGATAGGCTATCAAGCAGAAGGTCCGAGCTAATAGGGTATAATTTAAAGAATATTGTAAAGAGCAGAAGGGCTTTTTGAAATAATAGTATTTATGGCTGATTGAACATGAATACCTAAACCGATCGGCGCCTTTAAACGCGCAAGAAACTATTCTTTATCAGGCGAAAAAAAAGACGGGTTGTTATCCCGTCATCTTACGTATAGTTGCGCCATGAATTCATCAACTGACTTTGTTATTTTGCAACGCCCAAGGTTTCTATGAGTTCTTTGTAGAGTATCAAAATCTTTAGCGCCATATACCCCGACACTTGCCCTTGGAATAGAAGCCTTTATTCGTTTATAAACGGATTTCAGTTCGATCGTTGACTCAAGTTCGAGGATATCAGTTTCAGACTGAATACGACCAGTTGAGTATATATAGTTTCGACATTTTAATCAGCCTCCACACAATTTGCTTGAAATGCTTTCTCATGAAGGTAGTCAACGTAAGGCTTAATAATCTACGTACTCAGAGAAGTTAAGGATAAGATCATCAATATTTTGAGCATATTCAATCGTATCAAACGAAAATTCGTCTTTTATCTGGAGGATATCATCTAATGTTAAATCAATGTGACTTTTGTCTTTCTTAACATTGAATCCAACATTGAAGTTTTGAATGAGGACAATATTGTCCCAAATTTCCTTATAAGGTATCATAGCCATTCTTCCCTTAATCAAGGTATTTAATAATATTTTACTTGTTTATGGGATGATATGGAAGGGGTCGCAGATTAATTCTCATACCGGCGCATTTTGTTTTTGAGTTAAGGAGTGGAATTAGGTTGGAGCAAGTTGTTAACTGAGTGAATTTTGTAACGATTTAATAGGGCTAAATATACTGCGGCTTTACTTTGCGGTAAACAGGAAAGATATAGTGGCTCGGATGTAAAGACAAAAATAATTAAAAAGATAATGTACCAGAT